>CAVPTO010000001.1:0-33068 GCA_963708675.1 uncultured Planctomycetota bacterium
GTTTCTGCCGCATCACGTATTGCTATACATCCACTCGGTCACGCTCACCATTCACAACGCGCTCAAGCGGCTCGTCGAACTGTACATGCACGACTTCGCGGTGCGCAAATCCTGCGGCTGTCGACCGATGAGGAGCAGTGGCTGTGGGAGTGTTTCGGGCCCGCCATCGCGAGCACGATCCGATCTTCGGCCGGCACGACGCTGCCGTCGATTTCATCAGCGCGATGTGGAAGGATTCGCTCAAGTTCATGGAACCGAACATGACGGGCATCGGCGGCATGCACATGGTGCCGATGGCTGACCAGATTCTGGCGAGCATCGTTTTCCCGGCATCCACAAGCAAGATCCGGAGCTGCATCTCGAAATCGGCCGCGACATTCGCGAACTGCTGATGCAGGATGTTCGCGATCATCTCGAAGCTCTGGGGCGTCCGGCGCGAAGTGTCTGCTTCGTCGAGCCGAAATACGCGTCGAGCGGCATCGACGAGCAGGAAGATCTGGCCCGCTATTATCACGATCGTTACGGCCTGCGGGTGATGCATGCCGACCCGGCCGAACTGACGCTCGATCGCGGCGAGGTGCGATACGGTGGCGAGGTTGTCGACGTCGCCTATCGCGACTACAGCGTCGCCGATTTGCAGGCGCTCCGCGAACCGGTGTCGATGTCACCCAGATGCGAACGCTGCTGCGCGAGAATCGTGTCATCTCATCGATTTCGGCCGAGCTCGACCAAAAGAGTTGCTGGGAGGTGTTCACCGATCCCGTTCTCGGTGCAAAGTACTTCAACGCCGAAGAACGGCAAGTGTTTCGCCGGCATGTGCTGTGGACGCGAATCGTCTCCGACCGCCGCACGTCGCTGCCAGACGGTCGCGAAGGATCTCTGCTCGACTACTTCGCAGCGACCATGAGACGATCGTTCTCAAGCCAAACCGTTCGTATGGCGGCGAAGGCGTCGTGCTTGGCCAGGGGATGTCACGAGCCGAGTGGGACGCGGCGTTGGAGGTCGTGCTCGCCGACAGCAATCGCTGGGTGGCGCAGCAGTTGACGGCCATTCCCGTTTGCGAGTTTCCGATTGCAGGCGCGGACGGTCGTGTGCATGTCGAGCCGTTTTATGCCGTGATGGGCTTTGCCGCGACGCACTATGGGATGGCCGTGCTCGGACGCGCGAGCCAAAAGCACGTGGTCAACGTCGCTCAGCGCGGCGGAATGTGCGTCGTGGCCCAAGGCTCGCCGCCGTGCACTCATCGGACCGCAGGGTTAGCGGGGTACTAAACCACGGAGGCACAGAGGGCACTGAGAAGAACGAGGGAGAGTAAGGAACCACAGATGCACACGGATGAACGCAGATGAAAAAGAAGACGGGAAAGACTTTTGTCTTCCAACTAGTTCTCTTCTTATCCGTGTTTATCTGTGTGCAATCTGTGGTTCCCCCTTCCGACTTGTTGAGGACTGAGACGGCGGCTCAATCCTCTTCGATCACGATTTCTGTTTGCGGTTGGAAGGCATGCATGCGGCAGCGAGGCCGATGCCGATGCGAGGACCGTCGCGGCGTACGGCATCAGATAGGATTTGGCGGCCGGCTCTTCTTCCTTCTTCTTAGGCTTTCCAGCTTGCACCCGCGCTGCGTCGGCCACGCCAATAACAACGAGGTCATCACGACTGCAGTGCCAATTCTCTTGATCATCGCTTCTTTCTCTGTCTTTTTCTTTCCCGCGTCCTCTGTGATCTCCGTCGTTTCAATTCCCCCGGAGACCGGAGCCGCACGTTCCAGCGGTGCTGCTAATACTAGAAACACCCGCGTCGGCATCGTGACCGTGTCCCATCGCGGCGATAGTTGTCGTGCATGTCTCGCGTAAAGCGCGGTAGGAATCGCCACGAAGCCGTACGTTCTGCCGCCGAAGCTGGAACAACTGCTCGGCCGGCAGCGGCGCATCCGGCCATGCACATTGTAGGCAAAGACGAACAGCCCGCGAAAGTCGTCGCCAAACGTCCGTTCCCAGCGGCCCAAACTCACGAGGTCATCGCGAGTCGACCAGTTTTTCCAGTATTGCTTCCGCATGCCCGACGGAAAGCGGCGACCTTGACGTCGACCAGCCACCGCACGCCGCAGGTTCCGTGGATGATAAAATCCAGGCTTTTGAGCGATTCGTCTCCGAGCAGGCTGCGGCGACTTTCATCGACGGCAACGTACGCAACACGACGTTCGCGCAGGAATTCTTCGACTGCCGCCTCGTAGTGATTGTTCCGCTTCATGCCAAGAGGCTATGCGAAGCCGGTGACAATTACCTGGCACCGTGTTTCGCGAAGAAGTGAACCGCGGAGGACGCTGAGATCGCAGAGAGACGCCGGAGGAATGAACCACAGATGCACACGGATGAACACAGATAAGAGAGAAGAAGGGAGGCCGGCAGCCGATCAACGTCCTATATTCCTCCTCATCCGTGTTTATCTGTGTCCATCTGTGGTTCTATTTTTTCCGCTGTGGATTCTCTGCGTTCTCCGCGTCCTCTGCGGTCAATTTTCTCGGCATGGCCACCGAAGAATTGGCGATCGATCTCGTCGCGGCCGACCTGGGTGTAATAGGCGACGAGGGTGGTGCGAAGTTCGCGGCGTCAACTGTCCAGCGGCGAAGGCGCAACGAGGTCGGCATGGCGATCGCGATAGGAGCGGACCATCGCGAGTTCTTCGTCGTTAAATCCCTCCTGACGCAACTCGTTCAGCGAGCCAACGCGGACGGCCTCGCGCACGGCGCAGGAACTCGTCGCTTGCCGCGAACGCAACGTCGTCGAGCGTCTCAACAACCGCCGAGCCACGCCGCGGCGCCGACGAGGTCGACGTCGTTGCCGACACCAGCGGCGCGAGCAGTGCTCCGGCCAATATCGAGTTCTGGCTGGCGGCCGCGGCAACTTTGATCGCCAGACTGTCGAACAACTCCGAATCCGGATCGAGCGGCCGATCGACCAACTGTGCGGCGAAGCGATCAAACACGGCCTCCTCAATCTCCCGGGCCGGCTCGTACATCGGCTCGCGACGACCGACAAGCGTGAGTGTTGGTGAGAACAGGGCGCCCGTGGGCGAGATGAACTCCTTGGCGAACGCCATTCCAAGCTTCGATAGATTTTCGGCTGTGTATCCAGCGGCCGCGTATTCCTCGAGCGGAAAAAACGCGTGGCGGTCAACGTCGGTCTGCACGGCACAAAGCAGCAACATTCCGGCGCAGTCAGGTTTGAATCTTCCGACCTGTGAGATTCGTGTGCGCAGCGCGAGCACGCGCTCGGTGCGAAAGTTCAAGTCGAATTCGGTTTCATTGCCGATCGTCTGCCGAGCCGCCTCAGCCATCGTCGCGGCCACTTTTGGGTCGGGATGGCGAAGAAAGACATAATGCAGCGACCGCTGAAGAAAGATCTCAACGTTCGTGGCCGGCATGAGTCGCCCGCGCTAGGTAGGTCGACGATGACCATCCGCGTGATGCCATCCGTGCCGCGTTCGGATGTGACAACGCCGACATGCGTGAAGAGCCCCGGCGACAAGTCGGTGAACAAGTTGTAGGGCGACGGATTGCGCATCAGTAAGAAATCGCCAGGCCGTACTTCGTAGGTTCCGAGCCTATAGGAAGGTTCGGTGACGCCTTGCTCGACACGCGTGGCAAGCCACGAACGCAGCGCGTCGAGCCGGCTCCGCTCGTCACGATTGAGACCCGAGGCGCTAATGCTGCTCACGAGCGAAGCGAGTCGAGCCGGCGTGATCGCGGGGGCCGGCAGATCGTCGGGTGTACCGGGACGCACTGCTTGTGGAAGACCGAGGCGTCGGATCGTTTCGACCGCCTGGATCGCGCAGCTGCGGCGGCACGTCGCCGCGCTGGAGCATGCGAACGATCTCTCCGATGCACGACGTTTCACCGCTCACAGCGATTAGCTCAAGGATTCGGCCTCGCAATGCATCGGCGATCGCGTTCTGCATTGGCGGCGGCAATGCGGCGACGCGGCGGTTCGACGGAAGCGTTCAGCAAGGGGCCGGCCACCATCGCACCGATCGAGCTGCGGTATTGAATCAGCAACTCGACGAGTCGTTGACGGTCGCTGGATGTCGTCGTGAAGCGTGATGCGACGAGCTGTAGGGCGTCGTTTTGCAAATATCGTAATCGGCCCGACAGATCGATGAGCCGCGAACAGGTCCGCAGAAAGCTGCGAATGTGATCGCGACCGGTGTCGGGATCTGAATTGGCGGCTGCCTGAGTGCGAAGCTCGATCGTGGTGTCGAGCAAACGGTCAACGCGACGCTTGGCGTCGAGTAGTTGCCGCATCACGGCTAGCGCATCGTCGACCGAGCGGGCCGAACGGAACGTCGAGCGATCGACCGCCCATTGCTCGATCGCGTCGCTGGCGGTCGCGAGTTGCCCAGGTAATGCCGGCTCGAATTTCGCCATCTCCGACGGCACGCTGCGCTCCAGGTGCGTCAACCAACCGGCTAACGGGTCGGAGGTGCTTGTCTGTGATCGAACGCTCGCCGCCGACAATAGGACCGAAAGCATCGCGATCGCGATGCGCAAGGAGTGCGAAGTCACCGGTGAGTCTGCTCCCCGACAGGCCGACGACGATCACCGCGCACACCACTGCGAGCGGTTTGTCGCCTCTGTATGAATTACAACCGCGCGGAGAGGATGTAAAGCGCGAACAGGGCCAGGGCCATGAATCCGATCACCCAGAGCCCAAATCGGGCGCGCGATGGAGAATTGGCACCATGCGCTCGGCACGCGTCGCCGAGTAGACCAGCGAGATCGACACGATCAGCGGCACGGCGTACCAGAGATCGTGAAAGCCGGCGGCGGCCAGTAGCGTGGTCATGAGTATCCGAAATCCTTGCGACGATTCGACCGTGAACTCGCGGTCACTCGTCGTTCTCTTTTTCGTCTTTCTTACGCGGCTGCGGAGGCGTCACGATCGGGTCGCTTTGGGCTGGCCCGCCCCAGGCGTCGTAAATCGCCAGCAAGTTCAAAAGTCCGGCGATCATGGTGTAGACCGTCCCCAACTCGAAGAAACGATGCAGGCGTTTGTTGATCAGGTCCAATTCGTCGGCCTGATCTTCCATCATTTGCTGGCCAGGGTTGTACAGGCGTATGAGCTGCTGCTGTACGAGCTTGCGATCTTGATCGCCTGGTGTCAGCGAGTGATTCGCAGCGAGTTCTGGGTCAATGACGAACGGCGGCGCCATGAACCAGTCGCTGAGAGTCGCCTGGTTGTTGAGCTGACGTTCGGCAGCTGCGATTCGAAGTTCGGGATTGCGAAATCGTTGTGCTTGAACCAACGCGGGAAGCGAAGGCAGGCCGACGCCGACTTGGCACAAGTACGGTAGCCGCCGGTCCTCGGGACGCAACGACGCGTAGACGACGCGGCCATCGCC
The DNA here is from genome assembly GCA_963708675.1 of uncultured Planctomycetota bacterium. Taxonomy (GTDB): domain Bacteria; phylum Planctomycetota; class Planctomycetia; order Pirellulales; family PNKZ01; genus DATAXP01. Next base: position 5,400 of record CAVPTO010000001.1, read on the forward strand.
GAGGTACAGCCCGAATGCGTACGTTCCCATGATGCATAAAAAGAAGAGAACCGCCTTGGCGCGGCGTCGTTGATACCACTGCCCGAGGCCGGGGATTAGCCATGTCAGTACGGCGGCCAACCAGGGATCGCGCAGGTCGACGATTTCGTCGTCGTCGGCCGATGTGGCGGGCTCGGCGGAAGTCGTTGTCGAGGACGGCAGTGGCGGCACGATGGCACGCACTCGTGCAAGAGCGCGTCGCAAATGAAGCGATAGTAATTCCGCGATTGATTCTAGTGGTCGAGCCGCCTCCGACGCCAGAGCAATGACAGCGGTGGCCGCAACGACGGCAACGTTCGAAAGAGTGCTCGCCGGTCGCCCACCCTGCTCGTCGTCGGCGCGCTGCACGACATATCGGCGGCAGAGGTGCGTCAACGATCGAAAGAACCGCCGTAATACAGGCGTCGAGAACTTCGCGACGGCCCGCTGTCGTCGCGGCACCATGTTTGCACCCCAGTTAGGGCTACAACTTTGCCCGCCCGATTTCACCCCGCGCAGGATGCCCGTGGAAGCACCTTGTAACGAAACTCGACTGCTGCCCGTAGGCGGCCGATCAGGTAGGTCCCGACCGCGTGCAGTTTCGAGTCTCGGGCGCCTCGATGGCGAAGGTAGCGATCGTTGTCGAATCGCCGCTCGACGGCGCGGCGAACGAGCTCGAAATGAATCGCGAAGACGACGGATATTTCACGCTCAGACCTCCGGTGCGGCGGGATTGTTGTATCGCTATCGCCTCGATGGGCACGGCCAGCTGTATGCCGATCCCGCGTCGCGCTCGCAGCCGCGCGGCCCCAGCGGTCCTTCTCAGGTGATCGACGCCCGCAGTTTTTCGTGGACCGACAGCCATTGGCCCGGCGTGCGCCGGAAGGCCAAGTGATCTACGAGATGCACATCGGCACGTTCACGCCGGAAGGAACGTGGGCCGCGGCGACCGAGCAATTGCCAGAACTCGCAAGGCTCGGCATCACGCTGATCGAGCTCATGCCTATTGCTGAATTCCCAGGCCGTTTCGGTTGGAGCTATGACGGCGTCGCGCTGTACGCACCGAGTCATCTCTATGGCACGCCCGACGACTTCCGCCGTTTCGTCGATGCCGCCCACGCGCTCGGCGTCGGTGTCGCGCTCGACGTGGTGTACAACCACTTCGGTCTCGGCGAGTGCTGCATCGAGGAGTTCAGCGCGGCATATGTCAGCAGTCGGCACAAGAACGATTGGGGAAAGCCGATCAATTTCGACGACGCCGACAGCGGACCGGTGCGCGAGTTCTTTCTCGCCAACATACGGCACTGGGTTTCTGAATATCATCTCGACGGCGTGCGCATCGACGCGACGCAGGCATTTGATGATGATTCGCCAGAGCACATCCTCGGCGAACTGGTGCGCGAAGCGCGCGCAGCGGCCGGTGCGCGATCGATCGTCGTGATTGCCGAGAGCGAGCCGCAGGACGTTCGCATGCTTCGCGACCCCGCCCATGGCGGCTTCGGCATGGACATGGCATGGAACGACGACTTCCATCACACGGCCATGGTGCGAGCGACCGGACGTCGCGAGGCCTACTACACCGACTATCGCGGACGAGCCCAAGAGTTCGTCGCCGCGATGAAGTGGGGATACCTGTTCCAGGGGCAGCGCTACGATTGGCAGGGCAAGCGTCGCGGCACGCCGGTGCTCGATCTGCCTGCGTACACCTTCGTGAACTACTTGCAGAATCACGATCAACTCGCCAACTCGACGCGGGGCCAGCGACTTCATGAGCTGACAAGTCCTGGCCGATTTCGCGCGTGACGGCGGTGCTGTTGCTGGGGCCCGGCACGCCGTTGATCTTTCAAGGGCAAGAGTTCGCCGCGTCGACTCCCTTCTGTTACTTCGCCGATCCGCCGGGGTCGATGGCTGCTGATGTCACCAAAGGCCGCCATGAATTCATGACCCAGTTTCCATCGCAACTAGCCGATGGAGTCGCCGAGCAAATGCCCGACCCGTGCGACCCGGCAACCTTCGCGCGATGTCGACTCAACTTTGCCGAGCGTCATACGAATGCAGCCATTTACGCGCTGCACGCGGACCTAATTCGTTTACGTCGTAGCGACGTTTGCCTTCGTGTGCAGGACAGAAGGCAATTTGAATGGCGGTGCTGAACGACGATTGTTTTTTAGCTCGTTACTTTCACAATGGCTGCCAGCGGCTGTTGATCGTGAATTTCGGACTCGATTTGCGATTTTCCCGCGCGCCGAGCCGTTGCTCGCGCCGCCCGAGGACATGCGATGGAAACTGTTGTGGAGTAGCGAGGACCCGAGATATGGCGGCGCCGGCACTCCGCCGCTCGACACCGATCACAATTGGTGCATCCCTGCCGATGCGCAGGTCCTGTCTCGAGCCAACGTCCATCGAGGAAGATTGAACCACAGAGGACACGGAGACACGGAGGGGGAAGGATTACGGAATTTGTCCTTTCATCGTGTTCACGCCGTTGCCAAGTGGCACATTTCTTGCCGCAACGTAATGCTTCAAATCTGACATTATCTCCTCTTCTTCTCGGTGATCTCTGTGTCCTCGAGTGGTTCAATATCCGCCGTCTCAAAAGCAACAACCGATGACTTCGCCCTCTGCCAAGCCGCCGGCCGTCACACGTGTCGCGTGGATGCCCGGCGAAACTCGAGAAGACGACCTGTTGAGCCGCGAGTGGCTGGTCACCAACGGCCTCGGGGGCTACGCCTCGGGCTCGGTCTCGGGCGCCTGCACGCGTCGTTATCACGGGCTACTGGTGGCGGCGATGCCGGTGCCGCTGGGGCGAATGGTGATGTTCAACCATCTGGCCGAAGAAATCCGTCTGCCGGGCGGCGCAGGTGATTCGGCGGCCGGGAGCCGCCCATCAGGCCGACTGCGCGGCGAGTTGGCCTTCTAGGCGGAGTTTCGCCTCGAAGCGGGCGTTCCGGTCTGGCAGTACGACTTCGATGGGTTACGTGATTAAAAGCGCATGTTCTTCCGCATCTTCAGAACACCGTGCACATCATCTACCGGTTGCTCACTGCCGACACGAGATGCGGTTGCGGCTGCGACCATCAGTCGACTTTCGTCCGCACGAAGGTTCCGTCATCGCCGGTCCCGATCATCCGTACGAAGTCACAGCCGTCGGCGAGCCGCATTGAGGTCGCGTCGGGCGAATTGCCGCCGCTGCGAATGCGCTTCGAGCGCGCAGCGCCGGCATTCGTGCTCGATCGCGGTCGCTGTCGCGACGTCCTCTATCGAGTCGAGGAGACCGAGGTTACGAGTCTATCGGCCAGCTATGGAGCCCAGGGTACTTTCGCACCAATGCGGACGAAGGTCAGGAGGTCTCGCTCATCGCGTCGACCGAAGATTGGGAACGATCCTCGCCGTCTCCAGCGCCGAGGCGCCACGGCCGAGCTCGCCGCTCGGATCGCCTGATCGTGCAGGCCGAGCCGCAAGCGCGTGACGGACTTGGCGCGGAGTTGGTGCTGGCTGCCGATCAGTTCATCATCCGTCCGGCGGACGCGCTCGCCGACGCCGCGCGCGCCCACGCCGCCGGCGACGAAGTTCGCACGCGTCATCGCCGGCTATCACTGGTTCACCGATTGGGGCCGCGACACGATGATCAGCCTCGAAGGGCTGACGCTCACCACCGGGCGGCATGTCGAGGCCGGCTACGATCCTGCGGACGTTCGCGCATTACATTCGCGATGGCCTGATCCCCAACATGTTTCCGGAAGGCGCAGAGCGAGGGCCTCTATCACACCGCCGATGCCACGCTGTGGTTCTTCCACGCGCATCGATCGCTATCTGCGAGCTCACCGGCGACCGCGCGACGCTGCGAACTGCTGCTGCCGAAGCTGCTCGACATCGTCGAGCGCCATCTGCGCGGCACGCGCTTCGGCATCCACGTCGATCCCGACGACGGTCTGCTGCGCCAGGGCGCGGAGGGCTATCAGCTCACCTGGATGGACGCGAAGGTCGGCGACTGGGTGGTCACGCCGCGCCGCGGCAAGGCGGTGGAGATCAACGCGCTCTGGTACAACGCGCTGCGGCTGCTGGAACGCTGGCTGTCGAAGAGCACGGCGATGGCCGAGCGCGCCGAAGAACTCGCCGGCTCAGCCGAGCAAGCTGCGCGACATCGTTCAACGGCGATTCTGGAATCGAGAACGCGGCTATCTGTTCGACGTGGTCGACGGGACCAGCGGCGACGATCCGGCCTGCCGCCCGAATCAAATCTTCGCGATCTCGCTGCGAGCATCCGGTGCTCGATGCGTCGCGCTGGAAGCGCGGTGGTCGACGTGCGACCGAGCGAACTGCTCACGCCGGTCGGGTTACGATCGCTTGCGCCCGGACAACCCCGACTACAAGCCGCAGTACGACGGCGACCTGCGTCGCGCGACGCCGCCTACCATCAGGGAACGGTGTGGGGCTGGCTGATCGGCCCGTTCATCGACGCCTGGCTCAGAGTGCATCCCGGACCAACGCGACGAAGCGCCGAAGTTTCTCGACGGCTTTGTCGCGCCATCTGGGCGAAGCCTGCGTCGGTTCGATCAGCGAGATCTTCGATGCCGAAGCGCCCTACACTCCGCGCGGCTGCGTCGCCCAGGCCTGGAGCGTCGCCGAAGTGCTGCGCTGCTGGATCAAGACGTCGACGGAATCGTAATCGTCGCCGGCCTTCAACGCACCGTCTCACCGCTTGCAGGTTTCGCGCTCGGCTCACGGGAACGCCGCAGGCACGGTCGTCTCACCGCGATCGACCTCGGGCAACTCAACGCCGTCGCGGGCGTACAAATCGAAGGCACCGTCGTGATACACGCGATGCCAGCCCTTGGCCGTGTCGATCACGCCGGCAAGTTTGCAACTTCGCGGAACGAGGACCACATCGGTCGCGTACTTGTTGAGCGTCGTTTCCCAGCCGGGAGACGCTGTGTACATGGCCTCGTTTTCTTCGAGCACTCCGTGCTTGTAGGCGACTTCATATCGGCCATCGAGGCTGATCTTCACGTTCGGGTGCAGCTTCCACATCACGAACCCACCGGGAACGAAGGGCACCATCAAGTTGCCGTGGAAATCCTGCTCGGCGAGATAATCGACCGCGCCGGCGGGATACATCGGTCGCCCGGTCTCTTCATCGGCGACGGTGACCGGTAGTTTCATCTTCCAAAACTGCGCGGGGACCGCGCGTGCCATGCACATCAGCAGCACGATCGCCGAAAATGCCGCGATCCATGTCCGCCGCTTGTGCCACAAGTCTTTTAAGCTGTCGCCGAGCGGCGTCGCATCGAGCCACGCCGGCACGTAGCTCAGCCAAACAACGAAATACAGCGACAGATGTCGTGTGTGTTTGAGTGCCGCCAGCGCCGTGAGCACGAGCACCAACACTCCCGGCATGCCTCGCCATCCCAATTGCATGAAGGCGTAAACCACGAGCAGCACCGAGATCAAATAGACCATGAACGTCGTCGGGTCGTTCTTCCACAGCGGCAGCCACTCGAGGATCATCGGTCGATCCATCGCCATGCTTCGGCGAGGTATTCGTAATAACTGACGCCGTAAGGATTCATCACGACAAGGCCGAGCAGCCCGAGTCCTAGGACAACGAGATGTTGCCACTCTTTGCCGCGGATCGCTTGCTCGACCGTGTGAGCGCCGAGCACGATCAGGCCGACGACAAAACCAGCATGCACGTTCAACCAGATGACAAAGATCGGAAGCCATGCGAGCATCCAGATGCGACGGCCGCGTCGTCGAGATCGAGCCAGTTCACGAGCAGCACGAAACAACATCGTGAACAATTGCCGCACGGATCGTCGTGAACCCGTAGCAGCCGGCAAGGATAATGGCAGGCGCGAGCGAAAGGATCGACACCCAACTCGCGCCGCGACGTCGTGCGGTCCATAGGCAGAGCAGCACAACACCGGCCGTGAGCGCAGTACTGAGCGCGCCATGATGCCCGCGCGCCTGCGTACCTCGCGACGCGATACATGATTTCGCCGGTCCCCCACTCGTGATGCACGACGGGGTAAACGGTCGGCGTGTAGGCGAAGCGGTCGTCCCACGGCAAGTGGCCGATCCGTTGGGTCTGGCGACCGGCGCCATCTCGTGCCACATGTCGGGATCGACGAACGTCAGTCCCGACAAGTTGACGAGGAACATGCCGGCAATAGCCGCCCCCGCCGCGCAGAGCGCTAGCCGTGACGACTGTAACGGCGAATTCGGATGTGCAGTGGCCATGGGCGCGGACCTCCGCCCAAACATAGGCCACGCTTAGCCGGCACCACAGGTGCCGCGAGCGCCAGCTAAAGCTGGCGGCTAAGACGCTAGATCTCCCAGCATTTGTGATATTTCAGGCCGAACGTGTCGGCAACGGCGCGGTTCGTCACTTCGCCGGCCATCACGTTCACTGCACGCGCCAGCGGTTTCAACTCTGCGGCTGCGGCGGTCATGCCACGCTTCGCAATCTGCAGCACCCAAGGAAGCGTGACATTGCTCAACGCGTAAGTGCTCGTGCGGCCGACGGCGCCGGGCATGTTCGTGACGCAGTAATGCAAGACGTGATCGACTCAATATACGTCGGCTCGCTGTGCGTCGTCGGGCGGCTCGTCGCGATGCAGCCGCCTTGATCGATGGCGACATCGATGATCACGCTGCCCGGTTGCATGAGTTTCAAGTCGTCGCGCCTCGACGAGTCGGGCGCCTTCGCGCCGGAATGAGCACCGCGCCGACCACAAGGTCAGCCCGCCGCAAGTGATTCGCGAATGGTGTGACGATCGCTGAACAAACAATCGACATTCGGCGGCATGACGTCGTCGAGATATCGCAGGCGTTCCATGTTCACGTCGAGAAGGCGCAATATTGGCACCGAAACCGGCAGCGACCTTCGCAGCATTGGCGCCGACGACGCCTCCGCCGAGCACGAGAATGTTCGCAGGCGCAACGCCGGGCACGCCGCCCAGCAGGATGCCGCGCCCCATCTGCGGGCGTTCGAGATACTTCGCCCCTTCTTGAATGCTCATGCGCCCGGCGACTTCACTCATCGGCGTAAGCAGCGGCAGCGTGCCTCGGTCGTCAGCCAATCGTTTCGTAGGCGACGGCGGTGATGCCACTGGCGATGCACGGCCTCGGTCAGCGTCGATCGGCGGCGAAGTGGAAATAGGTGAAAACGATTTGCCCCGGCCGAAGTCGCGGCCATTCAATGGCCATCGGCTCCTTCACCTTGACGATCATGTCCGCAGCCCGCCGAACACTTCGTCGGGCGTGTTCACGATGGTCGCGCCGTTGTCCGAGTAGCGTTCGTCGGGAATGCCGGACCCGAGCCCCGCGCCGGCCTCGACCAACACGCGATGCCCTGCCCTGGTCAGCTCTTCGACTCCGACCGGCAGCATCGCCACACGGTATTCGTCGCGCTTCACTTCTTTGGGGACGCCTACGATCATGGACGCAATCTTAGCGGTCGACGTTTATGGCGGCTAGCGCCGCGTCGCCAGCGGCGTAACGCAAGACGCGGCGAGCAAGCTCGCTGGCTAAACAAATGACGCTTCACACGATTATTCGACGCTCGGCGCGTCGGTAAATACGATAGGAACGACGTCCCACGACCCCAAGCGCCATGCCATGAAGCGTTTTCTTGCCATCGTCACCCTGATCGGTTGCTGTGTTGCCTCGCAAATGGGGCACGCCGCCGACTCGAAGAAGCGGCCGAACTTCCTGTTCATTTACACCGACGACCAGCGTTGGGACGCGATGAGCGTCGTCCAACGCGAACAAGGCGAGCGGGGACGCTTTCCGTGGTTCTCGACGCCGAACATGGATCGTCTTGCCGCCGAGGGCGTTCGCTTTCGCAATGCGTTCGTCACCCTTTCGCTGTGTGCGCGAGCCGCGCCGCCTTTCTCACATCGCGCTACAACCATCTCAATGGCGTGCCAGGCAACAAGGTCCCCTTCCCCGCGGACAATGTCACCTACGCTTCGCTGATGCGCGACGTTGGTTACAAGACTTGTTACATCGGTAAGTGGCATATGGATAGGCAGGAGGAACGTCCAGGGTTCGATTCCTCGGCAACGTTCATCGGTCAAGGAAAATACTTCGACTGCCCGATGCTTGTCGACGGAGAAGAGTACGAAAGTTCGGGCTGGGTCGATGACGTCTCGACTGATTTCGCGCTGAACTTTATGGACGACCATCAGGCCGAGCCGTTCGTGATGGTCGTGGGTTACAAGGCGACGCATGGGCCGTTCACGCCGCCCGAACGCGCTGAGAATCGCTTCGAAGGTGAAACATTTCGCGAGGTTCCGAATCTCAAAGTCCCAGCGATCTATCGCGATTCACGCTTTCCCGATGGTCCCAAGAAAGAAACGAACCTGGATTACTTTCGCTGCTTGTCAGCCATCGACGAAAACATCGGGCGGCTGCTCGATATGCTCGACAAGCTGAACATCGCCGACAACACGGTCGTCGTCTTCACGAGCGATAACGGTTACTACCTCGGCGAACATGGGCTCGGCGACAAGCGCACCGCCTACGAAGAGTCGATTCGCATTCCGATGATCGTCCGCTGGCCTGGGCACATCACGGCAGGCACGACGCGCGATGAGATGGTGCTCAACATCGATGTCGCCCCGACGTTCTTGGACATCGCGGGAGTTGCGATTCCTAAAGAGATGCAAGGTCGGAGCTGGACGTCGCTGTTCGCGGGCAAAGCCGAGGGATGCGCGAGATGCGTTCTTCTACGAGTACTTCCGCGAGGGCAAATCCGGTGCGCCGACGGTCTATGCCGTGCGGACCGAGACGGCCAAGTACGTGACGTATCCTGGGCATCCCGAATGGACTGAGGTTTTCGACTTGAAGGCCGACCCCTACGAGATCAAGAACCTTGCTGCCGATGCGTCGAGCGCAGAGTTGCGATCAAAACTGGAAGCAGAGTTCGAGAAGCAGAAGAAGGCCGTCGACTTTGTCGAACATGAGGAGACGAAGAGCGGGATCCTCGGGACCTCGCGACGCTTGGGTGCTCGAATATCGTTTCGACAAGGATGACCTCGACAAGGTCATCGACGCATCGGCCTTTCGCAACGACGGAACCGCGACAGGGACCACCATCGTCGACGGCCAAAAAGGCGCCAAGGCACGCAAGTTCGGGGGCGATGACATCATCGACGTCGGAAACCCGGCAAGCCTCGATCCGTCGAATCACGATTGGACCTTGGAGATGGTCTTCAAAGCGGACGCGCCGGACGGCATCTTGCTCGCGCACGGGCGCGTCGACAGGTTATGCGTTGTGCCGATCGAGAACGGCAAGCTGGTGATGATCATGAATGCCAATAATCGCTCGACACGCGTAGTATCGACGCAGCGCGTCGGAGACGATTGGACGACGGTTCGCGCGGGAGTTGAGGACACGACGCTGTGGATGTCGGTGAATGGCAGCGAGTCGGTCGCCAAGCCTCTTCGCGGCCTCATTCAAAAGACGCCGAACAACGGCCTAGAGATCGGCGGCGACGCGGCAAGCAAGGTTTTCGGCAATGCGAAGATGCCGGGCTTCAAGGGACTGATCGAGTCTGTTCGCCTTTACAGCGGCAAAACGAAGTGATCGCTGCATTGTGTTGATAATTTGCCACACGATTGACGAACGGTGTCGGTGTGAAAAGGCATCGTGAGCGTGACCTATGCTTGCGATGGACTTTTCACCCAGGCCCGATGGTTGATCGCGATGGCACTTGCTTCTGATGTGCAGGCTTTTTCGCTGTCGTGTGACGATGCGTCGCGATGCCAGCGACTCGTCGAGACCACCGAAATTCGACTCTCGGAAATCAGCGCCGCGCTTTCCGTCGCGCTCGATATCACACAAGGGCAACCGCACGGCCATTGCATGCGCAGCGCCTTGATCGGAATGCGCTTAGCAGAAGAGCTGCGCCTGCCGATGAGCGATCGCTCGGCATTGTTCTATGCACTGCTGCTGAAGGATCTTGGCTGCTCGAGCAATGCCGCGAAGATGGCGTACTTGTTCGGCGCCGACGATCGGCAGGTGAAACGCAGCGCGCGCATGACTGATTGGACGAAGGCGGGTCAAGCGATCAAGCACGCCTGGCAACAGTGCGCGCCGGGTGGCAGTATGATGGAGAAGGTTTTGAAGATCGCCGCCATTGCGCGCGACGGTAAAGGGGCCAAGCGAATCGCCGAGGTGCGCTGCGAACGCGGCGCCGAGATCGCGAGAATGTTGCGCCTTCCCGAGGCCACCGCGATTGCGATTCACGATCTGGACGAACATTGGGATGGCCGCGGCTTTCCGCGTGGTTTGCGAGGCAAAGAAATCTCGCTGCTCGGTCGCATCTGCTGCCTGTCGCAGACGGTCGAGGTGTACTTCAGCACGTACGGTCTGTCGTCGGCGATTGAGATGGCCTTGAAGCGACGCGGTCGCTGGTTCGATCCGCAACTGGTCACGCTCTCGTCGCGATTCGCAATGATCGCGGGTTTTGGAGCGATCTACAAAAGGAAGATTTGGTCGACGGCCTGAGTCGGTGGGAACCCGAAGACGCGGTCTTGCTGGCCGATGAAGAATGCTTGGATCGCGTTTCGGAAGCTTTCGCGCGCGTGGTCGACGCCAAGAGCCCTTGGACGTTCGAGCACTCGACACGCGTCGCTGAGATCGCCACGGGTGTTGCCGAGCAGTTCGACTGCACGCCTGAGCTGCTTCGCGACATTCGACGGGCGGCGCTGCTGCACGACGTCGGCAAGTTGGGCGTGTCGAACATGATTCTCGACAAGCCGGGTAAGCCGACCGACGAGGAGTTTGTCGAGATTCGCAAACATCCCGATTTCACGCAGCAGATTCTCGAACAGGTTGATGCGTTCAAGAAATTGGCCGATGTCGCGGCAGCGCATCACGAGCGACTCGACGGTCGCGGCTATCACCGTCGTCTGAGCGGCGAACAAATCCCTTGGGTCGCTCGCATTTTGACCGTCGCCGACGTTTCGGAAGCGATGTCGGCCAAGCCCGTATCGCGATCATCTGTCGTGGGATCAGATTCGCGACATTATGCACAAGGATGTTGGCAAAGGCATCGACGCCGACTGCCTCGCTGCCCTCGAGCAATGGCAAGATCGCAAGGCGCTGACCTCGCGCGTTGAAGCGCAGATGTGCGAAGTCGATCGCCTGCTGAGCGATCTTTAAGCGCGACCGTCAGTGTTTATAGAAGGATTGCGAAGCGAACTCTTGGCCGCCAGCTTTAGCTAGCGCTAGCGGCACCTGAAGGTGCCGGCTAAGAGGCGGTTTGATTTGCAACCTCCGGATCAATAGCCGCGCCGCGCGGCGAGTGCTTCGTGGTTCAGGTCGCGATCAATGGTTGCTCGTATCAACCATGAAGAACCCATTGTTCGCGACCGGCATCATGGGCATCCAGCAGCGCCCGGCGACGGTGCTCGATCGCGCTTGAGCGCTGGGGTAGAACGCTAAGCCGACGGTGAAGTTCCACATCTCATCTTCGGAAGCGAGAGCGCCTGCCGCCGCCGACGGACTCATGTACGTGACCATCGTGTAAAGACCGACGTAGTCGCACAGCGGCACGACCGCTTGAGCACTGGCGATCCAAGAGCCGAGACTTCCGCCGCCGGACAGTCGTGAGTGATCCGGCGCTCCGAGCCAAATCCAAGTGTCGGCGCCGCCGGGGCGGAACTTGTAATGCCAATAACCGGCGAGCTGATTGACCGATTGCCACTTTGTTGGGCCGATGCCAGCGACGTCGCGTGTGTCGGAGCGACCATGCCAAGTGCCCCACACGCCGAATTCGTGTCGCCAGTTCAGCGCGTAACCTAGCTGGCCGCGCCATTGGCTGAGTGTCGGGTTCTGCGAGTAGAGGCCGAAGTTGTCGTTGAACATCCAATCTTGCACGATCGCGCCAGTGACGGCGCAGTGATCGTCAGGTCGGCGAAACAGTCCATAGGTGAGAAAGCCTTGCATCTGCACGTCGGTCGCGCGTGGGCGGTAGTCGGTACCCGACCAGTCGTAACGCCGGCCGTGCCGCCGACCTGGAAGCCGATGCCCGTCCAATCACTGATAGGTCCGAGCCGTGTGCCGAAATTGGCGCCCGAGTGGATGCCGTTGTTCTCCCAACTGTCGTCAGCAACACCGCGGAATGCGTCGTATCCGACGAGTGCCATCATGCCATAGTTCGGACACGCATCACATTCCGCTCGCAGTCGACCCGCGCACGGCATTGACGACGTCTCGCCAAATGCGACGGGCGGCGGCGTCATTGAAGGTGCGGTCTGCGGCAATGCCTGGAGTAATACGCCGCGTCTCGGCGGCGGCGAGTACGTCGGCACACCGTGATCGATCACTTGCGCGGCCGTCAGCACGTTGTCGAAGATCGGCGGCGGAGTCGACACGCTCGGCTGCATGGCAACATCGCCAACCGCGCTAGCCTGTTGCTGCGCAGTGCCGACTTGTTGCTGCACAATCGATACCTGAGCGGCGCCGCAACGATCCCACACCGCCAAGAAGTATCGGATCTGCGGAAACACCTACCCTCTCCGGTAAGAAGCGGAGATCAAGCACATCCCACAATGTCCATCGGCCTCCAATGAACCACGCAGACAGCTTTGACTGATTCAGCGGCGGCGCTATCTCGCGCGCGACACGACAACCCGGTGTAGTTTCGCTTATCGAATTCGTCGCATGAGCACAATGACAGCATGCGATCGCACAGGTTGATCGTGCTAGCAGAGTGATGTCGCGATTTCAGGCCGAAATACGCGACATTTTTGGCACGTTACAAATCTGTCGCATGCTCCTGGCTGACCTAGGAAACCCCTGAGGTTTTCGTTAAAAAACTTCGGGGTCAGCGTTTCCACGATCCAATTCCCTATGACAACCATACTGAAGCTTGTTCAACGGAAGTTGAACACGAAGACGACAGGACGCTTCCTGCTCTTCAACACGATGCCCAAGTCGGCGAGTGTTTTCATCAGTCAGTGGCTAGCACGCGGTCTTCCGGCGCAGATCAAGACCATCTCGTACGGCTATTTTCCGAATGACATGGTCGACTTTCAAAAGCTGAAAGCGTGCTCCAACGGGACCGTCGTCTGCCAAGAGCATCTCGACCCTAGCCCGATGAATCGGCATCTGCTGCGATCGTTTGTGCGTAAGATGGTCGTGCATGTCCGCGATCCGCGACAAGCGACGCTGTCGTGGTCGCATCACGTCGATCGCCTTCAATCGACGGGCAAAGACGACGATCTGCTCGCCTGCGTGTTTCCGCAGTTGCCGCTCGATTATTTCACATGGGACTTCGAACAGCCCTCGATTGGCAAATTGACAATCACCTGCCGCTGCTCACCGACTGGTGCGAGAAGTGGCTCGCTGCGCAATGGGACGAGTTCGAGATCCTCTTTACGCAGTACGAGGATTTCCGCGCCGATGCGCAAGACTTCCTCGAGCGGCTGCTCACCTTCTTCGATATCCCTCGTACCGATTTCAACTTCAGTGTGCGGCCGGACCCGACAATGAAAACCCACTTTCGTTGTGGGCAGGCTGAAGAGTGGCGCACGATCTTCACCGACGAGCAAGTCAAGCGCAAGGTCAGCTGATCCCGCAGTCGTTGGTTGATCGATTCGGTTGGACAGCGTGATCAACCCGCCGTTAGCGGTCAATGCTCACGCGTTCGATGGATACCAGCTGGCCTTCGCTCATGCTCGCTCCACCGATGGCGAGGAACTCGCGATCGCCGAGCGGGACAAAGCGATGATGGAATCGCGGGTGCGCGAGCTTCGCAACTTCGTTCCACCCGTTGGCGGTGCTGTCAAAGCGAAAGACGCCGCCGGCCATATTGCTGATGTACACGTTGTCGCCGAGCGTGATCGACGAACATGCCATGCCATCGATGGGCTTGCCAGGAATCTCCGGTCCGGTGCGCCATTGGCCGGTCTTCGTGTCGAGCACATCGACCACTCCAGATGGACCCTTCTCAGTTAATCCGCCGAGCACGAAGATCTGGCCGTCGTCGGCGACCGTCGAAAGCGCACGACGGCGGAAAGGTTGCGGAATCTTTTCCCATGCCGCGGTCGGATCGTCGAGCTTCAGCTTGAGACCATAGTCAAACCAAACCCTTGCTTCGCTGCTCATGCCCCAGCCGCCGAGCACGTACAGCACGTTGTCGACGACAACGGCGTCATGCGATGACCGTCCTTCGGGCATCGGCTGTACGGCGGTCCACGTTCGAGTTGCGGGGTCGTAACAGCCGACGTCGGGCACGGAGACGAGCTTCTCGTCTTCGCCTTGGGCGTTCAGCGCGTTGAGGCCGCCAACGCGATAGATCTTGTGGTTGTGCGCCACGAGCGGCATGCCCTGCAATCGTTCGCCCATGGGCAACGGCTCCCAGGTGTTCGTGCCATTCGTTCGGTCGAGCTTCATTCGCTCGAAGCGTTGCGACAAGTTATCGCTCGAATGTTCGTGCGCGGTGCCTGTGTGGCCGCTGTACACATACAGCCAGCCATCGCACACGGCGGCGCCGAAGCTCGAAATCGGCTCGGGCAGGGTCGCCCAATCGTCGGCGTTTAAGGAAGAAACGCTCATCAACAACAATGCTGTGGCAGCGGCAACACGATGAAGGGTCGGCATGAAGATCTTTCGATGATGAAGGAGGATAGTCTCATGAGAAGGCCCGATTAAGGCCGTAACCGATGGCTGGTTGTCCGTGGCCATTTCACGGCGCGTCCCCCAACGCGATCAACTGTCGTCCCGTTCGTAAGATGAACCGCTGTTTTACTGCGGCGACTCCGTAGACGCGACCATCGACGGTCAACGTGTTCTCTGCAAGCTTGTTCGAACGTCGGCCCTGCACGCACTACGGTAGTGATGCCGCTTTTGCCGAAGAAGTAGATGCGGCCGTCGCTCGCAACTGGCGAAGCCCAGCACGACTCTGGCATGCGTTCGGTCCATTGCAACTTGCCGTCTTCAAGGGCGAGACACGCGGCCGCTCCCGCCTTGTTGATGAAATAGACGTAATCGCCATAAACCAAGGGCGAACCGAACGATGCTGCAGCGTCGCGCGTCCTCCACAAGATGCGCTCCTCCGTCGCTGTCGAGGTTCCGTCCTTGAGCGCGGTCGACCAACATATTGAACCCCACATCGCTCGACCCGACCAGCACGCGATTGCCAACGAGCGTGGGCGATGGGACGGTGTTGCCCTTCAGCCCTTCGAGCTGCCAACGCGTTTTTCCGTCGGCGGCGTCGATCGCTTCGACAAAGCCGTTCGAGCTGACGAGAATTTCTTCGCGATCGTGTTCGGTCGACACGACGGGCGAACTCCATGACACGCGCGACGCATGGTCGCTTTTCCAACGCGTTGCGCCCGTCGCCTTGTCGACCGCCAGAAGATACGAGGGACCTTCGTGCTCGATGAGCAGTACGACCGCGTTGCGCGTCAGGACCGGAGAGCTGCCGAGTCCGTGGTTGCACTTGAACGGACCGTAGTCGGCGACGAGATCGCGCGACCACAGCGGCTGCCCTTGATGGTCGAGCGCGAGGACATTGCCGCTCTCGAAGAACGTGTAGACCCGCTCGGCATCGACGGCCGGCGTCGGCGCGGCCTTGCTCGTCATGTCGCTATCTGGAATACCTTGCGTGCCGGTAGTGCGATGCAACCAACGACGCTTACCGTCGGCCAAGCCATAGCCAGCCGTAAGAAGTTCGGTCTTCTCCGGCCCTGCGACCGAAGTGACGACGATCAGATCGCTCCAAACTACGGGGCTCGATTGCCCGTAGCCTTCGACATCAGCTCGCCAGACGACGTTCTTCTGATCGTCCCACGAAGTCGGCAATGCGCATCCATTGGCGACGCTCGTTCCATCGCCACGAAAGCCGCTCCAGCATTCGAGCGGCGTCACCGCGAACGCTAGACAGGCGACAAGAGTTGCGGAAATGGCCATGCGACGGCTGATTATTTGAGATTCTGTATCAACATCCAGTCGCCGATTGTATCTAGCGCCAAGGCACCGTCAATCAGCGAGGGCTTTTCGACATCACCAATTTGCCGATGTTTCGCGAGAAAGGCTCAATCAACGGCGAACTCACGAATGCATTTCTTTACGCGAAAGGGCGCTTGACGGAGTGTTACGGTCCGTTAAGATAGCGACCACTGTAATGAGAATGAGTCTCATTATCTCGGATACGCCTTTACGGTCCCGTCGGAGTCGCGGGACATCGGGCACCTTGTCCGGGGTTGGAACGCCAGCCAACCACGGTTGATTCCTCATCCGAGGAAGCAGCGAACGTGTTGGTTTTGATTCGGCGTCCCGTGGACGCCGCCTGTAGCGGGCTGCCTTAGTGGCGGCCACAGGCGGGCGTCCGTGCACCCATCCTCATTGGCAAGGAGTTTTGCAGTGAAATCGTTCCGATTGGCCGCCAAGCGCGGTCTCACATTGATTGAGTTGGTCGTGGTCATGGGCATTCTCATTGCCTTGGCTGGATTGGTTATTCCGCGGCTCGATTACTTAGCTGGCCAGTCGAGCCATGCAGCCGCCGCCACGAACACGGGCGAGTTGTTCAGCATGTTGCAGTCGTACACGATTTCGAACGGTAAGTATCCCGACAACCTTGATCTGTTGGTCGACAGCAGCGGGGCAGCCTATTCAAAGGTTTTTAGCAGTGGCGGCCTGCCAATTACCGCGGCCACGCTCACCGGGCCCCCGACCGACAACTACTACCGCTCGATGCTCGAAGGCGGCCTGAACATCAATGCCGTCCGCATGAACTCGTCGTCAGCCAACGCCAGCAACGCGGGTGGTTCGAGCACCAGTTCGAGCAGCCCGAACATCATCAGCCTGATGAACGACGCTGGTTTTGGCACTAGCCCGATCTCGGTTTTGTCGAACACCGGCTACTACGCCCCGTCGATCTTCACGACGCTGTTCCCGGCGGGCCTTCAGTGGGCACGGACTACTATGCCACCAGTGCGAGCGATTCTACGGAAACGACCGATTCGTCGTCGGGTATCTATGTTCGCACCGGCGCGCCCCGTACACCAACGGCACTGCCGGAACTCCGCCGGCTGGCACGATGTTGTTAGCTCTCGGCATTGGCCCCAGCTCGAGCATGGTCGGCAATGTCATGGCCTCCGCACCGTTAGAGACCGACACTGACGACCCGACTCAGGTCTATTGCCGCTACATCGCGATCTTCGAGTCTACTCAAGCGGCAAGCCCGCCCAGTTGAAGATGGTCGTCGATCACCGCTTCAAGCAGTTGCAGAAGCACATCGACCAGTACGGCACGAGCGGGCCATCCGGCACCTCGGGCTGATAGCCGTCTGACGGCGGCAGTCAACAAGGGCGCACGGAGGCTCCCTCGTGTGCTGACGCTCGGGCATTGCGACGGGTTCATTCCGTAACTAGGCCGGTATTGCAAAGGGCAGTCGGCCTACAAGTGGGGTCCCGCAAGGATCTGGCGTAGGCCGCTCGTTCGGGTGTTGTGGGGCTGTCCCGCCTACACACCCGAACGGCGCCGCTCGCTGGATGCTCTGACCACCGTCAGATATTTCTCAAGATCAATTCCTTGACGCTCTCAGGAGTGCTGCTAGGATGGCGACCTGTTGAAATGAGAATGAGTCTCATTCGCAGGATTCTGCCGGAGAGTCGTTGGAACGCGACTACTTGGCGTTCCTAGTTTGGCAACGATCTAGTGATACGAATGCAAAAGCCCAGCGCGATTGTTTCAAGATTAAGAGAATTCCACGGCGCAGGGTAAATCCAATTTCAGTAGGAGTCTCCGTTATGCAGAAACGTCAGGCCGGATTTACGCTCGTTGAGTTAATCATCGTTGTTGCCATCATTGCGGTACTTGCGGGTCTCGTCCTGCCCCGATTGGATGGCATCATGAGCAATGCCAACCACGCTGCGGCAGCGTCATCGGCGACGGATGCCGCAAAGTTCATTGACGCTTTCCATGTCACGACTAAGACCCGATATCCGAACGGTTGGGACTCGCTCATGAGCGGCGGTAGCCTGTGGCGAGCAAGCGATCCAACGACGAATCCCACAACGAAGGGTCTACATCCGGAGCTCTCCGGCACCACAACTACCACTAGCGATACAGATGAAACGACTACTAGCTCTACAGGTAAGCTCATAACGATGACGCTCACAAAGCCGGAATTCGACGCTCTCACGTCGGCCGGTATGACTACGTTATACGATGTCGACACAACGATTGCTTCGTCGACTCGTCCTGGTGACGCCTTCAACACGAAAACGCACTCGCCGCGAACGCGACAATAGCGACGATCAACAGTTCGTCGACTGGCGGGGCAAAAATCATCGATCATATATACCGTCAGAACAAGATCGTCGGAGCCGTATCGGGCACACTGCCGACGGGTTCTCGCCTAATGGTCGTTGGTATCGGCCAGCACAATTCGATGATTGGAACTTGGATGCGAGAAGTGCCCGAGTATCGCAATCTCGATGTGACGTTGACTTACAACCGTCTATTGGCCGTCTTTGAGCTGGCGACGAATTCCTCGGGATCAACCAAAGTTAGTTTTAAAACGGTGCTTGGCGCAGATGGCGATTTAATCGACGACATGGCTGCAAGCATGGATAAGGTCAACTAAGCGCACTAGATCGTGACGGTGCGATTCTTAGGGCGTGGTCGAACATCGGTTCGCCCACGCCTTTTTCGTAGCGTCATGGCGCGGCAGCAGCGAGTCAATGCGAAACGTCCAGCCGGGAAGCGCGGGCTCGGCTTCGGCGGTTTGGCCGGGGCGATAGATTGTGGGTTCGAAGGGCTTAGCGGCGCGATAGACGCGAATTCGCTCATCGTGCAGCAGGTCAACGTCCCACACGACCAACGTTCCGGCGGAGAAGTAGTCGGCGCGCTTGGCGGCCATCTCGCGTTCGGCCGCGGGACCATAGTCGCCTTCGCTGCGAACCTCGACGGCGAAGATCGGAACGCCGTCGAAGAACTTCATCGTGATCGGACCGCTGTGGAACGACACATCGGGGCTGAAGGATTGTCGATTCGGCAAATTGACGACGAAGGCCGCGTTATCGGGCACCGCAAAACCATGACCCGTGCGGTCGCCATAGTCGGCGAGGCTGCGAAGGATTTGGGCCGAAGCGTAACTTGGCAGCCCGCCTGTCGGTGACATCATCACGATTTCTCCCCCAATCAGCTCCGCCTTGCCAGGAACAAGGTACAGGTCGTCGATCGTCGCGGGAGTTCGAGTTGCCATGAAAGCACCTTGAGACGGTTCGAAGCGTCAATCAATTCTACACTCCTCATGGGATGCCGAGGAGAGTTGGCAGTCTACGTCGGCCCGGCCTCCGGTTACTCGTCGGCGTTTTCGGCCTCGCCGCTCTTGCGGTTGCGGTAGTAGAGCCTGATCGGCACTTCGTTGTATGGCAGGCGTTCGCGCAGAGCGCCGAGAATGTACCGCTGATAGTTCGGGCTGATCGCGGCGGGATCGTTGCACACGAGCACGATCGTCGGCGGCGCGACGCCGACTTGAGTGCCGAAGTAGATCTTCGCACGGCGGTTCTTGTACATCGGCGGCGGATTGCGTTCGACGACTTCGCGCAGCACGCGGTTCAGGTCGGCCGTGCTCACGCGCTCGCGGGCTTGCTTGAAGAGCATCTGCGCGTGATTGACGAGCGTCTTCACGTTCTTCCCCTCGATGCCCGTGATGAACGCGATCGGCACGTGCGTCATCGATCTGAAGGTGTCGTGTAGATACGTGGCCCATTCTTCGGTCGCGACTTTGCCGGCGTACAGGTCCCACTTGTTCACGACGAAGATGCACGGTTTGCTCTGGTCGTTGATGTAGTCGCAAAGCTGCTTGTCGACGCGGCCAATCGGCTCCGCGGCGTCGAAGAACAGCAGCACGACATCCGCTCGGCGAATGCTGCGCTGCGCGCGATGGAAGCTGTAAAAATCGACGTCTGTCGTGATACTTTTCGGTGCGGCTGAGACCCGGCGTGTCGATCGCGACGAGCACTTGGCCGTCGAGATCGAAGCGAACGTCGACGCTGTCGCGCGTCGTGCCGGGAACTTCACTGACGATCATGCGTTCTTCGTGAGCGAGCGTGTTGACGAACGTGCTTTTGCCGACATTGCGACGGCCGACGATCGCCGCTTTGAGAATCGGCTCGCCTACCTCCGTGATCTCTTCCGACACGGGGGGCAACTTCTCCACGATCGCGTCGAGCAATTCTTCCTTGCCACGATTTTGCGCGTGCTGACGGCAATCGCCTCGCCGAACCCGAGCGTCTGGAATTCGGCTGTCTGCGCGTCGAGCGAATGAGAATCCGTCTTGTTGGCCACGCAAATAACCGGCACATCGAGCGGCCGCAACCTCTCGGCGACCTCGCTGTCCAACGGCGCCAATCCATCGCGCGTGTCGACTACGAACAGAATGCAATCGGCCGCTCTCGATCGCGATTTGAATCTGGTGCTCGACGTGTGCCGTCAGGTTGTCCTCGTCCTCGATGCCCATGCCGCCGGTGTCGACGATCTCGACATACGCTCGTCGATCTCGATGAGAAAACTCTGGCGGTCGCGGGTCACGCCTGGGCGGTCGTCGACAATGGCCAACCGCTTGCCGGCCAGCCAGTTGAACAGGCTGCTCTTGCCGACATTCGGGCGGCCAACGATGACGACTTGCTGTACAGGCATGGATAGTGGTCAGACGGCAATAGGCAGAGGGCAGTTGTGAAGGAACGCGAGATCATGATAATTCAACACGGCATGGTCTGACGAGGACACGGACGTTTAGCCGGCACATTTATGTGCCGCGGGTGCGATGCGTGGCGAAATCCAAGACGAAGAACGTTGCACGATTGTTGGTGCAAGAACTCGAAGCGCTCGAGCGTGCGGGGGTGACGCATCTGCCCAAAAGACGCGCGAAACCGCAAGCGGCGGTGGAAGTCGTTGCGGCAGTGACGGTGCAAGAGAAGCAGAAAAGGTCCCCGAGCAAGGCGCCGAGAAGCTCGACACGATCGCCGATGCGAACGAGGCGCTGAAACTCGTGGCGATGGAAGTGGCGGGTTGCACGCTGTGCAGCGAGTTGGCCGAGACGCGGACGCAGACAGTTTTCGGCGTCGGCAATCCGAAGGCAAAGCTCTGCTTCTTGGGCGAGGCGCCGGGCGGACGAAGACAAGCAAGGCGAGCCGTTCGTCGGTCGAGCGGGGCAACTACTGAACAAAATTATTGAAGCGTGCACGCTGAAGCGCGAGGACGTTTACATCCTCAACACGCTCAAATGCCGCCCACCCGGCAATCGCAATCCCCTGCCCCACGAGTCCGAGAACTGCCGCGGCTACCTCGATCGGCAGCTTCAGATCATCCGTCCCGAGTACATCTGTTGTCTCGGGACGGTCGCGGCGCAGAATCTTTTGGCGACCGACGTGGCGATCAGTCGCCTGCGCGGTAAGTTCCACGAGTACCGCGGTATTCAAGTGATCTGCACATATCATCCCGCGTATCTGCTGAGGAACCCGGCGGCGAAGCGCGACGTCTGGGACGACATGAAAGTGTTGATGGCCCGGATGGGCGTCACGTTGTAAGGCGTATTTGATCGTCGGAAAGCAAGGTGAACTTCGGGTGCCACTGGCTGCTTGCCAGCCAGTGCAGAGCCGGCGCTACTCCGATCAAAACGCACTGGCTGACAAGCAGCCAGTGGCACACACGGCTCACTGGCGAGCGTCGCGCATGAAAAAACCCAGGGCCGGCTGGCCCTGGGCTTCTCGGGAGGTCGCGCGAAGATGGCGCGATGATTCAACGCTGTGATTATTCGGTGCCGCGGTACTCGTCGCGTTCGCGGCGAGTAGCTTCGAGATCGAACACGAGATATTTCATGTCGAGCCGCAGCTGGCTCAACGCCTCTTGAACGAGGTTCATAATCTTGCGACGTCGCTTCGTGCCATCGATGACACGCTGAACGGCGGGCTCGATGTGACGTCGCCACTCGAGCGGCAGCGCTTCGACCGACTTTCGCAGCTCGACGAGGTCGTGCGGAAGATCTTCGATTGCGACGGTGGCGTTTCGCGGGGCGGTGCTCATCAAGGTTCCTCGATCTCGGGTGCTGCTGGGCGTCGGGGGCTGTGCGAGGTGGATAAAGCAGCGATCGTGCCATGGCGAATTCGCGGGTGACGGTGGATGTCGCAAATAGCTATGCCACAACTGTTTAGCTATCGTCGAGAAGAATGTCGCACGATGCCTTCGATGTTGCGTTTCGGCCACAAACTCATCTGGAGACAGATCGCCAAGTTGAGTACAGTTCCGCACTTGCGCCGAAATCTCACCCTCCCGCCTCGTCGTGGCGAAAGCTCAACGCATGCCGCCCGCTTTGCGGTCCGTACTGAGCGGACCCGCCATCGCTGCCGTTGTCGTCATCATTCTGATGACCACGCGTGCGCATGCGCAATGGCGTGACGGCTTCGAATCGCCCGAGCCGGTGTGGACCGACATCGGCGGCGACGCGCGCTATCGCATCGAGGTGCGACAGCGCATTCAAGCGGGCGCGACTGGGCGCCGGGTGCGAGTACTTGCAAATCGCCACGACAGGTGCTGGCCGCTCGGCACTGATGAGCTACGCCTTGGGACGCGTGCCGATCATTCCCGAGTTGCGACCCAGCGTGTGGGTGCGTGCCGATCGCAACGGCATTCAACTTCTTGCACGCGTCGTATTCCCGCGATCCTTAGATCCGACAAGCAATCAACCACTGACAACACTCATCGCTGGCGATATCTACGGCGCTGCGGGGCAGTGGCAAGAGCTGCGGATCGACAACTTACCGACGGTCTTGCAGCGACAGACTTGGGTAATGCGCACGCAGTTGAAGCGCGACATCGACGTGCGCGAGGCGTTCATCGATCGCGTCGTTCTCAACGTCTACACGGGCGCCGCACGCTCGACGATTTGGATCGACGACCTGACGGTCGAGGGACTGTTCCGACCGGGACGCCTGCCGAAGAGCGGCTTCCATTGGTCGGCACCGATGGGCGCAATATCCACGATGTCTCGCAACGCACGGTCGTAGAACTCAACGGCAGCGTGCTGTTGGCCGACGGTCGCCCGCTGTTCCCGCGCGCGGTCGATTACCGCGGCGAGCCGTTGGCCGTGATTCGCAGTCTCGGGTTCAATGCGATCCGTCTTGCGTCGCCGCCGAATCGTGCGTTGCTCGAAGAAGCGCGACGCGAAGGGCTGTGGATCGTCAGCCCGCCGCCGACGGCCGAAAGCCTGGACGGCAAATCAACACCGATCTTCGGCGACTTGGGGCCCGAGTACGATCGCGTCCTCGCCTGGGATTTGGGCGAAGGGCTGACCAAGACGCATCTCGAAGCCGCACGCCGGGCTTCCGACGCGCTGCGACGCGCGGATAGCCACATCTCGCGACCGATTTTGGCTTCGGCCGAGGAAGAAGTGTACGCCTACAGCCGATCGGTCGACGTTCTCGTGCTCACCCGCGAGCCGTTGGCGACCAGTTTCGAGCAGAACGATTACGGCACGTGGATGCGCGAACGCATGCGACTCGCGCGACCCGGCACGCCGTTTTGGGCGACGATTCAGACGCAGCTGCGCGGAACTTGCACGGCAGATCGAAAGCTTGTCGGGCGGCCAAGTGTCGGCCGGCGCGGTCGATGCCGACCAAATTCAGCGCTCGTGTACACGGCACTCGCCTCGGGTTCAGGCGGCGTAATGTTTCGCTCGCACAGCCGGCTCGATGCCGACGACGCTGCAACACTGGCGCTCGAATCGCTGACCTTGAGATCTTGAACCTCGAACTCGCGATGCTCGAGTCGTGGACCGCTGCGGGACGCTCGGTGAGCATCGTCAACGGCACGAATTACACGCCGCCCAAGCCGCAGGCGCAGTCGGTCAGCAAGTCCGTCGGTGGCAAGAATAAGAAGGCATTGATCAACCCGAATCAAACGATCGTTCGCGATGTTAACGCCTTCCTGCTCCAGACCGATCGCGGCACAACTGTTGTTGCCGATTTGGAATGGCGGCGGGTCGCAGTTCGTCGCCAGTCAATGGGCCGTGCGAACCTGTCGTTCGTCGTTCCAGGAATTTCCGAAGCGATCGATGTTTACCAGATCACGCCCGGTGGTCTTCGGCCGCCGCATAAGCGTCAACGCGTGACCGGTGGCGTTCGCATCACGCTCGACGAGTTCTCGATGACCGACATGATCGTGCTGACGCAAGATCCGTTGGTCGGCTCGACGTTGGGCGAACGCATCCGACAAATCGGACGTCGTTCAACCGAACTCGAGCGCAAAGAGCGCAAGAAAAAATGCAATTGGTGACCCAAATGGAATCGCGCTTGGCGGCCATGGGACACACGACGATCAAGAGTTCCGAATGGTTGGCGATCGCGCGGCAAAGTCTGGCGCGGTGTGACGAACGCATCGGCGCCGGCGATCTTGCACAGGCGTATCTCGAAGCGCGTCGCGCACAACGGCCTTTGCAACGCATCGAGCGTGCACAGTGGGAAGAAGCGATCAAGCCGCTGCCGTCGCCGCTGACGAGTCCGCTCGTCGCCACCTATGCAACCTTGCCCGAGCATTACCGTTTCGTCTCCATCGCCGGCGGAAATCGCTGGGGGCCAAACGAGTTGCCGGGCGGAGGCTTCGAAGACTTCAACGAGTTGATCGCCGCGCGGTGGCAACACCTTCAGAACAAGCAAGACGGTGTGACCGCCAACATCGAGCTCTCGACGACCGACCATCACACGGGTCGCATGGGCATGCCGCATCTTCGCCAAACCCGACGACGACGCGGCGGCGCTGGGCATCATCGAGACCTCACCGGTGTGGGTCGTCAGTCCGTCGGTCGACGTGCAGGCTGGCCAATGGGTTCGCATCAGTGGTTGGGTTTGCGTTCCCAAGGCGATCACGGCAGCGTCGAAGGTCTGATGGTGATCGACTCGCAGAACGGCGTGCCGATGGCCGAGCGCATTGGCGTGGCCGAGCAATGGCAGGCGTTCTCGATGATGCGCACGATGCCGCAATCGGGGCCGTTGTCGGTGACGTTCGCGCTGACAGGGCTAGGCGAAGCGTTCATCGACGACATTGCGATCGAACGCTATGGAGGCCCGGATTATGTTCGCCCGAGGTGGTCGATCCGCCAGCCGCGCGTCAACGTGGCGTGATGCCAACCGCGCCGACATAAGGACACCGGGCCGCTCTGGCCCGCCGACGTATCAGCAGCGATAGCATCGCAAACTCG
Organism: uncultured Planctomycetota bacterium; assembly: GCA_963708675.1. Taxonomy (GTDB): domain Bacteria; phylum Planctomycetota; class Planctomycetia; order Pirellulales; family PNKZ01; genus DATAXP01. Next base: position 30,641 of record CAVPTO010000001.1, read on the forward strand.
GATAGCGTCGCTCCCCCTTCGTCAGTATTATCACCCGACTTACGGTTCGGGCGTGGTGTGGCGTCAAGGAGGACGCAAGCGTGAATGCGATCAAGTCGCTGTGCGTGGCGATCGTTCTTTCGGCAGTTGGATACGGCGCGATGTCACGCTGACCGGCAAGGCCGACGCTCCGCCTCCTCCCGAAGCCGGCGCGTGGACACGCTCCCGCGGTCGAACTTCAGGCATGACGTCGCCGCTCGCTTCGCCGATGTCGGCCGACGCTTCGATGTCGGCAGGCTCGAATCAGCCGCCTTCTGAGACACCGAATATCTTCCGCCGATGGCGGCTCCGACGGACGACTTGTCGTCCGCTCCGCCGAGCAGCGATGGCCTCCCCGGTCAATCATTGGCGCAATGACCCCGCCGAGCCGATCCGTTCCCCTCGGCACCACTTACGCCGCCGCAGGCTGGTACCCCCTCCATCGCACATCTGGGCGGAGGCATCGACGCAAGCGCGCTCAGCGCCGGCCGACGCTCACGACGAGTTCTCCGTCGCCTGGGGCGAAGCGCAAAACCTTTGCGACCAAGGACGCCTCGGCGACGCACTGCTAATGCTTAGCGAGTGGACGACGAACACGCGATTGTCGCCGGCCGATCGCGACCGATTGATGGATCGCCTCGATCAACTGGCCGGTACGGTCGTGTACTCGCGGCAACATATGCTGGAGCAGCCCTACACGGTGCAGCCAGGCGACACACTCGAGAAAGTCGCCGGGCGCCTACCAGGTGCCATGGCAACTACTCGCGAAGATCAACGGCATCGGCGACGCACAATCGATTCGTCCCGGTGATCAACTGAAAGTCAGTGGCCCGGTCCGTTCGATGCGCTCGTCTCGCTGCAGGACTTCGAGATGACGTGTTCCTGTACGGACGTTACGCGGGTCGCTTCCGCATCGGCGTCGGCCAGGATCAAAGCACTCCCGACGGCGACATGACCGTCCAGAACAAAGTCGTCAATCCGACGTACTACGGCCCTGGCCAAGTCATCGGCCCCGAAGATCCCGCGAACCCGCTGGGTGGTCGATGGATCGACCTTGGCAATCGCATCGGCATTCATGGCACGAACGATCCCGGCAGCATCGGTCGCGCCGAGAGCCGCGGCTGCATTCGCCTGAGTCCTGGCGACATCAACGATGTATACGACATCCTCTCCGTCGGCAGCCGCGTGACGATTTGGAAGTGAGCGGGTTGAGAGCGTAAAGGCATTCGATCCCAAGCCCACGGATGGCCATCCATGGGCTTCCCGCTCCACTGCCCTTCATCGCCATTATCTCCTTCACCGCTACTATCTGTAGCGGTTGTGCCGTCCACCTCCGTTCCGGACCTAGCGGTGGACACGAAGGTTGCGCCCCCTGTCGCAGGGTATTTTGATGGCGTGATAGCGTCGATAAGTCATTCCAGCGTGAGGACACGGATGTAGGCCTCACGCATCGGAAGCCTGGAAGCGCGATCGTCAGCCTCATTGAGGCAGAGGACGACGCGAGGCTCCGTAAATGGGATGGCGGAGACTGCCATGCGACGGATCGTGTTCCTATTGCCTTTGGTACTGACGACGTCGGGCTGTGCCTCCGTGCAGGAGTGGTACGGCTCGCTGCGTAGTCGAGCTTCGCAGCGTGTGGCGTCGGTGGACTCGCCGATCCGCTCGCGACAATCGTCGCGCCTTTCGGGACCGACCGAGCAGATCGCCTCGCCGCAACGTCGCTTGTTCCCGGCGCCTCCGAAAGTTGACGACGACAGCCCGTATTACGACACGGTTGTGCTCGACCCAAAAGCGCGAGCCCGCCGTAACGAGTCGCTCGAACAGATGCCCGCCGAGACGATCGAGCCGCGCTTCTTCGAGCCGCCGTCGCTGTAACACCGACGTTCGCCTTTTCGTCCTTAGCCCCCGGCGAGTCGCCGGGGATATTGCATCGCCCCCTAACCACTCGATGGGTCTCCTTCGACGTTGGGTATCACGCGTTCACCCTCGGCGACTCGCCGAGGCCTAAAGGTCATTGGCTTTTCCGATCGACGATGACCCGCTAGCCTACAGGGCATGGCAGCGCGTTACGTCATTGGAATCGACCTGGGCACTACGAACAGCGTCCTCGCCTACGCGCCCTTGGGCGACGACACGGCCGAGGTAGCGCTCCTCCCGATGCCGCAACTCACGGCGGCATCGACGGTTGAGTCGCGAACCCTGCTGCCGTCATTCCTTTATCTGGCGGCCGAATATGAACGCGATTCGAAGGCCTACGACTTGCCGTGGGCGGCGGGGCGCGACTTCGCCGTCGGCGACCTAGCCCGGCGGCAGGCTGCCGATGTGCCCACGCGCACCGTCGTCGCCGCGATGGTGACTACGCCAGCGATCGGTGATGGTGCTGTGCATGCTGCTGGACTCGTTGGTCTTG
>CAVPTO010000002.1:0-10825 GCA_963708675.1 uncultured Planctomycetota bacterium
CCTTGTGCTAGATCAGCGTTGTAGTAGTTTCTCCGGCGAGGCAGGATCTGGTAGATATCTGGTAGAAGAAGTCGAGCAAACCTGGGGCGGGTGGGGCCTCTGTCGGAGTACGTTTTGATTAGCGTCAAGGATGCAGCCTCGAAGAAGTTTATTCCAGATTTATTGTAGAAGGACAGTAAATGAGACATCTCCATGGACTTACAGGTGCGGATGATCACCAAGCAGTACAAACCCCGAGTCGCGTAACAGCCTCAGGATGTCCCAATGTTCTGTATCTTAAGTCGATGTCGCCGGGGTATCCTTTCAAACTTGAAACGTATAGAGGCTCACAGAAGAGCAATTAGACCCGATGGTGTAACGTGATACTCTAAGACCTTCTGCGTCCAGTTACTCATATATCCTTTGATCTCGTCGCCGACTTGGTTGCGTACCTGGAGCTTTTCGCGCCGCCGCAATTGGCGGAGTCGTGGGACAACGTCGGATTGCTCGTCGGCGATCATCGGGCATCGGTCGAGCGTGTAATGACGTGCCTCACGATCACGCCCGCCAGCGCTGCCGAGGCCATCGAGCGTCGCGCCGAGATGATCGTCTCGCATCATCCGCTGCCGTTTCAGGCTCTCAAACGGATAACGACCGATACGCCGGCGGGTCGCATGTTGTTGGATCTGATTCGCGCAGGCATCGGGGTCTACAGCCCGCACACCGCCTTTGATTCGGCTGCCGAGGGGATCAACCAGCATCTCGCGGAAGGCCTGAACCTTGGCGACATTCACGTTTTGATTGAGAACCCGAAGGCCGACGACGTATTGATCGAGGGGACCGGACGCTGGGGACATCTGCCCAACGGCACGACGCTTGGTGGCTTAGCTGAGCAAGTGAAAACCTTCCTCGCCATCGACCGCGTCCAAGTCGTCGGCGACCTGAACCGCGTGGTTCAATCGGTCGCCGTCGGCTGCGGAAGCGCCGGCGAGTTTCTTTCGGCCGCGAGAGAACGACACTGCGACTGCCTCGTCACCGGCGAGACGCGCTTCCACACCTGTTTGGAGGCCGAAGCGATAGACATCGGCCTCATTCTTGCGGGGCATTACGCGACCGAGCGGTTCGGGGTCGAGCGCCTGGCTGAGTCGATTCAGCGGCAGTTCCCGAAGGTCGAGGTCTGGGCGAGCCACCAGGAGGCTGACCCATTGATTTGGGTGTAACGAGCGTGCATCGAAGCTGTCCGATCGTCGTAAGTCGTTACACCATCACATCTCCGAGAGCCCAGGTTTGACCCCGCCTTAGGTGCACTTACAATAGCCTAGCGCTTTGGCGACAAAGCATTCATGAACGAGCGGAGTCGACGAAAGTCCCGAACATGCCACGATTTCTGACCGCGTTGCCCGTTTACAACGAGGCTCGCCATGTCCACGACATCCTCGAACAGGTGCGACGCTACAGCCCCGAGATTCTCGTCGTCGACGACGGCTCGACCGATGGGACGGCGGACATTCTCGCTACCGAACCGGGCATCCATGTCGTGCGTCACCCGAAGAACCGTGGGTACGGCGCCGCGTTGCAGTCGGCCTTCGCATTCGCGGAACAGAATGGCTACGAGTTTCTCGTGACCATCGACTGCGACGGTCAGCACCAGCCTTGCCGCATTCCGAAGTTCGTCGAGGCGTGCGAGAACTGCGACATAGTTTCGGGCAGCCGATACCTGAAGCATTTCGAAGGGGACAGCGAACCGCCCGAGGCTCGCCGTCGCATCAACGAACGGCTCACCGGCGAGATCAACGAGCGGCTGGGGCTGAAACTGACCGACGCTTTCTGCGGGTTCAAGGCCTATCGCGTTTCGACGCTGCATCACCTGCACGTTGCCGAGCCTGGCTACGCGATGCCGCTCGAAGTCTGGGTTCGCGCGTCGAAGGCGAAACTTCGCATCGAAGAGCTTCCCGTGCCGCTCATTTATCTCGAAGAGGCACGATCGTTCGGCGAGAGCGCTCGACGATGCCGAGACACGACTGAAATATTATCGCGAGGTGATCGATCGCGCGATGGCTGAGGTGATGGGATCGTCGGCCAACAACAACGCAACCAACGACAACACCGGCAAGGCGGCGGGTGGGAAGCTCTGTGGCGGACCTGCATGAACGCCTCAGGTGCAAATTCATGGCTGAACCGTCGCCGTCCGGTGAGACATTGCCGTCCGGTGGAACAGCGGGCGAAACGCCTTTGGTTCAGCCGGCATCGCGTCAAGAAATGGTGGCGCCGACAGCGCCTCCACGCGTCGTGCGGCGCAAATTTCAGCCCCGAATGTCGATGGTTCGATCTTTGTCGATCCGCCCGCTTCGCAACTGCGCGAGCTTATAAGCGACAACATCGCTCGTCGCGCTTCCTACGACTTCGATCTTCAAGGGCGATCGCTGACCGAGGTGGGAACACTGGCGCGGCGAGCTTCTCGACGCCGCGATCGAATACACGTCGAGCTATCGGAACGTCGACGCACTTGTAAAAGCGAATGCCCGCTCCGATCGACTGTTTCTCGCCGGTCATCAGCCGCAGATGTTCCATCCCGGCGTGTGGGTCAAAAACTTCGCGCTCGGCAAGTTGGCCCGCTCGGCAGGCGCAGCGGCAATCAACCTCGTCATCGACAGCGATGCCGTGAAAAGCACCGCGATCGGCTTGCCGACAGGTTCGCGCGAGCATCCGCACTTAGAACACGCGTCGTTCGATCAGCGCTCGGTCGGCATTCCATTCGAAGATCGACCGGTTCGCGACATGGCGATGTTCGAAAGTTTCGGCCGTCGCGTGCAGGAAGAAATTGCGACGTTCGTCAGCGATCCGCTCGTTCGCACGTATTGGCCCAGCGTGCTCGAACGTTATCGCGAGACGAATCGACTCGGGGCGTCGCTGGCGCAGGCGAGGCATCAGCTCGAAGGCGAATGGGGATTGGAGACGCTCGAGCTGCCGCAGAGTCGTGTCTGCCAGACCGAGGCCTTTGCCTGGTTCGCAGCCCATGTACTCGCGCATCTGCCACGGTTTTGGGACGTTTATAACGACGCGGTTCACGAATATCGCAGCGTTTATCGCATTCGAAGCGCCGTGCATCCGGTGCCCGACCTGGAATCGAACGACGGTTGGCTCGAAGCTCCGTTTTGGCTGTGGACGGAAAAGAAACCGACGCGTCGCCGGTTGTTTGCTCGTCGCCGAGGCGACGAAATCGTGGTGACCGATCGCGACGGTCTCGAAATCGTGCTGAATCTTTCGCCCGAAGGCGACGCCACCGCGGCCGTTGAACAAATACGTGCGTTGACGAGTCGCGGTGTTCGATTGCGGACGCGCGCTGCTCACGACACTTTTCGCCCGCTTCGTGGCATGCGATCTGTTTCTACACGGCATCGGCGGCGGCAAGTACGACGAACTCACCGACGTGATCGCCTCGCGATTCTTCGGACTCACGTTGCCGCGCTACGTTGTGCTCTCGGGGGACTTGCGGCTTCCGATCGAACGACACGGCACGCGAGACGTCGAATTGCATCGATGCAGCACGCTTGCGCGATTTGGAATTTCATCCCGAACGATTTCTCGACGGTCAATTGGCTGACGCTGCGCCGATCGTCGATCGCAAGGCGCACTTAATCGCAACTTCGCAGACTCGCGAGAACGCGCGTGATCGTTGTCGCGCTATTCGAGAATGTAATAACGAACTCCAGAAGTTCGTCGAATCGCAGCGACGCGAATTGCTCGGTGCGCGAGATGCAGTGCGCAAGCGATTAGCGTCGGAGCGCGTGCTCGCGCGGCGAGATTTTTCGTTTTGTTTGTTTCCTTCAATGAATTTGCGCAAATTTCTTCTGGAATTTCATGCGCGAGACTTCTAATCTAGCGGGCAAGGAAGCTCGCATTGGATGCACTGTTGAAAGGACTCATCGATGACGACCACGGTCACGGTACAGAGACCCTCGAAAACGGGAGGGTCGTCTCGATCGAAGGATCGCCGGTCGAAAAAGAGTCAGCCCGCTGACGCCGCGAGCGAGGCGCAGTCCGAATCGCAATCGTCGGCCGCTCCGCGAACGCGCACCGCGATCGGCCGAGAGTGTGAGTGGCGCCGCCATGCGAGCCGCGGCTACGCAGGCCCTGACTACCGAGCGTTTTGTGTTGGCCGCCGCAACCGCGGCCGATCACGCGGCTGTGCAGCAACTCATGTGCGCTGCGTACTCGCCGTCGATGCATGACGCGTTTGTTGCGTCGCTCGACGACCCGTTTTACGAGCCATCGCATCGACTCATCGTGCGTTGCGACAATCAAATCGTCGCACACGCGACACATCGTCGAACGCGTGATGCATTTCGGCTCGACCGAGTTGCCAGTTGCCCGGTTGGTGGGCTTGGCGACGCATCCCGACTACCGTTCGCGCGGATTTGCGCGGGCGTTGGTGACGGCCGCCGAGCGATATATGCGTCGCAACGGGTCGGTCCTCGGCCTGCTCAGTACGCGGATGCCAAAGTTCTTCGGGCCGCATGGCTGGGCGCTCTGCGGCCGCTACACGCATTCGCGTGCCGGGACGCGCGATCTGCTCGCGCAACTGTCGGCCCACGGCGTCGCACCCGGCGAAGGTTCGGTCGCGATTCGCCCTTGGCGACAGGTCGAACTTCCCGGCTTGATGCGCTTGTATGCCGAGCGCACGGTCGGCGCTTGCGGCGCGTTGCAACGCACCGAGGCTTACTGGCGCTGGCTGGTCAGCCGTCAGGAATTCGATCAAATCTTCGTGGCCCTCGAAGGCTCGGACCATTTCGACTGGGCGAGCATGGAAAGCCCGATCTCGGGTTACGTCGTGATGCGCGAAGACCGCATCCTTGAGCTGACTGCCCGGCCGTCACCAACGCGAAGTAGTCATCTGCGGGAGTCGCCGACCGTCAGCATCGCCAAGCAACTACTGGCTCGCGCATGCTCCGAGGCGATTGAGCGCGACTTTTACAGCGTGCAACTGCACGCGGTGCCGAACGATCCGCTGCACCAGTTGTTTCTCGATTCCGCAGGTGAATTGACCAACGGCGAGGCGCATCAAGGCGAAGTGCTCATGGCGAGATTGCTCGATCCACAAGGTTTCGTGCGGCGCATGGCCGACGAGTTGGTGCGTCGTGCCACCGCGGCCTCGCTGCCACGAACGGTTGAGTTAGGCCTGATGATTGAAGGCGAGAAGCATCGCCTGGTCGTTTCGCGACGCAAAGTGAAACTCGAGCGCGGCAACCTCGGTCGCAGCTACCTGAAGCTCAACAACCGCGAGTTCACGCGCCTATTGATGGGACACGTCGACGTCGGCGACGCCGTCGAGCGCGGTCGCGTGCGGCCATCGACGCGCTGCGCAAGACACCGCGGCAGCGCTGTTTCCGCGAATGCCGTATTGGGGCGCGCCGTGGGACGACGTGGTTTGTTAGACGTGTGGTGCGCTCACAGGCTGCACGCGCTCGCTCGCGTTGCGGCTAAACGAATGACCGCGCGACGTTGCGAGTGAGCGTTATTTCTTCTTACGCTCTCGCGCCTCGAAGTATTCTTTCTCGCGCTGGAGCATCTCGGGTGGAATCGCGGCGGGAACGACGGCGGTCATGTCGAGTTTGTCGTCGCTGGTGAGCGCTCTGCAGCCTGAGGTTGCGGTACCACACGGGATCGCCGTGATCTTGCAGATTCAGGTTCGCGCCGCGAGCGGTCAGGTCTCCGCCGCGCATGCGAAGCAGCTCGACTTCGCTGGCCCACTTCGGGTCGGTGTAGTCGAAGCCAACGACTTTCTCACCGTTGAGCCAGTGCTGAATGACGGTCCCTTTGCAAATGACGCGTCCCTGGTTCCATTGGCCGACGGGGCGCATGGCGTCGCGCGATGGCGCCATGCAAAAGTACAGCGACGCGGCGCTGGTGCGCGGGTTCAGTCCGTCGCGATGGCGGGCGTTGTCGAGAATCTGATATTCGTACTGCGTTGGACGATAATAGACGCCGCTGTTGCTTCCTTCGCCGACCTTCCACTCGAACCGCAACTCGAAGTCGTCAGGCATCGCCTTGGCGGCATACACGATCGGGCCCCCCTTCTCGGTCCATGCGAGCGTTTCGCCGTCGATCTTCCAATTGCCGGCTTGTTGCCATCCCGTCAAATCTTTGCCATCGAACAATAGCTCGAAGCCCTGCGCCTTCTCGTCGCTGGTGAGCGTGTTCGATTCGGCGGCACGACTGAACGCGGCAGCGAGCAGCACGGCAACGAGCGTTGTCCAGAAAGTTACGTTCATGGGGAAGTTCACAAGAATCTCCTAGGCGATGCGATACGTCGACGATGCATCGATGATGCGCGAACGGCAGGCGCGTGGCAAGCGATTCCACTCGCCGCGTTGCAAATGCTCAATGAGAGCGCGATGATGGCGAGCCACCTTTTCAACTTCGGGAGCAGCGCGCGATGGACTTAAAAGTTGCGATCATTACGGGGGCCGGTTCGGGAATCGGCCGCGCCGTAGCCGTGGCGCTGGCGCGCGAAGGTTACGCGGTTTCGCTTGTCGGAAGGCGTCCGGAAGCGCTCGCCGAAACTGCGTCGCTGATCGGTTCCAGCGAACACACGGTCTTGCGCTCCCGGCCGATGTCAGCGATCCCAATGCCGTGCGTCGTGTGTTCGACAAGACGGTCGAGGCGCGTGGCCGTGTCGATTTGCTGTTCAACAACGCGGGACGTGGCGGCCCGCCGGTGTCGCTCGAACAGTTGACCGATGAACAATGGCGCAGCGTGGTCGACGTGAATCTCAGTGGCGCGTTCTGGTGCGTGCCGAAGCGTTTCGTGTCATGAAGGGGCAAACACCCCAAGGCGGTCGGATTATCAATAATGGATCAATCTCGGCGACCACGCCACGCCCGAACTCCGCGCCTTACACGGCCACCAAGCACGCAATCTCGGGCCTTACGAAGTCAGCCGCGCTCGATGGCCGCCGCGTTCAACATCGCGTGCGGACAAATCGACATCGGCAATGCGGCGACGGATTTAACAAAGCGGATGGCCAAGGGCGTGCCTCAAGCCAGTGGCGAACTCGCTGCCGAACCGACGATCGACGTAACACACGTCGCGCGGGCAGTAGTGTATATGGCAAGTTTACCGCTCGACGCGAACGTACTTTTTATGAATGTCATGGCGACGCAAATGCCGTTCGTCGGTCGCGGATGATAAGGCTTGGTGAAATGTCGTGGGTGACAAGCAGTTGTCACACGACGATCCATGGGTCTTAGCGTGGCATTCTCACGCTCGTCTAACTATAAATGATAGACGCGGAACAGAAGCATGCTAGGCATCGGGCAGTCGCCAACATTTCTATGATACGTTCTCTATCCTCCCCAGCGCGAGGATACGTCGTCGCAGTCGCGTGTGTGGTGTTGGCGACGAGCGCCTTCTCCTGACGCGATCGTTTACCGGCTTCGATCGGCCGTTCTACTTCTTCTATCTGGCAATCATCGTAAGCGGCTTGTTCGGCGGCTACGCTGCAGCGTGGCTCGCGTTCGCACTCGGCGCCATACCCGTTTGTGCGTTGAACATGATGCGGCTCGAAACGACGAGTTTGTTTCATGCCGGAATGCAATGGGCCATCTGGTCGTATTTCTTCAAGGGATCGGTCTCGGCGATCATCGTCGGCGCCGGCGCGGCATGCAACGCACGGCTGGCCCCACCGACGCCGAGTCGAGCGAGTATCAGCGGTCATTGCTGCAAGAAATTCAGGAGCGTCGTGCGCTGGAAGTCAAGCTGCGGCGACGCCAACAGCAACTCGAGTTAGCGCTCGAAGCGGGTCGCCTCGGCACCTTCAGTTGGGAAATCGGTTCCGATCGCGTGGAAGGTTCTGCTCTGAACAACGCCATGCACGGTTACGTGCCGGGTGAGTTCAAGGGAAGCATGGAACAAGCGCTGGCTCGCATTCACCCCGACGATGTCGGCGCGATTCGTTATGGGCTCGCCGCCGAGAACGTCAACCAGACACATCGGCTCGCTTACCGCGTCGTTTGGCCCGACAAGAGCGTTCGTTGGATCGAGTCGACCGGTAAGGTCATCTTCGATGACGATGGCAACGCGACTCACGTCCTCGGCGTGTGCATCGATATCACCGATCGCAAGTTGGCTGAAGATGCGCTCAAGGCCAGCGAGGCGCAATTGCAGGCGATTCTCGACAATGCCACCGCGGTGATTTTCTTAAAAGACAACCACGGACGATACATCACCGTGAATCGGCGGTATGTCGACCTGTTTCACATCAACGCAGGCGACTGGATCGGAAAGACCGACGTCGAGCTTTTCCCCGCCGACATCGCTGCCAAATTTCAGGTCAACGACGAGCTCGTTCGGCACGCCGGCAAGCCGCTGACGTTCGAAGAAATCGCGCCGCACGATGACGGTCCGCACACGTACATTTCGGTGAAGTTCCCGGTCAAGGACGCGGCGGGCAACGTGATCGCCGTTGGCGGCGTCGCCACCGATATCAGCGATTTAAAGCGCACGACCGAGGCGCTGAAGTCCGAGCGACAACTCCTTCGGAACCTGATCGACGTTCAAGAGAACGAAAAGCGCTTTATCTGCTACGAGATTCACGACGGCCTGATTCAGCACGTCGCCGGCGTATTGATGAACCTCGAAGCATGGTCGGGCCCTGATGCGTCGAACGTGATGGAACTTGCGATTGACGGTCTTCGCAAAGCGATCATCGAAGGCCGCCGCGTGATACGTGGTGCTGCCCCACGGTGCTCGACGACGTCGGCGTCTCGGCCGCGATCGAGGACCTGATCGATCACTCGGCTGATGCCGAAATGAAAGTCGAGTTCGTCCAAGGCAGCGGGCTCGACGCTCTGCCGTTGCCGCTCGAAACAGCCATCTATCGCGTTGCACAAGAGCGCTCACCAACGCCAAAAAGCACAGCGGAACGAACCGCGTGCGCATCGAGCTGCGGCGCATCGATGGGCACGTCCATTTGGAGGTTCGCGACTTCGGCACCGGCTTTCAAGAAGCTGAAGCGCATAAGGGAACGTTCGGTCTCATCGGCATGAAAGAGCGCGTGCGATTGCTCGGCGGCAACTGTTTGATCCACAGCGCCCCCGAGACGGGCACCTGCGTCAGCGTCACGCTGCCGATCGGCAGCGAAGATGACGCGAATGATTGAGCCGATGCGACGCGCGGAGCGTTATTCGAATTCACCCCAAGCCCACGGACGGCCGTCCGTGGGCTTCATCGCACCACCCTCTATGCGCCGCCCCTACTCATTCCCCAACCCCTTCCACTGCGCCATCGACAACGGGTTCACACCCGTCGAGCGATCGCTGTTCCACACGAAGCCGCTCACGCTGCCAAGCGTGTACTTATTCCCGCTGAAGACAATGTTCCCGCTCGTGAACGGATTCGGTGCGTTCTTCTCGAAGTCCCACACCACGCCCGTGCGGCAACCTACCTTGTTCATTGTCACGTCGTTGTCGACGATCTGCACTTTACCGGTGAACGGCACTCCGTCGTGACGGAACTGCCAAGCTTCGCTTACCTCGGGACGATACTCGCAGACGATGCCGATGCCGTTAGCGTTGTTCTTTAGCACGTTCTTCGTCACGAGCACGTCGTAGGCCGTCTCGATGAAAATGCCCGAGCCGAACAGCCAGCGCATCGACACGGGATTACCCGGCGAGTTGTAGCCGTTGCTCTCGCACAGGTTCTCGCTGATCGTGCCGGTGCGCGAGACTTCGAACTGAATGCCGAAGCGTGAGTTGTTGTAGGCGCGGTTGAAACGAGCGGTCGAGCCTGCGTGCCGTCGAGCCACAACCCTGGGCCGATATTGTCGTGCAGCGAGTTCGATTCGATGATCGCGTCAGTGGTTCCCCAGAATTTGATGCTGCCGACTTCGACGTTGACTGGATACTTGAACGCCTGGTTGCCGACGCCGATGTCGCAGCCCGTCACCTCGCAGTTCGGCCCATCGCCGTGTACGCCCGTCTGCCCGTAATGATGAATGCGGCAATCGCGCACGACCGACCGATCGAACATCATCACCGCGACCGCGTTGGCGTTGCGGATTTCACAGTTCGTGATCGTCCAATGATGCGGAGCCGTGACGAGCCCCTTGGGAAACGTCGGCCCACCGCCGTCGAGCGTCAGGTTCGTGATCGTGACGTCAGCTGCCTCGGAGTAGAACGTCGGCAGCGTCGTCTTGTTGACGATCACCGCCCCCTGCTCGCCGATGTACACTTGGCCGGTCTTCGGCGTGATCGGGAACTTGATCGTCGTGTACTCGCCGGCCGAGAAGTAGAGCGTCACGTTCGGCGGCAGAAACGCCACCAGCAGCGCGAGGTTCTTCGTCTCGGGCGAAACGACCGTCGCCCCCTCCGGCGGCTTCACGCCTTCCCGCGGCCCGACCGGCCCCTTGGGACCGTAGACGACGGCGGCGTCGGCGGCGACGCTGGCTTGCGCCATCGCCATGACGGCAATGAAAATCAGCAGAATTCCGCGTGGGGCAGACATTCTTGTCTGCCCTTGGCCGTGATCTTCGAGGCAGACGTTTCCCGTAGGGTGGGTCGGAGTTCGCGCAGCGAACGAGGCCCACCAAGCCCGTCGACGACGGTGGGCCTCGACGCCTGCGGCGTCTCCGACCCACCCTACAAGCTGCCCTCCTCGCAGCGTCTTCCAGACGAGCGCGTAGCAGATGAGGGCGCATGGGCATGGAGAATTGAAGGGTGGCTGAGGGGACTTGAACCCCCGACCCCCAGATCCACAATCTGGTGCTCTAACCAACTGAGCTACAGCCACCATCCATGAGGCGATCGTCGACAAAGCGACGACGCTCGCCCAACAGAGTACCACGAAC
>CAVPTO010000004.1:0-664489 GCA_963708675.1 uncultured Planctomycetota bacterium
TCGCCGTCCACGGCCTGGACGAAGTACGGCAGGCCATCGGGCGCGTCTTTATCGACGTGCCAAGGGTGGGGAAACATCGCCTCGCCCACCCAACTTGGGTCGGGTTCCGGAGCACCGATCGCTACGTCGATGCTGAGACCGTTTGCATAACCACAAACAAGATGAACAAGCGTTGCATAATTTTCCACATTCTGTGAAGATGATTTACAGGTCGTTCGAACGTTTCCATAGCGTTCCCGCATTTTTGCGTATCTAGGTGCGGGTTTGCAACCGTTCCGTTCTATCCATCCGCATCCCACGGCCTGTCCCCGGCCCGGCCCGCTCCGCGTCGCCCCCATGTCGCACCGTCGCGCCATCAACCGCCAAACGCCCGCACAAACGACCAGCGCCGTGGCCGATAACCGGATCGCATGGGATTCGCGACAACGTAACTTGGCTCGTGAGTGTTGTTGATTCGCAGACACAAGCGATCCGGCTGTGACATGCGTGTGTCACACGCTTATAATTGTCCGTCGTGTGCCCCACACTCATCGGTTTTAGCACCTCCGCTGTCGGGACTTTGAGTGATTGAACGTAGAATCACAACCTTCGCCGCGACACACGGAGGAAAAAGTCATGCGCCCTTCACCGTATTACACGACGGTCCGACAGTTGTTGCTCCTGCTGGCTGCCTCGGCGAGTGCTGTGGGTTGTTCGCAGAAGGCCACTGACCAGAGCTAATAGGCTTCGGCGAAGAAGCCCCGAGCAGTTGAAAAGCAAATGCAGAAGAATGAATGCAGGTCGCGGCACCGACGACCGCACAAGGATCTGCGACGCAGCCGCCGTCCAATTCTGTGTCAAGCACCGCTCGGGTGGGTGACCCTGCGAATACGTCGATTTCCGGTAATCAACTTCCGCCGCCGGACCCGAAATTTGGTGGAGTCATCAACCTGAAGGCGTCCGACTCGAAACCGTGGTGGCCGCCGGACGTTGTGCCGCCCAAAAATGTGCCCAACGTCCTCTTAATCATGACCGATGATTGCGGGTTCGGCGCACCAGACACGTTTGGTGGTGTGATTCCCACGCCCGCCCTTGATCGCATCGCACGTAACGGATTGCGCTATACGCAGTTCCACTCCACTGCGCTTTGTTCGCCAACACGTGCGGCTCTGATTACCGGACGCAATCATCATGTGGCGGGTTTCGGGGTCGTGGGCGAGGCGGCGACGGGCTATCCGGGCTACGACTCCGTGATCCGCAAGGAGTGCGGCACGGTCGGCCAGATTCTCAAGAAGGAGAACGGCTACGCGACATCGTGGTTCGGCAAGGACCACAATACGCCCTTCTATCAAGCGTCCGTCGTAGGGCCGTTCGATCAATGGCCCAACGGATTGGGCTTCGAATACTTCTACGGATTCGTCGGCGGCGACACGAGCCAGTGGACGCCCAACTTGTACCGAAATACGACTCCCATTTATCCGTTCGAAGGAAAGTCCGAATGGAATCTAACCACAGCGATGGCCAATGAGGTAATCGTGGACATGAAGGGGCTGCACGAACTTGTGCCCGACAAACCGTTCTTTGTTTATTACGTACCTGGCGGCACACCTCGACCGATCATCCGACGAAGGAATGGATCAAAAAGAAAATCGGTGTTATGCACTTGTTCGACGAGGGTTGGAACAAGTTGCGTGAAACTATTTTCGCGAATCAGAAACGACTTGGTATCATTCCGCAGGACACCCAGCTGACTTTATGGCCCAAGGAGTTGCCGGAATGGGACACGTTGAGTTTCGAAGAGAAAAAGCTCTTCATCAAGCAGGCCAACGTCTTTGGAAGAACCCTTACCTGGCATACACCGACCACGAAATCGGCCGGGTTATTCAGGCAGTCGAGGACATGGGTCAACTCGACGACACGCTGATTATTTACATCAGCGGCGACAATGGAGCGAGCCCGGAGGGAACGTCAACGGAACTCCCAACCAGTTCACCTTCTTCAACGGCGCGACCGTCCCCGTGAAGGACCAGTTCTTGTTCTACGAGTTTTGGGGATCGGATGAAACTTATCCACACCACTCCGCAGGATGGGCTTGGGCTTTCGACACCCCATTTCAATGGTGCAAGCAGGTCGCGTCGCACTTCGGAGGCACCCGGCAGGGCATGTGCATGTCATGGCCCGGACACATTGCGGACTCGGGCGGCCTCTACCCGCAATTTCACCATGTGATCGACATCGTACCCACGATCCTGGAAGCAACTGGCGTTGTCGCACCGGACTCGGTCAACGGCATCCAACAGCGAGCGATGGACGGCATAAGCATGGCCTACACCTGGGACACGGCGAATGCCGACGTGCCGTCGCAACGCAAGACGCAGTACTTCGAGATGCTCGGAAACCGAGCCATCTATAACGACGGATGGGTTGCGTGCACCACTCCAGCGAGCACTCCCTGGGACTTAGGTCTCAAGGCGTCGCCAGATGTGATCACCGGCTACACGTGGGAGCTGTACCACGTCGAAAAGGATTTTTCGCAGTCGACCGATCTTGCCGGGCAGATGCCGGACAAGCTCAAGGAGTTGCAAGATCTCTTCTATGAGGAAGCGAAAAAGCACGATGTGTTGCCCTCGATAATTCGACGCTCGCGCGATTCTTGACGCCTCGCCCCAGCCCGACAGCTGGACGCACCAGCTTTACCTACTCAGGCGGCGAACTCAGCGTCCCCTCGGCATGCGCTCCGAGCATCATTGGGCGCTCTTACAACATCGAGGCGGTGGTGGACATTCCTAAGGCGGAGCCTAGGGGATGATTGTGACGCAGGGGGGCCGATTCGGCGGCTATGGATTGTTCCTGAGCAAAGGCGAACTCGACATCGGCCGGGGAAAAGTCGTGTTTCTCTACAACCTGCTTGGAAAACGCATAGCGTGGGAGGGCCCCAAACTGGAGGCCGGCAAGCATACGATTCTGTTCGAATTCAAGTTCGACGGACCGGGCTTCGGCAAGGGAGGCACCGGCACACTCATGGTCGATGGAAAGGTCACGGCAACAAAAACATTGGAGCACACCGTCCCCGTCACGTTTCCCGAAGACGAGGCGTTCGACGTAGGAATGGACACACGAACCCCCGTCGCGCTCCTCGAGTATCGCTATGATTGCCCATTCAAGTTCACCGGCAAGATAGCTCGATTGACGTTCACTCTTGGTCCGCACGAATACGTCGCCGAAAAGTTGGACAAGCAGCCGCAATAGCATGGGAGTAGCGGGCTATTTCCATGAACAAGCTGCTTACATTCGGGCTCTGTAAGCGACGCTGCGCACTGAGATGGCCGACGCCGTCTAGAAACTCGACGAACATTACGAGCAGATGAAACGCGCGCCGCCCGGCAGGGGCTGGGCCGGGTGTTTCCGTACGCTGTTCGTGTCAGTCGCGCGCAACTACTCGGTTGCTGACGGAATCGATCGTTCAACCCGCCAAACAACCCGCGCACCCGCCACTCGGTCACCGCAAGCGCACCATTCGGGCCGACACCTTACTCGATCGCCGGCTCCGCCTTCAATGAGATTATGAGCCAGGACACGCGATCGCGGCTCTCGAACGAGCCCCCAAGAATTGCTCGCATACTGGGGTCGGGTACACTGATTGAGCACGGTAGCCCGTCGACGCAGCGTGCAATTGCTTGTCGAGCGGAGTCGAATACACGTGAGCGATGATTGTGTGATCAACGTCTTCGTCAGCTACGGCCGCAAAGACGCTGCCACCTTCGTCGATAAGCTCGTCCAAAACTTGAATCTTGGCGGTATCACCGTCTGGCGCGATAAGGCCGACCTGCAATCGCCTCGGCCCTGGGATGGTCAGCTCGAGGACGCGTTGAAGCATGCTGACGTTGTGATAGCGGTGCTGACGCCGCACGCGGTTCGGACCGGCGGCGACGCGAGCGACGATCGATCGGAATCGGTGTGCTTGGACGAACTGGCGTTTGCAGTTTCAGTCCGCCGCCGACCCCGATCGTCCCGATCCTCTTGATGGAGTGCGAGCCTCCGTTCGTCATCTATCGGCTCGATATCTCGACTTTCTCGGAGCCGCCGACAACGAAGCGCAATACAGGCGCGCCGTGGAAGAGCTGATTCGCACGATTAAGGCTGTCAAGGCAGGCGGTGTGCCGGCGTATCGGACCGTTAAGCTCGAACCGATCGATTTCGATTTGTACCTAAAAGCCAAAAGCGCGACTTTGTCGGTCGTGAATGGTTGACAGATGAGCTGTTCGATCGGCTGATGCACAGGATGTGGGGAGGGCAATTATTCTTGTGGGAGAGCCCGGGTGGGGAAAAAGTGCTTTTGCCGCGCACTTGTACAGTGCGAATCCGGAAGGCCAGCTTCTGGCAGCGACTTTTGCCGGGTCGATCGGGCTGAGAGCACCGATCCGCGTCGTTTCATCGAAAGCCTGATTGCGGCCACGGCGCTGAGGCTGCCTGCCTATCAGGCAGCGGTTGCGCACAGCCTCGACGGCTTGCAGAAGCTCTTTCACGAAGGCCGCTGGATCGACGCTTTTGAACGTATGTTTCTCGACCCGCTTTCGAAGCTCGATCCATTAACGCTCGGAACGCTTCCGCGGTATCTCCTCGTCGACGGGCTTGATGAGGCGGCTGCGTCGTCGGGCCGGCCGACGATCGACGTCCTGCTGGCGCAGACGATCGGCCTGTTTCCAGAGTGGTTGCGATTGGCAGCGACCAGTCGAGACAAGCGATCCATCCTCGAAGCATTCGGTGACGCGACTCTCGTACGCCTCGATCAGGGGGATGCGCAACCGCCAGGACGTTCGGACGATGATCGACCGCATCCTTGCATCGAGCGACGGAGCCGTTGCCCTGCGGGGACGAAGTTCGAACTGATCGAAACCATCGCAGCCAAGGCCGACGGCAACGCCCTGTGCGCCAAGCAATTGGCTATCGCCGTGCGCCGCAGCGGCATGGATGGCAGCGCCATCGCGTCGTTGCCGCGTGGACTGGGAGCGCTTTACCTGGCTATCTTCCAACGACGCTTCTCTACGAAGCAGACGGAATGGCAGTTGTTGCGAGAGATTCTCGAAATGGTCATCGCTACGCGCGCTGCCTTCCCCATCACCTTGGCTGCGAGCGCGCGCGGCGACGAGGCTCAATACACTACGCGTGAAGCGATCGAGGCGATTGGTGACGTGCTCACTGTCGACGGCGATTCCGTCCGGCTGTTTCACCAGACATTGATGGAATTCCTCATGCAGGCTAGCTCACCGTACTTCGTCAATCCTGGGCAAGGCGCCGCACGGCTTCTCAGCTTAGTCAGTGAAGACGCGGCTTATGCGCGGCTCGATCCGCCTTTGAAAATGTTCTGCCAGCAGAATTTCGAGGACTGGATTCTGCAATGCCGGGATTTGAAGGACTACTCCTTCAACTTGACGCAACTCTACGATCAGTTTTGTTTTTCCCGGCCCACCGAGGCGTTGCCTTACTATGTCTGCGGCGTGAACGTCAGTGAGCGCGATCGGCAAGTCGTTGAGCATCTTATGAATACCGGTTTGGCGGAATCGACTGTGTCGATCATCGCGCTCGCCTTCACCCGTGCGACGGAGCGGTTCCGATCGGGAGGCCCAGAGCTGTGGATTCGTGAACCCGGCCGTCTCGCCCCCGACGAGGTAACAGCGCGCGCGATCAGTCGCGGCATCAACATGTCGTTCGAATTCGCGCGCAAAGGTCTCGCTTGGACGCAGCTTCTCGGTCGGCTTGCGCCGCAGATGCGCCCCCGCCTTCTTCAAATCCTCAAAGACAACGATGCTTCAGGGCTGCACTGGGTGTTCGGATGGCTTGACATTGCCGTCGGCTATCATGTGCTTGGGATTTCCCGTTATTTTGAAGATCAGGCAAGCGCGATCCGCAGCGACTGGACAGATATTGAAAATGAGCTGCAGTCGAAAGGTCCGGCCGCTTGAGCGCCCGTACGCAGGAGTGAGGAAAGGAGCGCCGATTACCCCCGTAGCCACGAGCCTGGAACACAAGTGCCCCGGCGCCTCACGCGAACTGCGTTGGCAGTTCGTCTTTCCCTCGGCCGTCCTGCGACCAGATGTTTCGAGGGGACGATCGTTGCCCTGGCATCTGCATTACGCCGTACTCGATCGGACGGTGAAGCAGGCCGCTGATGCCGCTTCGTTGCGAAGCTACTCAGCGATACGCGTATGCTGGCCGTGGGCATGGAAGTCGTCGATGCGATCGGGAGTCTCGTAGAGAATATGGGATCGAAGTGCATGTGTCATCGTCCTGCACGCATCTTCTTGAGGCCTTTCCATGATTCGGAGGTGCTCCAGTAGGGTGCGATGAAAGTGGCGTCCCAGAACGCCACGCCCACGCTCGAATCAGCGAAGATCCATTGCATGTGCTCCTCCACCGTATGACCCTTCCAGTCCGATTTGGCTGCGGAGACGCCGAGAATCAAGTGGGACGCCTGCTCGCCAGCGGCTGCCTTTTGCGCGGTGTAGGAACGCCATGCGGGAGCGTCCACGCCGATTTCTTCGTAGCCCATCGAGTTGAGACCATCGACATGCGGAAAGAGATCGGCCCACCAAGTCTGGTTCGGCGCATTCCACTTGTAGGCGAAAGTGTCGACGGTGAGTTGTTTTTGCTTGGCGTGCAGACGCTCGCCGAGGCTGCGGATGAAGGCGACGTAAGGTTCTTTCGACGACTCGAATTCGCCGGTGCCTTCGAGATCGATGTCGATGCCATCCAGATCGAGCCGCTCCATTTCAGCGATGAGCGCGCCGATGAATGGCTCGCGGTGATCCGCGAAGGCGGCGTGCGCTAGCATCCAGTCCCACTTCCCGACGCCGTTATACACACAGAGCATGGTGCGAATGCCGTGCTGACGCGCCCAGTCGCGGAATTCAACGATCGTCGCGTCGCCGATCTCGCCGAATTGGGCTGTCTTGACCACGCCACCTTCCGGAGTCGGATTCCAGAATTGCAGCGCCAGATGCGTGAGCGCGTTTTTCGGACCGATGCCATCCACATCCTTCTTCAACCGTGCGCGGCATTGTGTGATGCCGTATGGCGGCACCCAGGTCATGATGGTGCGCGGCGCGGATGGGATGGGAGATTCGGAATACGCTCGCCCAACGAGCAGGCCGAGGGATAACCAAAGACTGAGCTGAATCAGCGAACGGGGCATACGAGATCACGGGATCAGACCTGGGAAAACGTCAGTCGTAGCTTATCGTGAATACGATTGAAGTACCATTTGTGCACTCCGGTGCGACACGCCGAGGTCGATGTGACCGAGGCTGGATTAGCAACGGCCTCAGTTCAACCGCTGCTCCCTCTCAAGCCGCTCCCACGACATAGCTAGCGGCCATGCTCTTTCCACAACTCTTGCAGCAGCTCCACCGACGTATCCACGAGCTTCTGGATGCCTTCGAGCGACACGAAATTCGCGCCCGCTAAAGTCTCATAGCCCTCATGCTGAAAGGCCAGTTCCGTGGGCTCGTAGCCAACCCAATCGTTGGTCAGCTCGCTCACCACGGTATGAGGGAAGGGCGAGCGCTTCTTCACCGAGATGCCCCACTCGACAAATAGCTCGCCTGCGTTCGTCGCGATGGCGAACGGGCCGATGCGCGCGGCGCTCACCGGCACATTCAACGTGCGTGACATTGCTTCGGCCGTGCGCTTCGCTTGCTCGAAGGATTCCGGCCGCCAGCCCAGACGGATGATGGCTTCGGCGCGCTGCGCCTCGGCATTGCAGCGAGGCACTTCCACGTCGCGGCGCGCATAGCCCACGACAACGGGCCCCTCCACGGGAATCGCTTCCTTCGCTGCATCCACGGCAGCTCTCGCGAACACTGCCGAGCGTTCCTTCCAGTCGGGCGTCCACGTCACGGGAGGTTGGATGTTGCCGGATGCGCCCTGAGTGAACACACACACTGCCTGCTGTCCATACGCTTGCGCGATGTGATCCGCAATCACGCCTGGAAAATCCGCTGACCATGTGTGAATCTTGATGCGATCGTGCAGACAGGGATGGCAGGTGAAATTCACGAGCGTGCCGAGCATTGTTCCATCCAACGAATCGAACCGGAGCAGCCACAACTCCGGGTCGATGACGCCTTCGCTTCCCAGCACCTGCGGAACTTGCTCCAGGTCGTTCAACTTCTTCAGCCATGTATTCAGCGCGAGTCCATCCGACTTGGAGATTACGCGGCGATTGATGTGCCCTTCATAAACCAGCGAGCGTCCGATGGACATGGCGCGGGCTGCAGCGATTTGTCCGCCTGCACAATGCTGTCGGCAATCAGCTTCGGCAACGTGTCGATATAAACCTTGTTGGCCGATGCCCTGTCCCCCTGAGCCGGGATGAGAGGCGAGCTGTGATTGTGACTCGGACAAACCAACACCGCGTCACGGGTGATGTCCGTCTGCTGCGTCACGAGCGCGATGACCTGATCCACCAAATCGCCTCGAATCTTCACGAGATCCACGCCGACGATGGCGAGCCTTCGATCACCACTCTGCACGACCATCGCATTCGCCCGCAGAGGATCGTCCGTGCCCGTGCTCAACGGCCCGGCTGGCCCAGTAATGATGGCTCCCGCCGGCGGTGTGATGTCCATCTGGCTGAATCCAACATGTAGTCTTCGTTCATATGGCGCACTGTCATTATCCTCGGCCAGCGCAACAGCAGCGACCAGAATCGGGACGAGACTCAATGCGAATAGGATTCTCATGGGAACTCACCAATGCTTATTGCGTGCCTTTCAAGCGTCTTAGAATGTCTACTGACTCCTTCGCAATGATCTGGCCGGCTCGTGGCTGAGACGAGTGTGCTCCGCGGATCAGGCTTCATCGCTGCCACCTTCGAACGCCTTCGCGGCGGACACGTAGGCAACGGTTCACCGCTCGATGCGTCGCCGGGCGTCGGGAATCTCAATTAGCTCGACGATCTGGTGTCGAATCGTGCTGGGGGACGTCGGGAACGGGTCGCGATCGGCGCGCGCTACGACTCGCCGATTATAGACGCCACAGAAAAGGGGCGAAACAAGCTGCACGACGGCTAAAACCGCATGCGATTTCGGCCGACGCTTGCCCGGGCGAGTCGTCCTTCGGCGAGTGTTTCGTGCTAGTCAGTGCCTCAAGGGATTCAGCAGCCGGCGCGAGTGGGTGATTTCACAAATCGTGGCCTACTAAGTGCCATGGATTCCCGCGGTCCAAACGTGTTTCGGCGGGCTTCAACGGACGCTTTTAAACTGCTTCGGTTGCGACTCACCGAGGTGAGCTCTGCGCCAGTTCGGCGCATTTTCCGCCCCGCAGCCTGCGAATAATGTCGGCGTAAGAACCGGAAATCCGGGCACCACGGCATCGATCTTATGGGACAGACGTCCGACGAACGTCAACCCTCGCGTCGAACGGGTCGGTCGAGATTTTGATGCTCGCCGCGCCGATATCATCCGCCGCATGTCGCGACGACGGTCTGCCGGTCCGGCTTCAAGACATTCAGTTCCGCGTCGGTAAAGTTCTGGCTGGTGACCTCATCGAACTCGGTCAGCACGGAAGTGGCCTCCGGCCCGCTGTGACGGTCGACGACGTGAAACGGGAGAAGCGTGTCCAGCGGCAGGCCCCTTTTTTGATGCGGCCAAGTGCGAGTCGAATCTGCGTCGGCGTGTCGCACGAATGGCACGTAGTTTTAGGTAAGCCCTTTCGCCATTTTGCGTTTAATCTCTGCGCGTGGCTTGGTCAGGTAGTCGTAGTTATTGCGCCGGTGCTTTTTCAATCGAGGCTCGTAGCGATCAGGCCGGTCCGCAACACGATGGGTAGCGATGGTATCGAGTAGGTGGTCGTACAGTCGTCTGCGATATGCTGCGTCACCATCAGCCCGCAGGCCAATCAGCGGCTGGAAGGCTTCCAACGTTTGCAGCGAACCCTTGAAGCTGATGGATCGTGGCACGACGTCGTGCCTTGCTGCGGCCTGAGCCATGATCGTGCGGATGAGGTTGTAGGCCAGCAGGTGTGTCCAGATTTCCTTCCTCACCAGCTCCGGCGTCTTGCATCGTAATTCACTCATCTGCATCGTCGACTTAATCGAACGCAGATCGAGCTCGTTATTCCAGCGCGCACGGTACAACATCGCCAGATCCTGCTTGGTCATTTGCTGCGGATCGAGCAGCGTCGTCACCACCACGATGGCCTTGGTCCGGAACCCAGGTTGCGTGACGTGAATCCTCGCTTCTCGAATGGTGATGGACTCGGGGAGCGACTTGTACGTTTTCCAATCCAGTGAACGAATTCCCGATGGCTTGAACCAGCGTACCGATGTGGTCGTCCTTGCCAAGGCGCTGGCCACGTCGAAAGTCTGCTTGTCGGTTGGCCTTGTTCAGCCGACTGACCAATTCAACACCACGCTGTTGCGTAAGTGTCCGGCACGACCCGTCGCTCAGACGAGAGTCGAGCGGTCGGGCAGGAGGTTGCGAAGTTCGTCGCGGGTGGCGTTAGCGGCGAGTAGTCTGGGCAGGCGGGTGAAGAGATCGCGGAGGTAGGCGAAGGGATCGAGGCTGTGGCGGAGGCAGCTGGCGATTAGGCTGAAGTGGACCGCGGCGGTGTGTCCGCCGCGATCGCTGCCGCAGAACAGCCAATTCTTTCGGCCTACGGCGATTCCGCGCAGCGCGCGCTCCGCGGCGTTGTTGTCGATCGCCAGTCGGCCATCGTCCACGTAGCGATTCAAGGCAGTCCACTGGTTGCGTACGTATTCGATCGCCTGCCGCACGGGTTCCTTGGGCAAGAGCTTCGGCGCCTCGCCATCGAGCCAGGCGTGGAACTCTTCGAGCACTGGCCGTGATTGCCGCTGACGTTCGTCGGTTATGTGCGTGTGCTGTTCAGCGCGTGACAATTCGCTCCATTCTTGTTCGATGCGCTCGCGCACTTGGCGTTCGATCGTATACAGCTGGCCGATGTAGGCCAGAGCCGTCTCAGCGCGCAGGGGATCGATCTTGCGCGCATCGAAGAAGTTCCGACGCGCGTGAGCCCAACAGCCGACCTCAAGAATCGCACCGGACGACTGCTTGTAGAGTTCGTCGTAGCCGCTATAGGCATCGGCTTGCAGGTAGCCACGATAACCCTTCAATAACTCTAGTGGTCCATCGCGCGAACGATCCGGCGTGTAGGCGAAGATCGTGAAGGGATGCTCCTCGTCGCCGACATAGTTCCAGAACCGGCCAGTGTATTGTCGCTTCTGGTGCGCGTTGCGCACGCGGACCGGTGTGTCGTCGCTATGCACGACGGCCGAGGTCAACACCTCGGCGATCATGAGCTCGTAGACCGGTCGGCACAGTTCGGCCAGTTGCCGCGCCCAGTCACAGGTCGTCTGCCGTGAGAAGCGCAGGCCATGGCGCGCGAAGATGCGCTCCTGGCGATGATACGGCAGGTGATCGCAGAAGCGGCTCGTGATCAGATACGCCAACAAGCCAGGGCCGGCGCTGGAGCCGGGAATCGGCTGCGGCGGCTTGGCCGCCGTAATCACGTTCTTCGTCACGGCGTCGCTCTCGAGTGATTGCGGTCGCCGGGCGTACTTCTTCTGCACGTGTCTGAGCACGTACAGGCACGAAGGTTCCCACTCGTACTGCTCGGTGACCTCTTCGCCGATCGGCACCAGCGTCGCTTCACCAGCCAGTGCCTGCTTCTCGGCGTCCGTGAGGTCGTGAACCACGTCGCGACGCTCGAGTGTATCGGGCTTCTTTCGGCCCGCGCGGACCTGTCGCTTGGTCGAAGGAGCAGGCCGCGCGCTGATCGCCACGTCCAGGACTTCCTCCGGCTGCCTGTCGAAGAGCGCCAACTGGTTGGCGTCGCTCTTCTCGCTCGTGCGGCCGAACACCTTGCGCGAGCAAGTCCATGTGCCGCTCGAGCTGCGCAATCCGCCGATCGCGCTCGTGCAACGATTCGACCAACTGCACGACCAGCGACTTCAACAGTGTAGGGTCGCTCGGCAGCTGCGCGGGATCGATCGAAAGAGGAACGTCCGTGCTCATCACCTAGATAGAGGCTCGAGGCGTGAGATTTATTTCAGACCGTGCGCCGGAATCTTTTACCACGCCGCACGCTCGCCAGGTCCACGCCGTCCAAGAGCATCGCCAAGTCCGTGGCCGAGATCGTCACGCTGGATTGGCCTTCGCGCAACGCGGGGAACGAGAAGTTCCCCGCCTCCAGCCGTTTATAGAATAACGCCCAGCCATCCGCGTCCCACCACAAGAGCTTCACCCGGTCGCCACGCCGGCTGCGGAACACGAACAAGTGCCCCGACAGGGGATCGAGACCC
This sequence comes from uncultured Planctomycetota bacterium, assembly GCA_963708675.1. Classification (GTDB taxonomy): domain Bacteria; phylum Planctomycetota; class Planctomycetia; order Pirellulales; family PNKZ01; genus DATAXP01. The sequence goes on from CAVPTO010000004.1 coordinate 12,299, forward strand.
AGCGCTTCGCGCACCACGCCGGCCAAGGTATCGAACCCCTTGCGCATGTCGGTCGCTTCGGCGCAAAGAAAGATCTTCATCTGGCTGGGGACGCTTAACACTGGCGCGCCTCTGGCTCGACTGAGCTCGCCGAAGTCAACACGTCCAATACTTCGATCAATTGATCGATGGCGACGTGCAATCGCAGGCCGCCAGGCAGATCGATGATCACCGTCGACGCGGTTCGCGGCGGTTCCGAGACCTCGACACGCAGTAGCCGTGCGGCCGTACGCGGCGCCATGCCCTTCGACAACACCGCGTCGCGCCGCTTCAACTCGCGGCGCCAGTGATAGAAGGACGGCTGCGAAACACCGTGCTTCATGCACCACTCGTGCACCGTGCCGCGCTGAGCATCGAAACCCTCCACAACCCTCCGCCAGAATTGTTCCTTCGCCGGGTCCCGCTGTCTGCTGCGCGTCGTCATTGGCGTGCTCCCGAGAATCGTCACCGCGACGATCTCAGGCTAGCAATCGCAACAACACGGGTCGTATCGGACGCTTACGCTGTTGCAGCAGCAGGATATTCGTCCAGTTGGCCATCAGACAATCGGCCAGCAGCACATCTCCGGGGTGAAGCACGTGCCACAATCGGCGAAGCAAGCTGACTTCACCTTGGCCTTTGCCGGCATATTGGCAGAAGCCGAGGTTGACGATAGCTCCGCACGCTAAAGAAGTCAGGGCCCCGATGCGCGCGATCGGGAAGCCGAGGCCCGGCTTCTGACTACCGATTTGTGGGTACGCTTGTTGGTTTTCCGGCGTGTCGGGCATCGTGACGGTCGTGCCGTCGAACATGTAAACTCGCCGCCCTTTCCATAACCAGCGACGGTCGGTCTTGGCGTCCAAATCGCGTCCAACCAAACAAGCCACCGCCGAAAAGAACTTCTCCGGCAACCGCTTTCGTGCCTGACAATAGGCGCCTGTTTCTGCCGAACAGGGAGGTCGCCCTTGAGACAAACGATGAGCTATCAAACGTGCGACCGCCGCGCGACAAGAAGAATCCGCACTCAGAACCTGGCCCAAGAGACCCACAATGTGACCAGTGGCGAGTAAATCCTGTCGGTCCAGCACACTTCGCCAGCTTTCAGTGCTTGCGAAACAATTCCTTCGGAAAGCACCGTACTCAATGGCGTGTCTCCGTCCTGGAGAAACTGGCGCCGCAGAAACCTCATCTGTTGCTGGAAGCGTCCTTGGTTAGAATGTCGCATCCTTGGGCCTCCTTGCCGGTGATGGATGTGTCGCAACACCATCTGCGCAAGCGAGGCCTTTTTTGCATACGTCAGTTTGAGCTAAGGACTTGCTGAAGAACTACGTGCCATTCGCGTGTCGCACCGACGCGCGCAAATGCCGAGTAGCCTGAGCGCTTTATGGAGTGCGGAGCGAGCGGGGGCGACGTTGGCGAGGATGCCGGAAGCTTTGGCGTTCCAGACGAACGGTTCGGGGGCCTAGTTGTCCTGGTCGATGTAGGCCAGGATCGCCTCACGCAGCGCCCGCTCGAAGGGGAACGCGCCGCGGCGCAGACGCTTCTGGATCAGATCGCGGAACCAACATTCAACCAGGTTCAGCCGCAAAATCACCCACGCACCATGCTGAAGAGGCACTTTCTCAAAATCACTTTTCTCTCGGAATGAACCCGGGAACGCCGGTCTCGACAACGGCATTGAACCTGATCCGCGACTTGATGCCTTCGCTGATCTCTCGCACGGCCTCTTCGGGGAGGGCCGAAACTTCAAAGTTCTCCTTGATCCAGCGGGGATTCGTTGAGGTGGTCAGGAGGGCCGTCCCGCGCTGGATGGCCCAGGCGAGCAAGACCTGCGCGGGTGTTTTGTTGACGCGCTTGGAGATCGCGGTAATGACAGGATGTTCTGTCAACTTTGGCTCACTGCCATGCCCCAGCGCGGCAAACGCTTGGAGCACGATGCCCTTTGCTTTGCAATAGTCCAAAAGTTCCCATTGCGGGAGATATGGATGCGATTCGACGTGAACAACCGCGGGTTTGATCCTGGCCGCTGCGAAGATCTCTTTCGTTTGGTCGAGGTTGACATCGGATAATCCGATCGCTTTGCACCTGCCTTCGTCCACCAAGCGCTCCAACGCGCCCCATGTTTCCAGCAGCGTTACCCCGTTGTCGTAAATCACATTGCCGTTTGAATCTCTCGGGTCCTGATCGTCTCCAGGTTGGAAGGCAAAGGGGGTGTGGATGAGATAGAGATCGACATAGTCGATTTGGAGTCGGTTGAGACTGGCCTCGAAGGCCGGCTTGACGCGCTCGGGACGATGGTTGTTATTCCAGACCTTCGTGGCGATGAACACTTCCTCGCGCTTGATCTTCCCCGCCTTGAACACCTCCTGGATCGCTTCGCCGACCTCCTTTTCGTTTCGGTAGCGTTCGGAAGCGTCGAGCTGTCGAAATCCTGCCTCCAGCGCTGCCTTGGTCGCGGTTCGGGTCGCGACCGGGTCGGGAATCAGTGTGCCAAACCCAAGGGCGGGTATTGCACCGGATCCATTGTTGAGGGCCAGCTTCGTATAGCGAAGGTTGTCGCTCTCTGACATTGTTTCACCTCTTCGATAGGAGCCAAGCAGAACTCAGCCCACGACCGTCGCGGACCGGCACTCGATGTCGATCAACCCGCACTCACAGGTATGGCAAACCCCGGTCTGGCAAGACAAGCGCATTGGGACGTCGCAAGCTTCCGTGAGCTCCAGCGCAACTCCACCTCCGTAAATCAGCACATTCACGGAAGTGGAGACAGGGAGCCGTCGGTCAGCGCTCGACCACGCTCATGTCCTCGTAGCGCGCGCCACTGGCCGCGCCTTTCGGGGCCGCCTCGTTGATGCGTTCCAGATCCTCACTCGTAAGAGTGAGCCCGAGCGCGGCCACGTTCTCCTCCAGGTTTTTAAGGCGCTTGGTGCCAGGGATGGGAACGATGCCCTCCCCTTGGGCGAGGAGCCACGCCAGGGCCAACTGGGCCGGCGTCACATGTTTCGTTGCGGCGATCTCCTTCACCCGGTCCACAAGTTGTAGGTTCTTCCGGAAGTTCTCTCCTTGGAACCGCGGTCTGTGGCGACGCCAGTCGTCCTGTGGCAGATCTTCGAAGCGTCGCAACTGGCCGGTGAGGAAGCCGCGGCCGAGTGGGCTGTACGCGACGAAGCCGATGCCCAATTCCCGGACAGTGGGGATGAGTTCGTCCTCTGGGTCGCGGCTCCACAGCGAATACTCGGTCTGCAAGACGGAGATCGGGTGTACGGCATTCGCCCGGCGGATGGTCGCGGGCGCCGCCTCGCACAGGCCGAGGTAACGCACCTTTCCCTGTCGTACCAGCCCTGCCATGGCGTCGACGGTATCTTCAATGGGAACTTTTGGATCGACGCGGTGCTGGTAGTAGAGGTCGATGTGATCGATCCCCAGCCGTTGGAGCGAACCGTCGCAGGCCCTGCTCACGTACTCCGGCCGGCCGTCTATGCCTCCACTCCCCTTACCGTCGGTGCCGCCCACGAAGCCGAACTTCGTGGCCACGCGCACCTGGTCACGGCGGCCGCGGACCGCCTTACCGACCAGCTCCTCATTCTTGAACGGGCCGTAGGCGTCCGACGTGTCGAGCAAAGTGATGCCCAGATCCAGGGCCCGCTGGATCGTCGCGATGGACTCGGCCTCGTCGGCTGGCCCGTAGGCATCGCTCATGCCCATGCAGCCGAGCCCCATCGCGGAGACGGTTAACCCCTGGTTGCCGAGTTGTTTCTGATCCATGTGCTTTCTCCTTGTTAATTCTTTCGCAATCGATCAAAGCCATCCATCCTTCGGCGCCTCGGCACCGAACCAGCGTTCCGAGATGACTTTCTTTCGCGTGTAAAAGGCAACGGCGTCAGCCTGCGCATAGACATCACCGTAAAGCGAATTCTTCCAGCCGCCGAACGGAAAGAACGCCATCGGTGCCGGCACGCCGACATTGATGCCCAGCATCCCTACCTGGATGCGCTCGCGGAAAATGCGGGCCGCCGCGCCGGATTGCGTGAAGAGGGAGACCGTGTTGCCGTATCGGCTGCGATTCGTCAACGTAATCGCCGCGTCCAGGTCCGGAGCGCGCATCACGCTCACCACCGGGCCGAAAAGCTCCTCCCGGCCGATGAATATCTCCGGCGTCACATCGTCGAAGACCGTCGGCCCGAGGAAGCAGCCGCGCGGCCGGTGGTGGACGGTTTGGGACCGGCCGTCGAGTCGAAGCCGGGCTCCTTCCGTCACGCCGCGCTCGATCGCAGCCCGGATCCGCTTTTCCTCCTTTGGGTTCACCACGGGACAGAGCGTCGCGGCATCGTCCAGGCCGTCTCCCAGCTTGAGCTCGCTCGCCCAGCGTAGGAAGGCATCAACGACCGCGTCCTGTCGCGCTCGATCGCCGACCGCCACCAGTACGCTCCCGGCAAGACAGCGCTGTCCCGCGGAGCCGAAGCACGATCCGATCAGGGCAGGGAGGGTGGGCTCCAGGTCGGCATCGGGCAGGACGAGCAGATGGTTCTTCGCTCCGCCGTGCGCCTGAACGCGCTTGCCGTGAGCCGCTGCGGTGCGGTAGACCGATTCCGCCACGGCCGACGTGCCGACGAAGGAAACGGCCTGGACATGCGGGTTGGCGATGAGTCGTTCGCTGACTTCCTTGCTGCCCTGCACCACGCCGACGACGCCCGGCGGCAAGCCGGCATCCGCGAACAGCTCGACAAGCAGGGTGCCGGTGAGCGGCGCCTTCTCGGCAGGTTTGAGGATGAACGTGTTCCCGCAGGCGACGGCGACCGACATCATCCACAGCGGAATCAAGGCCGGGAAATTGAACGGCGGAATGCCTACCACCACACCCACAGGTTCGCGGACGGCATAGCAGTCGGCGTCTCGCGATATGCCGGTCAGCGTCTGTCCCATCAACTGAGAGGGAATGCCGCAGGCGAATTCGACGACGTCCATCCCGCGCCGCAGTGAACCGTGCGCCTCGCTGAGCAGCTTGCCGTTTTCGCGGACGATGCTGTGTGCGATGTCCGAGGCATGCTTTTCCAGCAGCTCCCGGAATTTGAACAGGACGTGAGCCCGATCCGCCGCCGGAGTGGCGCGCCAGCAAGGGTAAGCGCGGGCGGCGGCAGCGCATGCCTCATCCACCTGCTCCGGCGCGGCCTCGCGCACCGGCGCCAACACCTCGGCCGTGTCCGCCGGATTGCAGATGTCGCGGCTCGTGTTCCCACGCCCCTCGGCCCAGGTTCCGCCGATCAGGTTCAGCGCGGAAGCCGAACGCGAGGATGTTGCAAACGACCGATCAGGGGCAGCAATGGCGCTCATGAAGTCCTCTGGAAGTTTGAGAGTCTGTTAACGGACAGTTCCTCGTGGAAGAAATAGGAGTCGCCGACAGACAAATTCTGGGCCGACTTGGACTTTCCCGCGAATGGTGGCGCTCTGCTCAGAATCATGCCGCCAATAGCGGTAAGAATCGATTTGATAGACAAGCACAGCGCGATGTTCTCCGCCGTGACCGACCAAATCACCCTGCACGTCGCCATCAATATTGAGTCGTCGCACCAGAGGCCGACCCTGTGCGGGTTCGTTCCACACAGGTGTGTGGACCGTCTTTCCGCGCCACGCGCTCTCGCGAGGGCGACCTGCGTTCATTGATAGCAACCATGCCATACGCATCTCGAATCTTCACGGCATCAGGAGGCCAAGCTTATTTCTCCATGGACGTGGCAAGCGGGTCAGACGCACCACAAAGTCCGACGAGAGAGGCAGGCCTGCGGTGCCCGCCGGCATTGCGGTCAGGTCCTCGAGACTGTGCGGCCGAGCGGTATTGTATTGTTCGCACCAATGATCCAGCACCAAACGGACATCCGTAGGCGTTTAAATCCACATCCCGTCCGGGCCGAGTGTCAACCGTACTTAACATCCGTGCTTTGTCCGACCTCGATGATGTAACCGTCAGGGTCGCGGATGTAGCAGCGGATCTCGCCGTACTTGGGAATCGGCGGCGTGAGGAACTCGGCCCCCCGGCTTTTCCACAATTCGTAGCACGCTTGAATATCCGCAACGCGGAAATTCATGAAGCTGTTGATGTGATTCGGGTCGGGGACGCTGAGCGTTACCGTGGGCTTGTCCGGGGTCGGCCCGCCCCCGACATTCAGGATCATCCAGATGTTCGCAAGCTGAAGGTACGGAGGCGCATTGCCATCGCCCATTGTCAGAATGCGAGCGCCGAAGACCTTTTCGTAGTAGCGGGCCGATCGCTCGACATCGCCGACGGTGAGAAAATGCGCGACGGTGATCCCTTCGCGCGGCGGCATCTCATAGCTCTTCTGTTCGACTTGTACAGTGTTCATTGACGACTCCAATTCCGATATAGCGTTCATATCAATACGTGTCATCTCTTCACAAATTAATGTCACGCCATCAGTATGATCTTGCCGACGCCACCCTTCTCTGCCGCCGCTTGAGCCTCTGCCGCTTCGCTCAGCGGCAGTTTCCGGCCAATCGGGATTACCAGCTTGCGATCTCGCACTGCTTCGGCCATGAAATCGAGCGTCTTCCTGTCGAATTTCGAGAATACAAACACGACCTTTACAGACGGGTACTTCGCGGCGTTCTGCGGTGTGCCAAGGACCGAAGTAAACACTCCTCCAGGCTTGACCTTGGCGATCAGCTTCTCGGCGGTTCTTCCGCCGACCGCATCCGCAACGGCATCAAGCGGCGGTAGATTCGCAATCGCGTTGTCATCGTCGGTCGCGACCACCTGTTCCGCGCCGAGAGTCTTCACCTCATCCATCTGCCTCTTCAAAACCCCCGCGATCACGGCCGCCCCGCGCTGTTTCGCAGTGAATACCGCCGAACGCCCGACATTTCCTACAGCACCTACGACCATAACTGTTTGGCCCGATTTGACGCCCGTAGCTGAAAGGAGCTGGTTGCCGGTCACCGTCACCAGCGGCAGCGCCGCCGCCTGGATCAAATCGAGCCCCTCGGGGACTTTCCCTAAGACCGCTGCCTTCACAACACAAAGTTCGGCGTAAGTATTGTCCGCCATCGCGAACACCCGGTCGCCGGCAGAAAAGTCTTTGACTCCCGGCCCAACCTTGACCACAGTACCCGCCATATCGACTCCGATGAGGCCTGGAAACTGGAGGGGATAAAAATCCTTCGTCAATCCAGCACGCCGCTTGTAGTCGATCGGATTCACGCTCGCGGCGGCGACTCGCACCAGCACTTCGCCCTGACCCGCAACCGGGTCAGGGTACTCCTCGAACTTCAGCACTTCCGGACCACCATATTCGTGGACAACGATTGCTTTCATGTTCACCTCCAAGTTGGGCGAGCAAGCTTAACGAACAGTTGGATGATGGTTGTAGGAGGTTCCCTGTGTTGCCGATGCCGGGCCAATGACCGTGTCAGGAGGGAAAACTCATTTCTCCATGCTCATGAACAACGTGTTCAATCCCTCCGCAAAGGCAGGGTGTGCGAAGATGCCATCTTCGAGCGCGGTATACGGTAGCTTACCCATCATGGCGATCTGTAGCATTGACATGATCTCGCCACCTTCGACGGCCAAGACGGTGGCTCCAAGAATCTGCCGAGTCTCTGCATCGACGATGGCCTTGATGAAGCCGCGTGGCTCGGCCGTTTCCACTGCGCGGGCGACCCAGGACGTCGGGATCTTGGCGACTCGGATCGCGCGGCCCTGCGTCCGCGCCTCGTGCTCCGTCAGGCCGATCCGGCCGAGCTGCGGATCAATGTAGACGGTGTACGGAACCAGTCGGTCCCTCGTCGACGACTGTCCTCCACGAAGGAGATTGTTGCGAATGATGCGATAGTCGTCGTACGAAATGTGCGTGAACGCCGGGCCACCTTTGACGTCCCCCAAAGCGTAGATATCTGCGACGTTTGTCTGCAGCCGGTCGTCTACCAATATGAAGCCGCGGGCGTCAACATTCACCCCCGCGGAGGCGAGGTTGAGCTGCTCGCTGTTGGGCACTCGTCCAACGGCGAGTAGGAGATGGGAGCCGGTGATGGTCCGCCCTCCCTTTGAGCCGCGTAGATCTAAACCAACGCCGGATGCACTGGCATGCACGCCGACCGCGTCAGTTTCGAGCAGGATCTCGATGCCATCCGTCTCGAGCAACTTGTAGACTTCAGCGGCAACGTCCGGGTCCTCACGACCCAAGAGCTGCTTTCCGTGCTGCACAACAGTGACAGCACTGCCAAAGCGGTGAAACATCTGGCCGAATTCCAAACCGACGTAGCCGCCCCCCAGAACCAGCAAATGTTCAGGCAGCTCCTGTAACTCCATGATCGAAGTGGAATCGAGGGCTCTCACTGAATTGAGTCCGGTGATCGCGGGTCGTGCTGGCCGGGCGCCGGTATTGATGAAAATGCTGTCGGCGGTCAATGTCCGGGTGCCCCCGGCATTGAGCTTCACCTCGACGACTTTGGGACCGGCGAAGTTCGCTTCTCCGAAAATGAGCTCGACATTCTTGGTATCTTCCAGTCGACGCTCGTCCCCCGTGCGGAAGCTGTCCACGATTGCCTGCTTCCGCCGGTGAACTTGCGCCATGTCAACGTCCACAGGCCCACAGCGAATACCGTAGTCGGAGGCTCGCCTCGCCAAGTAAGCGATTCGCGCTGGCGACCATGGTCTTCGTCGGTGTGCAGCCTACATTGACGCAGGTGCCGCCGACATGCTGACTCTCTACGATCGCTGTTTTTCGTCCAGCCTCAGCGAGTGCAACGGAAAGCGGTGTTCCCGCCTGTCCTGCCCCCATTACGATGGCATCATAACGATCCATAAGTCCTCCAAGCGCGAGTTAATACACGATGGACATTAGCCTGGGTTTTAGACTCCTGGATGCCGTGGATGTCGAGATGTGCTGACCTTTCTTTGTCTCGCTGCCATTTCCACATCCCGTATGCTATTTGGCCTTTTCCACCCATTGCGAGCGCCATACGGGCGCTTCAAAGGGTTGGGCAAAGTACTGGGTTTCATGAATGACCTTGCCATTCTGAAACTCCATAATGCTGACCGTTTGCCACACCGCGGTCCCATAATTGATGGCGTACTCGGTTACCCAGAGATCGTTAATGCCCACAATGCGGCGAATTTTGAAGCCGCTTGGTTTTCCCGGATGGTGGCTACGCAAAGCCTGGAGGTTGCGCCGGCCACGGATCACCTCCTCCGACTGCGGATAGTCGCAGACGGCATTATCGTCGTATATCTGGTGTTCTGCTTCCAAATCTCCGGATGCTGATGCCGCCCAATGCTGGTCCAAGGCAACGCGATTGTTCTGAGTTTCCATGTGCTCTCCTACAGTTCGTTTGTGAGGTCGTTGTAGACACTTATCTAGTCGTAGTAAGCGATTCGCGCGCTGGCGAGCATGGTCTTCGTCGGTGCGAAGCTTACATTGATACAGCTGCCGCCGACGTGCTCGTTCGATGACGGCGGTCCGGCGACCGGTGGGATCCAGGTCGAGGGCCAGCCGTTTTCCCGCTTGGCCCACGCCTATAGCAATCGCGTCATAGCGTTGTATCGCCATGCAGTGCCTCATCCAACGCGTGCGAGCGTAACGGAATACCATCCACGCTCGTCTTTCCAAGTCTGCTCGACCTCAAAACCCGCTTCTCCGAGAAGATTGCGGATAGAAGCGTCTGTGAATTTGTAGCTGTTTTCGGTATGAAGGCGTTCGGCTTTTGCGAAATAAACATCCAGGCTTGCGGCTGCAATGCGCACATATTGGTCGCGGGTACTCTCAAGGTGCATCTCGATGCGTGACTCTATGGGATTCCAGAGAGCGCGATGGCGGAACTTCGCGAGACAGAAATCAGCGCCAAGCTCTCGATTGAGGCGATGCAGCATATTCAGGTTGAATTCCGCCGTGACCCCGCCTGTGTCGTCATAGGCAGCCACCAGGGTCCGCTTATCTTTCACCATGTCTACTCCCAGCAGCAGCGCATCACCAGATTGCAGTTGGCCCCTGAGATTGCGAAGAATCGTTCGTGCCTCTTCAGGTGCGAAGTTTCCTATGCTTGAACCGATGTATAAACCCAGCGTTGTTCCGTTGAAGGAGTCGAGCTGGGGCGGATGTATCACATAGTTCGATACAAGCGGCGATATACATACCTCGGGCAACGAGGTTGCGATGGTCTCGCAGGCTATATCAAGCGCATCCGAAGATACATCCACGGGTGCGTACAGCACTTCACTCTGTAGCCTCGCGGCAGCATCAAGCAGGATGGTGGTCTTCGAGGCGGTGCCCGCTCCCAGCTCCACAAGACGCAGAGCCTTTGATGTATCAGGGCATGCGGCAGCGATGATGGCGTCACAGCAGCTCGCCAGGATTCTACGCTCTGTACGAGTTGGGTAGTATTCCGGGAGTTGCGTGATGCGTTCGAAAAGTCGGGAGCCACGCGCGTCGTAAAACATCCACGGTGGAAGCGAGCGGGGGCGCCTGAGCAAGCCGCGTTGAACTTCCCAGATCAGCATTTCACGGGTATCTAACGAATAGGGACGCTCCAAGTCGAACGCGACAGAGTGGGTAGTCATGTGAGTGAAACTCTTTTAGATTGCCAAGATGCAAGTTGGCGCATCGGGCAGATGAATGCCGAGCTTTGCGAGACGATTCTCGGCGGTCGTTGATTTTACGGTCATAGTGAAAACTCCTTTGAGTCACCAGCGGCCGAAATGGGCGCCGCCGTCGACGTAGAGGATGTGACCGGTCACCGTCGGAGCGTCGGTCAGGTACATGACCGCGTCGACGATCTCCTTGACAGTCGAAGGACGGCCCATCGGCGACAGACTTTCCATCACGTCCTGTGGGGTGTTCTGGTGCAGCGGCGTGTAGACGGCGCCGGGTGCGACGGCGTTGACGCGGATACGATCTTTCGCGTACTCCATCGCGAGGTGCTGTGTGATCGTTTCCAGGCCCCCTTTGGTGATCATCGGCACCGCGGCCGGGACGCCGCGGATTGGGTTGCGAGCCAGGGCCGCCGTGATCGTGACGATGCTCCCGCCGCTCTGCTGTGCTAGCATTTGCTTGATCGCCAGCTGGGTGACGTACAGGAAGCCCTCGAGGTTTGTTGAGGTGAGCGAGCGGAAATCGTCGGCTGTGTAGTCGGTGAACGGCTTCGTGAAGAAGATGCCGGCGTTGTTGACCAGCACGTCGATCGACTTGAAGCGAACGAGCGCCGTCTCGACGACGTTGGCGGCCGTTGCGGGTTGGCCAATGTCGCCGTCCACCAAAGCGACGTGGTCGGAAGCGGCGACCTCGGTCGATCGCGTCACCTTCCGCGAAGTGGCAACAATGTTGAATCCTCGCTCGACAAACGCATTCACGATGCCCGCGCCGATTCCCTGGGAGGCTCCGGTCACGATGGCTGTTTTTCGTGGGCCACTCATGGTCGCTTACCTCGAACGCGTTCGGTCAAGCGGAATTAGAAATCCGCATCGAGCACGATGCGGTAACGGGCCTTGCCTGACTCAAGTCGGGCGAACGCCTCATTGATCTTGCTCATTGGGAAGTGCTCGGTCTGCGGTAAGACGTTGTGCCGTGAAGCGAAGTCGAGCATTGTCTCGATCGCCGTCGGCGAGCCGGCCGGCGAACCTGAAACGCTGCGCTGCTGCAGGATGAGCGAGAACGCCGTGACCGGAATGGGTTCGAGCACGGCACCGACGACGTGCAACCGGCCTTGGGGTGCAAGCGCGCCGATGATCGTGTCCCAATCGAGCTTCACGTTGACCGTGCTGATCAGGAGGTCGAAGCTGCCGGCGAGTTTCTTGATCGCAGCCGAGTCCTTAGTAGAGACGGTGTGATTGGCCCCGAAACCTTTGGCTTCGTCGAACTGGCTCTCGCGCGAGGTGAATGCCGTCACGTCACAGCCATAGGCGTGCGCGAACTTGACCGCCATGTGTCCCAACCCGCCGATGCCAATGATGCCCACCCGGTCGGTCGGCTTGGCGTACATCGCAAGTGGCGCGAAGACGGTGACCCCTCCGCACAGTAGTGGCCCAGCGTCGGCGTAGTTCAGCTTTTCCGGCAGCGGGAAGATCCATGCCCAGTGCGCGCGAATATGCGTCGCGAACCCGCCACGATGACCGACGATGGTGACTTGCACTTGCGGGCAAAGGTTGTGGCTTCCCGACATGCACTGGTAACAGTGCATGCAGCTGCCCGAGTTCCATCCAATCCCGACGCGCTGTCCGACCTCGTGACCTTTGGCATTCGGACCCATAGCCGTGATCCGACCGGTGACCTCGTGGCCGAGAATTGCTGGGTACTGCGAAATGCCCCATTCATTGTTGAAGACGGAGAGATCGGAGTGACACAATCCGCAATGTTCGACAGCGACTTCAACGTCCTCGGCCCCGAGCGGTCCTAGATCAACAGCTTCTAGCGCCATCCGCTGTTTCTCTGCTTTCGCAACCCATGCCATATGATTCATCGCGTCCCCCATTCTGCAGCCTGGGCCGGGTTGGACGGCGGAAGTAGACGCCGACTCCTTCGGCTTCGATTGGCCGGCTGGCTCGCTGCGAGTGATGTCTTGATCCACGCATTGGCGGCTGGTCGCCTTTAGGCGCACGTGCGGGAAAGTGACTGTCGGATCGCGTTACGTGCGCTCTGCGCGCCGAGTCAATGTGGCCATAAAGAATGCGATCGGCATCGGCCTTTCCGATGCGTCCACGGCATTAAAACGTAAGGTTCATAAAGGCCTTTGCAAAGCGTCCTATTCCGAACATGGTCTTTTTGTCATATCTGATTGGCAACCCGAAGCAATATGGCCAGAGTTTCCATTTTCGATTCTGTGGGAAGCTTTGCCGTCAGACTTCGCGGCGATTGGGCCGCGAACTTTTGGTTCCTCTGACGACCATCTCGCCGGCTCGGTGTGTGCCGCACCTGGCCAGCCGCATACCAACGCTTTGGAATCTCGGTCTAATGAAAGACGGGAGCGCGCTTCGGTCACATCGCCCTCGGCGTGTCGCGCCGAAACGCGCGAGGGGCAGTTCCCTTTCTATACAGGGCAATCGCATCTTATTTCCCTTGAAAGCCGCTGAGGATGCGTTCGAGGGCGTCGTTGTTCCAGCCTGCTTGGAGTCGTTTGCCGCGGATACTACTTTTTAGGGAAGTGTCCTGTTGCAAGATCGACAAGGCGAGGCGACGGAAGACGCCGGCGATTTCCGGAGCGTTGCCTTGGCGAATTCGCGACTGGTCCTCTGAAAAAGTTACATCGAGGACCCAATGCAACGAGTTCTCGATGCCCCAGTGTCCGCGTACGAGTTTTGCCAGGCGTTGCACCTTGGGCGGCAGGCTGCTGATGAAGAACGTCGTCTCTTCGCGGGTGCGTCCTTGTTCTTCACAATAACGGTAGAGCATGCCCACGCTTTGCACGTCGGCCCACTCGCCTCGGCTGCGTAGGGTCTGCGGTGCGGGGGCCACGAAGCAGTCGCGACGTTCTGTGCGGCCACGGTTGCGCTCGGTCTTGGTATGGCGGCGCAGTTCCGGTGCTTGGTAGTCGTGCTCGCCGTAAGCGATGAACAAGTCGCTGAGTTCGTTCCACAACCCGGGCTGATTGCGTTTGACGGTGAGCACGTAGTCGGCGCCGCGGGCACGAATGGCCTGGGCGGTGTCTTTCTGGCAGTGCATGGCGTCGAGCGTCACCACCGCGCCGCTGAGTTCCAGCAGTTCCAACAGCTTGGGGACGGCCGTGATCTCATTGCTCTTGTCGTCTACGGCGACTTGCCCCAGGGAGATGCGCAGATCGCAAGCCCAGGCGCTGACCAGGTGCAACGCCGCGCGGCCGCTGCCGGCGTCGAAGCTCCGTCGCAACGTCTTGCCGTCGATGGCAATTCCCTCTCCGGCCAAGGCCAAATGCAACGATCGCAGCCAATCCATCAGACAAGCCAAGAAGGCCGGCGTGTCGAGGCGGGCGAAGACGCGGCCCAACGTGTCGTGCGAAGGAATGCCGGCTGGTAACTCCAGGAACCGCGCGAACCACGCACGCTTGGCCTTGCCGAATCGTTCGACGTCGGCCCAGCCGTCCGCGCCCGCGATCGTCGCGCACAGCGCGATGACGATCATGTCCAGCAGGCAATGCTTGCGTGTCCGCTCGACACGCGGATCGGTAAGCGTTTCAAAGTGTGTAAGAATTGCAGCGATGCCCGACGAAGCCATGACGCACCCTCCATGAAAGACCGTGTTCGGCGAGCACTCCTTCGAGCCCGCTTGCCCAACGCCAGTTCATGGCAATACTTGGACCAACCGTTAGATGCGATTGCCCTGCCTTTCTATAGAACGTCAACAGGAACGCGTCTTTTTCGTGAATCCATCAGCATCACGATCTCAAAGAGCTACGCGTCAACTTCGCATGCAACGCCGGGCGCGCATGGCCGCTGACTTGCCGACTCGAAGATAGCCGGGCTGTGTCGTTGGCGATGCACCGTGCGGCCAGCTATGATCGTGCCGAACGATTCTTCATGCTGCGAAGAAGCGAATACCCGATGGTGCTGCGACTGATCTGCGTCGTGCTATGTGTCCACTGGATCGCGTCGAGTGCGCTTGGGAGCGACGCCGAAAGCGATTTCGAGCGGGCACGAACACTCCGCGAGCGCGTGAAGAACACGGTCTTTCGCGACCAGGTCAAGCCGCACTGGTTGCCAGGGGGTGCGCGGCTCTGGTACCGCGTGTCGACCGGCTCGCAATCGCACGAGTTCGTTCTCGTCGATGCGGCTGTCGGCAAGCGCTCCCTGGCATTCGATCATGTTCGGCTGGCGGCCTCCCTGGTCAAAGCAGGCGAGAAGAACGTTCGGGCCGATCAGCTCATACTGGATCGCTTGACGTTCGATGCCGATGTACAACACGTGCAGTTCGTGCATCGTGGCAAATGTTGGCGTTTTGCATTGCCGGATGGTCCGCTCGAACCATCGACCGACGATCGCTTTGCATCGGGAACTGGGCTCGCGCCGCTCGATCGCATCCCGCGGGCGACGCGGCGTACCGGCGACAAAACTCATCTTTCGTTCGATAATCGCACACCCCAGTCCGTCGAGTTGTTCTGGCTGACGTTCGACGGAGACCGCAAGAGCTATGGCTCGATAGCCCCCGGCACAAAGCACGAGCAGCAAACGTTCGCTGGGCACGTCTGGTTGGCCGTCGGCCCGAAGGGTCAGACTCTCGCGGCGTACGAAGCTTCCGACGAGCCGGCTACGGTCGAGATCGGTAGCCAGGTCACGCGGCGCCCGGAACAAAACGAGGAGACGCGCGGCGAAGCAGCCACCGGCAGCGTTTCGCCTGATGGTCGATTGCGGGCGTTCGTCAAGGAGCACGATGTCTGGTTCGTCGAGACGGCCGGTGGCCAGTCCCGGCGACTGTCCGACGATGGCCGTCCTGCTAACCCCTACACGAATCAGCTCTTCTGGTCTCCCGACTCGCGCAAGCTGGTGGCGGTGCGCGTCGAGTCAGTACCACGACGCGACGTGACGCTCGTCGAGTCATCCCCCCGCGATCAGCTTCAGCCCAAGGTCAGCACGTACGATTACTTCAAGCCTGGCGACCGGCTACCGCGCCCGCAGCTGAAACTGTTCGATGTCGCCACTGACAAAGCTATGGTCGTCAGTGATGAGCCGTGGCCGAATCCTTACACCGAGACGGGCCACTTGCCGATCCGCTGGAAGCTCGATTCGAGTGAGTTCACGTTCGACTACAACCAGCGCGGGCACCAGGTATTCCGTGTGATTGCCGTCGATGCCACGACGGGCGCGGCGCGGATCGTAGTCGACGAACAGTGCCCCACGTTTTTCTGCTACAGCAGCAAGCACGCCGAGCACTGGATCGAAAACACCAACGAGCTGGTGTGGATGTCCGAACGCGACGGCTGGAACCATCTCTGGCTCTACGACAGCGCCAGCGGCCGGGTGAAGAATCAAATCACACGCGGCGCATGGGCCGTGCATAACGTCGAGCGGGTCGACGCTGAAACGCGACAGATTTGGTTCACGGCCGGCGGCTTACGGCCCGGGGAAAATCCCTACTACGTGCATCATTGCCGCGTGAATCTCGACGGCACTGGTATGGTCGTGCTCACCGAAGGCAATGGCACGCACGACATCGTCTGGTCACCCGATCGGAGATTCTTTATCGACCGCTGGTCGCGTGTCGACCAGCCGCCCGTGACGGAGTTGCGCAGAGCGGAAGGTTCGCTCGTTTGTGAGCTGGAGCGGGCCGACACAAGCGCGCTCATGGCCACCGGCTGGCGCCCACCAGAGCAGTTCGTCGCCAAGGGACGCGACGGCGAGACCGATATCTACGGAGTGATCTACCGGCCGCAAGCGTTCGATTCCTCGCGCAGGTATCCGGTGATTGAGTACATCTACGCGGGGCCGCATCGCGCGCATGTGCCTAAAGCATTTGCGCCGATGCCCAGCGGCTGGTGTCGCGAGCTTGCCGAGTTGGGATTCATCGTCGTGCAGTGCGACGGGATGGGGACGAACTACCGCTCGAAGGCGTTTCACGATATCTGTTGGAAGAACCTGGGCGACTCGGGCTTTGCCGACCGGATCGCGTGGTTGCGAGCGGCAGCTGCCAAGCATCCGGAACTCGACCTTGCGCGGGTCGGCATCTACGGCGGCAGCGCCGGCGGACAGAGTAGCACGCGGGCTCTGCTCGCCCACGGCGATTTCTATAAGGTCGCGGTCAGCGATTGCGGCTGCCACGACAACCGGATGGACAAGGTCTGGTGGAACGAACAGTGGATGGGCTGGCCCGTGGGCCCGCACTATGCTGAGCAGTCGAATGTGACCCAGGCCAAGCACCTCGCCGGCAAGCTGCTGCTGATCGTCGGCGAGCTGGACTGCAACGTCGATCCGTCGTCAACGATGCAAGTGGCGCATGCCCTGGTCGAGGCCGACAAGGACTTCGACCTGCTGGTGATCCCTGGCGCCGGGCATGGGGCCGCCGAGACCCCCTACGGCATCCGCCGCCGCGCACAATTCTTCGTTCGGCATTTACAGCATCAAGAGTTGAAGTAGTCGGCGCTTCCGGTTGTTCGATGATTGCTGTCAACGATCGCCATTATCGCAAGACCTCAGTTAGCGTGCTTCGGTCACATCAACCGACGTGGGTTCGCTCGACGTCCGCCTGGGGCACAGAGAAGTACGCGCTCCAAAGCAGACCTATACTCGCAGCATCAACGAGCCAGAACCAAAGAGGCCTAGGACCCCGGTGCCAGGGGGCATATGTCACAATTGGCTGCCCGGCACGAATTTGCTCGGCCAGCGCGAAGAACTGGACCAAATGGCGAGGCGGCCATGAAGATATTATCGCGATAAGTCGTAATCACGTCATACCTTACGCCGTAGTGCCATGTTCGGAAAGCTTCTCGCCCGGCGCTGAGGACATGGTCATGTCCCAGGCACCGGGCGAGAAGGTTTCCAAACGAAACCCGCCATCAATGCTGGACACTGGTGCGTCGAAGAACCAACGACGCTCAACGATCCAGCGCTCTCGATAACGGCGCATAGCGACCATTCTGGGTGGCTGCTGGTGCGACGTCAAATGCTGGGGCGGCATCGCCACGTCAATCGCTCACGTCGGTCGCTCGGTATACCGGCCATTCCAATCGAAGTCTTGCCGCTTCGTCGACGGGTAGTTTCACCATTCATTGATGGAAGAATTCACCGCGACTTTTTCGCTTTGCTTATAGATGAGACACTGGCGGTTTGATCGCACTGTCGGCAAAAACCGGAAGACCGCATAACAACTGGATCAGATTATCAATAGCAGGCCAACGTGGCGATCAATACCTTGAGCTTCTTCTCGATCAGGTCTCTTACGGCACGAAATTCTTCCGGTGTCATGTCCTTGGGGTCCGGTATCTGCCAATCCACCCGTTGCTTGGCGAGGACAAGCGGGCATTCATCACCACAACCCATCGTGACGGCGACATCGACTTCTTTCCCATTGAAATCAATCAAACCCTTTGAGGAATGTGTGCTGACGTCGTAGCCGACTTCCTGCATGGCTTCAACCGCCTTGGGATTCACTCGTCCCGAAGGTCGTGAACCGGCACTGTGGGCTTCGACCTTTCCCGCCCCGTGAATTTTGGCAAATGCCTCGGCCATCTGGCTACGGTTCGAGTTTTCGACACAGACAAACAGGATTCGTTTCGACGTGAGCATCTTCTCATTCAATGGCCGTCCGGCCCACTAACAGCAACCCGGTGTGGAAAACGGCGACAGCACGTCGAGTTTTACGCCGCAACGATATTGGGCTAGGCATGCTGTATGCTTGGTTCCAAGGTGCAGAATTACGCCGGAGGGCGATACCTCAGCTTCTTGCGCCGGGTATTGAGAAATCACGCCGTTCTCGTATTCGACTTCAACTGGAATCGCCATCGTCTCGAACAATTCCATTCCTTTGTGAATGATCGTTTCAAGTTTGGTGGTGTTCAGACGGTGATTCACGTCATTCGCCACCCAGACTTGCAGCACGCAGCTTGCCGAACTGCGAATAGTTCCGCCGCAGTCCACGAAATCCTTTCGGACCAGCCCAACTTCAGTCACATGGAAGTGGGCTGGGACAAATGAACAGTCCGGCAGCATTAGCTGAAGTGCCGCATTGCGGTTCGCCGACAAAACGGCGATTAGTCCGTCGAGCGTCATATTGTTCTTCTCCACGGAGCTAACTGCTCCTTCACGAGCATGTCGTTCTCTTTCGTCCTTGGCTACGGTTACTGACTTCTTCCACCAAGCACAATCCTTGATCGAGCAAAGAACGCACGCAGAGGTCCACTAGCTGATAGTAGATACTGTTGCCTTCA
The DNA here is from genome assembly GCA_963708675.1 of uncultured Planctomycetota bacterium. Taxonomy (GTDB): domain Bacteria; phylum Planctomycetota; class Planctomycetia; order Pirellulales; family PNKZ01; genus DATAXP01. The sequence continues at coordinate 31,148 of CAVPTO010000004.1, forward strand.
CGGCGTGACACCAGGATGCCCAGGTCGGAAAGTCGCTGAAGTTGGTTCGAGACGGCCTGCGGCTTCATCCCCAGGGATATGGCGAGATCGGAGACGCAAAGTTCGTCGGCACGCACGAGCGAGTGCAGTAGCCGCAGCCGGGTGTCATTTGCCAGAACCTTGAACACCGCCGCCAGCCCACCCGCCTGGATCGGGGTCAGTAGTGGCCAGTCCTTCAGCAACGGCTTGGCGGGACACGATTTCTTGGCCTTTAGAGATTTCGCTTTCACCATGGCTCCAGCTCTTTTACACTATTACACTATTAGGTGTAATGTCTGGCGTAAAGGGACGGCTGGGAAGAATCGAGGGATCGTGAACACATTGACTTCATTCAAGGTCTAGGCGGCAGCAACCCAGATCAATGTGACTCTGTAAACGACCGGAGGCCAGAACTTCAGGATGAAGTGAGTAAATAATATGCCGCCCACGTTTCTCCATTTGAACGATGTCGGCATGTCGTAAAATGCCAAGATGATGCGACACTTTGACGATTTCTTCACCAAGTTTCTCGCACAGGTCCGACACGTTGCTCTCGCCTTCAAATAGGCATTTGACTAGTCGAAGGCGATTCGGGTCGGCAAGTGCTTTGAGCCGCCTTGAACACTCGTTGAATTCCTTCTGATTCTTCATGACGGTCCTGGTAATGGGGAACAGTGCCTTCACCCGGTCATTTTCTTCCAAATCCGAAATCAAGCAAGGCGAGCATGGCGAAGCCTTGAGATTTCCGGGCACGGTAGCACCTAGGCAACAGAAAGTGAGTGCGGTTGGCCCAGGAAGAAAAAGTCGTTTACCCAATCGCCTTCGCAATGACGAAGGCAGCCGTCGCCGCCAGTCCACCGACGACGACCGTTTGCCACGCACTGCGAAATGGTCGAGCCGTCGTGAATCGACCCTTGATGTACCCAAAAACCAAAAGTGCGAGCAACGTCACGATGATCGAGCCGATTAAGGCCGAGTGAATCGAGCGGAAGAAGAAATACGGGGCGAGAGGGACCAAGCCACCAACGATGTACGACACAGCAATGGTGAAAGCACTTCGGCTGGCCCGCTTCGGATCGGGCTCCTCAAGGCCAAGCTCGAACCGCATCATGAAATCCACCCATCTTTTCTTGTCTGCACGGATGGAGTCCACGACGGTTGCTACCTTGGCATCTTCGAGTCCGTAGGATCGCAAAATGTCGGCGACCTCGGCAGCTTCCTGCTCCGGCATCTCGTCCGTTTCACGTTCCTCTCTTTCTCGTTCGGAAACGAAATGCTCGGCGTCAGTGCGTGCCGCCAAGTAACCACCCAGGCCCATCGCAATCGCACCGGCTGCGACCTCGGCCAGCCCCGCTGTGACGATGATGTTGCTCGATGCGACGGCTCCCGAAAGTCCCGCCGCCAGGGCGAAAGGCACGGTTAGTCCGTCCGACATGCCGATCACGATGTCTCTGACAGATTCAGAGGCCGTGAAATGCTTTTCGACGTGAAGCGTTTGTGGCATGGGAGACCTGTGTTCGGCGCTGGTTAGCTCGTTCCGTGTTGCCTCTTGCGGAGCAAGCCGAAGATAAACCATTTCTCATCTTCGGCTCACTCTAAGTTTATCGGCAGGAGATACAATCCGGCCACCGTGCGACTGGCGTGCTCCACCGAAAACGGCCACTGGCTCAGCGTCTCCATAATTGAAAGGACATAACGATGCGATCGTTCTTCTCGAATGTCGCTTTGATCTTGCTTGTGGTCCTCACGCTTGTTCACTTCGCCGATGGAGACGGGCAAAACGATGAGGAGAAAGAAGACGAATGGACGACTGACTTCGCCGCCGAGAAGGACGACCTGATGTCCACCGGGCGAAACCCGTACTTCGTTTTGGAGCCGGGGTATCAACTGTTTCTAGAAGACGGCGATGAAAACCTCACGATCACCGTGCTGGACGAAACAAAGCTCGTCGATGGCGTCGAGACACGAGTGGTTGAGGAACGGGAAACCAAGGGCGGAAAACTGATCGAAGTCTCACGAAACTACTTCGCCATCAGCAAGCGGACAAACAGCGTGTACTACTTCGGCGAAGACGTGGATATGTTCAAGGACGGAAAGATCACGGACCACGGCGGCTCGTGGCTTTCAGGCGTGAACAATGCCGTGTTTGGTTTGGCGATGCCCGGCCTGCCGTTGCTGGAGGCGAGGTATCAGCAAGAAGTGGCTCCCGGCGTTGCGATGGATCGAGCCGAAATCGATAGCGTAAGCGAAACTGTCACGGTTCCAGCAGGCAACTTCAAGAACTGCCTCAAGGTAGAGGAGTCAACGCCGTTGGAATCGAACAGCGAAGAGGACAAACTCTACGCCCCCGGTATTGGGTTGCTGCAAGACGAATCGTTAAAGCTCGTGCGCTTTGGCAAGGTGGACCTGAAGAAATAAGACGAATGTGCTGATGATCGCCATGACATTTGCCAAGCTCACCCATTTCGTTCATGCCCGATTCATCTGGTTGTTGATCGGCTCGTATATCGTTGCGTCGTTTTTTCCGAGGCTGGGACTATTCGTCAGGTCCCTGTCGTGGGGAACGATCAGCTTGCCGATGCTGATGCTCGGCTTCCTGCTGTTCAACGCCGGAATGGGCGTAGAACTTTCTGCGCTCAAGAAATTGCGGGGTGATCCGCTGTCGCTCGCATTTGGACTGCTGGCGAATCTCGTTATCCCGATTGCCTACATCGGCATGGTCATGCTCACGATGCGCTTCTGGCACAATCCCGACGAGGTTCAAAACATTCTGGTCGGTTTGGCGCTCGTCGCCTCGATGCCGATTGCAGGCTCGTCCACCGCATGGTCGCAAAATGCCAACGGCAACTTAGCTCTCAGCCTCGGCCTCGTGCTGTGTTCGACGTTTCTTAGCCCGCTGACAACGCCGATTGCCCTGCACTCGGTCGGCCTGATGACGACCGGGGATTACTCCGAAGATCTGCATGAATTAGCCGGGGCTGACACGGGCTGGTTTCTGCTAATCTCGGTGATCGCTCCGTCGATCTTGGGAATCATCTGCCGCCAATTGCTCGGCAAGGAGCGGATCGCCGCTAGTAAGGCACATCTCAAGCTGGTGAACTCGGCGATCCTGCTGTTTCTCAACTACTCGAACGCCTCGGTGTCTTTACCACAGGCGATCTCGAATCCAGATTGGGACTTCTTGGCGGTTACGTTGGCGATCACGTCACTGCTATGCGCCGTGGCCTTTTTTGCCGGATGGTTGATTTCTCGGTTCCGCAAGTCTGACCAATCCGATCAGATCGCCCTGATGTTCGGATTAGGAATGAACAACAACGGGACCGGCCTCGTACTGGCTTCGATGGCCTTGGCCGATCATCCCCAGGTGTTGCTGCCAATCATCTTTTACAATCTCGTGCAGCATCTTGTTGCCGGTACGGTGGACCACCTGATGTTCTACCGGTGTTCCGATGAGGCGCTTCTTGAAAACGCCCGATAGAGCAGCACGTCGTAAACGATCTTAAGTCCCCCGGCGAAAAAGAATGGCAAGCTCATCAGTCCCGCAGTGCCGACAAGAACGGTAGCCAGCATGGCTGAGATTGACGCACCGATGAAACGAGCCACTGCGGTGATGCCCGCTGCTGCGGATCGTTCATCGGGCCGCACGACAGCCATCGTGTAGGCTTGGCGTGTCGGCACATCCATCTGGGAAATGCTGAATCGAACTAAAAGCAGCGCCACTGCCCAATACACATTCGGCATCAGCGGAACGAGAATCAGCAGCGCGTTCGACGGTACGTCACTGCGATGATGGATACAGGATTGTCCATACCATTCCGATTGTTGTAGGACTTGGCGTCCATGTAGGTTTCGTAATACTGTTGTACCAAGCCATCCCATCCACGATTTCAATCCATATGTGGTAATAACGTTAGGAACCTCGGGGGAATCCCCAAGCGCGTCACCTTAGGAGCAACCTATGTTTTCTGAGCAAAACATGCATTTGATATCTTCGGCTCGGTATTAGCTACTGCATACAATAGAAGCCGCAATGGGGCGGCGACGCGGACGTCTCATTCCAATGTATGGCCGCACCTATGTCGACACTACCACAAGTCTCGCAACATCCGGCACTGTCGATTCTTCGCCAAGCGCTCGAGCCGTGGCAACTTGGCATCGCGCATGTTTCGGAGATGCCATTCGAGCATGCGTTTCCCGACGAGTGCTCGGGGGAAAATGAACACCACGATCTGGTGTTCGATATTCAACCGAAGAATGAGCGCACAGCGCCACTGCAAGTATTTTTCGACGTCGATAGCGATCGCGTCGAGATCGGCATCGATTGTTGGTGGCGGCTCGCGAGTCTACTCGGCCTGCCACATGCGTCGCGATCGGATTCGAGTTCGCAGTGCTTCGTCGCTTCGCCCGGATCGAACGTGTCGCCCGAGGTCGCTGCCGAAGTAATTCGCGGCGTCGCGTGTGGCGCGTTGTTCGTTACGGCGGGCGTCATGGGCGGTCGCATCACTGGCACCGACGCACGCTTGCGTTTGCCGAGCGTGAAGCTCCTGCACTGCGGAGTGCGAAGCATTACGAGCGCGCGACTGCTCAAGTACGTCGGAATGGCGCAGGTGCGCACGTTCCAGTACGAGCCGTGGATCGCGACCTAGCCAATTCAATCCTTCTCACTCCGAGAGAAGGTGCCGCGAAGCGGCGAGTGAAAGTGGGTTGAGTTCGTAACCACGCTCCATTCTCAATTCGCCGTCACATAGCGGCCGCGCTGTCACTCGCTCCAGAAGACAGAGGCGAGCCTGGATCGTCCTGGTGATGACGATAGAACGCGCCGAGGCGACCTACACCTTAAATGAATTCACCCGTCGACCGGGAAGGTGAACTGGCGCTGTGCCCCCCCGCGAAACGTCCTCGCGTCATTTTACTTTGAGGTCTGCGAGCGCTTGAAGCGAGTACTTCTTGCCCGATTGCCTGATGAGCCTCGGCACGCCTAGCCAGCACGTTGGCCTTTCGAGACATAGTGAGAATTCTTGTTGTTACCTAGTTGTCGCGAGATTTGTACTTGTGAGTGCCAGAATTGACAAGGGAATCACGACCCCTAGGCGAGAACCTCGTCAGTGAAGCTAGCAATGCTCGCTGCCGCTTGTGATCGCATCTCGCTGCGCAAAATCGCTTGAGCGCGGCTCGGTCAGTTTCTTCAACCGCGACGGAGAAACAGGGATCGAATGATAGACCTTTTGGAAAATCGTACTCCCTAAGCCGTCTCGCAGGCTGTCGACGTGCATCATTGCCTGGATTATGTGCGGCCGACGCATCAGGTATCCGATCGCCGAAGCTGTTCGAATGGAACGCCTGAAAAGCGACTGCCAGTTTGTCGCATATCGCTGTTGATCGAAGGCGCTTGGTGGCCTTGCGGGCGAAGTATCGATCAGGATGCTACGCGCAAGGAACGCGCTGGCCAACGCCATCGTCATTCCCTGGCCAGTCAGTGGTTCGATCGTGCCAAGAGCGTCACCGACGTAAAGAACGCCTCGGACGCGGGGCTCGGCGAATTGCGTCGAGACGTCTGCGATCGTTGACCACGAATGATTCGACGGGCACTTGGAGAGCATCGTTGCCAGGCTTGGCTGGGCGGACATCCAATCGGCGAGCACTTGGTTCAATCCACCGTCCGCGCTGCCCAGCAGTCGCCGTGGCAACACGCCGCACAGATTGAGGCTCCCATCTTCTACCGGCGCTGCGCCACGTAGCCGCCAGGCAAGCTATACATCGCCAGGGAGTTCGCGTCGCACGGTTCGATGTTTCCCGAATCTCGCGGAAAATGTCGTTTGAAGCCAACGAGCCGCGGGCCATGACGAACGACGTTCCCCGTTTGACGCACCACCACCGACTGCCGACCATCGGCCGCGATGATTACCGGAGCGTCGAACCGCTCGGTCGATTCCTGCTTCGAAACACAACTGGCCATCAAACCTTGAACCTCGCCGCGCTCGATGAGCGTGCTGCGCACTCGAAAGCCGAGACGCACTTCGACGCCAGCGTCTGCCGCGTGTTTGACGAGTAACTCGTCGAAGCGGTAGCGGCTAAACGTGACGGGAGCAATCGCATCTTTCGCAGTGGCCGCGATGGTGAGTCGATGCTTGCGCGATGCGACGAGATTCACTTCGACGATGGGAACCGCTTGCGCGCGAACTTTTTCAGCGACGCCCAAGGCAGTCAACAACGGCCACGCACCGGCGGCCAGATGCTCACCGCACACCTTTTGACGTGGGAACGTTGCGGCGTCCATAAGAATGACACGCCATCCCTCCTGCGCCAGCAGCGTCGCTAGCGTCGAGCCTGCGGGGCCCGCTCCCACGACGATGGCATCCCAGCCGCGCATAGTTGCAGTCGATCAACGCACGTTCGCCCCATTCTTCACGACAAGCCTGGATTGAATTTTAGGGACTCACTACTGCGATGCCTAGCGATCTGATCATTACTCCAGACGGACTGCAAAGTCGACAGTCATGCACGCTAGTGTCGCCGCGAAGAGGCAAGCCTTTACCATCGTTCTTCGAGTTACGGCGCTTCTCGTCAACTTTGCAGTCTTCCCGATCATTGTGCGGTACGGGAAGTGTGCTTCTCGGCCTCGCTGTCCTCTGTTAGGTTGATCTCGCGCGCTCGATGGGGGCTCCTCGGTACGGAAACAGCAAGATGCGAAGCAAGGTGGCCTCGATCTCGACGATCGGCCGATCGCAGGCGTTGATCGTGATCGTATGGATCGCGCACGCTTGCCCGTGCCTCGGCCAACCATCGGTGCAGGCTACTGCGGTCGCACCGACCCCGCTGCAACCAGGCCAGATCGACACTCAGCGCAGCCGCACGTTCGTTCGCGTCGGCGCCACGGGACTCGGGCACGAGCACGGCGCCGAAGGGCGACTCGCTTCGGGCTCGCTGCGCTTAGGCATCGCACAACAGGCTGGCGAACTTGTGTTCGACATGAGGTCGTTCGTTTGCGATACGCCCGCGGCGCGCCAGTACGTCAGCCTGCAGGGAACCATTGACGATTCAACACAGCAAAAAACGACGGCCAACATGATCGGGGCTGACGTTCTCGACGTCGCTCGCTTCCCGCAGGCGAAATTCGTCATCCGTTCGTCGCTGCCTTTTCCTAAGAAGCAGCCGACTGACCCGCAATGGTATCAGTTGGATGGCGACTTCACGCTGCACGGAGTCACGCGACCGCTCAAGATCAACGTGGTCGCCGAACCCAATCAAGGCATGCTCCATGTGCGAGGGGAGTTCACCGTACTCCAATCTCAGTATGGCATTACGCCCTACTCGAAAGCGTTCGGAGCGATCGGTGTCGCCGACGAATTGAAGATTTGGGGCGACTTGTGGATCGGTGGGCAATGAACGATTGGTTCGCCATGAACGCGAGTCGCATTCACAAACATGATTAGCTTTCCCGACGTTACGAAGTCTGAAATCCGCAGCCATTACGATTGGGCGACGCCGTTCTATCGGTTGCTGTGGGGACCGCACATCCATCATGGGCTCTGGGACGCCGATGAAAATCCTCGCGTTGCGCAGTATCGACTCGTGACCGCGATGATCGAGCTCGCAGACATTCAAGCCGGTGCGAAAGTTCTCGATGTCGGATGCGGAATGGGCGGGTCGTCGATGCAACTGGCTCGCGAACTCGGCTGCGACGTGACGGGAATCACGCTCAGTCCCGTGCAACGCCTATGGGCCACCGTCGAGTCGCGTTGTCGAGGGATGGGAAGCCGCACGAAGTTCGTGTGCGATGACGCTGAACGAATTGACTTTGCTGCCGATTCATTCGATCTCATCTGGAGCATCGAGTGCACCGAACATTTGTTCGACAAGCCTGCGTTCTTCCGACGCGCCGCAACGTGGCTGCGTTCGGGGGGCAAAATGATCATCTGTGCGTGGCTCGCGGGTAGCGACTCGCTTGGCGACGAGGCGAAGGCAGAGCAGGTGCGGCAAGTTTGCGAGGGCTTTCTCTGCCCGTCGCTGGGTTCGTCAGACGACTATCAGCGCTGGATGCACGATTCCGGTTTAACCTTCGTTTCTTACGACGATTGGACGAGCCGTATCGTCCGCACTTGGGAGATTTGTCAGCAACGCGTCGAGCGCAGCCGCGTTCGAAAGCTGGCGCATCCGATTCGCAATATGGTGCAGTTTCTTGACAGTTTTGAGACGATTCTTGCGGCCTACCGCAGCGGAGCGATGCAATACGGATGCTTCCTGTTTCAAAAGCCGAAGGACAGTCATTCCCCGGAATGACTCGCAAATTGAGCCGGGCACTCATCGCTGGATCAAGAACGTAAAACGATTCGGGAGTCGACGTCAGTCATGGAAGACGATCGTCGTTGGACCGCGACGCGAGTTGCAGGCATCTTCGTTGGGATCGCGGTTCACGCTCTGTTTGCCGTGACCGTTTATCACCTCTTTCGCTTTCTCCAAGGTTGTCCGCCACAGCCTGGTAGCGCGAGCCTTGCTTGCGACTCGCTACTCGCGCTCCAATTCAGCGTCGTCCATAGTCTTCTGTTGTGGCCTGGAGTGCGCGAACGTTTGGAGCAGTACGTCGCCGCGCCGTTCTATGGTCTGTTCTTCTGCACGGCTACTTGCGCCACGTTGCTGTTGGCGATCTCTCAATGGCAAGTCGCATCGTCGGCCGTGTGGCAGCTTACCGGTTGGCCGCGATTAGCCGTGCAAGCTGCTTTTCTCGCGACATGGGTCGCACTCATCTACAGCCTGAGCTTGAACGGTCTCGGGTATCAAACCGGTTGGACACCCTGGATTCATTGGGTGCGCCGTCGGCCAATCCCACGTCGCGAGTTCAAGCCTCGCGGCGCTTACCTGTACCTTCGCCATCCGGTGTACCTGAGCTTCATGGGGTTACTCTGGTTCACCCCCGACATGACCTTGGACCGAGCGGTGCTCACTGGAATATGGACCGCTTACATCTTCGTCGGAAGCTGGTTGAAGGATTTGCGGCTTGTGCACTACATCGGTGACCGTTACCGGCGGTATGAGTCCGTAGTGCCCGGCTACCCCGGAATGATCGTCGGGCCGCTCAGTCGTCGGCGAAGTCCCGAGCCCGTCAGCCCATCTCGTTGGTTCTACGACAGCGTCCAGTTCGTTTGTCGACCGAAAACCCGCGTCGCGGTGTCGCTGTCTAGCAAAACTTCCCGAACCGAATGAGAAGCGAAAAAACCAGACTGCGTGGCCGAGCGCATCCAGAAGGACGAGTGCTTGAGTGTCACCGTGCATTTCAAAACCGACCATTGATGAGCATTGTGGCCGGCCGGGGTTGATGGGTTGAATGATCCTCGGATTCGTTACGACTGGCAAGCGTCAGCGGCTTGTTTTTCATCGGAAGCGTCGGGCGCCTCATTCTTGACTCTGCGTGCACGGCTTTCATTCCCGGCGTGCATTTTGGTCGGTTTTGATTCGTCGCTTGGCGCTGTCGGCTGAAGCTGATTTCGCAAGCGGTAACTCTTGCCGTTGATCGTCACGATCTCGGCGTGGTGCAGGAAGCGGTCAAGGATCGCCGTGGCGCTGGGGACGTCGCCGATCAGCTTGCCCCAATCCTCCAGCGGCCGATTGCTGGTCATCACCGTGGAGCGCGTTTCGTAGCGCCGCATGATGATCTCGAACAGGTATTCGCCCGAGCGCTTGGGTAACTGCTTCATTCCCATGTCGTCTACGATCAACAGATCGGGCTTGAGGTACTTGGCCAACACCTTCTCCTGCCCCTCGAAGACTTCGTCGTGCAGGAAGTCACGCACGACGTCGAAGATCGAGCGATACAGCACGACCATCCCCTGCTTGATCGCTTGATAACCAATCGCCTGAGCCAAGAAGCTCTTGCCGACGCCCGGTGGCCCAAGCAGCAGGACGTCACGGCCTTCGCGCACGAAGCGGCAAGTGGCCAGGTCAAAGATCTGCTTCTTCTTGATCGATGGGTTGAAGGACCAATCGAAGTCCTCGAGCGTCTTCAACTCACGGAACTGCGCCACCTTGACGCGCCGATCGATGAGCCGCTGGCCGCGCACCAAGAGTTCATCTTGCAGCACCAGCTCAAGGAACTCGGCATGGTTCAAGTGATGGCCCGCGGCTTCTTGCAGTCGCACTTCAAGGCTTTGGAGTAAGCCCGAGAGTCGAAGTTGTTTGAGCGCGGTCTGAAGACTGTCGTTCATGGCATACTCTCCGGAAGGTTAGGGAACAGAGAAGAGGGGAAGGAGGTTGGGGAGGCACCCGCCGCAGGCGGGTCCGGGGAAGGGACCTGGGGGGCCTGCTGGTCCCTTCCCCCGCCCGCGAGCGACGTTCGCTCCATCGCGCAGCGCGCCACCGCGGCATAGTCCGCCAAGTCGCGAATCAAGGGATGCGAAGCGGTATAGTCGAACTCGGCCTGCGTCGGCGCCTGCCGCTTCACCAGCTCGCGCACGGTCCGCAGGCGGTAGGCGCGATAGGAGGTCGCGATCCGACAGGCTTGTTCCAAGGTTGCAGATTCGTGCTTGCCGGCCAGCGCCAACAGTCCCTGCAACACGCGCAAGCCTTCGATGCCGCGCGCTTCGAGCATGGCGCTTGCCCAGCATTGGGCATGCGGACCAATCAATCGCGCTCGTCCCAATAGCCAGCGCGCTCCGCGCTCGATGCCACTGGTCTTCTCGGCAGCGATGTGCGCGCTCTGAGTGCTGAAGCGCCCTGGCTCGTGTCGCACGTGCACCGCAATCTGCTGCATCTGGCGATTGAAGATCCGCACCAAGCGCGCATCCCAACGCACCCAGACTTGCCGCGCCAGGTACTCAGGCGGAACCGAGTAATAAGCGCGCTCGACCGCGACGTGCCCGTCGCGGTGCACCAGCCGCTCGGCTTCATGGAACATCGGGAACCGCTCGGCAGGCAACGGCAACAGCGCCGGCTGCTCACGTTCGCGAAACACCACGCCCACATGGCGGCGCGTCGTCCCGTGAATCCGGCAGTCCGCGACGTGCGTCTCCCACGTCCGCAGATGCTGGTTCTGCTCTTCAAGGTTGGCGAACGTGCGCCCTTTAAGGCTGTTGCCCTTCACATATCCGATGCCACGCTCGACCTTGCCCTTGTGCCGCGGCATGCGCGGCCGCGTCGGCAGGATCACCGTGCCATAATGCGCAGCGAAGGCCCGCAGCTTGGGATTCAGTTCCGGCTCGTACCAATCGGCCCGACTGACGGCAGCACGCAGGTTGTCGATGACCAGCGTGCGTGGCACGCCACCGAAGTACGCGAAGGCGTTCTCCAGACAGTGAAGGAACGTGTCGGTGGTCTGACGCTCCACCGCTTCGCTGTACGCCTTGCGCGAGTAACTGAGCACGATCCGAAACACATGCGGCCGACGACGACGCCCCTCGGCCGTCACGATCGGTGCGCCGGTGCCAAAGTCCACCTGCGCTTCTTCACCCGCCGAGCATTCCATTCGCCGAAACGGCAACGATCGTTCGCGCGCGATCAAGTGGCGCACATAGCGCTGCACCGTCGAATAGCTGCGCGTGAAGCCGTGCTCGGCCACCAGGTCCTGGTGAATCCGCTGTGCGGTCAGTCCCGCCTCAAGCTGCGCCTTGATGACCTGCCGCCACGGCTCGCAATGGCTCGTTGGCTGACGCGCGCGTGTCGGTGGATGCGATGGTGAGGATGGTACGGGTTCTCCATCGCCGGTGTGCAGATTGGCCGGTTTTGGATCGGCCTCAACACCCTTCGTCCCGGCGTGCAGATTGGCCGGTTTTGAATCCGCCAGTCGCACATAACGCGAGACCGTCTCGCGGTGTATGCCCAGACGCTGCGCAATCCAGCGGTATGACCAGCCTTGCGCGTGTAACGCTACGATCGCTTCGATATCTGCCATCTTGAGCTGATTCGCCATCAAAGGCCTCCTTCCGCGGTACAACCGCTGAAGGCCCTCTAGGTCAAATCCCTAACGCTGCAAAATGGCCGGTCTTCAATTCCTCATCGTGGCCGGTTTTGAATGCACGCTGACACTTGAGATCATCGCGACTGATCGACGCCACAGTAAATCGTTATCTGATTTACGCTCGCACTAGAGGTTGCGTTGATGTCGGCTTGGGACACAACTGTGACGAGGCCGAGTAGGCGAGCTTACGACCAGGGGACATTTTTTTGCTAGCTCACCATCTGGCCATTGCGTAGATGCATTAGGCGAATCGCTAGCAGAATAGGGCGCGACATCGTTTCGGTTAACCGCAGCTTCAAAGCGAGTTTCTATGGCGACTTGTCCCGTCGCTCTTTCCCGTTCTTAAGAATCGCCAGAGCCCGAGAGTTTCACACGGGGTTTCGGCTTCAGCAAATGCTGCCCCTTCGACATCGCCAACGCGCACATTTACCAGAGGAAACATTGACGGCGACGGACTCAGGAAGCCGGTGGTCGCAATAGATGGAACAATGGCTAGCGAGATCCCGCTGTTGAGCGAAACGGGCGATGGGGTAAGCGCCAGCGATGGCAGCCAGTCGATGCTATCGGAGAACAAGTGATCGATCATCGCAGTGCGATCGACAACAGACGGTGGTAACTGCGTGACGGCTTCGGACATCAAAGCGTTCGCGTTGTTGCTAAGCGGAATCGTCGTTTCGCCCGCCGCGATCGGCCGCGTGACGGCAAGTTCGAGAGAGTTATCGATGGCAACAAGAAGCATGTCCGAACTTTGCACGATCGGATCACTGTTCCGGGCGTCTAACACAGCGATCCCCGAGTCAGCAACGACCGCGAAACCCGTGTCGCCGACACTTATCTGTGCCGCGTGGCTTTGTGCCGGAGTTGTAGGGTCATCTAAGCCGCTGATATCGCTGTTGATCAGCGGGACGATCTGCTTAGCGTCGGCGAGCGTGATTGTGCCTTGGCCAAGCACGTCCATGCGGTAGTTGTAACCCGCGTCGCCCGCGGAGAGGTTGATGAACGGCACAATCTGCTTGGCGTCAGCGAGTGTCACGGTTTGCTGATTGAGCTGATCGCCAGGCAATACATACATCATGAAGTTGAAGTCGCTGCCTTGCGCACCGTCGCCGGAACCTGCGGCCGAGGAACTGATTGTGTTCTGCCAATAGCCGTCGAGTGTCGCGCCGTCGATGTCGGTCACACTCGACGCGTCGATGTGCAGCAACACCCGATCGGCCGGCAATAGTGGAGTGCTGAACGTCCATGTCGCCACGTGCGTCGTGTTGTTGTAACTGAAGCCGCTGACACTCGGCAGCGTCGGCGCGCCAGGGGTCGACGAGCCAATCAGTTGCAGGCTGCTCTGTGTGACGCTCACATCTTCGCTGAACAGAATGTTGACTGTGTTCAGTTTCAACCAAGGCAAAGTGTCCAACTGATGAGCGCCGTTGGATATGTTGTATCCCAGTCCCGTAACCGTGTTGTTGCCGTAGCCGCTGGTGTCGAGATAGTCATAGTACGACGAGTCCCAGGCGCCCGCCCCGCTGACATACACCCCCATAACCGTCGGCGGCGCGTGGATGTCGACCGTCAGTGGCGTCTCGACGAACTCGCCGCTGGAGTCGGTGGCGCGCACGGTGAGCGTAGCGGCCCCCGTATGCTGTGACGCATAGTTGAGAGTGAGCACGCCTGTATTCGGATCGATGGTAAGGCTGCTGAACAGGGCCGCGTTGGTGTCGCCGGTGATTGTGTACAGTAACCCATTCGACTGATCGCTATCGTCGCTGAACGAGGCCGTCAGGTTGACGTTGCTGCTCGCAGCGCCCTCGATCGTCTTCACTGCCGAAAGTCCCGAAGTCGTCGGGGTGGCATTGCTGGCATGCAATACCCAGAGCTCGGCGCCGTGTGTATTATCCGTTGCACGAAAGAAGACGGTACCGTTGGCATTCACGAGTGACGTGACGGTGGCGTCATAACCATCGGGCATGATGGTGCCAACTAACGCGGTACTCCCTGACCAGCCGCCAGAGGTCCATAGCTGGATGCCATTCACGCCGTCGTCGGCAGCAAAGAACAGCGTGCTGCCGACCGCAATCAGGCTTGTGGGCGATGAGCCAATGCTGCCGGGATCAATATCGGCGACCAGTCCGGTCCCGGCCGCCGTGCCGTCAGTGCGCCACAACTCGTTGCCGCCCAAGCTGGTCGTCGCAGTGAAATAGAGCGCACCATTGGCGACGGTAAGATTCGCCGGAGAAGTCGTACCACCGAGATAGTCGGTGTTCGGAACCATCACGGTTCCGCCTGACGTTCCGTCACTCATCCACAGTTTGATGCCATGCACACCGTCGTTTGCGGCAAAGAAGAGTTCGCCGTTGAAGTTGATCAAGCTCGTGGGTGAAGCGCTGGACGATCCGGCATAAAGATCCTTGACCAGCACGGTCCCGGCGGCGGTGCCATTGCTTTTCCAAAGTTCGACGCCGTCCGTGCCATCGTTGGCCGTGAAGAACAACTCGCCATTAACATTCGTGAGGTTGGCCGGAGATGAGTCCGACGAGCCTGGATTGATGTCTTTGACCATGAAGGTGCCGGCGCTCGTGCCGTTGCTTGTCCACAATTCGACGCCATTGACGCCATCGGTGGCTGTAAAGAACAGCTGGCCGTTAACGTTCGTCAGGTTCGCAGGCGACGAATTGGATGAACCGGCATTGATGTCCTTGACCATGAACGTGCCGCCCGACGTTCCATCGCTTACCCACAGTTCAACACCGTTGATTCCGTCCGTGGCAGTGAAGTGGAGCAGACCGCCGATCGCGACAAAATTTGCCGGTGACGAGCTGGACGTACCGACGTCGATGTCTTTCACTAAGACAGTGCCCGCGCTAGTTCCGTCGCTTTTCCAAAGCTCAATTCCATGACTGCTGCCGTCGGTGGCCGAAAAGTAGAGAGTGCCGTTGACGTTTGTCAGGTTTGCTGGCGACGAACTACTCGACCCCGAAACGATGTCTTTGACCATCACGGTTCCGGCCGTCGTGCCGTCGCTCTTCCACAGTTCGATACCGTTGGTGCCGTTGGTTGCCTGGAAGTAGACCGTGCTGCCGATGGCCACCATGTCGGCAGGCGTGCTTCCGATGGTGCTCGCGTTGATGTCCTTAATGAGGGTCGTTCCACCGCTGGTTCCGTCACTGGTCCACAGCTCGGTTCCCGTGGCAGCAGTAGCGGCGAAGACAATCTTTGTGCCGAGAACGGCCAGCGAAGTCGGTGACGAGCTGCTCGTACCCGCGTTGATATCGAGTACCAGTGACGTCGTCGTGCCGTCGGTCTTCCACAACTCGACACCATGCGTGCCGTCGTTGGCCGAGAAGTAGAGCGCGCCGTTGGCGACTTTGAAATTCGCGGGTGACGAAGCGGAGGTACCCGATCTAATGTCGTCGAAGAGCACAGTGCCGGCTGAAGTGCCGTCGGTCCTCCATAACTCGACACCATGCGTGCCATCGGTGGCGGCGAAATAAATGTTCCCGTTGAAGACGGTCAAGTTCGCCGGCGACGAATTGGCGCTGCCCGAGTCGATATCCTTCAGCATCGAAGTACCGGCAGCGGTCCCGTCACTCTTCCACAGCTCGATGCCATTAGTCCCATCGGTAGCAGAAAAGATCAGCGTGGTTCCGAGCGCAGTGAGATTGGCTGGCGATGAGTTGCTGCTTCCGGCGTTGATATCCTTCACCAGTGCCGTACCGCCGCTCGTCCCGTCGCTCTTCCACAGCTCGATGCCGTCGGTTCCATCGTTGGCCGTGAAATACAGAGTGCTGCCAACGACCGTCAGGTTCGCCGGAGACGAGCCGGTAGCGCCGACGTTGATGTCCTTAACAAGCGTCGTACCGGCCGACGTGCCAGTGCTCTTCCACAGTTCGGCGCCGTTAGTTCCGTCGTTCGCTGAAAAATACAGAGTCGATCCCATGACAACAAAGTTGCTCGGACTCGCGCTGCCGCTGCCCGAGTTGATGTCCTTCACTAGCGAGGTGCCAGCGGCTGTGCCCGTGCTTTTCCACAGTTCCACGCCGTCGGAACCGTCGTTGGCCGTAAAATACAAGGTGCTGCCAATCGCCGTGAAATTGCTCGGGCTGGAATTGCTCGATCCATCATTGATGTCATCCACCAACACAGTACCGGATGTCGTGCCGTCGCTCTTCCAAAGCTCGGTTCCATCGGTGCCGTCGTTGGCACTAAAAAACAGGGTGCCGTTGACATTGGTTAGATTCGCGATGCTGGAACTACTGATGCCGGGATTCACGTCCTTCACCAAAACGGTACCTGCGGCAGTGCCATCCGTCTTCCACAACTCGGCGCCGTGTTCAGGATCCGTCGCGACAAAAAAGACGGAGCTGCCAATCGTCAACGTGTTGGTCGGCGACGAACTTGCTGCCTGCGTGTCGATGTCCAGTGGCATCGACGGCGTGCTCGGAGTTGGGCGAACTTGAATGAGAATGGTTTGATTCGCCTGCTTCGCACCATCGTTGCCCAAAAGCCCAATGTCGTTGACGTTGATCTGCAACTGGGCTGTGCCCACGAAACCGCTCCCTGGGGCAAACTGCATGGCCTCGAGCGCCGCATTCAAGCTCGCCAGTGTCCCCGTGGCCGTGATCGTCGAGGTGCCGTTTCCGGTTAAGCCTGTCAGCCCAGCCGTCGTGCCCAGCGACAGCGTTCCGTGCGAGACCGTAAGCGATAGTTGTTCATTGCCGACGACGTAATCGCTGTCGGCGATCGTGATCCCGTTCGTCAGGCTCGACGTAAATGTCAGGGCGGTGTTGGCCAGCGTGACTTGCGTGGGAGGGACACTTAGCGTCGGCGCGCTGTTGACCGGATCGACGACTGTCGCCACGAACGATGTGGTGATCGACGCTCCGCGTGGGTCGGTTGCCGTGATGCTCAATTGCGACGAGCCAAGCTGGCTGGCGGCGTAGTTGAGCGTGAGCGTTCCGTTGCCGTTGTCGATCGACAAGGACGAAAACAGCGATGGGTTGGTATTTCCAGTGATTGTGAATGTCAGACTGCTTGACGGGTACAGCGAGTCGGAAAATGCTGATGCTAATTGGACAACCGTGCTGCCGCTGTTCTCGATGGCTCCTTGATCGCTGATGCCCGTGGTCGTCAGAGGATGGTCATAGACCGTGAACGAACCCGACTGCGAGACGATTCCCGCTCCACTGACGGTCAACTGATACGTGCCCGGCGCCAACCCCGCAGGCAGCGTGAAGTTCACGGTTTCGGGTGTCGCTCCGGTCTGCACGCCCGTACTGCTCCAGTTCGACGTCCGCGCGTAATACACGTGTCCCGATTGGTCCGCCAGTTGAACGATCGGGTAATTACTAGACATCTCGGCATCGTCACCGTACGAAGCCCCCTCGGACATTCCATTGAGCTGAGTGCCAGTGAGCGTGTACACGCCGCCGCCGGTGTAGGCGATGTTGGACACGACGGGCTGCCACGACGGATCGGCTGAGCCAGCGGGCGTGTACACATAAAGTTGATTCGTCGACGTGGCGAGCAACAGCTGTCCGGTAGGCAACACGAGCATTCGCGTCACGTAGCATACGACGTTGAGATTCACGCCAGTCGTGTCGAGCGTGGTAATCGTGTTAGTGCCGGGATCGTAGTCGAACAAGGTTGTGGGCGAGGCCCACGTCGGCGTGCTTCCAGCCGCAAAGATCACGTGCCCGTTCGGCAGAATGGCACCCGGGGCGTCGTTCGCGCCAAGACCGTTCGGAATGACCGGTCCCGCAGTCCAGGTTCCCGTTCCACCTGGCGTCGTCGACGGCGTGTAGAGCGCAGTGTTGCTGTCAGCACCGATGAAAAACGCGCGTCCGTCAGGCAGAAGCAAACCGGGGCCAAGCTCTGCAATGCTGTTTCGCAGTGTCACGGGCACAGTGCCCGAGTCGATCCACGCACCCGTAGTGGGATCCCACCGCTGAGCCTCGTCCGTGCTCGTGCCGAACACGTCGTACGAGAGAATGCTGCCATCAGCCAGTTTAGTCCAAGTTTCCTCGTCACTTTGATCGTTGTAGAGCTTGGTTGGGCCATCCTTCCAACTGTTCGTCGCCGGATCGTAAATGTACGTCTGCGGACCTGAGAGATATCCAGCTAAGATGGTCCCATCTGGCAACACTTCGATCGGGTCGTCGCCGAATTTGGTCCGCGGAAAATCGGGAACGAACGTCCACGTGTTGGCCAGTGGGTCATAAATCTCGGCGGTATTGTTGTCGTCAGTTGTCGACGAATACTCTCCACCGATGACGAACACGCGTCCATCGGGTAACACGGCCGAGCCCGTATACAGGCGTGCGATGTTCGACGACGCCAGAGTGGACCATGTTCCGTTGACGTAGCTTCCGATACTGTCCGGGGTGAGCTTGTACCAGATGTCGCTGGTGCCACTGTGCTGCGCGAGCACCGTTCCGTCGGAGAGCAGCATCATCGTGCCGATTCCCGCCGGCGCCTTGTTCGTCAGCAACGTCCACGTGCCGGGGGCTGCCGACGGCTGAGCGTCGGACGGCGAAGCGATTCCGTCCCCCGCGTCTGATGCCGGCGATTCGTTTAGCTGAACGCCGACCGATGCAGCGAGGCCGGACTCGATGGTCGAAGAAACCGACGCATCATCGATCGGACTACCGCTGAGAAGCAGACGCGGCTCAAGAGCCTCGATTCGCAATTTGCGCGCAAACTCGCTACCCCGGCGCAGCGCCCGCCCACGACGCGATCGATCTTCGCTCCGCCTGCGATGCGACACGACCACCTCAGGTAGGGCCGGGGCAGATTTTCAGTGCCGGCATCCATTACTGAAAACAACGACACAATCATCCAGTACTTATGGGTGGAACGCAAACCCAAATCCGATGACGTTCTACGGGGATTTTCCGAAGCACATCGTTCTTCCTGTGTGGATGGCGGGCGAAGATATTCGTGAATGCTCGTTCGTGATGAAGAGCGGCGTTCGAGATATGAGTGACAACAGCGACGCTTCGTCTACGATCGCACGAGGCGGATAGAGCCGCTTAGGTTGCTTTTGAAGAGTTGCGTCTTCTTTTCAGAATGTGATCAACCCGTTTTCGACTGATGAGTCATCGTGTTGGCGATGCGACGAGAACCTGCTGGCCCGATGGAAAGACTTCAGGTTGCTTGAGGACTACCATCTCGCTTCCGGTAACTCCCGAGAGGATCTCGAACTCGCCGCCGCTGCGAAGTCCTAATTCGATGGGTTTGCGTTTAAGGTGGTCCGATTCGACACACATGCAGTAGGCGTCCTGACCTTCGCGTACGATGGCAGTCATTGGCAGCGTGATGACGTCCTTGCGCTCGCCGAGCAAGATTGTTGCCGTCGCGTACATGCCGGGGCGCAGCGTTCCTTGAGGGTTCGGCAGGTCGATTTCCGCACGTAACGAGTGATTGGTATCGAGTAGCGACCAACTCGTGCGAGTTACTTTCGCCTCGAAGGGTTTCGACTCGACCGCTTGAACGCGAATCGTGGCTTGGTCGCCTGCATCAACCCGCCCGGCTTCCAACTCTGGTACATCGACAAAGATGCGCACGACATCGCTCCGCGCGATCGTCATCAACGACTGGTGCGTGTTTCCATTGGCTGGATAGACGTACTGGCCTGTGTCCACAAGTCGCCGTGTGATCGTCCCATCGTACGGCGCCTTGATTTCGAGATAGCCGGTCATTGTCTTCGTGCGAGCCAAGTCAGCCTTAGCCACGTTCAATCGAGCTGCAAAAGCTTCGCGGTCCGCTTTGGCTTTCAGCACGTTGGCCTTCGCTTCCGCGTATGCCGCCCTCGCCGATTTGACTTTGGCGGCGGCCTCGCGCGTTGACGCCTCGGCTGCGTGGAACTGATTGAGCGTTTCGTCTTCGAGCCTTTTCGTGACGGAGCCCGTCGCCGTCAATTCCTTCATGCGCGCGTGCTCGGATTTCCAGCGTTCGAGTTCCGCGTTGGCGCGGCCGATGCCTGCTTCGGCCTCGGCAATCTTCGCATGAGCGGTTTCAGCGGCAGCCTCCGATGCTTGAATCATCGACTCCGCTTGCTTTGCCTCGGCCTCGGTCTGCGCGATCATCGCTTCCTTTTGCGTCAGATCATCGAGCATTTCGGGAATCGAGAGCTTGATGAGCGTCTGACCCTTTTTCACCGCGTCGCCGATGTCGACGAGTACCGCTTCGACGTAACCCGACACCTTCGCGAACAATGGGGTCTGTTCAAAGGCTGCGATCTGACCGGGTTGCGTGGTTGTTAACCTGAGCGTCTTGCGCTGCGGCCTGTCGGCTACGACTTGAGGGATCGCAGCCTCGGGCATGCTCGTCGCAGAAGGAGCTCGCTGTCCGCAGCCGCACGTCGAGATCATTGAGATCGCCATCGCAACTGGTAAAGGCAATCCTAAGAAGCGCAGAATCATAGCGAGGTTCCTGTGTCGGCTAAGCGGTCAGCGGCCGATGGCGTGAAGTAAGCACTGTGCGGGTCAGCGGGATCGAGCGAGGCAGACGCCAGTGAAGCTCGCCGTTGAACGATGGCGAAGATGGACGGCAGTATAAAAAGCGTTGCCACAGTTGCGGCGAGCAGCCCGCCGATCACTGCACGACCGAGAGGCGCGTTCTGTTGACGCTGGTCATCAACACGGCTCGCAAGCGGCTGCATGCGCCTAACACTGCCGCCTCATTACAACACCGCGCAATTCCGCCTGCAACGCGCACTCGGTTGGCCAATCCAGTTGCAAGAGGTGCCGGTGCCGCCTCTTTGAAATAACATGCGACGATTGCCTAACGACCGGTTGACGATTACATCGTGTCAAAGGTCTTACGAGTGTTCAAGCTCTGTATAGTTCCTCAGCGCGAGTCAGCGACGGTATTCGAACATCACGCTCGTTGTTGTGCCGGTAAAGTAAGGGAAGAAACGATAGTTCTTGTTGCCGCGCTGGGTGTTATCCACGGCCGTGGCCGCCGCATAAGCCATGAACCAACCCAGAAAGGCTTGCGACGGGTAGTGCGCTTCGTCGTTGATCCGCGACAATGCGGGCATAACCGACAGGCCATAGAAAGCAGCCTTAAGTACGGGCCGCTCGGTCATCTTGGCGGCTGAAATGAACGTCACGCCACCGATAAAGGAGTGACCACTGACGCCGTTGTTGTCTTGGAAGAACTCCCAATGCGAGCCTGTGGGATGCTCACCAGGTCGGCCGCCTCCGGTGACCTCCTGCATGAGAAGCATGGGTAAGCCACCAACGACTGAAGCACGTATCGTACGTTCCCCGTAATCGACGAAAAGCGCACCGACGGGTCGTTCTTCGAAGAGGCGGCCTACGAGATACGAGGCGAAGTACGCGGGGATCATGTAAGTGCCTTCGCCGAACGTTTTGAACGCGTGAATGTCGGATTGATATCCGATGTGGTTTTGATAGGCGTCGTTCCAATTCTGATCAATGTTCGTGTTCGCCATGATGGCACCCGTTCCAAAAGCAGCTGTAAGCGCAGCTAGGCTAGGGAGCGAATAGAAATTCCGTTCGTCCTGGAGAAGATTGTCGAATGCCCTTCGGATGCGCGACCGATGGCCGAAGATCAGTGTCGGCTCCGCCTCGCTAGGCGAGTCGAGCACGACGGGCGGTGGTGCCAAGGGAGTTGCCGTGCGACTAACTCTCGTTTGCAACGTCCCCAGTAAGTACGCCTCGGCCTGTTGGTCCTGTCCTGCAACGATCCATTGCGTCGCTGCGGGATCGACAGTCAACCTTGGTCCCTCGTTTTCGATAAAGACTGACAGCTCGACCGTGCAGCCCTGCGACTGTGGTCGCACCAGGGCGCCGACCCATCTTCGGTGCAACGTCGCGTTGATGTCTCCGGGATTCGTGAAGGGCAAGCCGTATGATTGCACGATGCCTGGCTTGAGCGCACCGTCGGCCATACTCGGAGGCTCATTCCGTTCGAGGGGGTAATGAGCGGCAATCAGTTCCGCAACCACGGTGTAGACGTTAACCGGGTCACTGCCGGGAACATGCAGAGTGTTGCCGACAATCGTCGGACCAGAAGAATTCGACTGAGCAAAGAGCGATGTGGCACTCGCGCCGAGGTACGCGATAATCGGCAGGCAGCAAATTCTCGACCACTTCAGCAACCTAACGCAATGCATAGGGAAAAGACGTTCCGGCCTGCGAGCACTGCGAAGCTTCGAAGGGCGGGATTATCTCGTCGCCGATCGGAAGGCCACAGGGCAATCTACGAATCTAAACTAGAGTTAATCTTCAATAAGCCGCGGCCCGGACAAGCATCTAGTACGCTTTGATGGTTAGGACGAAGACGTTATCGCTAGTTTTCACGAGTGGTTGCGAATCGGGTTTGCCGTACAGTCTGCCTGTCCATGACACATCTGCTCGTCGTCGAAGATCAGACTGCATTGCTGACGAGCCTCACGCGCGGCTTGGTCGAAGAAGGGTACCAAGTTACTGCCGTCTCGAACGGTGTTCATGCGATTGCCGCCGTCAACCATGAACTGCCCGACGCCATGGTCCTTGACATAATGCTTCCCGGCAAAGGCGGCTTAGAGCTGTTAAGGGAATTGCGCGCCGAAGGATTCATCGCGCCGGTACTCATCATTACGGTGCGCGATACGATTCCCGATCGCGTTGCTGGACTCGACAGCGGCGCCGACGACTACCTCATCAAGCCGTTTGCGTTCGAGGAGTTGCTCGCCCGACTTCGAGCGTTGCTCCGTCGACACGGCCGAGCAACCGTCACGAATCTTGTGGTCGGTGACTTAGAACTTGACTTGCTCCGACGCCGAGCGTCGCGCGGCGGCGTATTCATCGAGCTGAAGCCTCGCGAATTCGAACTATTAGAATATCTTGCGCGTAATGCGAACGAGATCGTGACGCGTGACGCCATTGCTCGCGATGTGTGGCACGAGAAAACCGCTACCTGGTCCAACGTGATCGAAGTGCATGTCAATCGTTTGCGACGAAAGATCGAGCTTCCCGGATTAACGCCGATCTTGCAGACGGTGCGCGGAGCCGGTTATGTCCTTAAGGTCCGGTCATGAAGCGCCTTGCCATTCGTTGGCGATTGACCCTGTGGTACGGCGTCGCCTTGCTGGTCGTACTGATTGTTTTCGGAGGCGGCTGTTTCTGGTTGATGAGCGAACATCTCGTCGAACGCACCGATCGCGAACTCGATGAAGAGCTCGCGGAAGTAGTACGAGAGATCTCGCTTACTTCCAACGAGCCACAAATGCTCGAACATCTGCAGCAGCGCTTCGGCGTTCACGGTATGTTCGAGTTTCAGGTCGCAACGAGCGCTGGCCAGGTCCTATTTCGCAGCCAGCGACTGGAGCAAGCGGGCGAGCGCTGGCCGCTACCCGAACTCGACACCGGGCATGTTGTTTACCGCAACTTCACGTCGCAAGCATCGCCAGACGTGCGTATGGCGAGTCGACACATTCGTCGACCGGCCGGGGACTTAGTCGTCCAGGTGACTACTCCGCTCGATGAATTTCGCGATGAACGGACTCATCTGCTGACAATGTTCTTTACAGTAGGACCATTGGCGCTCGCCGCTGCGTTGGCGGGTGGTTATTTCGTGGCACATGGTGCACTGTCTCCTCTGGAGCGCATAGTGACGGCCGCCGAGCAAATCTCGGCGGAACACATCGACCAACGCATCGACATTGCGAATCCGGATGACGAACTTGGGCGGTTGGCACGAACGCTCAATCGCATGCTCGATCGACTGCAATTTGCCATCGGCAATATGCGCCGATGCCGCACATGAGCTGCGCACGCCTCTGTCCGTCTTGCGTACCGAAGCAGAGGTTGTTTTGCGCTCGCCGCGCGACGCTGATGGCTATCGTGAGGCGATCGAACTCTCTCTGCAGGAGATCGAGCGTCTTAGCCGGATGACGGAACAGCTATTGACCCTGAGCCGCGAAGATTCGTACGTCGCTCATCGCGACTTCGACGAAGTACAGCTCGATGCGCTTTTGCGCGACGTTGTTGAGGGTTTGAACTCCAAGGCTGAATTGCAACAGGTCGAAGTTGCCGTGCAGACGTTGCCCGAGTGCATTATCCCAGGAGACGACGTTCGGCTGAGCCGATTGTTCTACAACCTGCTCGACAACGCGATCAAGAACACGTTGCCGGGCGGCAAAGTGTCGGTGTCAATTACGGTGGACGAAACCATTGCTCGGATTGTCATCGACGACACAGGCATTGGTATTCCTGAAGAGCATCTACCGAGAGTCTTCGATCGGTTCTACCGTGTCGACGAATCGAGAAGCACAACCACCGGAGGAGTAGGATTAGGGTTATCTATTTGTCAAGCCATTGCCGAGCGACATCTTGGCCGAGTTGAACTGAGCAGCGTTGTGGGAACCGGTACTCGAGCCGTTGTCATCCTGCCGCGCTAAAGATGTTTGGTGCCGACGGTCTTTCGCCCAAACGCAACTCCGCCATATCGCGCCGTCTCGCTTTGATACCACAATTCGCTGAGTAGCATGACATCATGGCGGTCAAAGTCCGTCAGACTGCCGCAATCGGCGCCAGCCAATATGGGCCTTCCGAGACAGCCGACGAAACGCCAGCAATCGGAATTGAGACGCATCGCGTGGCAAATTGTGACTACTCCCTTTATGGCAATACTGAAATTACAGTTGCGTGAATGAAGTCCATATACTTCGACGATGAAGTAAGTTGATCATCGGCCGCGCAGGGAAGAGTAACCTGCGAGTCTGAGAATTAGCCGTTGTATGCGTCGGAACTTTGGCCGTTAATAGAGTACATGCACCAACCGCTCACCACCGTTGAGAAGTGCAACAGACCAGCGAACCACTGAACGCCGACGACAGAGATATAGAACTCATGCATACTGTGGAACCGAGAGGGTTCGGCGATTTCATGCGTCTCAGCGTTCAGTAACGCATCCAGGTATGGATAGACTAAGAACAGCACGACTTGGGCCGCCAACATCACTAGCCAAGTGACGGTCAAAGTGTATTTGGTGGGTCGGTTGGCCTGCCGCCATGTCATTGTGAGGTTCCAAAGCAGAATCAACAGCGTGCCGGCGCCTAGCAGGTTGATCGTCTTCGAGACGTGTCGCGTGATAAAGCCTTGGTCGATATGGCCACCTAACACCTCCGCTCCGGTGGGCACGACAACGGTGGCGTAAAACGTCAGGCCTCCCCACCAAATGGCCATGGAGAAAACCGTCGCCAGGCGACAAACCAACACGGCAAACATCGATTCCGCTCCGCGACGACGGAAAATACGCGTCGGCAAGATTCTACCGGGAAATGCGCAGGCCTCGAAACGTGTGGCTGACTTGTATGCGGAGAAACTCCGGCAGCTACGGGCTTGCCGCCTGTACCGCAGGCGGAAGGACCGGCTTCGTCGCGCTATCCTGGAGTT
This sequence comes from uncultured Planctomycetota bacterium, assembly GCA_963708675.1. Classification (GTDB taxonomy): domain Bacteria; phylum Planctomycetota; class Planctomycetia; order Pirellulales; family PNKZ01; genus DATAXP01. Next base: position 56,513 of record CAVPTO010000004.1, read on the forward strand.
GATTCAGCAGACCTTGCTGGCGAAAACCACCCTGCGTTTGAATGGCCGTTCCAAGCGTCGCAGGATTCAGGCCGCCGGTAAGTTGCAATCCTTCGATCTCAACTACGATCTTGCGCAATTCGGCCAGCGACTCGATGTACGACAGATTGCTTTGAAAGTACGTCTGTCTCGCTGCCAACACGCGTGCAAAATCGAACTCGCCCGCTTTGTATCCGGCAGTTGTCAGTTCGAGATTCTCCTTCGCGTCGCTCAGAATCTCGGCGCGAAGCTGTTCGACGCTGTTACGCGCAACCTCGTAACGGCGGAACGACTCGGCCAAGGTGTCACGCAACACTAGCCGCACCCGCTCAATTTCTGCCTGAGCTTCGCGAATGTCAGCGGATGCGTGAAAGATGTTTCCTTGGTTGCGATTGTAAACTGGCACCGGCAATGCCAGCAGCGTGCTGACGTTGGTCGACCCCGTCGTCTTGTCGAACTCGGTTACCGTTTGCACGGTGACGTTGGGAATCGGCTGCGCCTGCTCACGGCGCAACTCGGCACGAGCATGACTCAACCGCACTTCGGCAGCGCGCAGCTGCGGGCTGGCGCCTATCAACCGAGCGAGCGACGCGTCCCAATCGAACGCGGGAAGCGGCCCATCCAAGTCACCCAGGACACGCGCCGCAGGAAGCCCCGGCCGGCCGATGATGGTTGATAATTGTTCCCATGCCGCGCGGTGACGAAATCGAGCGTCGGCCAGACTCGCCCGCACGACATTGCGTTGGATGCGAGCTTGCAGAACATCGATTCTCGCGCCCAGGTTCAATCGTTGAAAATCTTCGGCAACGCGCACTCCTTCCTCGGCAACGCGCAGCAACTCTTCCCCTAAGAGAATTGCTTGCTGCGCCCCGAGCACTTCGAAGTAGCGAATGCGAAGATCGTTTCGCACACGCATCCGTTGCGCTTCTTGTTCCCAGCCGAGGCGATCGACTTCTCGTGCCTCGACCGCGCGAGCGAGCTGCCGCTTGTGAGCCGTGACGATTTCCTGGCTCACAAACAGGCCGTCGGTGCGTGATTGATCAGCTCTCGACGGCGTCTTGTTCAGGTGGCCGATGCCGATGGGGGCGACGTATAGGTTCACGTCGAGCGACACGTCATCGCTGATCGTGACATCGACGCTGTAGCTCTCGAATGGCAAGTCGTCACCACTGTCCCAGCAGATGCCTATGTCCCACCAGATATCGACGAGATGCCAAGGCATGGGAGCGTAGTCGTCGGCCGCCTTGTTCTCGGCAAGCAGCCGAGAAGTTCCGCAAACGACGACCATGACGATGAGAAAGAGCTTCATGAGGATTCTGCTGATTGACGTGGCGACCGGGCAAGGCATCCGTTTCGACTCGATCATTTCATCGGGTGCTTCACGAAGAATTTCCACATGAGGTCGTTGGCTGAGACATTCATTGCCGATTTTCCGATGAATCCGACGGGAGGCTGTTGGCCTGGCCAAGTGTGACCACCGTCGTCGATGACGATCAACACGACCTCGGCCCCATCCTTGCCGTTGCCAAAAGTTCTGCGTGTTACTTTCATCTCGTCGCCGTCGTTGGACAGCGTGTTGATGGCTGGATTCTCTTCGCACTCGTTCAATTTCACCCAGGTTTGAATCGAGTCCTCGACGCCTTTCAACTTTATGAATGAGGGAGTCGTGCCACTGGTCGTCTTGAAGCGAACGATGTTGTCCTTGAGGCCGTGGAAATGAATCACCGGCACCGGGCGAATGGGTTTGCTCTCCTTGATGACCATCGTCCCGGCCACAGGGGCGATTGCGGCGATCCGGTCGGACAACTCGGCAGCCAGCCGGTAGCACATCATGCCGCCATTACTCATGCCGCAGGCATAGACGCGCTTCTCGTCCACATTGGCTACGGTAACGAGGTCGTCGAGAAGGTCGCCGATGTAGGCCACATCATCAGCTTTGTTATGAACACGACTACCTTTGAACCCGCCAGCATTCCACGCTAAGAACGGGCCATAGCCTGTGCCATTGGGATAGACCACGATGAAGCCCGCTTCGTCGGCCGTCTCGTTGAGGCCGGAGAATGACGCCATCATCGCGCCGTTCATCGCCGCCCCGTGCAAGGCCAGGACCACCGGCGTTGGCCTCTCGGCGTCGTACTTGTCCGGAACATGAACGAGATAAGTTCGGTCGATGTCGCCGACCTTGAGATTGCGAATATGATCGCCCGCCGTAAGCGGATCGGCAGCGAGAACGGCAAGGACTGCAATTATGGGCAACATCGGTGTCGGACCTCGATGATTTCGTCAAGCAAGTGAGCAAATCACGCTACTTTATCGGAATGTAAGCGTTCAGTCCCACGATCACCTTCTTGCCCTGCACGACGCAGTCGGTTTCTTTGTTGCCGTGCGTTGAGGCGACTACGAGTGTCTTTCCGCTGGCTGATTTCTCCGGCTTTTCGTTCATCGGAACCCGAATCACCAACTCGTTGCCTTCGATCTTCGCAGAAAAGGCCATGACAAATTCTCTTGGACTTGCTTGGAGCTCATGGATCACCAGCCGGGATTATCCTCGAAGTCGCCGCAAGAAAAACGGCAGGTCGCTACAATTCTTTTTGCCAACGTCCGCGCCCATGAATCTTCGAGACGAACCATGAGAATCTCCTTGCTGGCTGTCGTCCTAGCAATGCTTTGTATGGCGACTGACCTCGGCGCCCAAGAGACACAACGGGATGGATGGCGTCCACTGTTCGACGGCAACTCTCTCGACGGATGGGAGCACGTCGGTTCCGGCAAGATGGTCGTCGAGAACGGCCTGATCCGCACCGAGGGAGGCATGGGGCTGCTCTGGTACACCGCAGAGAAGTTCGGCGACTGCATACTTCGGGTTGTGTACAAGACGACGGATAAGGCGTCGAACTCAGGCGTCTTTATCCGCATCGCCGAAAAACCCAAGGACGAGTGGTACGCCGTCCATCACGGCTATGAAATTCAGATTTGCGATGGGGCCGACGAGTTCCATCGAACGGGGGCGATCTACTCTCTTTCGAAGGCGCTGGCGAGCCCGTCACAAGTGAACGAGTGGAACACGATGCAGGTCACCCTCAAGGGCCAGAGAGTTTTGGTCACGTTGAACGGCGTAAAGGTTCAGGATTTCGACTCGAAAACGGCCACAGTTCCCGAGCGGACCAAGTTCTACGAACCCGAGCGTGGTCCACGTCCGTCGTCGGGATACATCGGTCTCCAGAACCATGACGATGTCGGCCAAGGGAAGCACGTCTATTTCAAGGACGTGAGTGTTCGTTCGCTCGATCAGTGAGATGGCATGGGGCCGATGTCGCATCGACGCAGGGAGACGGACTGATGGCGAATCAACACGAGGACGGGAAGCAATCGCTTGCGGCCCACGGCTGCGCGTCCGCTTCGGACCACGATCGCGATGTGCCCGAGATCGACTTGCTCAGCCCGCTGACGATTCGCGGCGTCACGTTCCGCAACCGCATCGTCATGTCGCCGATGTGCCAGTACATCGCCAAGAACGGGTTCGCGGATGACTGGCATCTCGTGAATTTGGGCAGTCGAGCGGTGGGTGGAGTTGCCTTGGCCATTGTCGAGGCGACCGCCGTAATGCGCGAGGGACAGATCACCAACGGCGACCTTGGCATCTGGAGCGACGAGCATATCGAGCCGCTGGCCCGCATCGCACGGTTCGTCCACTCGCAAGGCGCGGTGGCCGGCATTCAGCTCGCGCACGCTGGCCGCAAAGCGAGTTGCGACCTCCCCTGGAACGGCGGCGCCGGACTCCTCACGCCCGAAGCCGGCGGATGGCCTGTCGTCGGGCCAAGTGCGATCCCTTTCGACGACGGCAATCCCGTGCCGAAGGCGCTCGATGAAGCGGGCATCGACGAGATCGTCGCCGCGTTTGAGAAAGGTGCGAAGCGCGCGCTGGCGGCGGGCTTCCGAGTCATCGAGATTCACAATGCGCACGGCTACTTGCTGCACGAGTTCCTTTCTCCGCTGAGCAATCATCGCACGGATCAGTACGGCGGCAGCCTCGACAATCGCATGCGGCTACCGCTGCGCGTCGCAGGCGCGGTCCGAAAAATTGTTCCCACCGATTTGCCGGTGTTCGTGCGCATCTCGGCGACCGATTGGGCCGAAGGCGGTTGGGAAGTCGATCAATCGGTCGTGCTGGCTCGCCGGCTCAAGGATTTGGGCATCGACTTGATCGACGTTTCGTCCGGCGGGCTGGTTCCGCGAGCTCGCGTCTCGGTCGGCCAGGGATACCAGGTTCCGTTCGCGTGCAGGATTCGTGACGAAGCGGGCATCATGACCGGCGCGGTCGGACTGATCACCGAGCCGCGCCAAGCAAACGAGATTGTGACCGGCGGCGATGCGGACCTGGTGCTCCTTGCACGCGAACTGATGCGCGAACCATACTGGGCCATCAAGGCGCAGCAAGAACTTGGCGCCGAGCCGACGTGGCCTATCTCGTATGGCTACGCCGTCAAACGACGCGCGAGGTAACGACGCTCATTATGCCGGCTCGATGTGCACGAGCACGTTCTTGAGCGTGACGACGCGTTCGAGCAGGTGACTTTTGACGGCGTGGCTGATGGCATGACCGTCCTTCACCGAGATATCGGGATCGACGCACACGTGAATGTCGGCGAGGTGTTCGAGCCCGCTCTTGCGGACGAACAACTTCTCGACATCGCGCACGCCGGGAACAGTCAGCGCCTCGCGACGAATCAGGTCGAGAATCTCCGGCTCGGCCTGGCGATCCATCAACTCCTGCATGCTGTTCCAGAACAGATGGCTGCCGGTCCACACGATAATCGCGCTCACGGCGAGCGCAGTAACGCGATCGGCCGCATGCCACGCAGGTCCACCCCAAGTCGCGATGCAAAGGCCAACGAGAACGATGAACGATCCGAACGCGTCCATGCGTTGATCCCAGGCCGAAGCGAGCACCGCCTTCGATCCCGTGCGATGCGCGACGCGGCTCGAATATCGGTAGAGCGCTTCGTTGAGCAGTACGCTCACCAGCGCGACGACGACCGTGTACCCATGCGGCGTCGGCGCGGCATCGCCCCAAGTGTGAATTGCTTCCCACCCGACCCACAGGCCTGAGAGCACCAGCAACAGCGCGACGGTCAGCGCCGAGATCGCCTCGACACGCGTGTGGCCATACGGATGTTCTCGGTCGGGCGGTCGCTCGGCCCACACGAGCACGCCGAGGATGGTGGCCGACGCGAGCGCGTCGCCGAATGAATGAATCGAATCGGACAAGAGCGCGAGCGAATGGCCGAGCCATCCGCCGACGAGCTTCGCCGTGCCGAGGCCCAACGTCAGCACCAATCCGCCTAGCGCCGCTCGACGACTGTCGCGGTACAGGTCCTTAATGCCGGCGTCAGTGTTATTGTTATTGTGAGTCGAGTTACCGTGAGCGGCGCTATTCTGAGCGGCATTGTCTCGAGCAGTCATGCGATGCGTTGCGTACGTTCGGGCCGTGCGAAGGGTCCAGCATAACCCGTCCGCTCGCGATCGACAGGGGTGACGACTTGTAACGCGCGGCGTGGCGACGTACGCTCGGACGATTCAAGGAGAACGACATGAAATTGCACGCGCTTTTGGTGATGGTGTTGCTCGCGATCGGTTCGCCTGCCGTGGCGGACGAGTGGCAAAGCCTGTTCGACGGCAAAACGCTCGACGGTTGGAAGGCCGTCGATAACGAAGAGGGGTTCAGGGTCGAAGAGGGCGCCATCGTCGGTGGCGGCGGGCCGATGGCGCATCTGTTCTATGTCGGCCCGGTCGGCAATCACGACTTTAAGAACTTCGAACTCAAGATGCAGGTCAAAACCAAAGCGGGCTCAAACGGCGGCATCTTCTTTCATACCGAGCCGCAAACCGGCGCGCTCAAGAAAGGTTACGAGGCACAGGTCAGTACGACGCACAAAGACCTGCGACGCACCGGCAGCCTGCTTGTCATTCAAGACAACAGCACGTCGCCGGTGGAGGACGACCAATGGTTCGATTACGACATTCTCGTCGACGGCAAGCGGATCGTGCTCAAGATCGACGGCGAGACGACCGTCGATTACACCGAGCCCGAAAACCCCGAACGACCCAAGGGGCGCGAAGGCCGCGTGCTGTCGCACGGACAAATCGCGCTGCAAGGGCACGATCCCGACAGCCGCGTCTATTATCGCCATATCCGCATCAGACTGCTGCCCGACTGATCTCGTGAATTGCGGATCTCAGGTGCGGATCGAAAGCAGGCGGTGTACGCAGGTGATAGCCAGCGAGCCGTCGCCGACGGCGAAGCCGACGCGCTTCGTGGTGCCCGATCGAATGTCGCCGGCGGCGAGAATGCCAGGCACGCTCGTTTCCAACGGGCACGGCTCGCGATCTTTCAGCGGCCAACGCCCCGCACGTTCGACATCGGTCCCCGTGAGCACATAGCCTTTGTCGTCGCGAGCAATGCACTGCGGAAGCCAATCGGACAACGGATCGGCCCCGATGAACACGAACGCGGCGGTACAAGAAACTTGCAGCGCTTCAGAGCCGTCGTTCGGTTGGATCGTAATTTGCTTGATGCGTCGATCGCCGGAAACGGCGGTGACTTGTGCGTTCTCGTGCAGTTTGATGTTCGGCGCGTGCGGATGCGATCGGTCAGATACGACGACATCGTCGGGCCCAGCGTTTTGCGAATGACCATGTGCACCGTGCGATCGCGGCAACACCCGGCCAGAAACATCGCCGCCTGTCCCGCCGAATTTCCCGCGCCGATGACTGCAACGTCGGAATTGTCGCACAGCCCGGCCTCGACCGACGTGCAGGCGTGATAGACCCCTGAACCCTCGAAGCGATTCACGCCGTCGATTTCAAGCTGACGCCAGCACACGCCCGTCGCGATGAGCACCACGCGGCTGCGAATTTCCGCGCCGCAGTCGAGCTGCAACACGTGCAGTTGGTCGGGGCCGCTGGCGGGGATCAACTTATCGACATTCACAGGCGCGACGATCTTCGCGCCAAACTTGAGCATCTGCAGCACGCCGCGCGTGGCGAGTTCGGTGCCGCTCAGTCCTGCCGGAAAGCCGATGAAGTTCTCAATCCGCGACGATCCACCGACTTGTCCGCCGGGGCCGAGACGATCGAGCACCACGGTCGAAAGCCCTTCCGAGGCCGCGTACACGGCGCTCGTGATACCGGCCGGACCCGCGCCAACGATTGTCAGATCGACTTCGTCGCCCGGGCAACCGCGCCAGATGCCTGCCGCTTGCGCGAGTTCGTGCAGCGTTGGGTTGACGAGCACCGTGCCATCCATGCATTCGACCACAGGCCATTTGTTCGGCGACCCAGCCGCCGCGACTCGTTTGCTCCCCTCCACGCTCTCGGGCGTCAGCCACGTGAAAGGCATGAAGTTCTTGTGCAGAAACTCGCGCACTAAGTTTGTGTCGCGGCAATGCCCCGAGCCAATGACGCGCAGGCCAATCATGTCGAACTGCGTAAGAAGCTCGCGGCGTCGCATGAAGGCGACGATCAACTTCTCGCTCAACGCAGGGATGCGATTGAGCATGTCGCGCAACTTCGCTCGTGGGATGCGAAGCAATCGCGTCGGACCCTGAGCGATGGCCGTCACGATCACTGGGCGGCCTGTGAGCACGTCGATATCACCCGCGAACCCGCCGGGCTCGTGCGTGATGACGTGACTGTCGCCGTTGGCCGTGTTGACGATCTCCAACGCACCGGACTCGACGACATGAAAGTCGATCTCCGGGTCGCCGGCGTGGAACACGACATCGCCGTCTTCAAAGGCGACTTCGTCTGCGAACGTTCGGACGATCTCAAGCTCGTCGTGCGTCAGTCGCGGAAAGGCGGCGACATCGGTGTCGGTGGCCATGATTCACACTGTCCTGCATCAAGGTCGAAGCTTCTTGGCGTCGCGAGCGACCAGCGACGCCATTGTTTGCCGATGCGCTAGCAGAAACAAGGCAACGAGTATTTTGAGCGATCAAAAAAACTTATTGCATAAGTCGCAAACTCTGCAATAATGCACCGTCGAAGCAGTTTCAGGAGCAGAGATCTGCATCATGGTTCGCGTCGCAGGGCTCGTGTCACTTTTATTTCTGGCGGGTTGCAGCAAGGCGACTTGGGACATCGTGCCCGAGGCCGTTGCTGCGGAGTCGAGGCGCAGGTTCGCTGTCGGCCGACGTCCGTGGTCGCACGCTTGCGGTGCCCGGCAAGACGTTGCCCGCTCCGGGACGCATCTCGGAAATTGCGGCGGCGGTGATGCATCCCGTCGAGCGCGTACTCGTCAAGCCGGGTGACGTCGTGAAGGCGGGGCAGCCGCTCGTCGAAATCGATTCGGACGAACCTCAGGCCGATGTGCGTGCCAAGCAGGCGGCCGTGCAAGAACTGAGTTCCGCTTTGGCGAAACTGAAAGCGATGCCTCGCGCCGAAGAACGCGCCGAGGCGCGAGCGCAGCTCGAAGGTGCGCAGGTCGCAACGTTGGCGGCACGCGAGTATCTCGAACGTTTAGCATCGCTGCGGGCGACGGACGCCGTGAGCGCTCGTGAATTCATCGAGCAAGAGACGGTGCTCAAGCGAGCCGAGGCCGACGAGCGTGCCGCGCAGGCGCATCTCGATTACTTGCTCAAACTCCCCGTCGATCACGAGATCGCCGAGACGGAACATCAGTTGGCTGCCGCGCGTGCCGAACTCGAAATCGCAGAGTGCGAGTTGGAGCATTACACGATTCACGCTGCGATCGACGGCATCGTCTGCTGGCTCGATGTGACGCCCGGCACCGTGCAGCGGGCAGGAACGAAAGTGTGGGGCGAGATCGTCGACACCCGCGAACTTGATGTGCGCGTCGAACTGAGCACCAAGCAACTCAGCGAAATCGATCGTGCGCTGCCGGTCGTCGTCGAGCAGCCCGAACTCGAGAAGTCATGGAGTGCGAGAGTCATTTATGTCTCTCCTGCGGCCAACCGAGAGACCGGCCTGATTCCGGTCGTGCTTCGCATCGATCACGCCGGCGAACCGCTGCGCTGCCACTTGAACGTAACGGTGAGATTCAACCTCGCCGACGTTAATCGCCTTCGCGACTTGCAAGGCTCGCTAGCCGCCGAAACGACCGACAATTGAGCATCTAAGCTCGCGTTGTCTTCCATCACCGCTTGCGGTTTCGCGCGACGCACTCCTCACGGCAGCAGTCGCTGCCCAACGACCGTGTTCAACTTCAACATCGCACGTCGATGCGCCACCAACGCGTCGCGATATTGCCGCACCAGTTCGTTGTACGCGCGCTGGGCGCCGAGATAGTTGAACACGCTGACTTGGCCTTGCTGATACAGCTGCAGCGTCGCGTCGAGCACATGGCTGGCTGCCGGAATCAACGTCGAATGAATGCGTTCGATCGTCGCTTTGGTCGTGCTGTAGTCCTGGTACGCTTCCTCGACCTCGGTAATAATCGCACGTTCGATCGCCCTCAATTCGAGCTGCGTCTGCTGCACGTTCACTTCTGCACGGCGAATGTTGCCTTGATTGCGATCGAACAGCGGCACGTTGACCGTTACGCCCGCGGCCCAACTGGTGCTGTTCGGAATGTTCGGAATCCCCAGGAACCGATTGTCCTGCATCGTGAACGGCTGATAGAAGATGTACACATCCTGCATCCAACTGGCACGCGCGAGTTGCACGTCGGCATGCGCACGGCCGACGCCGAGCCGATAGGCCATCATGTCCGGCCGAATCGACGTCGCCATCGGCACCAACTGCGCGATCTCGGGTGGCGGCGGCGCTGCGTCGATCAAACTTCCACGCAACTCGATGGTCATCGCCTGCTCGGCGGGAATGTTGAGCATCGTGGCCAGTGAACGCTTGGCATTGCGATGGCGGTTCTCCGCCTCGACCAGACCCAGCGACGCGGAGTCGCGCTGAATGAGCATCTGATTCACTTCCGCCAACGTCTTCAGCGTTTGCTCATGCTGCGCCTTCGTGGCCTCGAGTTGTCGGTCGAGGCCGGCGACGCTGGCCGTGGCGAATCGTACTGTTTCGCGCACCGCCAACACGTCGACATAGGCGATGTACAGGTTGTCGATCGCCACGCGCACGGCATCTTGATACTGCGCGTTGAGCACGCGCTTCGCTTGCACCGCTACGATGGTGCGGGCCTTTCGTTTGCGAGTCACATCGAACGGCAGCGACATATTCACGTCGTACTGCGTCTGCCCGCCCGGATTCGTTTGCGGATTGTACGTGCCATACGGAACGAGCTGACTGTCCATGAACATCAGCGGATTCGCGCAGCCCTGCCGTAAGGATGTCAGCGTCAGCCTGCGGCAACTCGAGCGCCTTGGCTCGCAGTTCGAGGTTCTGCGTCATCAACAATTGAATCGCCTGGTCGAGCGTCAGCCCGTCGACGGGGCCTTCGTCGCTTTGATCGGGGATCGCCAGACTGCCGAACACCGGCGACTCGTCAGGTTCCATCGTCGGAGCAGGCGTAATCTCTAGCGGCTGCGACAAACGTTGCCATCCGCCGGGTCTCGCAACTCCGATCGGAATGCGACCGCCGCCGGACCCCGGCTTGCCGCCGATGAAGCCCCCCTGCCCTCCCGGCGTTCCCTCGATCGCGCTCGTGCCCGACGATCCGACCGTTGGACCCAATAACGATTCACCGTGCCCGAACGGTCCCGAATCGTCTGGTTTCTGCGCATGCAACCGCGCAGCCAGCGACATGACAGCCAACACAACGGCGATCGAGAGCGTTTGCCACTTCATACCGTTGATCGTCGTGGCTATTAAAACAGCAAATGATTACAGCGAGCCTATTTGAAACATCGGCAGCGCAGCGAGTTTTAATGGCTCAAAAAGTCGGTCGTTGCTCGATCGAAACTGCTCGCACAGCACTGGCGGCTTCGAAGCGATGCGATCTCTGAAGCCCGTCGCGCGATCAAATGCGAAGCTCGTGCAAACTTTGATGCGCTTCAGCACGTCGCGACATCGCGAGCGTTGCTGTCGATAGCAATGCATCGCCACGATCGAGAAGATCATGAGCCAGGCGGCGGAGTTGTCGCCGTGAATGCGATGGGGGCTTCGGGAAGTTCGGCCTCCAACGAGGCAGGCTCTGCATGGACGTACCAAGAGTCGTCGTCTTGCATCGTCATCGTGATTGCATATTGCTGCGTGCCGGCGTCGGTCGTGAGCGTCACGCCGTAGACGTACGGTGTCGACGTCGGGTAGCCGGTTTCGAGAAGGTGCAACGCGCCGGCTAGGGCCGTTGCGGCGCCTTGATCGAACTCTGTCTTTTGCACGCGGTACGTTTCCGTTCGCAGCAGCGAGCTGAGCTGGCTATAGCCCATCGCCATCAGCGAGAAGAAAAGCACCAGGAACGCGAGCACCAGCAACATCGCGAAGCCAGCGCGGTCGTGTGATCGCTTCATGGCTTGCCTGCGACAAGGTTGTAGGTTTGCGTAACGTCGCGACGGTTGAACGTGAGTGTCAACTGCAACACGTCGTCGACGATCTCGACGTTCATCCTCTGGACATCTTGCGCGACGACGCTCGACTCGCCGGTGGCATCGTCGTAACGGACCAGTGCGTTGTTCAAAATCTGGTAACTGATGACGTGATCAGGAGCGGCCCAGTCGGCCAGTCCATTCGGGTCGGTAGCAGAATCGAAGCACAACAGGAACTCGTTATCGTTGGGGACCGACCATGCGACGAACTGGCTCGACTTCTTGTCGCCGGCCGCGGCCGCGGGAGGACAGCCCCCCAGATCGCTCGCAAGATAAGCGAGTGCGACATCGGCCTCTTGCGCAATCGTGCACAACGCGACCGTCTGAATCATCGGCTTGCCGAGCATCGTCCATGCCGCCGAGAGCAACATCGCGAGCATCACGACGAGCGTCGTGGCGACGGAGATCTCGATGAGGCTGAAGCCGCGGCGCGAGTGGCGAGCGCGTTTGCCGTTGAGTTTGTTGTTGAATCTGGTCATGGCGAAGGTTGCACCGTGACCTGGACGCCGATCGTTTGGTTCGTCACCGACTTGTCGATCGCGAGAATCTCGACGGTGTTGGGCGTGGGCGTCGCGGGCAGGCTTCCGCCGAGAGACGGGGGTGGTATGTCGGTGACGGCCGCGCCGATGCCGAGCTTTCGCGACCACAGGTCAGGCGACGGTTGCAGGTAGTACGTGCTTTCGGGGCTGAAGCGCTGCTGCACTTTGCGAAGCTGCTTGGTGTACATGACCATGTACGGCGCGAGCCCCGATAACGCTATCCCGAAGATCACGAGCGCGATCTGCACTTCGACCATCGAGAAACCTCGACGGCGATTGCGAAGGCCCGGTGATTTTTGGAGCGTGTGCATGGCGCAATCAATACGCGGGGACGATGTCGTCTTGGCCGTAGGCCGAGAGGTAACCGCTCACCTGGCCACCTTGGGTGATACTGAACGACCCGTTCCAACTGCTGTTGGAGATGCGTGTCGCCCAGGCGGTGAAGGTCGTGGCGTCGGCATTGCCGATTTCATAGTAGTAAAACTGCTGATTCGACAGCGAGTCGTCGAGCAGATCGAGCGATTGCAACGTCGCCAGGTCCGGCGCATAGGCGCGGTTGTCGAGCCAGTACAGCCGTTGGGCCGACCATATCGCGCAGATTTGCGCAGGCGACATCGGCGCGCGATTGCTCAAGCGCGCGATGGAACGACGGCACCGCCATCGACGCCAGAATGCCGATGATGACCGTGACGATCACCAGCTCCAGCAGCGTCATGCCTTGTCGTTTGCGGCGCGGCAGTCGATTTGTTGAATTGCGATTCATTCGCGTGCGTCGTTGAGTGTTAGTTAACCTTGCCGGCCATTTCGAACATCGGCATGTAGATCGACAGCATCAAGCCGGCGATCGTCACACCCATGCCCGCGATGATGATCGGCTCGAGTAGCTTCGTGACTGAGCCGATCAGGGCTTCCATCTTCTCTTTGTAGAATGGGGCCAGCGTGTCCATGACCTGGTGGAGTTGGCCCGACTCTTCGCCGATGCGAACCATGTTCGTGATCATCGTCGTGAACAGGCCCGTCTCTTCGAGTGCGACAGCCAATGGGCGACCTGCGGCCACGCGGTTCTTGGCCTTGTCGATGGCGTCGCGATAGATCGGGTTTTGGTGGAACACGCCTGAGAGGACCGACATCGTTTCGAGCATCGGAATGCCGCTCTTCAGCAATAACGCAATGTTCGAGGCGAAGCGGTACATCGCCATTTGTACGATGAGTTCGCCAATCATCGGCAGGCTCAATCCGACGCCGAGGAATTGTCTCTTGCCCTGTTCGGTCTTGAGATACTGCTTAATACCGAAGCCGATGACGCCGACCACGCCAAGAACGTAGATGCCGTAAGCGACGATGAAGTTCGAGGCGTCGACGACGAACTGCGTCATGCCTGGCAACTCGGCGCCCATGTCGGCAAACATCTTGGCGAACGTCGGCACGACCAGCCACAGCAACACGGTGACGGCCGTGATGGCAACGGCGATCAGGATCATGGGATACATGAGCGATCCGATGACCTTTTTGCGAGTGTCGCGCGATTCGCGGATTTGCTTGTTGAGTTCGAGAAGCACGGAACCCATCTGGCCCGTGATCTCACCGGTGCGAATGACGCCGATCCAGTGATGCTCGAAAACGTTGGTGTGTTTTTCAGCCGCCGCGTTCATCGTGCTACCGGCCGACACCGCAGTCGAGACCTCGCGAAGCACGTCCCGCATCTTGGTGCTTTGGTTTTGGTCGGCGCAGATGTTGATCGCTTGCAGCAGCGGCGTACCTGAATTGATCAGGGTCGACAGCTGCGTGAAGAAGGTCATCTTGTCGTCAAGCTTGATCTTCTTGTGCGGCTTGCTCGACACGCGCGCCCGAGCGATAAAGCGATCTTCGAATGCCATGACGACCAATCCATTCCGCGAAGAGACAAGCGATTCAGTACTTGGGCTTTCTGCGTTCTATGTCGTACTCCCTCTCCCCTTGCAGGAGAGGGCTGGGGTGAGGGGTGGGAAGGCGGGTACCCACGTCACCCCTCACCCGTCTCGTCAACCTGCGGTCGACGATCCACCCTCTTCCGCAAGGGGAGAGGGATTAGTAGAAAACAAATTCTCCGTTCAAATGTTCATCAAACGTTTAGTAAGCAGCGGATTCGTTTCTTCATTCAGCGGCGCGGCGAACTCGATGCCGAGATAAGTCGTATCCACATCGGATTGACAGCGCACGACGCGACCAGTGACGTTCTCGATATCCCTCTCGCCGGCACGGTTCATGAGCGAGAAGCCGAGCGTCACCGTAGCACTCATTGGCAACGTGACGGGCGAGGCGAGCTTGACGCCGCCGAGACTGATGTCGCAGGTGTAGGCCAACACCGTGTCGCAGTACGGCCTCGCGGTGAGTTCCACCTCGCAGAAGAACGTCACGCGTTCGTAGCGACGTGCGTCGACGCCTCCGCCGCGGATGCCTTCGATGCCGCGATGGAACTGGCGTGCGCGGCCTGTTTCGGGTTTCGTATGTCGAAGCACGATCGTTATTCCTTCCCGCCCATCGAGATGGAGACAGCTTCTTCCAGCGTCGTCACGCCTTCGCGCGCCTTGTCCATGGCGCTGTCGGCGAGCATCTTCATTCCTTCGCCCTTGGCTGCTTCACGCAGAGCGGGAAGCGGCGTTTTCTTCTGGATCAAGTCGCCCATGTTGGCCGTGATGCGCACCACTTCGAACACACCCACGCGGCCTCGGTAGCCGGTGCCTCCGCAGTTGTCACAACCCTTGCCACGATACAACGGCATTCCAGCCTCGAGGCCGTAGGTCTTCGCCGTCGGAGCGTCGCACGAGTACGATTCTTTGCATTCTTTGCAGATACGGCGAATGAGTCGCTGGGCTTCGAGCACCCGTAGCGTCGCCGCCAACAAGAACGACTCGATGCCCATGTCTTGCAGACGGCTGACCGCCGCCAGCGAGTCGTTCGTATGGATGGTCGAGAGCACAAAGTGCCCCGTGAGCGCAGCACGCAAGCAGATGCCGGCGGTTTCCTGATCGCGCACCTCACCGACCATGATCACGTCCGGGTCCTGACGCAGCAGAGCACGCAACACGCTGGCGAACGTCAGGCCGACCTGCGGCTTCACCTGAATCTGATTCATGCCGTCGAACTTGTATTCGACCGGGTCTTCGACCGTGCAGATGTTGACGTCAGGCTCGTTGCGGTAATTCAAGCACGCATAGAGCGTCGTACTCTTGCCGCTACCCGTCGGCCCGGTGACGAGCATCAAACCGTGCGGGCTGTCGATCGACTCCATCAAGTCTTTCGACTGCCGCTCGTCGAAACCGAGGCCCGTGAGCTGAACGGGAATCGCCCCTTTGTCGAGAATACGCATGACGATCTTCTCGCCCCACACGGCGGGCACCGTGCTCACGCGCAAGTCAATGCGTTTGTCGTCCGTGCGCAGCCCGATGGCGCCGTCCTGCGGAACGCGTTTCTCGGCGATGTCCATCTTGGCGAGAATCTTAAAACGCGACACGACGGGCAAATACAGCGGCAACGGCGGCGGCGTGAGCTCGTGAAGCACGCCGTCGACGCGGATGCGCACGCGGCAACGCTCTTCGAACGGTTCGATATGAATGTCGCTCGCACGGCGCTTGAGCGCCTGATCGAGGATGTCGTTGACGATTTGGATGACACGCCCCTCGGGGCCTGCCGGCAATGCCGCGTCGAGATTCAGAATCTCTTCATCGCCGGCTTCTTCTTCATCGTCGGCTTCTGCGGGAGCGTGTCGGCCGCCGATCTTGAGCGCTGGCTTGCCCGGCGCTCCGGGCGTTGCCGCGGCTTTTTTCTTCTTTTGCCCACTCGAGGCGAACAGCGTGTCGACAATGGTTTCCCAAGCAGTCCGCGTCGTCACGAACGGCCGCACGGACAGGCCGGTGAGGAACTCGATCTCGTCGACGACCATCAACCCGTCGGGGTTGATCATCGCGATGTCGATCGCGCTTTCGTCGACACGAAACGGAACGATGTGCTGCTCGCGGCAGATCTTCTCGGGAACGGTTTTGGCGACCGTTTTGTCGATCGTCGTGATGTCCTCGGGCATCTCATAGAGCGAGACGCCAAGATGCTCGGCATAAACGTCGGCGATGTCGCGTTCGGTGACGAAGCCTTTGTCCACGAGCGTCGTTTCGATCGTCGCGCCTTCGACGAGCGGCACCGCGCGAACCTCGTCCGACTGCTCAGGCTGCAAGACGCCTTTGTCGAGCAGAAGCTGAAGGATCGCGGGCAATGATTGGTTGACTTCGGTAACGGCCATGGGCACAGCTCAGTGAGTGTTGTTCGGTGGTGGGGGGGGCGGCATGCTCGTCGGCGGCATGATCGTTGGCTGATCAACGCCACCGACCGTCGGCACGTGCGAAGTCACATGCGGTTCAACTCCCATCGCGATCGCCGACGGTCCGGTGCCGCGCGATCGCAGTTTCTGACGGTTCGGATACGTGAGCGCGACCTGATGATCGTCGACCGACAACTCGACCTTGTCGACGCTGATCGTCTTCACGCTGCCCACGGGGGCTTCGGACTTCGCGGCCGACAGCAGTTGCCCTTCGGTGTAAATCGCGCCGTTGATGACGGCCATACGTGTGCGACCGTGAACGTACGTGCCGTTGAGAACAAACTGACCGGGGTCGAACGTGATGCGCGGCGAACTCGTCTTTGACTTGGCATCTTTTTTGGCGGTCTGAGTGTCTTCGCTGCTCGACTCCTCGCTCGGGTCATCATCAGGTTTGCCTGCCGAACTCTTTCCTTGCGGACCTTTGCCGGGGGGCGTCGATGATGCAACGGCCGTTGCGCTCTCGAACGGATCGCGCACGAGGTCGGGCGTCGCCGGCGGCGAAAGCTGGGCGGCGGTCAATTCGTTCGTCTTGGGCGTGGGCTTGGACTTGGAGAGCGGCGCGTTGTCGCCGACATGGCTCCAACACAAATAGCCCATCGCCGCGGCGACTACGATGATCGGTGCTAATCCGACGAGTCGTTTTTGCATGGCTTTAGTTCATCACTCCCACGATCGTCATCGTCGCCATCAACGAGTCCGACTTGTTGCGCACGGGCTGAATGTTGAGCGCATCGACACGGATCAGCCGCTCGTTGGTTTCGAGCCACTTCAGAAACTTGTTGATGTCGGCGAGCGAACCTTCGAGCGTTGCGCGTAGGACGACGGCCTTATACGGACCAAGATCACGCACCTTGTCGGGATCGAGCATCGACAGCTGCAGCGGAAACTGCCGCACGCCACCGAGGATGTATTGCACCCACTCGTTCATGTCAGACTTCGCCGTGAGTCGGCCGGAAAACAGCTTGTACTGTTCGCGCAGACGCTCGATGTCGGAGATAACGCGGTAGCGTTGCAGTTCGGAGTCGAGCTCGGCGCGGCCTTTGTCGATTTCGGCGCTCAGCGGACCGTAAAGGCCCATGTAGGCGACGACCAACACGAGGCCTGTGACGACGATCCGCAACTGTGTCGGATCGCGCAGGGCGGCGAGCGGTTCCTTTTTGTCGGCACTGCGACGCGACTTGGGCTTGGTTTTCATTAGTGACCGCCTTTCTGGACCTTCGCGGGCGCCGCGACGACGGCGATCGTCTTCGGCAGGCAAAGCACGGTGAAGATCGCGGTCGCGGTATCGGTCTTTTGCGTCGGCTGCGTCGTCTTGATGTCGGAGACTTCAACTTCCGGGAAGTCACGCTTCAACAGCGGGTCGCTGCGCAGCGAACTCAGAAAGTCGTCGATATCAATCGGCATCGCGCCGTCTTCGTCGACGGGCGTCTCGCCGCGGATAAGGAACATCTTTTTCGGTTTGCCTTTGCCCCCTTCCAATTCGGCCATGCCCTGGAACATCGACAGCTTGGCATCGAGCGGCAATCGCTCGGAGACATCATGCGTGTACTCGGTCCACAGGATGCGACTGCCTACGAACGATTTGACGGCATCGACTTTGGCCGTCAGATCGCGTTGTTCCTTGACGAGGTCGGCCTGCGACTTGTTGCGGGCCCAGGTGCGCTTTGCGAGTTCGGCGTGAACCGGCGCAACCGCATTGCGCAGCGTGTCGCGAGTGGCCGAACAAGAAGAGTGCCATGCACAGGACAATCGCAATCTGAACCGACAAATCACCCCAGGGAAAGATTTGCCAGATCGAAGGCTTCGGCGTCATCGACTTCGACAGGTCGATCACTTCGGACGATTGCTCGCCGAGGCAACCGAGCGCCAGGCCAAACGCGATCTCGCCGCCGCACAGCTCTGGTTCGGCACACCATACGACCGGCATGCCGACCTTCTCGATGAATGCTTCGCTGGTCAGCCCTTCGCGTAAATCCTCACGGCCGTGCGCGATGACGACATCGAGCGGAACCTCGATGCCGAATCGGTTGAGCAGCGTTCTGGCTCGAACGAATCGCGGCGCCGATGGCGCCCATTTCGCTGCCGGGGATGAGCTTGATCGATTTCCACGAAACGCACACCGTACCGGCGATGACGACGGCGAGCGCTTCGCTTTGATTCAGAAATAGCCGCACGGCCGGCTTGTTCTTGCGCAAGCGGCGTTTCTCGTTCGCGGCACGGAGCAGCGCCGACGGCGCAGGCTCGGTGCGGAACGGTTGGACGTTGCTTAGTTGAAGGCATTCAAGCAGTTCGACCAGGTAGTCGTGACGGCAAGAGGCGACGCTCGCGAGCGATCGTTTCGCGTAGCTGCCCTTGACGACTTGCACCGACAGCTCGTCGATGCAGGCGTTAGGCGACTGCATGACTTCGCGCAAAACGTTTTGCGCCGAGGCGGGCGTCTTGCCTGCCGCCTGTGCTCGCGTCGAATAAAAGACGCGCTTCGTCGGAATGCCTAGCGCTACCGGCGAAGTGTTGCGCTTGGGGCCATTGACGCTTTCGAGCAGCTCGCCGATGACGGTGACGAGGTTTTCGGGTTCATACTTCCGACTGAGGCGAGCCAACTCGACGATACCGCCTAACGGCGTGCCGGCGACCTTACTGACGACGACTTCATCGTCGCCGACATATAGGCCGATGCCCTTGTAGGGCATGATTCTCGCCAGCAACTCTTTCACCGTCGGCTCCGCTTGTACGAATACGGGAGTTTCAACTCCCAGCGATGCGTCTCTTTGAAACTCACCATCCAAAAATAGGGCGGCTGAAGTGAATCAGCCGCCCTATTCGATGGTTCAACCAAACTGCGAACGAATTACTTCGTTCTCATTAGCTGCCCGACGACGAGCTGCTGCTGCTGTTGCTGGTCGAGCTCGGGTTGATGTCGGCCGGGATCGTGCTGTTCGCGGTGTCGAGACCCTGCT
The DNA here is from genome assembly GCA_963708675.1 of uncultured Planctomycetota bacterium. Lineage (GTDB taxonomy): Bacteria > Planctomycetota > Planctomycetia > Pirellulales > PNKZ01 > DATAXP01. Next base: position 75,879 of record CAVPTO010000004.1, read on the forward strand.
CCGTGAAGATCACGGTGTAGGCTCCGTAACCCGATGACGAACCCGTGCGCGTGGCCGTCGACGACCACGAGCTCTCGAGCGTACCGGTGCTGCCAGCGACCGGGTCCGAGACCGTGAAGTAGGTCGGGGGCGGGAAGCTGATGTCCAAGTTGGTGATCGCGTCGGCGTAGGTGCCGTTCTGCGACTGGTAGCGCTCTTGCGAGTCACGGACAGCCGACAGGTAGCTGAACGATTCAGCAGCCTTGGAACGTTCAACCGACTTGAGGAACCGGGGCACACCAAACGAGGCCAACACGCCGATGATCACGATAACCACGGCCAATTCGACGAGCGTAAACCCGCCACGCGAAACATTCGATCGACGATGCACAGTGCTCTCCTTCCGCCGCCCATTTCGCGCGGCAAGTTTTTTTGTCAATGCCAGACTCGACGGCAACATGCCAATCGACTTCATCCGGCCTCGATCATTTTGCATTGAATTACGAAACGAGCGGTTTGGGCCGCCGCCGCAATCTCCCTGCGAACTCCCATTAACTAACTAGGCCATCTAGGCCGGTTGTCAATTTTTCCTCATCTCTGTCTGATGGGCCTTAGCAGCGTGCTAACAGGGCCTTTTAGCGGGATTCCGCCTACGGCGACGTTGCGAGATGGCAACCGCTGGAGGCCGGTTATGCCGATTCGTCGTGTCGCGACGAGAGAATCGCGACTCGGAAGGACGTAGCGCGCAACAGCCGCGAGCGCCCGATCGAAAGAACGTGCGACGCTAAAAATGAGTGCGGTCGCCGTTAGTAGTGGCCGTCGCACTGCGTCGGCACTTTGAAGCCTTTTCCGGCGGTCATGGCATCATTCGTCGGCCAGCCATCTTGATGCGCGGGAACCTGTTTCGACGGATCCCAAATGCAGACGGTCAGCATCACGACCAACTCTTTCGTCACGTAACTGGTATCGCGATCGCGGAACAGAGGTCCCAAGACGGGGAGCGTTCCCAACCACGGAATGCCTTGCTGAGTGACGACAATCTGCTTGTCCATCAGTCCGCCGATGACGAGCGTCGAACCGTCGGGGACCATCACGTTCGTGGTGACCTCCGAGGTTGTCGCCTGCGGAATGCCATTGACGATCGAGCCTGTGCTACGCTCGGGATGCACTTCCATGCGCACCATGCCGTCGTTGGCAATAAACGGTCGCACGCGCAACAGCGTGCCGACGTTCATAAAGCTGATTTGTTGCGTCGTGCTCACAAGGCTCTGGCTGAACGTGCTATAGCCGAGCCGATCGCCGAGTTGCAGTTCGGCAAGTTGCTTATTGATGACGAGCAGCCGCGGCGTAGCAAGCACCTCGACTTTGCCGAGCGTTTCGAGGAAATTGAAGAACGTGGTCACAGTATTGTTGGTGCTGCCGAAGTTCAGGCCGCGCGTGTCGGCGCCGAAGCCGGCCCCGGCGGTTCCAGCGGTTTGTCCCGGTGTATTCAGCAAGCCGGCCGCGGTTAACGGAGCGGCAGGGGTGAAGGCCGTTGCGGCGTTGAGCGCAGCACCACTTCCAACAACGCCGAGCACTTTGCCCCCGCCATCGAGGATGCCGTAATTGAATCCGATCTGTGTGTCGTCCGAGTGTGTAACGAACAGGATGACCGCTTCGATCTGCACCTGCAGCGGCTGCTGGTCGAACTCGTTCACAATCGTGTCGATCCGCTGCAGTATCGACTCGTGGTCTTCAATCAACAACGCTTCCTGGACGGCGTAAGCGTCACCGCCCGACAGCGATGCTTGATTCGAGCCACCTCCGCCGCCGCCACCTCCTCCGCCGCCACCACCACCACCGCCCGACGAGCTACCGCCGCCTCCACTCGCCGCCAGGCCGCTGATCGGATTGATCGGTCGCACGCCGACTTGCGCAGGCGGCGAGGCCGTCATGATTCCCTTCGGACTCAAAAACGGTTTGAGAATTTTCTGAAGGTCGGTGCTGCGCGCATAATTCAACTTGTAGACGCGCATGCCCATGATGTCCCCCTTGTTGTTGGCAGTCTTCCACTGCCGCAACTCTTCGGGGGTGCAAATCTGCAGGACGCCGTTCTCGCTTCGCGCCGCCAGGCCGCATGATTTCAGGATCGCGTCGAGCGCCTGCTCGATGCCGATATTCGCCAGGTCAGCCGTCACACTGCCGTTGACCGCCGGCGACACGAGCATGTTCACCGCATGCTCGCGGCTGATCATTTCGAGAACTTTGCGCACGTCGACGTTATCTAGGTGCAGCTCGATAGGCGTGTTGTTGCCGATCTTAAAACCCTGAGCCGATTCGAGGCCCGTTTCCAGAGGAAGAGCCGGGCCCTGCATCACAAGCGAGCCCGACACCGGCGGCCCGATCGAGACTCCGGCCGGTGGCGGGATCATTTCCGGTTCTTCGACACCGATGAGCTGGAGAAGCTGATCGTCGTCCTCAGGAACTGGCTCGCTGTCGTTGTCGCTGTCGTCGTCAAGCACCGGCCCTTGGCGTGGCTTTGTCGTTGGCTTGGCTGCCGGCGGCGCGATCTGCGTCGTATCGGAGGTGCTCGGCAGCGCGGGGCCCGAGTTCGCATCGGTTTCGGCTAGGAACATCACCTGCCGAGCTTCGAGCGATTGTGACGGATCATCGGTTGCGACTGCGGCGCCCGATTCATCCCCCGCTGATTGCAACGAGCGCTCGACGTCTTGCTGCTGACGCGCGGGTGGTTCGTGTTCCGCAAAGCGAGGCTGCTGGCGAATCTCGACGGCCGGTTTGTTCGCCGCGCCGCTCGCTTCGGCTGGCTTGCGAAACCGCAAAGCGTTTCGCGATTCGGCGAGCAGACCACGTGGCGACGACGCGCCATCGCTCTTGCCCAGCGGCGAAGCGCAGCCGCCAACGAGGGCGACTCCCATGGCCAACAGCATCAGATAGTTTGCGTTGATTCGCACAGCGTGGGGGCAGCAACTCTCGGTGCAACGACGAATTTCAGCGCTCTCGCGGTCTCCAAAACCGCACGGTCACCATCAAAGCAGACCGGTTGCACGCGCCCCCCGGGCGTACACCTCGGCCTGTTAATCGGCAAAAGGTGCGAAGAGAATCCAGACTTTTCCGGTTACGAAGTATTTGACGGCGATCGCACGTAAAGTCCTTGCCGATAATGCTTGCGAAAATAGCTGAAATCCGGTGGCAATTGGTTCTGAAGCGATCGCCGACCTACCTAAAGTTGCCATTCTCCGAAGTGCCCAGAGCCGCTAAACTCTCGCGACTTATTGGGGGAGAAGATCGTCGATGACGCCACTGTTGGCCGTGCTTCTGATGCTTCCAAGCGCTCAGCCGGAAGCCACGGTCTGCCAAATCTGCCCACACTGTCGCACCTGCCACAACTGCCCGACGGGGTGGCTATGGTGCGATCAGCACGGCGCGCGCGCTTACACACCGCACGAGGGCGACCTGGTCTTTCTATCGCGAGCGGCGCCGCTGCGAACGGTCGCGTATTGGGCCTTCCGCACCGGCCATCCTCTGCATGTCGGCATCATCGTTCGTCGCAGCGACGGATGTCTCGCGTTGTTCGAGACCGGTGGTGGTAGAAGCAAGCTGACGCTGCTGCAATCGATTCGGCCCCGCTTCGCTGAACAGCTATCGCACCTTGGCGGGAAGATTCTGATTCGCCCGGTCAGTCGACCGCTGTCCTACGAAGAGTCGACGCGGCTAACGTCGTTCGCCGAGAGCCAGGTCGGCAAACCGTTGGTGCCCAACCGACGTTACCTGTGGCTCATCGTCCCAGGTCGCCCGGCTGCGCATAGCCATGCGGAACAAGACGATTGGTTTTGCTCGGAGCTTGTGGTGCAATCGTTGCGCGAAGCCGGCATCGTGCGCACCGACCTATCGTCGGCATCGATCGTGCCCGCCGACCTGTGCTACGACAAGCGCGTGAATCTTAGCGCGCGATGGTTGGCGCCGAAGCAATGGATGAGCGAAGTCTCGCCCATGCGCTGAGCTTTAATGTCGTGAATCGTTCAGTAGGGAACGCCCTCTTGGGGTTCCGCAGCGCGGCTATTGAACTCAAGGTTACTGATCGAAGACGACGCCGTTGCTCCCTCTCCCCTTGCGGGAGAGGGCCGGGGTGAGGGGTATTGAAGCGAGTACTCGCCTCAACCCCTCACCCGATTCGCCTTCGGCGAACCACCCTCTCCCGCAAGGGGAGAGGGAATAAGACACGCCGCTGTCGGGACCACTCGATCATCAAGAGTCGCGTCCCATGACGCTTCACGGAACGTCTCGCAGGGCGTTCCCTACAGAACTCAATTTGCAGCGATGGCCAGGGTGTTTCGCGATCACTTCTTCGTGTACTGCTTGAAGAATTTGACGATCGTCGGCGGCGCTTCTGCCGGAAACTTGTGCGTCCCCGGATGGATGAACAACACGACCGGTGTTCCTTCGGACGACGGGTACAGCGTGCAATACTTTTCCCACGCGGTCCCCTGCTTTTCGCAGTGGTTGATCTTTAGCAGTTGATCCATCATCAATCGCTGCCACTCGAACTTCACGAGCGTGTCGTTCTCGCCAGCAACGTGCAACACGGGCTTCGGTGTGAACTCGGTCCCCCAGCGCGACGAGGCAGCCGAAGACGGCGCGACGGCCGCGAAGACGTCACCTCGCTCAGCCCAAAGCAGATACGTGAAGCCACCGCCGTTGGAGTGCCCTGTGCTGTAGATGTGGCTCTCGTCGATCTTGTAATCCTTCTTGAGCGTCGCGAGCACGGCGTCAAAGAACTTCAAATCGCGATCGTCTTGGTCGCCGGCCGCGTGTTGCCAGCCGGTGAACTTGCCTTCGGGATCGGTCAGCTTGCCCGGTGTTTTGAGACCTTGCATGTAGACGACGATCGCTTCGGGCCACAACATGTGATAGCCAAACGACCGCGATGCCTGGTTCATGTTGCCGCCGTGCCCATGAAACGCAAAGACCACGGGTGAGTCGGTCGTCGTCGCCGCGGCTGGCGCGTAGATCAATGCTTCGCGCTGCGTGCCGTCGATCGTCCACTCGCGATGTTGCGGCTCGACGGCGTTGGTTGAAGTTGCGCTGTCCGCAGCGTGCGCACGCGCCGACGTCATCGCCGCGCTGAGGAATGCGAATGTGAGGATCGCGAATCGTTGGTTTCGTTTTTTGTTCATCGTTGTTGATGGCGAGTGGCGGACGAACGGTTCAATCCATCATGCATTCAACCCCGGATGCCCTCAAGGGTTTCGTAGCAAACCACGCCTCCCGGAGCCTTGAAGGCCGGGGGACAATGATGGCGCGACGATGCGCGAAAACCCAGGCATGAATGCCTGGGCTGCTCAAAACCTTGCCATTCGTTGCAGCTACGACCACTTCTTCCCTAACGCGTCGAGATCGGCGTGACGCAGATCGTCGGGCGTCATTACGGGGCGCAATTTGACGTCGGCCTCGAACGTCTGAAACCACGGTTCGCATACGGCGGGAATCTTCGACGCGTCGGCCACTTCGACAATCACCATCGCGCACCGATGACCATCAATCTCGGTGAAGTACACAGCTTCGGGCTTCGTCTCCTCGAGGATGCGCCCATCTTGCGCGAGATGCTGCCATCCTTGACCGCTGCGTTAAACGGCTTGTGCGGCATACGCACTTCCAAAAGCATTCGCATACGAATCTCCAGCGTGAGAGTGCTGATTCGACCAGGCATGAGACGCCGATTGTAGCGGCTCTTCGACCGTCGCGCCCCCCTCGTCTGAAGGCATCCACCTAAGAAAAAGCTACGGTACTCGGTCGCCCACATCCATGGGGCAAGAGGATGACGGCGGCATGCGGCTCCGGCGTTAGGCGGTGTCGGGCAGCACGCTACTTACGACGACTGCGGCATCGGCCGTAGTCCGACACCCTAACTTTGCGCGCCACGCGCTCTCGCGGAACCCTCGACGATGCCCGAAATTCAAGAGCTGATTAACACGACGTGGCTGCTGATTACGGCGGCCCTCGTGATGTTGATGCAGGCTGGCTTCTGTTGTTTGGAGTCAGGCCTGGCCCGATCGAAGAACAGCATCAACGTTGCGATCAAGAATCTGTTCGACTTCTGCATCGCGTCGCTGGCCTTCTGGGCGTTCGGCTATGCGCTCATGTTCGGTGTCAGTTGGCACGGTCTGTTTGGTACGACCGACTTCGCGCCTGAAAAGAACTTTGGATCGTGGGCTCTCGCGTTCCTGTTCTTTCAACTCGTGTTCTGCGGAACCTCGACAACGATCGTCTCGGGCGCGGTTGCGGAGCGGATGCGCTTCGTGGCGTATCTGGTCGTCTCGTTGTTGCTGTCGGGTATCATTTACCCGATCTTCGGCCACTGGGCTTGGGGCGGCGCGAACTTAGGAACGACCACCGGCTGGCTGGCCGCCAGTGGCTTCATCGATTTCGCGGGCTCGACCGTCGTACACTCCGTCGGCGGATGGGTTTCGCTCGCGGCGGTGTTGGTGCTCGGCCCGCGCATTGGCCGGTTCGATCCGACGAAGCCCGCGATGCAACCTTGCAACCTGCCGATGACCGCGCTCGGTGTGTTCTTGCTGTGGTTCGGATGGTTCGGCTTCAACGGCGGCAGCACGCTCGCCATGAACTCCAGCGTGCCGCTTATCTTGGTGAACACGAATCTTGCGGCTGCCGCCGGCGGCGCGTCGGCCCTTGCCGTTGCGTGGTTCGTCACGAAGAAACCGGACGTCGTGCTGACGATGAACGGCATGCTCGCGGGGTTGGTCGGCATTACGGCCAACTGTCATATCGTGTCGCCGGCGTCGGCGGTGCTTATCGGCATCGTTGCAGGCATCATTTCGACACGTGGTTGTTGGCTGCTTGAAAAGCTCAAGATCGACGACGTTGTCGGCGCCGTTCCGGTGCATTGCTTCTGCGGCGTATGGGGCACGATCGCCGTCGCGTTTTTTGGCGACGTCGCAGCGTTTGGTGGACGCACCCGTTTGGAGCAATTGCTCGTGCAAACGATTGGCGTCACCGCTTGCGCCGCCTGGGCGTTCGGCATGGGTTACCTCATGCTGCGAGCGCTCAACTGGGCGATGCCGATGCGCGTCACGCCCGAGCAAGAGATGCAAGGTCTCAACGTTGCCGAGCACGGCGCGGGCTCCGAGCTGCACGATCTGCTCTCGGCCATGCACGTGCAAGGCGAACGTGGCGACTTCAGCACGCCGGTGCACGTCGAACCGCACACTGACGTTGGAGAAATTGCCGCGCAATACAATCACGTGCTCGATCGCGTCAACGTCGAGATTCACTCGCGCGAAGAAGCCGTCGAGGCCGTGCGTCGCGCCGAGGCGAAGTTCCGCAGCATCTTCGAGAACGCGATCGAAGGCATCTTTCAAACGACGCCCGATGGCCGCTATCTCGCCGTCAATCCCGCGCTGGTGCGCATCTACGGCTACGACTCGGCCGACGAACTTGTCGCGTCGGTCGGCGACATCAGGCGGCAGCTGTACGTCGACGCATCGCGTCGTGAAGAATTCGTGCGGCAGATCGCCATGTTCGGTAAGGTCGCGAACTTCGAGTCGCAAATCTATCGCAAGGACCGCAGCGTCCTCTGGATTTCGGAGAACGCGCGGGCCGTGTACGGCGCTGCCGGCAACATCGATTTCTACGAAGGCACGGTCGTCGATATCTCGGACCGCATGATGTCCGAGACGTTGCACCGCGAGAAGGAAGCGGCTGAAGCCGCCAACCGTGCGAAGAGCCAGTTCCTCGCCAACATGAGTCACGAGCTTCGCACGCCGCTCAACGGCGTGACCGGCATGCTCGAACTGCTCGAAGACACCGAGTTGGCGCCCCAGCAACAGCGCTACACGTCGATCGCCCGTTCGTCGGCCGACTCGCTGCTGAACGTGATCAACCAGATTCTCGACTTCTCGAAGATCGAAGCCGGCAAGCTCGAGCTCGATGAAATCGACTTCAACGTGCGATCGCTGATCGAAGAGACGCTCGAAATGATCGCGCCGCGCGTCGAGCCGAAAGGTTTGGAACTGGCGCTCAACATGCCGCCCGATATGCCGTGCGAAGTGCGTGGCGACCCGCATCGTCTGCGACAGGTGATCGTCAACCTGTTGGGCAACGCGATCAAGTTCACGCAGCGCGGGCAGATTGAGGTGCGTGTCACGCTCGACGAGGTCTCGCCGCAAGGCATGCGTGTGCGGATCGCCATCGCAGACACTGGCATCGGCATCCCGGCCAACCGGCTCGGCCGTCTGTTTCAATCGTTCTCGCAAGTCGACGCCTCGACGACGCGAGAATACGGCGGCACGGGCCTCGGGCTGGCCATCTCGAAGCAGATCATCGAACTGATGCAAGGCGAGATCGGCGTACACAGCGTCGAGAACCAAGGCAGCACCTTCTGGTTCAGCCTGCCGCTGCGACTGGCGACGACCACGACGCCGAAGCTGCACACCGTCCCTGCCGAATTGGAAGGCATGCGAATTCTCATCGTCGACGACAACGCGACGAACCGAGAGATTCTGTTCCGTCAGCTTTCGGCGTGGCGGTTCCGTGCCGAGACGGCTCCCGACGGACTCACAGCGCTCGGCATGTTGCAACAAGCCGCCGCGTCGGGCCAACCGTTCGATTTGGCGATCGTCGACGGACACATGTCGGTTATGGACGGCTTCGAGTTGGTGCGTCAGATTCGCACGACCGAGGCGCTGCAATCGATGCCGCTGGTGATGCTCACCTCGATGGCGGGGCCGGTCGTGGGGACCGATGCGCAGCAACTGCGCCTGTCGGGACATCTCAGCAAGCCGGTGCGTCAAAGCGATCTGTTCACGATGATCGTCAAGGCGGGCAACGAATGCCGCGAGGCCCGTGCCGCCCGAATGATGTCGAACGGAAAGTCACCGTCAACGCCGGCTCCCACTCGCCGTTCGTCGTCGCGTGCCAAACTGCTATTGGTCGAAGACAACGACGTCAATCGCGAGGTCGCGCATGAGATGCTCGCGCAGGCGGGCTTTCATTGCGAGGAAGCCGTCAACGGTCGCGAGGGGATCGAACGCCTGCGTCGCGAAGCGTTCGACGTCGTGTTGATGGATTGCCAGATGCCGGTGATGGACGGTCTGTCGGCCGCGCGTGAGATTCGTCGTCTCGAAGCTGAAGGGGCCCTCGCCCACACGGGTCGCATGCCGATTGTTGCCGTCACGGCCAACGCCATCGCGGGCGACCGTCAGAACTGCCTCGCGGCTGGCATGGACGACTACGTGACCAAGCCGCTCAACGCTGCGAAGCTGATCCAAGTGCTTCAGTCGCTGCTGCATCTGACCGAGAGCTGCTCGCCTCCGCCGCGTGAACTCGCCGCTTCGGTTGCCGCGCCATCGAACGGCGACTCGGTGCAGCACGCCTGGCGCAAAGCGTTTCGACGGTGATCCGCATTTATTGATTCTTAGAGAATGCGCCGAATCTCGCACTGAGGTGCCATTACCGCTTGCGGTTTCGCGCGTGGCTCATCCGGAAGCGCGAAACCGCAAGCGGTAATGGCACGCAGCAGCAAAGTTCGCCGATTCATCCAAGGATCATCAATCGAACGTCGCAAGTCATGCGATTGCTCGTTAAGCTGAAACGCTACGAATCGCCCAGCTTTAACGGAGATCACGCCATGCGTCGTTGGTTGCCCGCTTTCGCTTCGATGTTGTTTGCCGTGTTGATGGTCGCAGTGCTGATGGTGCCCGTGCTTCGCGCCGGCGAGCCGAATGAAGTACTTGACGTGTGGCCGGGCAAGCCGCCAAGCGAGTCGGGCGACATCGGTCAGGAAACCGTCAAGGAATCGGTTTCGACCAACAAGTACACGAGCAGGAACATCACCGACGTCACGCGACCGACGTTGTCGGTGTTTCATCCGAAAGGCAAGAACAACGGCGTGGCGATCGTCGTCGCTCCGGGCGGCGGCTACAATGTTCTCGCGTTCGACAAGGAAGGAACAGAAGTCGCCGAGTGGGCCGCCGCGCGTGGCATGACGGGCATCGTGCTCAAGTATCGCGTCCCTCGCCGGCCTGACACTCCGGCCGGTCAGCCGCCCCTGCAGCCGTTGCAAGACGCGCAGCGCGCGATGGCGATCGTCCGCAGCCATGCGACCGAGTGGGGCGTTGATCCGAAGAAGATCGGGTTCCTCGGCTTCTCCGCTGGCGGGCATCTGACCGCGAACCTCGCCACGCATTTCGACAAGCGTGCCTACGATCCGATCGACGCGCTCGACGACGTGAGTTGCCGTCCCGACTTCGCCGCGGCGATTTATCCCGGCGGCATCGTCGACAAAGAAACGAACCAGATGCGTCCCGAGCTTGCCGTCACGGCCGATACGCCGCCGATGTTCTTCGCGCACGCCGGCGATGACAAGTTAACGGCGGAGAACAGCATCCAGATGTATCTGCTGCAGAAACGTCTTGGCCTTCCTGCCGAGGTACACGTCTACGCAACCGGCGGTCACGGGTTCGGCATGCGCGATACCTCGCAAGCCGGCGCGGCGTGGCCTCAGGCGTTCGCACGTTGGCTGCAGGCGATCAACATTTTGCCGAGCGAGTGACGACCGTCAGCGAGCTCACCGACGAATTCGTCCATGTCAATCGATTCCCAAATGGCGTCGATCAGCGACACGTCGTCGGGTGAGTCGTCGTCCGTCATCGGCGAATCGAATAAGTCGTCGGTCGTGACGACCGCCGTCGGCCAGGTGACTGCGGCGAGAGGCGCGGCCGGCGTCGTGACGACGACGGTCGATACGGGCATAGCGATGGTCAAAGCGCTCGGCTGAACAACGCTCGGCACGAACGATGGGCTGACGAGTTCGTCGCTTTCGGAATCGGTGGTTGTATCCAGGGACGAATCCGATTGCGAATCGCTCGCGTCACCGAGCGACGAGTCGGACGAAGCTACGAACAACGCGCCGCCTGACAAGACGAACGGCGGAAGGCTGGGCAGGCTTGTGATGCTATTGAGCGGCGCGAGCGGGTTGAGGATCGAGCTCACGTCGGTGTTGATGCGTTGCACGATTTGCTTCGCGTCTGCCAACGTGATCGTCCCCGCTCCCAGCACGTCCTTATGATAATCGTAGCCCGTATCGCCGGCCGAGAGGTTGATGCTCGGCACCACTTGCTTAGCTTGGGAGAGCGTCACGGTCTGCTGATTCGATGTGTCGCCGGGCAACACGTAGGTGATGAAGTTGAAGTCGGTGCCGGTGCCGCCGGTGCCGGAGCCGGCGAGGAACGAACTGACGGTGTCCGTCCACGAGCCGTCGAGGTACGCGCCGGCACCGTCGGTGATCGTCGAGGCAGCTAAGTGAATCATGAGTCGATTCGCTTGCAGCGGCGCGTTGAACATCCACGTCGCCACGTGCGTGGTTGCGTTGTAGACGAAGCTGCTGACGGTCGGGAGCGACGGCAGTCCGAGCGTCGCGGAACCGATGAGTTGCAGGCTGTTTTGCGTGACGGTGACATTCTCGCTGAACTGCACGCTTAGCGTGTTGAGATTGAGCCACGGCAACGTCGTAAACTGCGAACTTCCGGTCGGCAGCTCGTATCCGAGCCCCGTCACGGGCGGGTTGCTCAGCGTGTCGAGATAGCTGAAATACGACGGGTCCCAACTGCTGCTCGATACGTAGACGCCCATCACCTTCGGGGCAACGTCGAAGGCGATCGAGCGCGTCACCGGCGTCGAGCTGCCGTTGGCATCGCTGACGGTGATCGAGACGGTTCGCGTCGTGGTGTTGGCCGTGAGCGAGGTGTTCTTATAGGCGACCGCGTCGATGACTTGTTGATAGTTGCTCAGCGAGTCGGTTCCCGAAAGCGTGAGCGTGCCGGTCGCAGCGTTGTACGTGGCGGTGATGTTCGTGCCGGTGATGTTCGTGCCGGTGATCAACCCCCCGCTCGCGAAGCCCGGAACGTACAGCGACTCGGCCGTGCCATCTTTCAAGTTGGTGATTTGCAGCGTCGCCGATTGCAAGGTCGATGTATTCGTGTCGGTGAGCGTGGCGTCGGGGGTTACTTCAATGCCGCTGCCGCCACGCACGAAGGTCACCGCGCTCGTGCCGATGCTAACGCTCAGCACGGGCGTCAGGTCGAGCACCGTCATCGAATACGACGGGAATGTGTAGCTGAAGTTGCCGCCGCTCAGGTTCAACGTGGTTGCGAGACTTGCCAAAGACGACGCGCCATTGGTGGTCAGGCTTTGAGCCGTGTCTTGCGTCTTGCCGTATTGCCACACCTGCACCGCGCCGCTGGCCTGAAAGCCTGATACGTTGAATTGCGATGTGAGGTTGGCCGCCGGATTGGTGTTGATTACCAGCAATTCGAGATGGCCGTTGGCTTCCAGGACAGCATAGGTGTCGAGACCCGCATAGTTCGAAGTGGCGGACACGACCTTGCCGCCGCTTTGAATCAGCTTTGATGCGAGCTGCATGGCGAAGTAGTCGGGATAGGGAACGTTGTTTCCGGTCGCCGGAGCTTTGTGAGTGCCCGAACCCAGCAGTCCGTAGTCGCCGCCGGCGCGCCAGCCATACAGGCTGTTGCTGCTATTCTCATCGCCGCTGGCGTCATACGAATTTCGAAGATCCCAAACGACTCCGGCCGAGTAGCCGCTGCTTAGCATGCTGCCGATCGACTCGGCGATGAACAGTCCGTTGACCAGGCTGGTCGATTGCTTGCCGGGATTGGACGACACCGAGTCGTATTCGGTCGCCATCAACTGCACGCCCGATGCGAGGCTGCCCAACGTTTGATGCAGAAGCGCTTCGTAGGTTGCGTAGCGTGTCGACCAGTCGAGGTTGCTGCCGGTGGCTGTGACCGTGTTGTTCAGCAGATACGAGTCGCTTTCCGACCCGGGGGACTCCATGTAGTTGTGATCGGAGATGAACCCGGGCACGAAGCCGAGCGCCAATCCGGCGGTCAAGACTTTCTTGGTCCAGTTCGAATCGAACGCGCCGGTTGGATCGCCGCTGTCGATGCCGATCACAATGCTCGGCAAGCCCGCTGCCGTTGTGATCTCGCTAGCAAGCGATGCAAACGTCGCAGCAAACGCGGCGTAGGTTGCGGGGTCGTGTTGAGCGCCCGTGCTGACGCCGCTCGGCAGGTTTGTACCGTGGTGATCGATTTCCCAACTGCCGTATTCCTCGTTGCCGACCTCGAAATACTTGATGCTGGTGAACGGCGCGGCATGGGCGATGCGCATGAAGTTCAGGCCGTCGTCGACCGCCAACGGCGAGGCCGCGCGAAACTCGCCCACTGCGCGACGGTCCCCCAGTTGACCGTCACCCATTGCCCCGTCGTATCGTTCCATTCGATGCCGGTTCCCAACGACGTGTTGTCGGTCGTCGAGCCTTGCAAATAGGCCAACTCGGCGGCTGCTTCTTGCGGGCTGCCCGAGCCATAGTCGAGCGTCACGATGCCCGTGCCGTTGACCGACTCCATGAGCTGCGCGAACTGAGTGATGGTCTTCGCGCTATTGTTGTTGAGGTTGGTCGATTGATTGAAGTGAAAGTCGTCGGAATCCGATCCGCCCGGAAACCGATACAGAGTGATGCCGGCCGCGGTCACGAGTTGCTGCGTCTGCGAGGTGAGCAGGCTTTGATCCCAGTAACCCGTGTTGACGCCCAGCAAGTTCGTAGAAACCGACGCCAACACGTTCGTTGCATTCACAGTGGTCGTCACTGCCGACGAGGGAGCCGCGGCGACAACAATATTGGTGAACGTCGTTGCGCTGAAGAATTGATACCCCGCCCCGCTCGGCATCACGACGCTCGAGAAGTTTCCTGTCTCGCTCGCAAACGTGACGGGGGTGAAACTGTCGATGGTCGAAGGGACGTACGAGTAAACGTCGTCGGCCATGTAAGTGCCGGCCAAGGTGGCGACGCCCGCCACGGTGAGCGAGCCGTAGATGCCGCTCGACGGACTTCCGCCCAGTTGCGTGTCGAGCGTGCCGGTGGATGTCTGCGTGAAGGTTCCCGCGGTCGTGATCGAGTTCGTCGGCCCGATCAGGATCAGCCCGCTGTTCGAGATGCTGCCGGCCGACATCTTCGACGAACCCGAGAGTCCGAACGCAATGTTGTCGAAGTAAACCGCTCCGCTCGCAGTTTGCGCCGAAGGAGCGTACAGGTTCAATATCACCTGTACGCTCACCGTGCCCGCGGGCGCCGTCACCGTGGTCGAGTAGAGGTTCCATCCTTGATTGCCAACGCTTCCCGTGAGCGGACCGCCGGGCGAACTTGTGTCGCTTATCACGACGACGTCATTCGGCGCGCTGTACGAAGTGATTTGATTATGGCTGGCGTCAAAAAACTGAACCTGTAGCTGGGCAGCGTTATTGGCGCCCAACGGGTTCGACGACGGCGTCATGGCGTAGACGGATGCGGTATACGAAAAACCGGCCGTGGCCGCAAAGGTTTGCGACACCCCGGTGTTGTTCCCGGTTTCGACCAGTGATTGCGCGCGGCGTATGCGTACTGAGTGCTGAGATACGACGTGCCGAAGTAGCTCCAGGGACTGCCAGGCGGCGTCGTGCTTGTCTTGGCTGTAGGCGTTTCGAACCCCGCGTCGCTGGTCAGAATGTTCGACGAAGGGAAGCCCGGCGCGTTGTTGCCAGGCATCGACAGCATCGCGCCGCTGTTTTCGACGTAACTTCCGCCCACGGTGATCGTGCTGCCGGGCGAAACGTTGATCGTGCCGCTGTTCGTCAGCCCCGCGACGGTCGTTAACAATCCGCCGGTAACCTGAAGCGTGGTGTTGGCGCTCAGACTCAGGCTGTCGACCGAGATGATGTCGGTGGGCTGGATGATCACCGTTGTCGGGCTGCTCAGGCCAATCGAGACATCGTCAGTCGATGTGGGGACTGCCCCGCCGCTCCAGTTCGAGGCCACATCGAAATAGCCCGACGCGCCGCCAACCCATGAAACCGCCGTGAGCATCAACCGTCCTTCGAGCTCTTCGAATGCGAGGCGGCGTTGCTCGTGCCAAGGGAGGCGACGGGAGTGGCGGTGAGAGCGCGCGGCGTGGCCATCGCCAAGCCATGTCGACAACTTCTTTCGAAGTCGTCGGCTTTTGCGCGACATGCCATCCGACCACCAGCTCATCGAGACTCTCCCTGCGCGGCGGCATGACACTAAGCCGCGTCGCGCGTTATTGCGAGCCTGTAGCCTGTGCGAGCCTCTTGCCTGCGCGAGTCTTTTGCCTGTTGCCGTTCGATCGACACGGAGCCACCACGGCAAGGTCGATCGAGTTCCCCACGGTCGAATCGCCGTGGCAGTAAGATGAGTGAGCCGCAAACCCGGTTTGGCCCGATCGATAGTTGTCGTTTTATGTCGTGCCGCACGTCTAGGGAAGGTCTGGGGCGTATCGACAAAAAAAGGCGGCTTCTTGGAGCGGTCCACCCTGACGGCGTATGCTTTGCGCAGTGTCGCGCCATCACCGAGGAGCACTCTCATGTATCGCATCGCCGCGTTGCTCGTCATTGCTTTCACAATGCCCGTTAGCTCCGCGTTCTCGCAACAAAAGCCAAACATCCTCGTCATCTTCGGCGACGACATCGGCGTCACGAACATCAGCGCGTACAGCGACGGGCTCATGGGCTACACGACGCCGAACATCGATCGTATCGGTGCTGAAGGCATCCGCTTTCTGCACTACTACGCCGAGCAGTCGTGTACGGCAGGGCGGTCGGCGTTTCTCACAGGGCAGCACATCATTCGCACCGGCCTCAGCAAGGTCGGGTTCCCCGGCGCACCGATGGGAATGAACCAGCTCGATCCGTCGATCGGTGGGTTGCTCAAGAGCCTCGGCTACGCGACCGGTCAGTTCGGCAAGAACCATGTCGGCGATCGCAACGAGTCGCTGCCGACCGTCAACGGCTTCGACGAGTTCTTCGGCAACTTGTACCACCTCAATGCCGAAGAAGAGCCCGAGCTGCCCGACTATCCGAAGGACCCCGCATACCTCAAGAAGTTTGGCCCGCGAGGTGTGCTCAAGTGCAAGGCCACTGATCGCGACGACCCGACCGTCGATCCACGTTTCGGCCGTGTCGGCAAGCAAACGATTGAAGACAGCGGCCCGCTCACCAAGAAACGCATGGAGACCATCGACGACGAAACTTCCGCCGCAGCGATCGACTACATGAAGCGGCAAGCTTCGGCCCGAAAACCGTTCTTCTGCTGGTACAACGCGACGCGCATGCACCTGCGCACGCACGTTCGCAAGGAACATCGTGGCCGCTACACGCACGGCGACAGCGAGTACATCGACGGCATGATCGAGCACGACGACACGATCGGCACGATCCTGAAATCGCTCGACGATCTTGGCATCGCGAACAACACGATCGTCGTCTACACCAGCGACAACGGGCCTCACATGAACACTTGGCCCGACGGCGCGATGACGCACTTCCGCAGCGAGAAGAACACGAACTGGGAAGGCGCCTTCCGTGTCCCCTGCCTCGTCCGCTGGCCCGGCGTTATCAAGGCCGGGACTGTTACGAATGAACTCATGAGCCACAACGATTGGATTCCCACGCTGTGCGCCACCGCCGGCGAGTCCGACATCATCGGCAAGTGCAAGACCGGCTACTCCGCCAACGGCAAAACCTACAAGGTCCACCTCGACGGTTACGATCAGTCAGCGTTCCTACGCAATGTCGAAGGCACGGTCGGCAAGAACAACGGCGCGAAGAGCGCTCGCAACAAGTTCTTCTACTCCGACGACGACGGCCTGCTCGTCGGCATGCGGCAAGGCGACTACAAGTACGTCTTCTCCGAGCAACGCAAGGAAGGCACGTTGGGCCTCTGGGCCGAACCGTTCACGACGCTGCGGTTGCAGAAGATTTACAACCTGATGCAAGACCCGTTCGAGCGGGCCGACATCACGTCGAACACGTTTTGGGATTGGAACCTGAATCACATCGGCAACGTCTACGGCGTGATGGACGACGTCTTCGCGTTCGTGGCGACCTTCAAAGACTATCCGCCGCGATCGTTCCCGCCATCGTTCAACCCCGCGAACATCCTCGAAGAGAAGCTCCGCGAGATCAAAGCCGGCCGCGCTCTCGAAAAGCACTTCCCCATGCTGCGCGACGCCGCCGAGAGAAAGCCCGACTGAAGACCATCGCCAACGTTGCCCCCTGTTTAGCCGCGACGCGTAGCGAGCGCGTGAACCGCCCTGTGCCGACCACCTAGAAGCATAGCGCCAGGTTATGTAGCGGTTCACGGCGCGTTGCGCCTTCGGCTTGACGCTCTCTACGCACTTCCAAAGAATCCGTCAACGACCCGCACTGTGGTAACTGTCAAAGAAGTCCGGTTCGTTATCGGCGTCGGCAAACGTGTTGGCGACTTTGAGATAGAAGTACGTCGTTTTCGGCGAGTATCGAGACTTGATCTCGCTCAGCGGATTATGCAGCGAGTCGGTCGAGTGATAGGAAACGCTCACTTGTCGTTCTTGCCCGTTGGGCGTGCTCAACCCCGTGATGTGCGTAACGATCATCGCGTGGTCTGGGTGGGAAGTTCCGGGGTTCTGCATCATGACGATGTCGCCTAGATCCAAATCGTCTTCCTCGCAGTTGTAAACTCGCGGGGACGAATCCAGGAAATCGTAGAACCATTGAGCGGAGCTCCAACTGTTGCTGTTGTCCTGGCCGTTGCACCACCAGACGCCGCTCTCGCGTTTGGTGCCCCAGATCATTTGCCAGCCGCCCGCCAACAGACACTGCGAAACGAAGTTCGTGCAGTCACCGCCTCCGCCGTGCCCCGTGTAATTCGGGAAATCGCTGTTCCGCGACAGGGCCCATCGGCTGGCATAGCGAACGGCATTCAGTCGGTTATAAACTCCCATCGTTGCACCTCGTAGGAACGATGCCCCGCAGCATTCTCGGCGAAAGATCGAGCGAACGGCCCCACCTAGTATCGTCACGACGATTATCGTTCACAGGCGAGCGAGTGTTGCCTGAAATCCAAATGAATTCAGCCTCCACGCGACACTGGTTGGCACGTGGCCATCGCCGCCCGGCGCGGCACCACCGATGCCGTTTCTCAAGCGACCGCCAAGGCCGTCACCCCCAAAGCGCAGCTCGACCATCCCTAAGCCGAGACGAACCACCGCATCGCCCACGCCCATCTCACCGCCGCGATCGCGTGTCAGTAGCGCAGCGAAGCACTTCTTCTTCGAGATCACACGCGTTGCTTTTGGGTGCCACCGGCTGCTTGTCAGCCAGTGCTCACATCGGCTAGCGTCGCAATTCCTTCGGAACTGGCTGAAGGCAGTCACTAGCAACCAGAGAATTACGAATAACTGGCAACGTATTCCGAGACGTTAGGAACGCCCCTCGACTTCCTCGATCGCAGCGCGAATGTGACCACTATGTCGCCAAGCAACCTTAAGCGCCTCCCAATATTCACCCGTCACCTGCGACGTATTCGTTGACAAAGCACATTTACAAACGTTTGAATGACTTGCTTACTCTTATCATTGTGAATTACGCGATTGCGCAGCTTGAAGGTCCAGATCACTGGGTGAAACGACGTCTAATTTGCAACTGATCGCAAAAGGCAACATCGGGATGAAGCTATTAACTGGCGAAAACATCTCTCGATAGACGGATATGCCGTGAAGAGCCAACTGTCCGCGTGAATGAACGTATCCATCCAGGTGAGTTAGTTCACGAAGCCCCGTATCTCGCCGCTGCTCGAAGCTGTTGGTTCTGCGAAAAATTCCCTGGTGATGCGAATCGGGTGTCACCATCAACTCGGACCAGTACTTCCGCCCTGATGATGCCGCGAAGTCTGATTCGTTTTCATCGAAACGAAAACTGTTAACCGGCACCCCGTTAGACTCAAGAATTGCAATCGCGGCAACGCCCACAATTCCCTTCTGCTCGTCCGTCAGATTGACGTCGAGTCGACGTATGTGATTCGCCCGTCCCCACGTTTCGTCGATTGGCTCGCAATAGTCGTGGCCGTCATGGATTATGTAGCTACTCCCGACGCGAATTCGAATCGGAATGGGTGGATGGGGCACTGAAGTCTTAATGGCGGTCAGCAAATGGCTGTCTTTGCGCCGATACCAAATGCTTTCTGGGCGGATGAAGAACTCAGTCGTGGTTCCAGGCAAGGGCCGAATTCCGGCCGCTAGCCAGAAAACACTATCGACGCTTTCTACACGCATATAGAGCGGACCATCTGGCTGGGCTGGCCCCAATAGCCTCCTAGTATCCACTGAGATTGCGTCGGCAAGCATAAAGTATGAAAGCACCCCGATTCCGAACCGTGATATGGCAACAAACGACTCGCCGGCCTCGGCTTGCAAATCAAAGTGTTGTTGTGCTCGATAGAACGAAGCCCCCTTCTTTGCATAAAACCTCTGGATGATATCCTCGTTCATGCCCATGCCGTTGTCGCTAATTCGAAGAATTGGCCGGCCATTATTTTGGATAAGCTCAACAGAAATCTCCGGAACATAAGCATCCGCCCAGTGACGTTGAAGGCCTTGACGCTCTCGACAAGTGTCAATCGAGTTTTGTAACGCCTCTCGTATCGCAACGTCTGGCTGATTACCGTAAAGTGCCTTTCCCATCAACAGGTCAATGATCTCGCGCTGGCTTAAAGTAAATCGCGTGTCGCTGAACTTATAAAGAGGATGGCCCGAACTGGATAGCGCGGGTCGGATCTGATCGCGATTTACTTGGGCGGGCAAATCAAGGTTGTACTTTGGCCCAAGTGAGCCACGTAGACCATCTTGAAGTGTGCTAAGAACCTTACTGCAGGCTAACAGCTCAGTGTCAATGACGTTACAAAAATGCCTAATTGATGCTTCAATTGCGGGGTGACCGCAGTCTGCCGCGAAAGCAATTTGTCGCGGCTTAATTACCCACCCACTAATCGCCCTGTGTTTCTTCCATTCCTCAAGTGATACGGGATGTTCAATCCGTAGATTGGCGAAGAGAACGTCGGGTGTACGCTTTGCATCAAAGTCAAGTAGGTCCGCGAGTCTTAGGACGACCCCGATAAATGGCAAACAGGCGTACACGTCGTTTTCGAAAATTAGCGAAGACTCAAGTGATTGCAGACTGATGGCATCTTCGTTGTGGCTTTTGCAAAGGCGCCCTAACAATGGCGTCAGATTCCTATTCCGAAAGATGAGCGCGTCACGATATTCACTCTGAATGATGTCCTGTGCGCGTTGAGCGTGAGTGGTGCGAATATGCTCCGCGACAAGGTATTCTTTAATCAATTGCGCGCTAGTCCCTTGGCCGTCTCGCTCGGCGTTCGCAATATCGGAGGCAAGACGTGGGTGGCCTTTCACGAACCGGCCAAATTGTTTCGTGGGCTCCGAGATCGCACGAGTGACTGGCAGAGGTCGGTCCCAAAATGAAAACCACTGCTGAATTTCATGTTCAGGCGGTGCCATTCCTACATCGTGGAGAAAAGCGGAAAGAATCAGCAGTGCCAACTCGGGAACTGAAAGTGTACACAGAACTTCATTAGGAATGAGGCGACCCATATGTTCCAAGACGCGAAACAGATGATCTGCGTCATGCAGTGTATATTCCCTCATGTTTCGCGTAATTAGCTTTGTACGCTGATGCGCAGACTCAACGATAGAGTCCACTGCCGCCATGACACTATGACCCTCAGGATCAGTAGCCGCTGCGTTGCGCAGGGCGCAATAAAGTACGGACCGATCGAGTAGTACGCGGGTGCTCATGTCATTGTTACCGCTTTGCGCGGTTTGAATTGGCTGGCGCGGTTTGGGTTCGGCGGGTTCCCGAGAAGACGGATTGTACGAAGATTTTAGCGGCAAATCATTGAAACTAGGCCGCGCTTTCGAGTAGCTTGGCTCGCCCGATGGAATAGCTAGGCGCAGCGGGGATTTCGTGTGACTAGAATCGATGAGAACGCGGCCGATGCGAAGGGGAACGACGTGACGAAAAGGGCGGCGATGATGGCGGGTTTTTGAATAAGTGCGCGGTGGGCAATAAGTCGCGCGGCGAGGCGGCTGGAGCGGGGAGTTATTGCACGAAACGTCCGTTCTCTAGGGCGTGGGAAAAAGTCGACGGTTTTGAAAGGCGGATGAGGATGGGAATGAAGGCGAGTTATTGCACGGGGCGAGTGTCGAGGTGTGAGCACAAAGCCGCGACCGGTGGTCGCGTCCGTGCCGACGTGGAGGCCTGGGATGGCGTGACGCCGAACAGAGAGCAGCGCAAAGAGAGCTGCGACGCACCCTCATCCGGCCTTCGGCCACCTTCTGCCGGTGGGAGAAGGACGTGGGCGACGCTTGTTGTCCTGTTTCTCTTAACATCAATCGCGCAAGCGGCGGAGACGAAGGCGGCAGCGCGGCCGAACATCGTGCTGGTGTTCGCGGATGATTTGGGGATCAACGACATCGCCTGCTATGGAAGGAAGGAGCATCGCACGCCGAACCTCGATCGACTGGCGTCGCAGGGGATGCAGTTCGAGTGTGCGTACACGGCGCAGCCGATCTGCTCGCCGAGCCGCGCGGCCATCATGACGGGCAAGTGTCCGGCCAGGCTGAACCTGACGAACTTCCTGCCGGGGCGGGCGGACGCGAACTCGCAACGGCTGCTGCAACCGGTCATCGAAGGTCAGTTGCCGTTGGAGGAAGTGACGATCGCTGAGGTGCTGCGCGAGGCGGGTTACGCGACCGGGCTGTTCGGCAAGTGGCATCTCGGCGGCAAGGGGTTCGAGCCGACGCAGCAAGGTTTCGACACGGCGGTGATCACGCAGGCAACGACGAAGCCGACGCCCGAGACCGGCGGCAAAGGGGAGTTCATCATCGAGGCCGCCGTGGAGAAGTTTATCGAGGAGAACCGCGATCGGCCGTTCTTCTGCTATGTGCCGCACAACTGCCCGCACGTGCCGTTGTCGGCGATCGAAGAGAAAGTTGCGAAGTATCCGGGCGCGTTCAATCCCGAGTATGCGGCGATGATCGAGACGCTCGACGATGCTGTTGGCCGACTGATGGCGAAGGTCGAATCGTTGGGCATTGCGGATCGCACGATCTTCATTTTCACCAGCGACAACGGCGGGCTGCACGTGCTGGAATCGCGCGGCACGCCGGCGACGCGGAACGATCCGTACCGTGCGGGCAAAGGCTACCTGTATGAAGGCGGGCTGCGCGAGCCGCTGATCGTGCGATGGCCCGGCGTGGTGAAGGCCGGCAGTAAATGCGAGTCTCCCGTGGTGCTGACCGATTTGGTGCCGACGCTGATCGAGGCGGCGGGAGTCGACGTGGCGAAGACGGTCGGACCGCTCGATGGCGTGAGCTTGAGTGACACGCTTCGCGGCAAGCCGCAGCCGGAGCGAACGCTGTATTGGCACTTTCCGAACTACACGAACCAAGGTGGTCGGCCTGCCGGGGCGATGCGCGAAGGGAATTGGAAGCTGATCGAACAGTTCGAAGACGAAAGCCTCGAGCTGTACGACCTGTCGCGCGACATCGGCGAGAAGGATGATTTGGCGCAGTCGAATTTGGCACTCGCTCATGAACTTCGCGACAAGCTGAGCGCGTGGCGAACGCGCGTCGGTGCTCGGATGCCGACGCAGAACCCGGATTACGATGCGTCGGCACACGACCACGTGTATGTCGAGCACGATCCATCGACGCTGACGGCGAAGGCGACCGCGGACGCCACTTCACCCGAGTGGGAATCGTGGGACGAAGCGATGAGAGCGGCCGTGAAGGGGCGAGCAAAACACGTGACGCCTGCGACGGGCGACATTCGTTTGCATGCGAAGGACGCAACCATTCACGGCGACACGCTGCGTTACGAGCCGCAATCGAACAAGAACGTGCTTGGCTATTGGAAGAATGTCGACGATTGGGCCGAGTGGGATTTCGAAGTCGCGGCAGCGGGGACGTATGTGCTCGAAGTGCAGTACGGATGCGGCAAGGGCTGCGCCGGCGGCGACGTGTTCGTCGACGTGGCCGGGCAGGCGCACGACTTCACCGTGCAAGAGACGGGGCACTTTCAGCAGATGATTCTGCACGAGGTTGGCGAGGTGGAACTTCCCGTAGGCAAGCTGAACCTGCAGATCCGCCCGCAATCGAAGCCCGGCCCCGCCGTGATGGACGTGCGGCTAGTGGTGCTGCGGCCGAAGGGGTGATGCGCGAACGATTACGGGTGTTCGATAAATGTGGCCGCGCAAAGAAAAGGCCCGCATTCTGTGCAAGAATGCGAGCCGGAAGGCTCCCCGACTAGGACTCGAACCTAGGACCTAGCGGTTAACAGCCGCTCGCTCTACCAACTGAGCTATCGGGGAAAGTGGTCCCCCAATTTAATTGATAAGTCGATGGCGGACAAGCGCGCTTGGCAAAGGGCCGTGCCTACCGAGAGCCCACGTCTGGGCGATTCGCAGGTCGGCCGCCTCTTGCGTTGCAAATCGCCTGGTGTGCGGAATCCGGCTGATTGCATTTCCGATGGGGGGCGTGATAGAGTCGCGGCACACGCCATCTACGTCGGCCTTCTGGCCGCAACATCTCGACGCAAACAGGAGGCAGGTACATGCATCGTACGCTTCGCCGCCATGGGGCAACCCTCGTCTTGCTGGTCATGTGTGTGAGCTACGCGGTGCTCGGAATTTCGAGCGTGCTACGGGCTCAAGAGAAACGGGCTCAGGAGAACATCGCTGCGGAAGTGAACGCGGCCGCCGGCGCCGACACCGATCACGGCGCGTTCGAGTACTTCTCGTTCATGCGAACGGATAAGTACAGCCATTTTGAGAAGACGATGCTGTGGATCGTCCTCGGGACGGCGGTCGCGGCGCTCGTGTACTCGTTCATGCTCGTCGGTCAGGTGATGCGGGCCGACACTGGCACGGCGAAGATGAAGGTGGTGGCTGACGCGACGCGGCAAGGGGCGAACGCTTACCTTGCCCAGCAGTTCAAACGCATCACGCCGCTGATTGTGCTCATCACCGTCGTCCTCTATTTCACGATGGGCGACGTACACGGCAAAGAGATTGCGATGGGCCGGGCTGGCGCGTTTCTTGTCGGCGCGTTGTTCAGTTGGACGGTGGGTTTCGTCGGTATGCGGTTGGCGACGCAAGGTAACTTGCGCGTGGCGGCGGCTGCACGAACGAGCTACGGCACGGCGATGCAACTCGGTTACCGCACCGGGACGATCACGGGCATGCTCACCGATGGCCTCGGGCTGTTGGGCGGAACGTTGATCTTTATGGCCTATGGCGAGAAAGCGTATGAAGCGCTGCTGGGCTTCGGCTTCGGCGGCACGTTGCTCGCGCTGTTCATGCGCGTCGGCGGCGGCATCTACACCAAGGCTGCCGACGTCGGCGCCGATCTCGTCGGCAAAATCGAAGCAGGCATTCCCGAAGACGACCCGCGCAACGCGGCGACGATTGCCGACAACGTCGGCGACAACGTCGGTGACTGCGCCGGTATGGCGGCCGACATCTTCGAATCGTACGAAGTCACGATCGTCGCGGCGATGATTCTCGGTTACGCGACGTTCGGCATCAAAGGCGTCGTGTTTCCGCTTTTGGTGCGCGCGATCGGCGTCGTCGGAAGCATCATCAGCACTTACAGCGTGCGTGCCGGCGAGAACGATACGTCGGACACGGCGTTGCATTCGGTGCATCGTGGCTTCCTCATCGGCAGCGTGATCAGCGTCATCGGGTTCTTCGTGCTTGGCTTCGGCTATCTGCATTTCGACGCCGATTACTTCGCGAAGTACCCGACGGCCGTCGCGGGTTATCCGCTCGTGAACGGCGTGCCCGATGTCTCGGCACTGCCGGTGTGGGCCAACGCTGGCCAGGCGAATCTCGATTTGCGCCCGGCACTCACGTGCCTGATCGGCGTGTTTCTGGCGATGGCACTCAACAAGTGCACCAGCTACTTCACGCACACGCAGTACGAGCCCGTGAAGTCGCTGGCGAAGAGCTGCCAAACGGGGCACGCGACGAACATCATCCAAGGGTTCGCCGTCGGTTATGAATCGACGGTGTACGCGGTGCTGATCATCGCGGGGGCCATCCTTGGCTCGGCACTCGTCTACTCGAACACGAGTCCCATTTTCGTGGCTTACGGCGTGGCGATGTGCGGCATCGGCATGTTGACGCTCACGGGCAACACGATCTCGATGGACGTGTTTGGACCCGTGGCCGACAACGCCAACGGCATCGGTGAAATGGGCTACGACAAAGAGGAAATGGAACGTGCCGAACCGGGCAGCTACAAGCGTGCTCGGCAGATTCTCGCCGATCTCGACGCCGTTGGTAACACGACGAAGGCCGAGACGAAAGGCATCGCCATTGGTTCGGCCGTCATCGCGGCGGTGTCGTTGTTCGCATCGTTCATCGCGGTGCTCGCCGTTGGCAGCGAAGACAAGATCGACAAGATGACGACCGATCAGTTCGTCGCGCAAGCGGGGCGACTCACCGTGGCCGATCCGATCGTGTTCATCGGTCTACTCATCGGCGGGGCGGTGCCGTTCTTGTTCTCGAGCATGTTGATCCGCGCGGTCGGTCGTGCGGCGTTCCTGATCGTTAAGGAATGTCGCCTGCAGTTCCGCGATCCAGCGATCATGGCCGGCACGAAGACGCCGGACTACGGTCGCGTGGTGAGCATTTGCACAACAGCCGCTCAGCAAGAGTTGATCGGTCCAGGCATGTTGGCGATCGTGTGCCCGCTGCTGGTTGGCTTCATCCTGGGTCCATACGGCCTCGGCGGCTTCCTCGCGGGGATGATTCTCGTTGGGCAGTTGTTGGCGGTGTTTATGGCGAACGCCGGCGGTGCATGGGATAATGCCAAGAAGCTGATCGAGGACGGCCACTACGGCGGCAAAGGGAGCGAGGCCCACAAGGCTTCGATCACCGGCGACACGGTCGGCGATCCGCTCAAGGACACGGCCGGCCCGGCGATCAACCCGCTGATTAAGGTCATGAACATGGTCAGCCTGTTGGCGTTGCCGCTGGTCATGCGCTACAACATTGGTGCAAAGGTGACCGAGTATGTGCCGTCGGTCGATCCCAAAGTCGGCTGGGCTATGAGTGCAGTGTGTCTTGCGGCGTTGGCTTGGGCTGTGTGGCAGTCGAAGCGCGAAACGCCCGAAATGAGAATGATGGACGAGGCAACTTAACGACGTTCGAGGAATTAACAATCTTCGCAAGCCCAGGGCCTGCTGGCCCTGGGTTTTTGCGTCACCGAGGTGAAGAATATGGCTACATCGCAAGCATCGAAACCCGTAAAGAAAGACAACATCGCCAAGAATCTCGAGCGCGCGCTCGACGCAGGCGGCGGTCTGCTGCGTCTGACACCGACGTGGGTACCGCGCAGCTTTCTACATCCAGGGAAGCGCATCAAGCTCGCCCCTACCGACTGGTACGCCTACGGCGCTCATCGCGGCGGCATCGACGAGCGATGGTTCGCGAGCACGACCGAGGCGGCTAACGAAAACCGCGAACCCGACGAAGGACTCAGCTACGTCACCTTTGAAGGCGAGCGTTTCACGCTTCGCGACGCGGTCGCCGAGGCGGGTTCGAAGCTCATTGGCCGCACGATGTGGGACAAGTACAAGAAGTGGCCTGTCTATTCAAAGTTCTTCGACAACATGGGCCCGATCCCGCATCACATGCACCAGGGGTTCAAAGACGCGGCCCTCGTCGGTCAGGAAGGCAAGCCCGAGAGCTACTACTTCCCGCCGCAGTTGAACAACGTCGACAACAACTTCGCCTACACGTTCATGGGCCTCGAACCCGGGACGACAAAGGCACAGCTACGTCGTTGCCTCGAACGTTGGGACGAAGGCGACAACGGCATCCTCGATCTGTCGCGTGCTTATCGACTCAAGCGCGGAACGGGATGGCTGATTCCGCCCGGTGTGTTGCATGCCCCTGGCTCGCTGTGCACGTACGAGCCGCAATGGGGGAGCGATGTGTTCGGTATGTTCCAATCGCTCGTCGAGGGGCGCGAAGTGCCGTGGTCGCTGCTCGTGAAAGATGTGCCGAAAGAGAAGCACCGCGACCTGGACTTCATCATCGGCCAGCTCGATTGGGAGAAGAACGTCGACACGCACTTTATGGAACACAACTACCTCGAGCCGATCGTCGACGAAGCGACGAGTGCCGAGGGCGCAACCGACCGCTGGATCGTTTACGGCAAGGTCGACGGCGAGCAGTTGTTCAGCGCGAAAGAGTTAACGCTCGAACCCGGCGTGAAGTTCACGCTCAAGGATCCTGGCGCGAGTGGTTGGATCACGGTCCAAGGTAGCGGCAAGGTGGGGTCGTTGGCTCTGCAAACGCCTTCGATGATCCGGTTTGGCGCCGAGACCGAGGACGAAGTGTTCATCAGTCACGAGGCGGCCACCAAGGGCGTGACGATCGAGAACACGGGTAGCGAGCCGCTCGTGGGGTTACGCTACTTTGGGCCCGCGACGCATAAAAGCGTGCCGAGCGTTGGGGATTATCGACGAGGTTAGTCGTTTCTTGGGAGATGGCGCACAATGACCCAGGGCCGGCAGGCCCTGGGCTTGGGGCGTGAGCGACCGCGTGGTGTTTTCGCAGCGCGGGGAGTGTTTCATCGTTGCCGCAAAGTAATGTGCGCCTCGGCGCGTCGGGCGGTTCCGAAGTAGGAATAAGTAGTCGACGCCGTTTATCTCATCTCACGGCGTCGTGACGACTCTTCTTCGGAGGCTCACCCATGACTCGGGGTCTTGCTAGTCTCGCCATCGTTTGGTCCATGCTGTCGACAGGTGCGGTTGTAATGGCTCACGGTCACGGCGGCGGCACCCCGAGCGGTGGTGGTGGTGGAGGATCAGGCGGAGGCCATCACGGCGGTGGTCATCACTCGGGCGGAGGAATGAGTGCAGGTGGCGGCGGATCGAGCATGGGCGGCATGCATCACGGCGGACATTACGGCGGCGGCGAGCATCATGGCGGCTACGGCGGTGGAGGTTTTGGGCCCGGTGGTCACATGGGCGGAATGGCCGGAGGACATGGCCATGACACTGGCTTCGGAGCTGGCGCGCCCGGCCATCATGGTGGATTCGGTGCGGCCGGGCATCAGCACGGCCAAGGCGGCCAACATAACGGAGCAACGCAGGGCGCAGCCCAATCAGCGACTGCCAACAGCAACTGGGGAAGTCGTCTGCCGTTCCAGCCGTTACAGCAGCACGAGCTTAACTTTAGGAATCTGAACGTGAGGGAGCTGTCTTCTAAAGGGCTCGCGCAACATGGCGGAAAGGTGGTTGGTCACGACGTCGGTCGACAACTCTCCGATCGTTCGGCCATCTCCCGCGATCAAAAGTCGATCGGCGCCGATCAACGCCGCCTCAGCGCCGATCGAAGTGCGGTTGGCCGCGACCAACAAGCGATCGCCCGCGATCGTGCGACGCACAACATGGGGCAGTTACGGGCTGACGAGGCACGTCTGGGGCACGACGAACGAAGCATGAGTCGCGATCGCCAGTCGCTGAAGCACGATGAGCGCAGTTTGAGCTCCGATCGCAGCCGGCTAAGTCACGACACCGCCAAGCTCCATCACGACGAACATCGCTTACATCACGACGAGCACATGACGCAGAACAAAGGGAGCAGTGGCGGATCGCCGCCTGCGAAATCGTCGCCGCCGACGGCCTCAAAGACGTCCTCGAAATCGTCCACCGACCGGTCGTAACAGCGATCTCAAAAGGCGGAGCACCAAACGGCTTTCGAAGGTTTACGCCGAAACTGGGGGTAGAAGGAGCGATCCTTCCGCCCCTCGTTGCGTTCTGATACCCTCGTAAGGGTTGAGAGTGCGGCCCCCCGGGCACGGTTGCATGTGCCCCTTGTTTCGGCGATTGCGAGGACGCATTTGCGAGCTATGAATGATGAGCCGCGCGCTCCGGGGCATCGCGCTGGGCCGGGGAATTGCGGCTGCGTCATTCCGAACCCCGGCAGTGACGGTTACATCGACTGTGTCGTCGGGATCGGCTGCGCATGAGAATCCTTTTGGCCGCCAGCGAGGCAGTGCCTTTCGCCAAGACCGGCGGTCTGGCCGACGTGGCCGGCGCGTTGCCCGTCGAGTTGGCCAAGCTCGGCCATGAGACGACGCTCATCCTGCCCGCCTACCGCAAGGCTATGGAGAGCGGCCAGCCGATCGAACCGACCGGCCACGACTTCGCTGTCCGCATCGGCAGCAAGGTCGTGCGAGGCACGCTGCTCAAAAGCGTGTTGCCGAACAGTCAGGTGCCGGTCTATCTCGTCAAGCAGGATGACTACTACGATCGCCCCGACCTGTATGGCAGCGGCGGATCCGACTTCATCGACAACTGCGAGCGATACACGTTCTTCTGCCGCGCGGTGCTCGAGTCGATTCGCGCCCTGAACCTGAACGTCGACGTCATTCACGCCAACGACTGGCAAACGGGTTTGCTGCCGGCGTTCCTAAAAATCGAATATCGCAACATCCCCGGCTACGAGCGGATCGCGACGCTGTTCACGATTCACAATCTCGCTTACCAGGGACAGTTCTGGCATTGGGACATGCTGCTGACGGGGCTCGACTGGAAGTACTTCAACTGGCATCAGATGGAGTTCTTCGGCAAGTTGAACCTGATGAAGACCGGTTTGGTCTTTGCCGACGCACTGAGCACCGTCAGCCCGCGCTATGCCGAAGAGATTCAGAGCAGTCCGCTGGGTTGCGGCCTCGAAGGAGTTTTGCAGCAACGCCGCGATGTGCTCACGGGCATTATCAACGGCGTCGACTACAGCACCTGGAACCCTGCGACCGATCCGTATCTCGCACAGACGTACGACGTCAACACCGTCGAGACTGGCAAGGCCGCGTGCAAGGCGGCGCTGCAACGTGAGTTCGGTCTGCCGACGGAGCCTCGCACGCCGCTGCTGGGCATCGTCGGTCGATTGACCGAGCAAAAGGGCTTCGATCTGATCACCACCGTCATGCAAGATTGGGTCCGCACCAGCCCGGCGCAGTGGGTGGTGCTCGGCACCGGCGAACCTCGTTTTCACCAGGCGCTCACAGCCTTGGCCGATCGCTATCCGCAGAAGGTGGCGGTGCGGGTTGCGTACTCCGACGCGCTGGCTCATCGCATTGAGGCTGGCGCGGACGTGTTCCTCATGCCGAGCCGTTTCGAGCCGTGCGGGTTGAACCAACTGTACAGTTTGAAGTACGGTACGGTACCGCTGGTGAGGGCCACCGGCGGGTTGGCCGACACCGTGCACGACGCCACACGGGAATCTATCGAGGCCGGTACCGCGACGGGATTCACGTTTCACGAGTACAGTTCGTTGGCGCTGGCCGAGACCTTGGCCCGCGTTTGCCAGACGTACGACATCCCGAGCGTCTGGTCCAAACTGGTGAAAACCGGTATGAGTCAGGATTGGTCGTGGGGACGCAGCGCACGCGAGTACGTGACCGTTTATCAGCAGATGCTCGCACGACGTAGTAGGTCGTAGAACGTTTAGCCGGCGGACTTGTCCGCCGAGTCGCGGCTCGCAAGTGAGCCGGCTAAACATCAGAATTGCGCTGTCCGTTCACAGGAGGAACGACCGATGCACGACGTTTCGCTGGCCATCGTTTGGCACCAGCATCAGCCGTACTACCCCGACGATATCGGCGGCGAGAACCCGATGCCTTGGGTTCGCCTGCATGCCACCAAGGACTATTGGGGCATGGCGATGCAGCTCAAGGAAGTGCCCGAGTTCCACGCGACGATCAATCTCGTCCCCAGCCTGATCGTGCAGCTGCAAGGCTACACCGATCATGGCCACGAAGATCAGCATCTTCGCGTCAGTCGCATGCCGGCCGATGGCCTCGGCGAGGCCGACATGTACTACTTGCTCGACAACTTCTTCATGGTCCACCCGGACCACATGATTCGTCCGTACGCGCGCTATCACGAGCTTTACCAAATGCGCGGCCTGTCGGTCGATTCGGCCGAGCAAGCGGCGAGGCGATTCGCAAAGCGTGATATTCTCGACCTGCAGTGCTGGTCGAACCTGACGTGGATTCATCCGATCGCGTTCGAGGTCGATAAGGAGTTGGCGGAGTTTCGCGCCAAGGGAGGTCACTGGACGGAAGACGAGAAGGCGTGGCTGCTTGGCAAGCAGATGGAGTTGATGCGGCAGGTGATCCCGCTGCATCGGGAACTTTCGGAGCGTGGCCAAGTCGAGCTCACAACCACCCCGTTCTATCATCCGATTCTTCCCCTGCTCTGCGACAAACGTCTCGCGCGGCAGGCGATGCCCGAGGTCATGCTGCCGAAGCATCTCGAAGGTTACGCTGAGGACGCGGAGAAGCACATTCAGGCTGCCGTCGCGTTTCACGAGAAGACGTTCGGCTCGAAGCCGCGTGGCATGTGGCCCAGCGAAGGTTCGGTCTGTCAGGCGATTGTGCCGATGATCGCCGCGGCGGGAATCGAATGGATTGCGACCGATGAAGAGATTTTGTCGTGCTCGACGCAAGGTTGGGTCTCGCGCGATGGCCACGGCTATTTGCGGAATCCCGAGATGCTGTACCGTCCGTGGCGTGCCGAAGAGAAAGGCCAGAGCCTTCAGATGGTCTTTCGCGACCATGCGATGAGCGACCAGATCGGCTTCCACTATCAGCGGTATCCGACGCAGCACGCCGTCGACGACTTCATCGGCAAGCTCGAAGCGATCGGCCGCGCCACGACCGCCAACGGAAGTCGCCCGACGCTCGTGAGCATCATCCTCGACGGCGAAAACTGTTGGGAATATTATCCCGACGGCGGACGCGACTTCCTGCGAAGCCTTTATCGCCGCGTCGTGCAGCACCCAAAGATCAAGCCGATGCGCGTAGGCGATGCCGTGCGACGTTGGCCGGCGACCGACAAGATCGGGCAGCTCTTCGCCGGAAGTTGGATCTCGCATAACTTCGGCATCTGGATCGGCCATCCCGAATGCAATCGCGGTTGGGATCTACTGTTCCAAGCCCGCGAGTATCTCGTTGCCGCCGAGAAGAACGGCGGCAAGACGCCCGAACAACTGCAACTTGCTTGGCGCGAACTGCAAATTGCCGAGGGAAGTGATTGGTTTTGGTGGTTCGGCGATAGTCACTCAAGCGCCCAGGACAGCGTTTTCGATCGTCTGTTCCGCAAACATCTGCAAAACATTTACACCGTGTTCGGCGACGAGGCCCCAAGCGATTTGCTGCGGCCGATCAGCCAAGGGCATCATCATCAATTGCCGCACACGCAGCCGACGAGTTTGTTGAACGTGAAGATCGACGGTCGACGCACGTATTTCGAGTGGATCAACGCGGGGCACTTCGTCGCCGGTGGCTCACGCGGGTCGATGAGCATGGTGCAAGAAGGCCGCGTCGGCAGCGTCTACTTTGGCTTCGACGGAGAGCGACTGCTCGTGCGTGTCGATTTGCGCAACGGCACGGCCCGCGAACAATTCGCCGACATCGACACGCTTCGTCTGGAATTCCTCGAACCCGAAGGTTTCGAGCTTCTCGTGTCGCATCCGTCGTGGCAGCAGCCCATTCTGCAGCTGTACCATCATGACGTGCCGGTCAGTCAGTCGGGCGTCGCGGCGAGTGCCGATAACATTCTTGAGATTGCGGTGCCACTGCGTAGCCTGGGCGCTTCGATCGACGATCCCATGCACTTCCGCTTAGAGCTGCTGCAAGGCGAGAGTTCGGTCGAACGCGTGCCCACGGAAGGGGCCATCGAGACGACCGTGCCAAGTCCCGAGTTCGAAATGATGATGTGGCAGGCTTGAGGCGTCATATGCACCGTTACGTAACGGCGCATAAAAGTGTCGATGCGAAGCCCCTGATTGGGATTTCGCACCGACACGGTTCGTCGTCGTTTATTAAAACCGCGGCGAGTTGTTTTACCGATTGGAACCGGAGCTTAGCACGTTGCCGTTCGAGCCACTGGTGGCACCGTTGGCGCTTCCACTCGTCGTTCCGGTCGCACCTTGGTTCATTTGCGAATTGCGTTGGAACTGCCCGTTCGTACCTTGCGAGTACGAATACGACGGGTTGCCGTTCGTGTTGAACGAGTTCGGGGTCGTGAAGGAGTTTCCGTACGGTCCAATGCCGCCGTAATTGCGGGACTGCGTCGACGTGTTCGGACCTTGGTTGGCGAACGCTGCAGCATTGAGTTCGTTGCCCACTTTTGATGCACCGCCGAAGCGGTTCAAGGCTCTGTTGGAGTTCGCGGCATTGTTACTCTGGTTCGCAGAGTTCGAGCCATTCATATTCCCGTTGCCCTGCGATCCTGATTGAAACGAGCCGGCCTGATAACCGTTCGGATTTCCCGCGGTGCCCGCCGTGCCGGCTGTTCCCGCCGTTCCAGCAGTCCGGCCGCCAGTGGCCATGCCGCTGCCCGTGTAGTTGCCCGCGATGTAACCTTGGCCGACTTGCCCGCCGTAACCTGTCGCGCCTGAGTAGCCTTGTTGTCCGTAGGCGTTGTTGTAGCCCGATCCGCCATAACCTTGGGTGCCATAGCCCGAGTTGCCATAGCCTGACGTGCCTTGAGACTGGCTGCCGTAGCCGCCGCCATTGGAACCGGTCGCGGCCGACCCGCTCGCGCTGTAGCCAGGCGCGCCGTATCCAGCGCCGCTGGTGCCGAAGCCGCCGCCGTTGACCGACGCGCCCGTCGTCGCGTTCGCACCAATGGAGCCGCTCGCGTTTCCAGTCACGCCACCCGAGGCGCCCATCCGCGAGGCGCCAAAGTTCGCGCCAGTGTTACCGGCCGCTTGATAGCCACCGTATTGGCTGCCGAATGAGTTGCCTTGGTTATTGCCTTGTCCGTTGGCGGTCGTTCCTCCACCTCCGAGGTACCCACCGTATTGATTGCCAAAGCTGTTGTTGTTCGTTGAGCCTACTCCCTGATTGCTCAGGTTCTGACTTCCGCTTCCT
Organism: uncultured Planctomycetota bacterium; assembly: GCA_963708675.1. Classification (GTDB taxonomy): domain Bacteria; phylum Planctomycetota; class Planctomycetia; order Pirellulales; family PNKZ01; genus DATAXP01. The sequence goes on from CAVPTO010000004.1 coordinate 109,736, forward strand.
GGCGTGCCAGTACCTTGGTTGCCAAGGCTGCTACCGCCTTGACCCGATGCGCCCCCAACCGGGCCAATGTTCCCTTGGCCGCCGCTCATGCCACCGCCGGCTCCGCTCGATCCGCCGCCGACACTTGCTCCGCCTCCGCCACCGCCTGATGCCCCGCCTGCTCCACCGCCACCTGCACCCCCCCCACCACCTGCTTGGGCAGCCAGATTACTTGTCCACAAACCGACCGACATGGCGGCCACCAAGGCCGCCGTGACTATAGATGTTCGCTTCATGACTGCTCTCCCAATATGAAAAGACTCGCGCCGAGATATCTGCGGTCGGGGCACTGATAGCCGGGCACCCGAAGCCGAACAATTCTCATGCACGTCCGATGCCGTTGCCCCGAGCATGCGTAAGTCCCCACCGGTAAGCGGGTTTGCAATACTCGAATCGCAAGATCATTAGCAGGGGAGGCGATCCTGTGACTTCGGCGATTGATCCCGACTGGTCATTGCTCGCTCATGCTGCTTGCGATTGCCCCGAAACCATTGCGGTTTCGTGGCCGCTCGTTACAACCATGAGGCGAGGCAGGCGGTTGCGTCGATTGGTCATTGCAGCCGACCGGTAACCCGAGGAACGCTATGCCCGATCTGCGTAAAGACCCGATCGTTGGCCGATGGGTCATCGTCGCCAAGAGCCGCGCACGTCGGCCTCACGACTTCAGCACCTCGCCACTGGTGCGGCACACCAGCTTCTGCCCGTTCTGCGAGGGGAACGAGGATCAAACCCCCGGCGAAATCATCGCTTACCGCGATCACGGGTCGCAGCCCAATCGGCCTGGCTGGCGCGTGCGCGTCGTGCCGAACAAGTTCCCGGCGCTCGAGATCGAAGGCGATCTGCACAAGCGCGGCGAAGGGATGTACGACATGATGCGCGGCGTCGGCGCGCACGAAGTCATCATCGAGTCGCCGCAGCACGTGCTCACGACGTCCGAACTGCCAGAAGAGAACCTCCGCGAGGTGTTCTGGGTCTACCGCGACCGCCTCGTCGACCTGAAGCGCGACGACCGCCTCGTTTACGGCATGATCTTCAAGAACGTCGGCGAGCAGGCAGGTGCGTCATTGGAGCATACGCACAGCCAGTTGATCGTCACGCCGATCGTACCCATCAGTGTGCGCGAAGAGATCACGGGCGCGTCGGAATTCTACCGCTATCGTGGACGCTGCGTGTTCTGCGACATGATTCAGCAGGAACTCGCGACCGAGAAGCGAATCGTTCTCGACATGCCGGGCTTCGTCGCCTTCTGCCCATTCGCCAGCCGGTTCCCGTTCGAGACCTGGGTGCTACCAAAGATTCACTCCAGCCACTTCGAGAACATTCAGAAGAACGGCGTCGAGGAACTTGCCCGCATCATGAAGCAGGTGGTCGGCAAGATCGAGCTCGCGCTCGACGCGCCTGCTTACAATTACATCATTCACACGGCTCCGTTTGACAGTCAGGAGCTGGGCCACTATCACTGGCATATAGAGATTATTCCTCGACTTACGAAGACGGCTGGGTTCGAATGGGGCACCGGGTTTTACATCAACCCTGTGCCGCCTGAAGAGGCCGCCGCTTTTCTACGAGAGACTGAGATCGCCGTCGCGCCGCCACCGCCAGCATCGAAAGCCAAATCGACGCCGACAAAACCACTTCGATAGTTCATCATGACGTACAACATGCGGTTGCTCGCCGAGAGGATGCGGCAAGCGACTCGCTGGAATGGACTCCTCATTTGTGGCCGATAGCGCACTCATGGCACAACCGCTCCGTCTCGCGTTAGTCTTTCATAATCATCAGCCGATCGGAAACTTCGACGGCGTCATCGAGCAGGCCTACCAGGACAGCTATCTACCGTTCCTGGATGTCTTCGCCGAATATCCGACGCTCAAGATCGGCATCCACACGAGCGGCTCGCTCATGGAGTGGCTTGCCATTCATCATGGCGAGTACCTCGATCGTCTCGGCGAACTTGTGGCCGACGACCGTGTCGAAATCATCGGCGGCGCGTTCTTCGAGCCGATTCTGCCGATGCTGCCGCGCCGCGACCGCGTCGGGCAAATCACGCGCTACACGCAATGGCTCGAGCAGCGCCTCGGCTGCAAAGTGCGCGGCATGTGGATTCCCGAACGCGTGTGGGAGCAAAGCCTCACCAGCGATCTCGCGACGGCGGGCATTCAATACACGATTCTCGACGACTTTCACTTCAAGTGCGCCGGTTTGAAGCAGGACCAACTGCACGGCTATTACGTCACCGAAGACGATGGCCAGGTGTTGTCGGTCTTCCCCGGCAGCGAACGCCTTCGGTACACGATTCCTTTTGCCGACCCGCAAGAGACGATCGATTACCTCGGGCAAATCGCGCACGAGCATCCGGGCTCGGTCGTCGTGTTCGGCGACGATGGCGAAAAGTTCGGCACCTGGCCCGAGACAAAGAAGCACGTCTACGAGCACGGCTGGCTGCGACAGTTTTTCGATCGACTCGTCGCGAACCAGTCGTGGATCAACGTCACGACGCTGTCCGAGGCGATCGACAACGTGCCGCCCACGGGCAAAATCTATCTGCCCGACAGCAGCTACCGCGAAATGACCGAGTGGGCGCTGCCGGCTGAGCAGTTGATGAAATACGAGACGGTGCGTCACGACTTGGAGCACGACCATCATTGGCCGTCGTTGCAGCAATTTGTGCGCGGCGGTTTCTGGCGAAACTTCAAGGTGAAGTATCCCGAGACCGACGAGATGTACACACGGATGCTGATGGTCAGTCGTCGCTTGGAACACGCGCTCGCGTCGAATCACGATACCGAGCTTGTCGACGCCGCTCGAACCGAGTTGTATCGCGGTCAATGCAACTGCAGCTACTGGCACGGAGCGTTTGGTGGCTGCTATCTGCCGCACCTCCGCAACGCTGTTTACAAGTGCCTCATCGCTGCCGAGAACTTACTCGATCACGCCGAGCGCGGCGAAAAGTGGGTCGAAGCGATCGCCGACGATTACAATCTCGATGCTCGGCAGGAAGTGTTTCTCAACAACGACAAGCTCGCGATGCTGCTCGCGCCTCAGCAAGGCGGGCAGATGTACGAGCTCGACGTGCGCACCATCTGTCACAACTTACTGGCAACGCTCTCACGGCGGCCCGAGGCTTACCATCGCAAGGTGCTCGCCGGTCCAGGCAATGCGGGCACATTCGGCAGCATTCACGATCGCGTCGTCTTCAAGCAGGAAGGGCTCGATCAGCGCCTGCAATACGACACCTACGATCGCAAGAGTCTGCTCGATCATTTCTATGACGAAGGCATTTCCGCGTCGGCCGTCGCCGGCAACAAGGCCATGGAGCGCGGTGACTTCCTCGTCGGCAGCTACGAAACCCGCATCCGTCGCAATCCTGGCCGCATCCAGGTGCAGATGACGCGCTCCGGCAATGCCTGGGGCGTGCCGCTCAAGATCACCAAGGGTGTGACTCTTGCCGCCGGCAGCAACGCCATCGAAATCGCCTACATGATCGAAGGCCTGCCTCGCGATCGCGCGTTCCACTTCGCCGTTGAGTTCAACTTCGCGGGCATGCCCAGCGGCGCCGACGATCGCTACTTCCACGACGGCCACGGCAACCGCCTCGGGCAACTCGGCACGCAGCTCGACCTGGCCGATGCAACGAACTTAAACCTCGTCGACGAGTGGCAAGGCATTGACGTCGGCTTGCAAAGCTCGCTGCCGACATCGTTTTGGACGTTCCCGATCGCAACGGTCAGCCAATCGGAAGGCGGTTTCGAACTGGTGCACCAATCGGTCGTCGTGATGCCGCATTGGCTCGTCACGGGCGACACGCAAGGTCGCTGGATCGTTTCGATGACGCTCGACATCGACACCTCGATCGCCGAGCGTCGCATGCAAGGGCGTCACCCGCACTTCACCGGGCAGACGATCCGCGCGTAACGGTTAGCCGCGTCGCTTGCGACGCGTGAATGTGCGCCGCCTTCATCATTCGGCCGTTTTTGTCAGCGCCTCGCCCGTCAGGCGATAAATCCGCCAATCGTCGAGCGCCTTCGCGTCCATCGACTCGTAAAACGCGATCGACGGCGCGTTCCATGTCAGCACCGACCACTCCAATCGCCCGCAGTCGCGCTCGACCGCCAGCTTTGCCACCGCTAGGAACAATTCCTTGCCATGCCCACGTCCGCGGAACTCCGGCTCGACGAACAGATCCTCAAGCCAAATCCCCGGTTTGCCCACGAATGTCGAGAACGTCGGAAAGAACAGCGCGAACCCAACGACGCGCCCCGCATCTTCCGCCAACAGTACTTCCGCCGCCGGCTTCGCGCCGAACAGATGTTCGCGCAGTTGCGCTTCATCCAACGTTAAGGTGTGTTCGAGCTTCTCATAACCGGCGAGCGCACGGATCAGCCTCGCGACCGTCGGCACGTCGTCAATCGTCGCGGTTCGAATCATCTGCCGGCGTCCGTCGCGATGTGATCACTCTAAAGAATGGGGATCGATGCCAGGATGATCGTCGGGCCGCGGACCAGGCGCCGGCCAGTGGAAACGACGGTCCTCCTCAGCCATCGACAGATCATTGATCGATGCCTCGCGGCGACGCATCAATCCTGAATCGTCGAACTCCCACAACTCGTTGCCGTACGAACGGAACCATTGGCCCGCCTTGTTGTGCCACTCGTATTGAAATCGAACGGCGATCCGATTCTCGCGGCATCCCCAGATTTGCTTCGCCAGGCGATAGTCGAGTTCGGACTCCCACTTCCGGCGAAGGAACGCGATGATCTGCTCGCGGCCCGTGAGGAACTCGCTTCGATTTCGCCAGCGCGAATCCGGCGTGTACGCAAGGGCGACGCGCTCCGCATCGCGAGTGTTCCACGCGTTCTCGGCCATTCGCACCTTTTGCGTCGCGGATTCCAGCGTAAACGGCGGACGAATATCTATTGCGGTCATAGTCAACCTCGTTGCGTTCGAAAGGCATTCATCATGCCGGCTAATTGGACTTCAAATCGAACCAATCCAGCGCCGGTTCAAACAACGCGCCTTGCCAAGGCAATCGAGCTAAGACGGGTGGCACAGCGCGCGACTTCAACTCCAATTCATTCGTTTCCACACTGGCGTCGGCTTTCGCAGTGACTTGATTGAGCACGATGCCGGCGACGTCGAGACCCTTGCGGAAAGTTGCTGCGACGATGAGCGTGGAAAGCGTTTGATGAATCGTGCCCAGCGCGTCGCGGGTGACGACGACGAGCGGGAAGCCGAAGTCGTAGGCAAGGTCGGCGACATATTCGTCTTCGGTGAGCGGGCTCATTAAGCCACCCACGCCTTCGACGATCACGATGTCATAGTCGCGCGACCAAACGTCGAGTCCCGTGCGTAGCAACTTGCTGTCGACGGTGCGGCCTTCGAGCTTCGCGGCCACCGGCGGAGCCAAAGGCGCGGTGAAGCATTGGGGACATACCTGTTCGAGACTTCCAGGACGCCCGGCCGCTTCCCACAACGTCAACGCGTCATGGCTGACGAGCCCTTCGGCGGTCTGTTCGCAGCCGCTGGCGACGGGTTTATAGACGCCGACGCGGCGGCCTTCGACGACGAGCGAGCGTGCGATCAGCGCAGCGACGTAGGTCTTGCCGACTCCGGTGTCGGTGCCCGTGACAAACAGCCCGCGGCATCGGTTGTCATTCATCGTTGTTAGAGTACCATCATGAGTTCCATGAGCACCACCTCACGCCAACCGCAGAAATCTTCGCCGTCGCACGTCACGGTCGCCGTCGTGCAAATGTCGTGCACCGAGGCCAAAGAGCCGAACGTGCTCAAAGCCGTCGAGCGCATCGGCGAAGCGGCCGCGGCGGGGGCGAACGTCATTTGCCTGCAAGAGTTGTTCGCCGGGCATTACCCGTGTCAGAGCGAAGACCACGCACGCTTCAGCGAGGCCGAGCCGATTCCTGGCCCCACGAGCGAGGCGATCGGGCAAGCGGCCGCGCGGCACAAGGTGGTCGTCGTTGGTTCGTTCTTCGAGCGGCGTGCGCCCGGGCTGTATCACAACACGGCGGCAGTCTTCGACGCGGATGGCATGCAGTTGGGGCTGTATCGCAAGATGCACATCCCCGACGACCCACTGTTCTACGAGAAGTTCTACTTTACGCCTGGCGATCTCGGCTTCAAGAGTTTCGAGACGCGCTACGGACGGGTCGGCGTGTGCGTGTGCTGGGATCAATGGTATCCCGAAGCGGCGAGGCTCACAGCACTCAGCGGTGCGCAAATCTTGTTCTACCCGACGGCCATCGGTTGGCAGCAGCACGAGAAGGCCGAGTTCGGCGTCAGCCAACACGGCGCGTGGGAAACGATGATGCGCAGCCACGCGATCGCCAATGGCGTGTTCGTGGCGGCCGCCAATCGCATCGGGACCGAGAAAGAAATCGAGTTCTGGGGAGCGTCGTTCGTTGCCGACCCCAACGGCAACCTGCTCGCGCGGGGCAGTCACGATCGCGAGGAGACGCTAATCGTCGAGTGCAACCTCGAGCAAATCGACGTCGTCCGAACGCATTGGCCGTTCCTGCGCGATCGCCGGATCGACGCCTATGGCGACCTGACGAGGCGATACATCGACTGATGCCGCTCGCCGATCGATCATTGCCTGCCGCGCAAGGTTATCGGATGCCCGCCGAGTGGGAGCCGCACGTCGCGACGTGGCTATCGTGGCCGCGCAACCGCGACAGTTGGCCGGGCAACTTCGAACCCATACCTGCCGTGTGGGCCGAACTGACGAAGACGCTTGCGAAGCACGAGCACGTGCACATCTGCGCCGGCGGCGAAGCGGTGATGGCCGAAGCGAAGGCGCTGGTCGGCGATGTCGCGAACGTGACGCTTCATCCGATCGAAACCAACGACGCCTGGATGCGCGACCACGGGCCGATGTTTTTGGTCGGCGGCAAGGCAAACGAGCCGACGCTCATCGATTGGGGATACAACGCCTGGGGTGGCAAGTATCCGCCGTTCGACAAGGACGACGTGGTGCCGCGGCAAGTTGCCGAGATCTTGCACTACCGGCGACTCGAACCCGGCATCATCCTCGAAGGGGGCGCGGTCGATTTCAATGGGCGAGGCACGGTGCTCACGACCGAACAATGCCTGCTCAATCCGAATCGCAACCCCTCGCTGTCGCGCGACGACATCGAAGGCTATTTGCGCGACTACTGCGCCGTGTCGCACTGCGTTTGGCTGGGCGAAGGGATCGTCGGCGACGACACCGACGGCCACATTGATGAGCTCGCGAGGTTCGTCGCCCCGCGAGTTGTCGTCGCTGCGGTTGAAGAGGATTCTTCCGACGAGAACTACGCGCCCCTGCAGGACAACCTCGCTCGATTGAAGAAGGCGGTCGATCAGGAAGGCCGGGCTTTGGAGATTGTGCCGCTGCCAATGCCGCGACCCTTGTTCTACGGCGATCAACGCATGCCCGGCAGCTACTGCAACTTCTACGTCGCCAACGGCGTGGTCGTGGCGCCGCAGTTCGACGATCCTGCGGACGCTCGCGTCGTTGAGATTCTCGCGAAGCTGTTCCCGGACCGACGCATCGTGCCTCAACGAGCACGTGAGTTGGCGTGGGGGCTGGGTGCGTTCCACTGCATCACGCAGCAGCAGCCTGCGTTATTGAGCTGATGCGTTGTAATACAGCATCAATACCCCGTTCACCGAACCTACCGGCAGGTTCGGCTCTTTCACGTCCGATGCCTTCGGACTGCCCAACAGCCACCATCTCCACGCGAGGCCGTTGCTGCGCCCGTTGAGGGCCTGCCGAATCTCGGCAGGCTTCTGTGGCAGTTCGAGCCATTGCCACAACGTGCCGTCCGCCCCTTCGGTCGGCGAAACGACGCAACCCACGAGACGTTCGCCGCTGCGCATAATCGGCGTCGCCTGTGATACCGAGTCGCCCGCGAAGAATCTCCCGCGCAACGGCGACGGTTTCACTTTGCTCGGTTCCGTCAGCGAGCGGTACGAAGTCGAAAGCTCCAGGTCTTTGATCGCGCGTTTGCTGCGATTCTGCAGCGCGATCGAAAAGTTTTTGGCGTAGGGCATCGCCAGCCGGTTCGTGTAGCCCAGCTTGCTCGTGACGACGAAGTTGCGATAACCCTTGCCAGTTCCCATACCCGGAAAGAAATACCGCACCGGGGCTGCGATGGCCGGCGACGTCTCGCCGTCGACGGTCACCTCGATCCACAAATCGTCGTTCGTCAGCAACTTCGACGAGCACTTGAGCTTGAACCATTCAACAACGCCCGCTCCGTCGAGTTTGACGAGCGTCACCGTCTTGCCGGGCTCGATCGTCGTCGGCTTTGACGTCGTCTTCTGCGACAGATCCTCTTTGCGGATCATGCCATGATTCATCTGATGCAGTCGATAAGCCACCGCCGTTTGCAGACCCCGCAGCGCCGTATGGCTCGGCCCTGCGAACGGTTCGATCTGCACGTCTTCGTCGAACGTCACATAGTCCACGCGATAGTCGGCCTTCGCGCCGCTCAGTGTGATCTTGAGGCTCTTTGCGTAAGGAACATAGACGAGCATCGGGTCTGCATCGCGCGACCATCCGGGAAGATGGTCAAGCAAGTCGGCGGCGTCGCAGTCGACGCTCGGCTTGACCTCATCGTCGAAGTACATCCGCACGCGCCCTTTCTCGTTCGAGCGAGCGATGTTCAGCACCGCTCCCGGCCCGGTGAGCACGGCGATCGTTTCCTGCATGTGCTCGGAAAAGATCTCGGCTTGATGCGTCCGAAGCGTCAAGCCGTCACCGCTCGCCAGCACGTCAGGATTCATCAGCCGCTCGGCGATCAGTTGCGACCCGAACGGCTTGTGCGGGGCGTACCACTCGTCGAGTCCCAGGCCGTCGGGGGCTTCGAGGACGCGAATGTTGCGGTACTCGACGTGATCGTTGTGATCCTGCAGGCCGATCCATCCCTTGAGATGGCGAAGCTTAAGCTCCGGCTGCCAGTACGTGTTCACGTTCTGCACCAGTTCGCCATTCATCCAGGCCGAGATCATATATCCCTCGGCCTTCACGACCACGCGGTTCCACTGTTTTGAAACATCGGCCCTCGCGAACGGTTCGACATTGCTGTAGATCGCCATCGGCGATTGGCCGTTCAGCGGTTCGTCACGCGGGCGATCCTCGACCTGCATCTCCATGCCATCGCCACTCGGCCAACCACCGGGCGGCGTGCGAATGCCGATGCCCGAGTTGCCCCCTTGGGCGATGTTATATTCCAGCGACAACGTGAAGTTGCCGTACTGCTTCTCGGTTTGCAGGTACTCGCCTTGCTTGTTGAGGCAGACAATCTTGCCATCTTCGACCGTCCACGCCTCGGGATGCACCGGAGCGTGCCAACCGGTGAGAGTAATGTCTATGGGATTGAAGATCGATTCGCCGTCAGGTTCTTTCAGCCGTAATCGCGTGATTGTTCCGGTGCCATCAACGACGGAAATTCGCAGCGCGACGCGTTGGTCGCTCTTGAGCAACGGGATTTCCAATCGCGAACGTTTGTCGCCCTTTACTTCGCCGTCGATCGGGATTGCCGTCCGCGAACGTTTGTCGACCTTTGTTTCGCCGTCGATAATGTTCTTTCCCTCGCGGCGTATCTTCATACTTTCGTCGCTCGTTGCCCTGAAGAGTGTTTGATATACACTCTTCCCGGTCGCAGCATCGATAAGTTGAATCGAGAGGTCGGCCAGGCTCTTGCCCTTGAATCCGACTTCGAGTTCGAAGTCGCCAAACGTCCACGCACTCGTCAGCGGCGTGCAGCCCTTGTAGCCCGAAAGTTCGCCACCCTTGATGGTCCATCCTTTCGGCGCTTCGGGCCCAGCGTCCCAACCGGCCAATGAATCGCGCAAGCAGACTTACGCCCCACGGCTCATTGTCAGCGGCGTGTATCGAGGCACAGACCGTCAGCGAGATCAACGCAAAACAAGCGAACCGCAGAGGTTGCAGAACACTATGAAAAGGTCTTTTCGTCATTCGTGCTTCGTCATTCATTAGACATTCGTCATTCGAGATTCGACATTTACAAACTCAGGTATTCTTCGACCGCGTCGCGCATCAGGGCTTCGTCGGGGTCGATGCCCGTCCAAAGGCGAAATGCCAGCGCGGCTTGATGCACGGTCATGCCGATGCCGTCCACGGTCGTCGCGCCCGCACGCTTGGCGTCGCGCAAGAACCGTGTTGGCGATGGACTCGCGACGACGTCGATCGCTACGAGCCCGGGCGAGACGCCCACAAGGTTGACACGCACCTTCGCCTCGGGGTCGTTCACGCCGATCGTTGTCGCGTGGACGACGATTTGTGCTTCCGGTCCGAGCAAGTAGTCGCCGTCCCACGCCACGTGCTCGGTCGCGACGTTCGTTTGTTCTCTTACAAACTTCGCCAGCGCCTCGCCACGCTCGGCAGTCCGGTTGACGATGGTAATCTTGGCCACGCCCGCCTTGGCTAACTCTATGGCCACGGCGCGGGCGGTCCCCCCTGCACCGAGAATCACGGCGATCTTGCCTGCCGCGTCGGTTACGTCTGCCAGCGATCGCATGAAAGCCCGGCCGACTGTGTTTTCGCCGACGAGCTTGCCATCCTGGGCGACGACGCAGTTCACCGCGCCGATCGCCGCTGCCGGCGGCAACAACTCGTCGAGCATCTCAACAATCGAGACCTGGTGAGGCGTAGCGACCACGCCTCCGCGAAAACCCATCGCGCGCATGCCTCGCACGGCGTCGGCGAGGGTCTCGGGCGTGATCTCGAACGTCATAAACCGCCATTCGAGCCCCGCCCGAGCGAGCGCTTTCTCCATCATGTAATGCGTCGGATTGCCGGCCACGGCTTGGCCGAACAAGGCGCAGACCTCTTGCATGGCGGAAGTGGGCTGCATGAGCCGAGATTCTTTGTCGCGGGGCGTCGATGCACACGGAGCGAGACCTATCTTGGATCACGCCGCCCGCGAATGCAACGAGCCGGCACGCGTCATTCAAACGCGTTAAGGAACCCGCTCGCCATCGCCCCTGTTGGATGGTAGAAACGCTGGCATGCCACGCATTCTCGTCACGCCGCCGATTTTGGTTCGAGCTCCTGGCCCCTATCGCGAGGTGTTCGACCGCGCGGGCTTCGAAGTCGTCTATCCCGAATCGGAGATGACGCGAATGACTCGCGATCAGCAGGTCGCTCAACTCCAGGGAATCGACGCGGTGCTGGCAGGCATTGAAGTTTACGACGATTCGATCTTTATTCGTACCAAGTTGCGAGCCGTCGCAAGGGTCGGCGTCGGTTACGACTCGGTCGACGTCGCTGCCGCCACGAAGCACGGCATTCCCGTTTGCGTGACGCCCGGCACGAATGAGCACTCGGTCGCCGAACACGCAGTCGCCCTCATTCTTGCGTGCTTCCGCGATATTGCGGCTCGCGATCGAGAAGCTCGTGCGGGGAAATGGCGACGCTCGCCACCGTTGCGACGGTTAGCCGGCAACACGTTGGGCCTCGTCGGCTTGGGTCGCATCGGCCGCGCCATCGTGCCGCGAGCGCAAGGCCTTGGGCTGTCGGTCGTGGCGTACGATCCGTACGCCGATCATCAGTACGCCGCCGACCACCAGGTCACGCTTTGTTCCTTCGAGGAACTGCTCGCGCGGTCCGAGATCGTGAGCCTTCACCTGCCTTGCAATGCCGAAACCACCGATCTGATGAACGCACGCACGCTGGCACTGATGAAGCCAACCGCAGTGCTCATCAACACCGCTCGTGGCGGGTTGGTCGACGAAACGGCGTTGCACGACGCGCTAACCACCGGCAAGATCGCAGGCGCGGGGCTCGACGTGTTTAAGACGGAGCCGCCCCCGGCCGATCATCCGCTACTGAAACTCGACAACGTCGTGATCGCCCCACACATGGGCGGGCTCGATCGCGACGCCATCGACGCCATGGGACGCCTCGCGGCCGAGTGCGTGGTGCATCTCGCCCGCGGCGAGTGGCCCGCCGGGTGTGTCGTGAACGAAGAGGTGCGCGCGGCGTATCGGTGGTGATCCCGTTGCCTCTTTTCGCGATCAACGTTCCATCCTCTTACCACACCGCTTGTGCTTGCCTCTTCGCGGTTGTTTCGCTTCTGACCGGAGCGCGACCAACGGTCGCGGCTTTATGATGGCCGAACGTCCGACTACAATCGCGTGATGCGCCCCACCTGCCTCGCCATCTTCCTCGCGTTCCACGTCTCCGCGGCATTGGCTCAGGATGACGATGACGAGCCGGAATATCGTCCCGGTCTCGTGGCACGCTACATCGACGCGCACGGGCAATCGGTCGTTCGACAAGATGCAGACGTCGCGTTCGTGTGGGAAGGTCGAGCGCCGGACTCCCGATTGGCCGAAGGTGCGTTCACCGGCGCTGGGAAGGTCGGTTGTTCTCGATTGTCCCCGGCAGTTATCAGTTGCACGTCTTCGCGGCCGGCAGCGTTCGCCTGCAACTCGAAGATCAAACACTTCTCGACGCTCAGTCGCCGCAAGGCGCATGGCTCGAAGCGAAGCCCGTCGAGCTGACCTACGGCTACCACCGCCTCACGATTGAATACACTCCTGTCGCCGGTGACGCTCGCATTGGCCTGTACTGGTCGGGTCCGCAGTTTCAACTCGAGCCGATTCCTGCGCGACATCTGTTCCATCTGCCGGCTGACTCGCCAAGTCGCGTTTTCGAACAAGGCCAGCTTCTGGTGCGAGCGTTGCGGTGCGAGGCCTGCCACCAGTTGCCGCACGCATCGACGGCGCTGACCGCGCCGGCACTCGACCGTGTGCGAGACAATCTCGAATCGGCGTGGATCACCGATTGGCTTTCCGCGAAATCCGAGACGCCCGAAGGTGATGCTGCGACGACCATTACAGAGGTGCCTCGCCGGATGCCGCACTTTGATCTGTCGCCCAAAGATGCCGAGGCCCTCACCTCGTATCTGATGAGCGTCTCACACGAGTCGCCGGCGCCGGTGAAGTTCGACGCCTCGATGGTTCCCGAGCCGCCGCCTTCGAAGGACGGCAAGAAGGCGAAGAAGAAACCGCGCACCAAGCCCAGCGCGACCGAAGGCCAACGATTGGTGAACACGCTCGGCTGCCTGGCCTGCCATCGACTCGAACAGCGTGGCGCTCGGGCGTTGTTCGGTGGCGGCGACCTGACGAATATCGCCCTCAAGCGACCCGACGACTTTTTCGCCCAGTGGCTCACCGATCCCAAGCAGATCAATCGGTCGCATCGTATGCCGGTATTCAAGCTCGATGCCATCGAATGGGCCGATTTGAGCGCCTACCTGACGACGCTCAAGCCAGCAGAATCAAAGAACAAGTCGAAGAAGGCATCGGACGATCCGACGCTGATCGCGCGAGGTCGTGAGTTGGTGCGCGAACATCGCTGCGGCGCTTGTCATCAGCTCGGAGAAGAATCGCAGCCATCGCTTGTTCGATCACGTTTGACCGACGCAAGCCGTTGGGACGACAGTTGCCTCGGAACGCCGACGACCGAGAAACATCGCCCTGGCTACGGACTCACGGCCGCTCAGCGCGACGCCGTGCGTCGCTACATTCTCGAAGTGAAGCCGCAACAGAAGGCGGCGCTCGACGGCTCGTATGTGTTGGCCGAGCGCAATTGTCTCGGCTGCCATGCTCGCGATTTGTCTTTAGGTATCACCGAGCGGCTCGATGCCGTGGTCGCCGCTGACCCGGAGTTGGCGACGTTGTTGCCCGCGCTCTCGCCGCCGTCGCTTTCGGGCATCGGTGATAAATTGCACGACGAGGCACTCGAACAGGCTATCTTGCTCAAGCGGCCGGCGTTGCGACCGTGGCTGTCGATTCGCATGCCGAGATTCGATCTGTCGAGCGACGAGATGCGTGCCGTCGAATCGTTCTTCATCGATCACGATCGCATTCCCGACGTGCCGAGTCCAAAGTCTTTGCAAGGAGACGATCAGGCGCAGGTGCTCGCCGCGCGAAGATTGGTGACGGCCGACGGGTTCGGCTGCACAAGCTGCCACAAGATTGGCGATGCCGAGCCGCAGAAGGTTGCGCTCAACGCACACGGCACCGACCTGACGATGCTCGGCGATCGTGTGCGTCGGCCGTGGTACGACCGCTGGGTTCGCAATCCCGCGCATCGTGCCGCGCATGGAGATGCCCGCGATCCAACAACCCGTGCGCGGCGTGCTTGGCGACGACGTGAACGAGCAACTCGCCGCCCTTTGGAAGACGCTCAACACACCCGGCTTCAACCCGCCGCCTCCCGGCCCCGTGCGCATCGTCCGCTCGCGCAACGTTTCCGAGATCAAGGAACGCGCCAACGTCGTCACCGACGTGTTCGAAGTCGGCGACGACATCTACATTCGTCCCGTCGTCATCGGTCTGCCGAATCGTCACAACGTGATGTTCGATCTTGTGAACGGAAGTCTCGTTCATTGGTGGATTGGCGACACCGCTGCCGAGCGCACCCGCGGAAAGGCGTGGTATTGGACGATCGGCGGCGAGTCACTGGGACCGCTCGCTTCGCAGCCAAGCCCGGTGGTCGACTGTGAACTCGCAATTCAGCAGGATCGGAAGAACTTCCGCGCCGTCAGGGCAGGTCAAGTTGCTGCTGTGCTTGATCACATCACGCATTCGAATCAAGGAGTGCAGCTGTCGTATCGCATGACACAATTCGAGGAAGGAAGCGCAACGCGCCAAGTTATTGTTTTGCGCCAGTCCTTTGAGCCCTTGGTCAAGGAAGGTCGGTCCGTTGGGTTCGTGCGTGAAGTGGAAGTGTCTGGACTTAACAATGGCCAAACAATCGAGCTTCGGCCGCTCGGAGATGTTCCCCTACGGCTCAACAAAGAAGGCGTTCTCGTCCTGAGCCAGCCCATCGTTGCAGGTCAGCCTGAACCTCTCAAGAAACCACTGTTGTTGCAAATTCGACCGGTGAGCGGTGTCAGCACATCGACCGCGATTGGATGCGGTCCTCTGGAGACCATCGAGACGACGGTCGTTCATCTCACGAATCAAGTCCCAGCAGTGCTCGAGTACGTTCTCGATCTCCCGGTGGATCAGTTTCCCACCGTGCTGCCGGCGCTGCCGAACATGCCGGCGCGAACGTTAAACGTCGTGCCAGGTTGGGAGGCGACGCAGTTGTCGATGCCGACGGAGGAGATGCCGACGGGGTTCGATTGGCGAAAGGATGGAACGTTGGTGCTGTCGTCGCTCAAGGGACGTGCGTGTGTGGCCACCGATAGCGATGGCGATGGTTTGGAGGACACGCTCAAGGCGGTCAGCGATGATTTGGCGACGCCCTATGGGATCGCGGTTAACGATGAAAAGTCGCTTGACGTCATTTGCAAGTACGGCGTTGTGCGGTTGCACGACGACGATGGCGACGGGTTCTGCGAGCGAAGCGAGATTGTCGCCGACGGATGGGGCATGACGAACGACTATCACGACTGGGCGGTCGGCCTGCCGCGCGATCCGCAAGAGAATTACGTCGTCGCGCTGCCGTGTCAGCAGGATGATCGCGACGAGGCGGCTGCACGACTTCGCGGCCAAGCACTGCGGCTCATTCCGCGAGCCCACGAGCGACAATCCGCGTCGCTTCAAGATCGAACCGGTCAGCGCGGGACTGCGCTTTCCGATGGGCATCGCGATCAACGGCAACGGCGACATCTTCGCCAGCGACAACCAAGGGAATTACAATCCGTACAACGAAATCAACCACCTGATGCCAGGTAAGCGGTACGGCTTCATCAACAAGCTCGAAGTGCGGCCCGACTTTAAGCCACCGCTCGAACCGCCGGCCGTCGAGTTGCCGCATCCGTGGACACGCAGCGTCAACGGGCTGTGCTTTCTGGTGACGCCGCCCGTTGTGCGCGAGAAGATCGGTCGCGACGTATTTGGTCCGTTCGAAGGACATCTCGTCGGCTGCGAATACACAACGCTGCGATTGATTCGCATGACCCTCGACAAGATCGGCGCCACCTATCAAGGGGCGGCGTATCCGATGAGCGTCGTGCCTCCACCGAACGAGCCGACGTTCGAGGGGCCTGTCGTCGCGGCGGTCGCGCCCGATGGCGACGTGTATGTCGGCAACATGCGCGACAGTGGTTGGGGCGGCGGGCAGAATACCGGCTCGATCGTGCGGATGCGCATGACCGATGACGTTCCGATCGGTATCCGTCACGTGCGCGCCACGAACGACGGCTTCGAGATCGAGTTCACGGGCTCGATCGACGGGAAGCAAGCGAAACAGGCAAGGCGCTATTCGGTGCTCTCGTATCGCCGCATCTCGACGCCGGCCTATGGTGGTGAGAACGTCGATGAGCGTGCCGAGCATGTGAAGAAGGTCGAGGTTGCACCCGATGCCAATTTGGTGAATCTGCATCTCGACACAATGTGCGCTGGGCATGTCTACGAGATACGCGTCGATATCGCGGCGGCGGACGGGCGGCCGTTGTTTCCGGCCGAGGCGTATTACACGCTCCGCGTGGTGCCGTGAGCTCTTGTTTAACTATTGGCGATCGCACGTAAGCGCTCGCTGCGCGTCGCGGCTAAACGCGTCCGAATCATGTCATTTCTTTTCATTACCTGTCAGGTCGGCGCCGAGGCGGCGGTCAAAGGCGAGCTGGCGCGGCGATGGCCGACGTTCCGCTTCGCATATTCGCGCCCGGGGTTTCTGACGTTCAAGTTGCCGGAAGATCACGGACTGTCGGACGATTTCGACCTCGAATCGACATTCGCCCGCGCTTACGGTTTCTCGTTGGGTCGCGTGCAAGGCGAATCGAACGAAGAGTTGGCCGAGAAGGCATGGCAGCTTGCCGGCGATCGTGCGTTTTCCGCGCTGCACGTTTGGCCGCGCGATCGCGCCCGGCTGGGCAGCGTGGGTACGAACCTGGCTTCACGCCCGAGTCACTCGCGGCGGAGGCGGCGGTTCGCGCCTTAGCCGCTTGCCGTATCACCTCGAGCGAGTTGCCGACGCCGAGTTCGCAGCTCGTGTTCGACGTAGTGCTCGTTGAACCAAACGAGTGGTTCGTCGGTTATCATCGCACGCGCAGCGGACCGTCGCGATGGCCCGGTGGGATGCGCGAGATGGCACTGCCCGAGTCAGCCGCGAGCCGCGCCTGGCTGAAGATGGAAGAGTCGCTGCGTTGGTCGCGGTTGCCGGTGCGGGCTGGGCAGGAGTTCGTCGAGATCGGCTGCGCGCGGGCGGCTCGTGCCAATCGCTGCTGAGTCGTGGCCTGCGTGTGATCGGCATCGATCCCGCCGTTGTCGACGAACGCGTGCTCGCGCATCCGCGTTTCACGCACGTGCGAAAACGTGGCGCTGACGTGCGGCGTCGCGCCTTTCGCAAGACGCATTGGCTGGCGACCGACATGAATGTCGCCCCGCAGTACACGCTCGACACGGTCGAGGCGATCGTCACGCATCCGCAAGTACACGTTCGCGGGCTGCTGTTGACGCTCAAATTGCTCGATTGGAAGCTCGCCGACGACCTCCCCGAATGGCTCCAGCGCATTCGCGGTTGGGGCTACACCAAGATTCGCTCTCGGCAATTGCAGCACAATCGCCAGGAAATCTGCGTGGCCGCGTTGCGTTGAGTGCAGACTTGTTTCTCCGCGTCGCGGCAGACAGAATGGCAGCCAACATTCAACGTCCCCGTCAGCAGCACGTTTTTGAGGCAGGAGTTATCGCGATGTCGCAACGAATCACTCGCCGTGAGGCACTCACTCGGGCCGCGGTCGCTGCCGGTACGGTCGCTGTCGCCTCGCTGCCGTCGGCCGCGCCGGCCATCGAGCCCATCGCACGCAACGGCAAGGCGAAGTTCAAGTTCAGCCTCGCCGCTTACAGCTATCGCGATTTGCTCACCTCGAAGTCCGGCAGCCCCGCGCTGACGCTCGACGATTTCATTGCTGACTGCGCGAAGATGCAACTCGACGCGACCGAGCTGACGTCGTATTACTTCCCCGATCCGGTGACGGACGAATACCTGCACCACATCAAGAGCCTGACTTTCCGCCTCGGGCTCGACATTTCGGGCACGTCGACTCGCAACGATTTCTGCGTGCCCAAGGGGGCCGATCGCGACAAGGAGTTGGCGTATTGCAAGCGTTGGGTCGATTACGCCGACACGATGGGCGCGCCGGTGATTCGCGTCTTCTCGGGCAAGCAACGCAAGGATCAGGACCTGGCCGAGGCCCACAAGCTGGCCGTCGAAGGGCTCGAAGAGTGCTGCGAGTACGCTGGGCAGCACGGCGTGTTCCTAGCGCTTGAGAATCACGGTGGACTCACCGAGAGCGCCGACGGCATGCTCAAAATCGTGCGCGACGTGCAGAGCCCGTGGTTCGGCGTGAACCTCGATAGCGGCAATTTCCTCAGCGAGACGCCGTACGAAGACCTGGCGAAGATCGCGCCTTACGCGCTGAACGTGCAGATCAAAGTCTCGATCAAGTCGAACTCAGGCACGACGACCAAGAGCGACTACAAGCGGCTCGCGCAGATCATGACCGACGTTGGATACCGCGGGTATATTGTGCTCGAGTTCGAAGAGAAAGGCGGCGATCCGCGCGGAGTGCCCGAAGGAGATCGATCGTCTGCGACAGGCATTCGCGTAGTCGGCAATTGGTGTTCAGGTTGTCAATCGAATTGACGGCGGTATGTCTTATTCCTCTCCCCTTGCGGGAGAGGGTGGTTCGCCGGAGGCGAACCGGGTGAGGGGTTGAGGCGAGTACACGCTTCACTACCCCTCACCCCGGCCCTCTCCCGCAAGGGGAGAGGGAGCAAACGGAGTCGTCGTTCGATGAGCAACCTGAAGATCAATAAACGGGGGGCGCTACGATTTCGCGTAGCGGCGCTCGTCGAGTTCCAGGCGCTTCATCTTCTTGTAAAGCGTCGTGCGATTGATGCCCAATGCGGCCGCGGTCGCGTGACGGTTCCAGTTGTGCTCTTCGAGCACCTGTAGAAGAATCTGACGCTCGGGCGCGGCCAAGGCCTCTTTCAGCTTGCGATGCGCGGCGGTGTCGACGCTCACCGGGGCTGCGTGGAGAAGCGTCGTGGGCAGGTCTTCTAATCGTATTTTGTCGCTCTTGCCCAAGAGCACGGCACGCTCGATGACGTTCTGCAACTCGCGAACGTTACCGGGCCAGCGATGTCGCTGTAACGCGCCCAGCGCGTCGTCGGCGAAGCCGCGAACCTTCTTGCCCGATTCTTCGCAAACGCGTTCGAGAAAGCTCTGCGCCAACAGCGGGATGTCAGTAACTCGCTCGCGCAGCGGAGGCAGCTCGATATTGATGACGTTGACGCGGTAGAACAGGTCTTGGCGGAATCTGCCAGCCGCCACCAGGTCCTCAAGTTTCTCGTTCGTCGCGAGAATCGGACGCACGTCGACTTTGAACGTCTTCGTGCCGCCAACTTGCTCGAACTCGAACTCTTGCAGAATTCGCAACAGCTTCACTTGCAGGCCTGGCGTCGCAGTGCCGATTTCGTCGAGGAAGATCGTTCCCGTGTCGGCTTGCTTGAACTTGCCGAGCTTGTCGCCTGCAGCGCCGGTGAAGGCGCCGGCGACGTGGCCGAACAATTCACTTTCGAGAAGCGTTTCGGGCAACGCGCCGCAGGCGACTTCGACGAACGGGGCGTTGCGTCGGCTGCTGCGACGATGAATCGCGCGAGCGATGAGCGACTTGCCGGTGCCGCTTTCGCCGGTGATGAGCATCGTGGCGCGGGTGTCGGCCACGCTGTCGATCATCTCAAAGATTTTTTGCATGCGGGCGTCGTGCCCGATCACGTTGTCCATGCCGAACTGCTTGTCGAGCTGGGCCTTGAGCGTTCGGTTTTCTTCAATGACATTGCGCGTGCTGATGGCCCGCTGAATCGCCATCTCCAACTCTTCGTCGATCAGCGGCTTGGTAAGCATGTCGAACGCGCCAGCACGGATGGCGTCGATTGCCGTCTCAACCGTGCCGTAGCCGGTGATCAGAATGACGGTCGTGTCGCTGGCGTGTTCGCGGCACCAGGCGAGGATGTCGAATCCGTCGCCATCGCCGTCGCCGAGTCGGATGTCCGCCAGCACCAGTTCGTAGCGCTTTTTCTTTAACGCCGCGACTGCGTTGGGATGGCTGTCGGCCGTGTCGACGCCATAGCCCTGTTCGCGCAGCCAGCCGGCCATCGACTCTAAAATGTGTCGATCGTCGTCCACCAGCAGAATCGCAGTGCGCTTCATGGCTAATTCTCGTCGCCAATTGCGGCGGATTTTGTAAGCGTTCGAGAGAGGCCCGCGCAAGTGTCCAACGCGCTTCGTGGTCCGACTCGATCGATTGTCCGTCGCTTCAATGCTTCAACCGTCGAGATTTATCTACGTCACAGGTTGTAGAGGGTCAACGCGCGATCACCTTCCCATCACCGCCCATTGCCGCACCGGGCAGATGCGTGCTAAGCTGCATTAAAGACGGCCCACGTCTTTTCTTGCCGTCGCGCGCTAAAATGCTTTTTATTCGGCCTCTACCTGTTGTATTGACGGTAGCGGTGCCGACGTTTGTTCCGCGTATTCCCTAGGAGGAATTCAGCATGTCGATCCGTCTGCTTGTTGCTGACGATCATGAGCTCGTGCGTTCAGGAATTGTCAGCCTGCTGGCCAACAGCGGGATCGAGGTCGTGGCCGAAGCCGCCACGAGTAACGAAGTTGTCGAACAAGCGCGCGAGCACAAGCCCGACGTTGTGCTGCTCGACATCCGACTGCGCGAAAGCGATGGTCTGACCGCGCTGCAAGACATTCAACGCGAGATGCCAGGTACGCGTGTCGTGATGCTCTCGACGTATGAGAACCCGACATACGTGGCGCGTGCCCATGCGTTGGGCGCCAGCGACTACGTGCTCAAAGGAGCTTCACGCGATGAGTTGGTCGGCGCGATCAAAGCCGTCGCGGCCGGCGAAGCCCCGAGTCAGTATGGCGAGATGTCGCGCGTGGCCGGCACATTGGCCGATCGCCAAAAGCAGGCCGACAGCGAGGTATCGCTGACGCAGCGCGAGACGCAGGTGTTACGACACCTTGCGATGGGGCTGAGCAACAAGGAAATCGGACAATCGTTGTCGATCAGTGTCGAGACGGTGAAGGAACACGTCCAACACCTGTTGCGCAAAATGGGCGTCGCCGATCGCACGCAGGCTGCGGTGTGGGCCGTCCGCAACGGATTGGTGTAGTCGATGCGTCGTCGGGGCCGCGGGCAGCGAATCACCGCGCTCGCGGGTGGGCCTTTTCGTAGGCGGCCCGCAAGCTGGCGGTGCTGACGTGCGTGTAGATTTGCGTCGTCAGCAGGCTTTTGTGCCCGAGCAATTCCTGGACGCTGCGAATATCGGCGCCACGGTCGAGCAAATGCGTCGCGAAGCTGTGACGCAGCGTGTGCGGCGTCGTGCGGCGATCGAGCCCCGTCGACCGCAGATACTTCTCGAGCATGCGGCCCACGCTGCGCGTGGTGAGACGTCGGCCAAACTTGTTCACGAACAGCGGCACTTCGCCCTTGCCGCCTTCACGAACGCGACGCTGCTTCATCCACTGCTTGATCGCCTTGGCGGCGAACGATCCGAGAGGTGAAAGGCGTTCTTTTCGTCCCTTGCCGCGGATGCGCATCACGCCGGAGTCGAAATCGAGATCGCTGTCGTTAAGTCCCACGAGCTCGCTGACGCGCAAACCGCCGGAGTACAGGGTCTCAAGCATCGCCCGGTCGCGCAGGCCCATCGTGCCATCACTGGGTGGCGAACTGAGCAGCTTGCCGATCTCGGCCGTCGAGAGGAAATGCGGCAGCGTCCGCGACTTGCGTGGGTTGCGCAGCGGCTTCGCTGGGTTCGTCTCTGCCCAACCATCACGTTGGCCGAAGCGAAAAAAGCTGCGCAGCGATGCGAGTCGTCGCGCGATGGTGCTCTTCGACAGCCCAGCATCGTGCAGCTTGCCGACGTAGCCACGCAGGTCGAGCGTCGTGATGCGCTCGGGCGCCGGCAGTTCGCCGTGACGTTCTTCAAGCCACGTCGTCAAAGCGGCGAGATCTTCGCCATAGCTTTTGATCGTCAGCGCCGAGGCATTGCGCTCGACGCGCAAGTATGTCAGAAAGCGTGTAACGGCCTGTTGCATGGACAGTCACACCGATTAGCCGCGGCGCGAAGCAAGCGCTTTTTGGCAAACAACGTTATGCCGCGTCTTCCGAGTCATACGGCAGCGGCAGCTTGAAGCGTCGCGGGCGTTCGACGCTCGGGGCGTCTTGGCGGATCTTCTGGCTCAGCACCGCGGCGTCGTACCAGCTGAAGCTCAGGTCGGGGTTCGAGGCGAATCGTCCCAACACGCGCAACGTCTCGGCACGGCTCGAGTCGTCGTATAGGAAGACGTAGCGCTCCTCGCCCTTAACCAAGGCCAGGACATTGATATCCTGCGACACGCGCGCCCTCCTAGCTATCGTCACGTTGATCGGCACTCGATCGCGCGGAAGATCCGTCCCCAGCGCGAGTTTCGTATGAGATTTATCGGCCGACGAGGTACCGCGACACTACTTGGCTTTTGACGGCCGAAGTGCGCGAAAACGGCGCAGAACGATTGCGCCGGAGAAAGCATCATCGTTATCGGCACAATCGGCGAGTCTTCTCAAGTCGATGTGAGCCATGATGGGGCCAGCTTCTGCTGGCATTCGTGGCGACGGCGCTGTGATCACGTGCCGTCAATGCATTCGACGTGGCGAACGTTCACGCCTGCCGCAGCAGATGGCAGACGGCCTCGGCGAGACTCGCGAACTGTCGCGTGGCCGAGGCGAGCGATGAATGCTTGATGGCCGATGCCGTCGCTGCGCCGTAGCCGGTCATCACCAGCAGCGGCTTGCACGTCGCCGCGATGGCCGCTTGCAAGTCGGACGCCTTATCACCGACCAGCCATGAGTCGGCGAGCGAGAGTTCCAATTCTTCTGCCGCGCGACGCAACATTCCTGGGCGAGGTTTGCGACACTCGCACTCGACGGCATAGCGCTCCACGGTGGCATGCGGATGGTGCGGGCAATGGTAGTAACGGTCGATACGCGCTCCATGCGATGCAAGCAGTTCGTCAAGCCGAGCATGCACGCGTGGCACGTTCTCTTCAGGAAAGAGACCTCGCGCGACACCGGCCTGATTGGTGACGACAACGGTCGCCAGCCCCGCGGCGTTCAGCTTTGCAATCGCTTCGCCTGCACCGTCGACGAGCTCGACTTGATCAGGATCGTTGAGGTAGCCAACCTCTTGAATGATCACGCCATCGCGGTCCAGAAAAACCGCCGCTCGTTGCGTCATGGCGAGGTGGGGGCGACGACACGGCGAGCGTGGTGATGCCCCGCCAAAGCATGCCCCGATGATGCGTGACTGTCCTCGAAACCCAGCTCGTAGTCGGTCCAATAGAGCGGGCGGTTTTGCACCTCAATGAACACGCGACCGAGGTATTCGCCAATGACGCCCAAGGATAGCAACTGCACGCCTCCCAAGAACCACAGGCTGAGCATCAAGCTCGACCATCCACCACCGGCCGCGAAGCCGAGCAACTTGGCTGCAAGCGTCATCGTGCCGAGCCCCGCAGTGGCGACTGTCAGCACTAGGCCGACCAACGCCGCGAAGCGAAGTGGCACAACCGAGAACGAGACGAAACCATCGATCGCCACCCACAACGACCGACGGAAATTGTAGTTGGTTTCGCCAGAATTACGAGCATTACGGGCGACGGTGATCTTCGCTTGTTTGAGGCCAGGCCAGACGGTGAGTCCGCGCAGGAAGCGTGTGTGTTCGGTTAGCCGCTTCATGAAGGCGACGACGCCAGCATCGAGTAGTCGAAACTCGCCGGCGTCGCGGGGTATTTCGATCGTCGAGATCCGAGCGAGCAGGCGATAGAAGGTCTTCGCGAGATACTGGTACAGCCAATAGTTCGAAGCACTCGCCCGCTGCACGTACACAATCTGATTTCCTGCTCGCCACAAGCGAAGCATCTCGGGAATCACGGTCGGCGAGTCTTGCAAGTCGGCATCCATGATGATGACCGCCTCGCCACGGCAACGGTTCAGCCCGG
Organism: uncultured Planctomycetota bacterium; assembly: GCA_963708675.1. Taxonomy (GTDB): domain Bacteria; phylum Planctomycetota; class Planctomycetia; order Pirellulales; family PNKZ01; genus DATAXP01. Next base: position 133,815 of record CAVPTO010000004.1, read on the forward strand.
CCGTGATAGCAATCGACTGGCTGAATCGCCGTGAGAGGCGAATGAGTTTTACACGACCGTCGCGATGATGCAGCGCCGAGATGCGATCTGGCGTCTCGTCGGTGCTGTCGTCGCAATAGATCAGCTCAAACGTGTAGTCCGATAACTCGTCGAACACCTCGCACAGCGCGGCATGTAACGCCTCGATGTTGTCGAGTTCGTTGTGCGTGGGAACGACGATGGAAACGAGCGTCATAGGCAGCAGAGGGCAGCAGTCTGAGGGCAGTTTCGAGATGTTATGCAGCTTTTACGGCGGCGAGACGGCGGATTTGGTCGTCGTAGATGATCGTTGTGCCGTCGTAGTCGAACTCGACGGGGTACTCGGGAAGTTCGAGGGCGTTGCGTAGCTGCTGTTGATGATTCTCGGGAACATAAAAAAGCAAGAAGCCGCTTCCGCCGGCGCCGAGCAGCTTGCCGCCGGTGGCGCCGCTGCGCATCGCGAGGTCGTAGTAGTGCTCGATGCGTTCGTTGCTGATGCCTTTGGTGAGTTCGCGCTTATACATCCAACCGGTGTGCATGATGTCGCCGAGCACGTCGAGCCTGCCCGACCGCAGCGACGTGCGCAAGTCGTCGGCGAGACCCACCATCTTCTTCAGTCGCGTCGCAGTGCCGGGAGTGGCGGAGATGTCTTTGCGCTGTTGGGCGAGTAGTTCGCTCGCTGATCGCGTAGTGCCGAGATAGAACATGCGCAAGTTCTTCTGCAGCGCGCAAATGCGCGTCTCGCCGAGATTCAGCGGCTCGACTTGCACGCTCTCGTCGCTTTGGAAGCGCAGATAGTTCATGCCCCCCATGGCAGCGGCGTATTGATCCTGCTTGCCGATTGGCTCGCGCAGGTGGTCGATCTCAATCTCACATGCATACTCCGCAATGCGTGCGCGGTGCATGATGCGATTGGTATACGCGTTGCACAAATTCACAAGGCCGACCGTGAACGACGACGACGAGCCGAGCCCCGTGCCGGCCGGCACGTCGGCGCTCGAGTTGAAATCTACGCCCATGATGCCGTACAGGTCGAACACCTGGCGGATGATCTTGTGGCGAATGTCATCGACGGAATCGACGAGTTCGCTTTCCGAATACTTCAGGAAGATCTTCTGATCCTGGAAGAACGGGTGCATCGCAAGATATACGTACTTGCGGATCGCGACGCTGACGACGGCCCCGCCGTGCTCGCGATAGAACTCTTTCATGTCGCTGCCGCCGCCGGCAAAGCTGATACGCAATGGCGTGCGTGAGATGATCATGCGGCTTCCTTGCTGCGGACGGACACGTCGCCGCGCGTGAGCAGTTCGACCACAGCGTTCCAGGCCGGCGTGCGACGAATGCCGATCGGACGAGCGCCAAGCCGCTGCGCGACGGCCGTCAACTCGCGGCGGTCGGTGACGATGCACGAGCCCGCGAGATCGATGTTCAACGACTCCGCGACGCGCATTCAGGGCGCATCGACGTCGGTGGCCGAGTTCGTCGTGACGGTTGCATCGATCCAAGCATGTTCGCGGCCGAGCAACGTCTCGATCTGCGATTGCGCCACTCGCAAGGTTGATGGCTCTTGGTTCGTGTTCGACTTTACTGCGACCGCGACTGCGAGAAGTTCGCTGCGATTGATGGCGCGAATCGCCGGCGCTGCTTCATTGTTCAGCTCGATCGGCTCGCCTGGTCGTAACGCGCTCAGCGGGCGATGCAACAGGCCATCCATGTCGAGAAAGATCGCCTTGCGCGAATTCGATCGATTCAAGCGCGCGATGCGTCCGCTGCGGCAGGCGTGATCGATTTCGCCCAGGCGTTGCGGCGTGCCCATGTCCTTGATGAACTCGGCAGTGCGATAGGCGACGAGGCGATGGCCGGCGCTCGAGCAACGCGGGAAAGATGTCGCGGCCGAAGTCGTTGGCGGTGCCGAACGGAATGTGCTCGAAGATTTCGGGCGACAGGATGTACGCGCCGGCGTTGACGAGGTTGCCGAGGCAAGCGCCTTCGGCATGTGGCTTAGCGTGCCAGGCGATCACCCCGTCGGCGTCATCGACTTCGAGCAGGTCGCTATCGAACGGATGATCGTTGGGATGCGCGACCAGAGTGGCCATCGGACGTCGGCGCCGTCGAAGGCTCGGAGATAATCGAGGTCCAGGTCGAGCATCGCGTCGCCGTAGAAGACGAGGAACCGATCGTCGAGCACATGCTTGAGCAACGCGACGCTTCCCGCGGTCCCCAACGGATACGGCTCGATAACGTGCGTGATCCGCATGCCCAATCGGCTGCCGTCGCCGAGATGATCGAATGTTTTCGCGGCCAGATGGCCCGACAACACGAACACTTCGTCGATGCCATAGCGACGCGCGACGAGCAACTGATGCTCGAGCACCGTGCGGCCCGCGACTTCGACCATCGGTTTAGGCACGTCGCCGCGGCCGAGGCGTGTCCCTTTCCCGCCGGCGATGATGACGAGTTTCATGGTTGCCCCGCTTTCATGGCTGCAATACTTTCATGGCTGCCCCTCCAGAATCGCGCGGACCGCGGTGCGGACGGCTTCGTCGGAGTCTCGGCGGGCGTGCCAGCCCAGGGCGTGCAGCTTGTCGAGGCGATAGCGCACCTGCGGCACGTCGCCGACCCAACCGCGGCTGCCGCCTGTGTATTCGATGCGTGGCGTGATCCGCATCATCTCGACGACCGTCTCGGCGATCCGCTCGACGTTCGTTCGCGTGGTGACGCCAACGTTGAACAGATTCACGGATGCGGTTGCATTGCGCCAAATGTAAACGAGCGCCTCGACCAGATCCTTCACGTAAAGATAGGGCTTCGCTTGTCGGCCATCACCGAGCACACGCAATCGACTGGGGTCTTGTTTGAGTCGCTCGATGAAATCGTAAATCACGCCGTGCGTCGCGCGTTCGCCAACGACGTTCGGAAAGCGAGCGATCCAGGCGCGCATGCCGTAGTTCGCCGCGAAGCTGGAAATGAACGCTTCGCCGGCAAGCTTTGCGGCGCCGTAATGCGAAACTGGCAGCAGAGGCCCGAAGTCTTCGTCGAGCTCGACATTGGTGTCGCCGTACACGGCCGAAGTCGATGCGAAGACGATCTCGCGCACGCCGGTGTTGCGCATCGCTTCGAGCACGCTGTAGGTGGTCGCGAGTGTGTTGTGAAAGTCGACGTTTGGATCGTCGTGGCTGCGCGCGATGTCGGAGTTCGCCGCGAGGTGGAACACGCACTGGCATCGCTTCTCGGCCAACAGTGCGCGAAGCGTTTGCGAATTGGCGGCATCGAAGACACGCAACTCGAAGCGCGGATCGCCGGCGAGATGCGCGAGGTTCTCGCGCCGGCCAAGCGACAAGTTATCGACGGCCGTTACATGATGCCCCGCATCGAGCAACGTGTCGGCCACGTGACTGCCAATGAAACCGGCTCCGCCGGTGATGACGACATGCATGATGATTGAACGCCATGGCCGTTTAGCCACGACGCGGAGCGAAGACTCGCCGCGCGTTGTGGTCAAACATCGAATTAGGGGCGTCGACGATCCATGCGTCGCCCCAAGGAGGCGGGATGGTAGCGGCGTCGCCGAACCCAAACAAGGCCACCACTCTCGCGTCGATCGCGGAGAGCGGGCTTGAGAAATTCCGCGAAGCATGCTGCCCTCGCTTCCACCGGTAGGGTTTGCCTCGAAACCGCCGTTTCTTACGCGGATTTAATGCGTTTTGACCGTCCTAACCCGCCAGCAGGATTGATGCTTACGTAGAAAAAGCCAAGATGAACTGCAACCAGTCCTTGCGGCAGCTCGGCGATGCTGTCACAAGTCGCGCGGCTGGCCCCGCGGCAATCGAACCAATCTCGTTCGGAATCTCTTTTCGATTTGGGGGTGTTTCATGACGGCGCGAACAGGACTGCAACTCGGCGCGATCGCGACTGCGATCACTTTGGCGGTGGCTCAAATGGCCAACGCTCACGGCGGTGGCGGAGGCGGCGGTGGTGGTGGGCACGGCGGCGGAGGAGGCGGAGGCCACGGCGGTGGTGGGCATGGCGGCGGTCATTCGTTCGGCGGCGGACATTCCTATGGCGGCGGACGCTCGTTCAGCGGCGGCGGCCACACGATGTCGCCTGGCCGGTCGTTCAGCGGCAGCAGTCCAAGCATGGGTCATAGCCCGACGGCTGGATCGACCCCCCGCAGCGCGACTCCCAACAGCAGCAGCTTCATGTCGCGCCACGGCGGCACGGGCACAACCGGTTCGGGCACTCAGCATCAGGCTTTTCATAGCGGCACCGCCGGTACGATGGGCGGAAGCAACGGCATGCATAGCGGCATGAACCACGGCGGCATGAACGGCCAAGGCATGCATCATCATCCGTACAACAACGGTGGCCGGTCGTACTTCTACGGCTATGGCTCGCCGTTCGGGTTCTGGGGTTATCCCGGCTACGGCTTCTATGGCTTTGGCTATCCGTGGTTCTGGTACGGATTGGGTGGCTACGGGTACGGCTATGGTCGTGGATATGGCTATGGCAACAACGGCTACTATCAGCCGGTGAATCAGTTCGCCGTGGCTCAGCAAGGTCAGCAGATGCCACAGGCTGGCGGTGGCGATGCTACCGAATTCGCCTCGGCTGGTGAAGCGGCGTTTAAGGCCGGCGACTATCAGATGGCCGTGAAGGAATGGCGTCACGCGTTGGTCGAAGCTCCGAACAACGGCGCTCTCGTGCTGTTGTTGGCTCAAGGCTTGTTCGCCACCGGCCAATACGACGAGGCGGCCGGCGCCGTGCAGCATGCGATTCAAACCCTGCCGCAAGACAAGTGGGGATTGGTCGTTGCCAACTACACCGAGCTATACAAGAGCAACACCGACTTCACCAATCAGTTGCGTGCTCTGGAAACAGCGGTCGAGAAGCAAAGCACGCCGGCCAACGAGTTCTTGCTCGGCTACCAGTACGGCTACCTCGGCTATGCGAAGCAGGCGGTTCGCGAACTCGACAAGGGTTTGAAACTCGCTCCGAAGGACGACATCGCCCGCAAGTTGCGAGCGGTGTTCGCCGCGAAGTTGCCGGCCGATCAAGTTCCCGAAGAACCCGCAGCCGCTTCGAACGAACCCGAGCCAACGACGCAAGCCGTGGCTCCCGAAGCCGCAGCGCCCGAGGCCACCGGGCCAGCGCTAACGGCCGCCGAGCCTAACACGCTGCCGTAGTTTTCAGGGCAAAGAGTTTTTAACCGCGGAGGACGCAGAGAGCGCGGAGACGGACGAGAGATAACTTCTCTCCTCTTTTCTTTGCGGCCTCTGCGAACTCCGCGGTTCATTTTTTGCGCTTACTTCTTTCGCACAGGTTCCGTCAATTTCCGCCCGATGAACGTCGCCCACGATCGCGGGACCGTCCGAGAGCTAACGGCCAGCAGCCAGTTGAAGAAGCCGGGAATCACGATGTGCTTGCCGCGTAGACATGCGTGGTACGCGACGCGGGCAACATAGTCCGAGCTCGTCGTGCCGCGATGGAATAAGCCTGAGTGTTCTGAACCCGTGGCGGCCGCGAACTCGGTCGACGTCGGCCCTGGGCAAAGCGTCGTCACCGTCACACCGCTGCCGCGCAGCTCCTCGGCCAGTGAATCACCGAAGCTGAGCAGATACGCCTTCGTCGCCGAGTAGACCGACAGATATGGGATGCCGCTGAACGCCGCCGTCGACGCGACGAGCAGAATGCGTCCTTGTTTTCGCGCGACCATTCCCGGCAAAATTCGGTGTACGAGTTCCGTCACTGACCGCACGTTCAAGTCGATCGTCTGCCGATCCGCCGGCCAATCGTGTTCGACGAAGAGGCCGAACCCGGCCGTTCCCGCGTTGCACACCAATACGTCGATCGCGATCGACTGCCTCTGCAACTCGTCGCACAGTTCACTCACCGCTTCGGCACGCGTGAGGTCTTTGGCGATGACGTGTATCCGCCCAGCCGACGACTTGCCAAGCGACGCCGCGACTTCCGCCAAGCGATCCGCCCGTCTTGCCACGAGCACGAGGTTATAGCCATCGGCGCAAACAGCTTGGCCAACTCCAGGCCAATACCGCTCGACGCTCCCGTAATCAGCGCGGTCGCCATTCAGTTCAACCCTCGGTACACAAACGCTCGGCGCGGGTCTCTGACCCCGCCGCTCGGCCGACCGAAGGTCTCCCCAATGTCGGCGGGGTCAGAGACCCGCGCCGAGCGCCGCGTGTGCTGCGCTTACAATAACCAGACTACGTCAGGCTCACTGTCACGGTCTTCGATTCGGTGTACGCGTCGAGCCCCTTCTCGCCAAGCTCGCGGCCCATGCCCGACATCTTGTAACCACCGAACGGCGCGCCGGCGTCGAACACGTCGTAGCAGTTGATCCACACCGTGCCCGCCTTGATCTTCGCGGCCATGCGGTGGGCCTTGGCGATGTCGCGCGTCCACACGGCAGCGGCCAGGCCGTAGTTCGTCTTGTTCGCGCGGGCGGCGACTTCGTCGACATCCTTGAAGCGAAGCACCGACAACACCGGTCCAAAAATCTCTTCGCGAGCGATCGTCATATCGTCGGTCACGTCGGCGAATAGAGTCGGCTCGATGAAGTAGCCGCGATCGCCCCAGCGCTTGCCGCCGGTGATGCGCTTCGCCCCTTCGCTCGTGCCTTGGTCGATGTAACCCATGATCTTGTCGAACTGGGCCTGATCCACCTGCGGCCCCTGCTCGGTTTCGGGATCGAGGCCGGGCCCCATCTTTCGCTTCGAATTCATGCCCGCCAGCTTGTCAACGAACTTGTCGTAAATCTTGTCCTCGACAAACAATCGGCTGCCGGCACAGCAGCACTGCCCTTGGTTGAAGTACAGGCCGAAGTGCGAACCCGCCACGGCCGCGTCGAGATCGGCATCGGCGAACACGATGTTCGGGCTCTTGCCGCCCAACTCGAACGTGAGTCGCTTCAGCGTTTTGGCCGCATCGCGCATGATGATGTGCGCGACTTCGGTGCTGCCGGTGAAGGCGATCTTGTCGACGTCGGGATGATTCACCAGCGCGCTGCCAGCCGTCGGCCCGTAGCCGGGAACGACATTGATCACGCCATCCGGAATGCCGGCCTTTTGCGCCAGCCGCGCCATGCGCAGACACGTGAGCGGCGTCTGCTCGGCGGGCTTCATGACGATCGTGCAGCCAGTGGCGAGCGCCGGGCCCCACTTCCACGCGACCATCAACATCGGGAAGTTCCACGGAATGATCTGCCCGACGACGCCGACCGGTTCGCGACGCGTGTAGGTGAAATATTGGCCGCGGACGGGGATCGTTTGTCCGTGAATCTTGTCGGCATAGCCGGCGTAATAACGCAACGCGTCGATCGTCAACGGAAGGTCGGCGTTGCGGCTGTCGCGAATCGGCTTGCCATTGTCCAGCGACTCCAGTGCCGCCAGCTCGTCGATGTCCTCTTCGATTAAGTCGGCAAGCTTGTTCATTAGCCGGCCACGGTCGCGGGCATCCATGCGGCTCCACTCGCTGTCCTCGAACGTGTCGCGAGCCGCCTTCACCGCGCGATCGATGTCGGCCTTGTCCCCTTCAGCCACCTGGGCGATGACTTCTTCGGTCGCCGGGTTCATGGTCTCGAACGTCTTGCCGCTGACGCTCGGCCCCCATTTGCCGTCGATAAAACATTCGGTCTGACGGATCTTCGGTTCACGGATGGACTTGGTGGCGGTGGCCATGCGGCACCTCTCGATGGGGGGCGTGGGCGAAACGTTGAATCGACGAGAATGGTCGGTATACAAATTGTACCGACCTGCACCACCTTTGGCGATGATTTCACCCCGTTTAGCCGGTCAATCGCCATCGGCTTCACCAAACGCTTGCCTCTTCGCGGCGTCTCATGCCGTGATTGCCGAACCGGTCTACTGCCGCGAACCCACCAAGCGCGCAGCGCGGCACATCGCCGCGCCGCCGCTCGACGGTTCAAACTTTGAAGCACCGGGGCTGAGTGCAGCCGAGGCGTTCTTGCTTACATGACACTCACCGCCGCGGTGTCAGCGCGACGGCAAGCAACCTCGGCTGCTTCGATTGCGGATTTGGGATTTCGGATTGCGGATTGAACAGAAGCGGGTTCGGTGGTCCTTGCCGCCGAATCGCGCTCGGCGCGGGTCTCTGACCCCGCCGCTGCCGCCACCTTCCATCTTCCATCCGCAACCACCTCCGCCCCTCGGGCTTCGGGGACGCTGGGTGGCGAACCGGGACTCGGCCGAGACACTTGGCGCCGTCGAGCATCCACGGAGCGGCGATTCGTGATTTCTCAGCCTGTGACATGGAATCGAACATGGTCATGTCGCCCGATCTCGCGTTCACCTTGTCGATGACGGCTGGCCGGTCACGCCTGGACGCGAAGCACTGTGGAATAACAACTGACGCGTGCCGCACTGAGGGACGTCGCGACGGTCCCCCCTTTCGACATTCGTCATTCGGCATTCGACATTGAGCTTCGGGAGCGGTTATCGAGACTAGCGGCACGTTCCTTATCACCATGCACCTGCCGCCTTATTCGCGTGTCGAGCAAGCGCTCCAGCCTCAAGAACCAGGCTCCCGACACCCGCCTTCATCTCGACGACTCTAACCTGTCACTTCTAACCGCTCACGACCCTCATCGCTGACGAACATTGAAGCGAGATCGCGAGGAAAAGTCGAGCAAGGAAATAGGCCAGCAGGTGAGTCGGTCGAATCGTGGCGCAACGCCAACCGAGCTCCGTTGCCGTTCAACTCCCGACAAGAACGTCAGTGGGTGTTTCGAATTGTCGAAAGAACTGTTCATCGACTTCGAAACTAGGAATTGGCCGTAATCCAAGTTCCAAATCTGCCAGCAACTTCACGAGATCATGGCCGTCGACCAATTCAATTGGCTGAGCACCATCACGGGACGCTTCGGTTTCCGCTTGCGCTGTGAAATGCCCGGTGGTAATTATAATGCCTTTTTCTGCGCGTCCGGCCATGGCGCCACGAAAGTCGCGAACGAAACTTGGCGATACAGCATCTCTGTAACGTTTGCACTGGAATAGAACGCGAAAACTCACGAAGGAATTTATTTTTAGAATTCCTTGTCCATCGATACCACCATCGCCGCTTCGGCCCGTCACATTGACTTCTTCAAAACCACTTTCTCGCAGGATCCGCTGACAAAGTGCCTCAAATCCCTTTGGGGGCAAGGAGCGGACAATGCGTAGAGTGTCATCGACGTAGTTGACAGCGGATATAACCTCCTCGACACTTTCCTTTGCGGAGCGAGTGACTTCTCGATCGACATCGCGAATTATTTCTGTTGCCTGGGCGACATCGATATCTTTTGTTCGTCCGATGTCAGTTAGCGACCAAACACCTCGTTTCGAAGCATCTAGATAACCAGTCCGCACGAGGTAAAATCGCGCCCAATCAACATCATTCCCGAATTTCGATTCGCCTCCTTTGTGAACAGCATTTACGTAGTCTTCGGGAAGTGCCTTATTCCGAAGAATCCACTCTTTAACTTCTGCCGGTCGACCAGAGCCGCCCAAGTCTCGAAGGGCATCCAAGACTGGTTGAAAGAAGTCTGCAAATCGAGCTTTGGTAATCGCTTTTTTCGGTCGCATTTTCCCGCGTGGTGGGGTTTCTGTTTAGAACGACTTATCTTCCACTTCGATGCTAAAGTATCCCGAAGTTGACGCGACTGTTCCAGATCCATGCGCAGGAATTGGTGCGCGACGCGGAGTTCTCGGGATAGGGCCGCCCCCGCATCACTTGCCCTTCAACCCGTCGCGCCAGGCGATGACTTCGAGCTCGCTGCGGACGGCTTCTTCGACGGGGATGACGGGATGCACCTCGAACGTGAACGCGGGGAGCATCGAGCAGAACTTGTGAATCGCCAGCGGGTCGTCGCATTCCATCAGCATGTGCCCGCCCCATTCACCGACGCGGATCACAAAGAAGTCGATCTTGAAATTGCTCGGCGCCTTCCATTGGCCGAAGACTTCGAGGATTCGCTTCTGGGCGTTCTCGTATTCGATCGCCGAACCTTGCGGACGCTCGGACCAACTGATCACGTACTTCATGGGTCATCCCTTCTGTAACTCGGACCGGTCGCTTTGTGTTGGAGACCTTCGGTAGGCCGTGCGGCGGGGTCAGAGACCCGCGCCGAGCGCGGTCAACTTCTGCAGTCCCCCAATGTGGTATCATTGGAATGTCTAAGAAGCGCGTTTGCCACGTATCGGACGGCAACAAAATGGACGAAAGCGAACTTCTCAATCGCATCACGGTCAATCCGGCGATCTTCGGTGGCAAACCGATCATTCGTGGTCGGCGGCTGGCGGTCGAACATGTTCTAGGGATGCTTGCCGCGGGTGACACGGCCGAGGTGCTGCTGCAGGGCTATCCGTGGCTCGAAAAGGAAGACATCCAGGCGTGCCTGGTCTACGCTCGTCGCATGGTCGGTCATGAGCGGATCGAACCGCTCAAGGTTGAGCCTGCCGCATGAAGTTGCTGCTCGACACGTGCGTGTGGGGCGGAGCAAAGTCGGAAATGCAGGTGGCGGGTCACAGGGCAATCGCATCTTATTTCCCTTGAAAGCCGCTGAGGATGCGTTCGAGGGCGTCGTTGTTCCAGCCTGCCTGGAGTCGTTTGCCGCGGATACTACTTTTTAGGGAAGTGTCCTGTTGCAAGATCGACAAGGCGAGGCGACGGAAGACGCCGGCGATTTCCGGAGCGTTGCCTTGGCGAATTCGCGACTGGTCCTCTGAAAAAGTTACATCGAGGACCCAATGCAACGAGTTCTCAATGCCCCAGTGTCCGCGTACGAGTTTTGCCAGGCGTTGCACCTTGGGCGGCAGGCTGCTGATGAAGAACGTCGTCTCTTCGCGGGTGCGTCCTTGTTCTTCACAATAACGGTAGAGCATGCCCACGCTTTGCACGTCGGCCCACTCGCCTCGGCTGCGTAGGGTCTGCGGTGCGGGGGCCACGAAGCAGTCGCGACGTTCGCTGCGGCCACGGTTGCGCTCGGTCTTGGTATGGCGGCGCAGTTCCGGTGCTTGGTAGTCGTGCTCGCCGTAAGCGATGAACAAGTCGCTAAGTTCGTTCCACAACCCGGGCTGATTGCGTTTGACGGTGAGCACGTAGTCGGCGCCGCGGGCACGAATGGCCTGGGCGGTGTCTTTCTGGCAGTGCATGGCGTCGAGCGTCACCACCGCGCCGCTGAGTTCCAGCAGTTCCAACAGCTTGGGGACGGCCGTGATCTCATTGCTCTTGTCGTCTACGGCAACTTGGCCCAGGGAGATGCGCAGATCGCAAGCCCAGGCGCTGACCAGGTGCAACGCCGCGCGGCCGCTGCCGGCGTCGAAGCTCCGTCGCAACGTCTTGCCGTCGATGGCAATTCCCTCTCCGGCCAAGGCCAAATGCAACGATCGCAGCCAATCCATCAGACAAGCCAGGAAGGCCGGCGTGTCGAGGCGGGCGAAGACGCGGCCCAACGTGTCGTGCGAAGGAATGCCGGCTGGTAACTCCAGGAACCGCGCGAACCACGCACGCTTGGCCTTGCCGAATCGTTCGACGTCGGCCCAGCCGTCCGCGCCCGCGATCGTCGCGCACAGCGCGATGACGATCATGTCCAGCAGGCAATGCTTGCGTGTCCGCTCGACACGCGGATCGGTAAGCGTTTCAAAGTGTGTAAGAATTGCAGCGATGCCCGACGAAGCCATGACGCACCCTCCATGAAAGACCGTGTTCGGCGAGCACTCCTTCCAGCCCGCTTGCCCAACGCCAGTTCATGGCAATACTTGGACCAACCGTTAGATGCGATTGCCCTGTGGCGGGTCACGACATTGTGTGGACCGGCGATCTGGCTCACGACCCGGGCGATGAAGAGATTCTCGCGCAGGCGCATCGCGAGCAGCGAGTGCTGATCACGCTTGATAAGGACTTTGGCGAACTGGCGATTCGCCACAGCTTGCCACATCACGGCATCGTGCGGCTCGTGAATATCAGCGCACGCCAGCAATCGGTCATCTCGCTCGCAGTTCTTGCTCAATATGGCGATGAGCTGACGCGCGGAGCCATCATCACCGCAGAGGCCGGTCGCGTGCGGATTCGACCTGCCGATGATCCGACCTCTTAATGCAGTGCGTTCGCGTCGGACGGCTCAAAACATCGGCTTCGTCGTTCTTGCATCGGCTGGCAGCGGTTGGCCTTCGTTCTCGTCGTAGTGGTGCAGCGGGCGGATCCAGAGGTTGCGGTAGCGAATCTGTCCGCCGTGGGGGCGAAGGCGGATGTGACACTCGACGTCGTTGCCCGAGATGGGTGTGGCGAGGTGCACCGGCAGGCCGTTGTGAAGGACGGTGTACGTGGCGAGAGCGACGCGCTTGCCGTCGTGAAACTTCGGCGCGACGTAGTAGATGTCGTAGGTTTGCCACTGGCCGGGCTCGCGGGTGGCGTTGACCAGCGGAGGCCAGCTGCCGTAGATCGACGCGCACTGCCCGTCGGGGTAGGTGTCGTTCTTGTAGCTGTCGAGGATTTGAATCTCGGGGTGATCGCCGAACTCGAGGCCGCCGTTGCCGCGATGTTGATCGAAGCGCTCGGGCATCGCCGCCTCTTCGGGCGAGTTACGCCATTCGAGATGGAAGTGGCAATCGGCGAACGCCTCGCGCGTTTCGAGCGGATAGCCGGCCGCCTCGATCGTGCCATCCTTGATGATCCACTTCAGCGGCTCGGCGGGGTCGAAGGTTTTCGTGGGATGCCACGGCTGCCACTTCGATAAGTCTTTGCCATCGAACAGCACGATCGCGTCGCTCGGCGCGGCGCCTGGCGAGTCCTGCGTGCTCGCAGTCGGCGGCGTGACGACCGTCGGCCGCGGCCGTAGGCGATCGCTGTGTTTGTACGTGCTGCTCTTCGTGCCATCCGACGTCGGCTCTGCGGCGACAGCAACGGCAGCCATGAGCGTGAATGCGCATGACACGACTCGAACGATCATTCGCGTGCTCTCCGTTACTGTTGCGATTGCTGCGACTGACGCAGAAGCTGTTGATACAAGCGGCGATGCTGTGGATCAAGCTTCGCCAGTTGCTCGGCACAGGCCAGCGCGTTGCGCCAGTCTTGTTCTTGAGCGTAGAGAATCGTCAGCGCGTAGAGGAACTCGGTCGAGGCCGGTTGCAGTTGCCACGCCTTGTACAACTCGACCTCCGCATCGCCTGGACGTCCCGACTTCTGCAGCGCCAGCCCCAGGTTGTAGTGCATCCGTGCGTTGTCGGGTTCGAGCTTCGCCGCCTCGGCCAACTGTTCGGCCGCTTCCTTCATGCGACCTTCATCCTCGGCGAACAGCAGCCCGAGCTCGTAGTGCGCCGGCGCGTATCTCGGTTCAATCGCAATCACTTCGCGATACAGCGCCTCGGCCTTCGCGTTGTGTTTCAGGTCGTGCTCGATTGCGGCCAGCTGCATTCGCGATTGACCGGCCTGCAGCATGTTCCGTTGCAGCTTGATCGCCCACTGGTATTCTTCGACGGCCTTGTCGGTGTAGCCAAGGTTGAAGTACATCATGCCCAGGATCATGTGCGGCCCGGCGTCATCGTCGGTCGCTTTCATCCCTTCGCGAAGCTCTTCGAAGACCTGCGCGAATCGCTCGCGCTCGGCTTCCGTCAGCGTCGCTTGCGGCACGCGCGAGAGAATTTTCACTGCCTCGGTGCGCACGAGTCGCACGGGGTCGCTAAGCAGCGGCCACAACAACTGCTTCAACTGCCGGCGTTGATCTTCATCCAAAGGCCCGCCGATATCGAACGCGCCGATGGCCGCGGCACGCACGAGTGGGTCGGTATCTTTGAGCGATGCCTCGAGCGCGGGCCGTGCCTCGGCCGTGCCGAATCTCGCCAACAGCGCGATGGCCGTCGCTCGCACGATGCCGCCGACTTGCTTGGCCTTATCTGCGACGGGCGGCTTGGCGACGTTCAACAGCAACGACTCGGCCGACGGTTGATTGGTGTACGCCGCGTGAAACGCCTCGCCGAACTGCGGGTTCTCGCGACGTTTAGGGCCGTACCACTCGACGACTTTGTCGGCCGCCCACTGCGGCGTCTCGTTTTCTTTCGTGTGACACGCCTGGCAGGCGTTGCGAGTGCCGATCTTCACCGTCAGATCTGGGCGCGGCACGCGGATGCTGTGATCGCGGCGCGGGTCGACGACCATGTAGGTGCGCGTCGGCATGTGACACTCGACGCACTTCGAGCCGACGCTTCCCGGTTGATGGTGATGGTGCGACGGCGAATCGTAGTTTCCCTTCGCCAGCGTGTGACATCGCACGCACAAGTCGTTGCCCGTCAACCGCAACTTCAGCGAATGCGAATCGTGACAATCGCTGCACCGCACGTTCTCGCGGAACATGCGGCTTTGCAGGAACGAGCCGTACTCGTAGTCCTCATCGAGAATCTGCCCGTCATCGGTATACAGCGGCCGCTCGATCAACTCGGGTTGATAGTAATCGAGAAAGCTCGCGCCGGGATGGTAGTCCCCCGCGACGGTGCGTCGGCGAGCGTGACATCGTGCGCAGACTTCGATCTCGTTTGTATTCGATGCTGTCTTGAGGTGCGCCAGCCCGTACCCATGGTTGCGGTCCCAGAACAGCGACTTGGACTTCGCAAGCTCGATGTGCAGACTGCCGGGGCCGTGGCAGGCTTCGCAACTGACGTCGATTTCGTTGAACGTCGTGTGATACGAGTCTTTTTCGAGGTCGTAGTTCTTGTGCACGTCGGTCGAGTGGCACTCGGCGCACATGTAGTTCCAGTTGGCCGACGGCTTCGTCCAGAACAGTTCGTCGTCGGGCTTGATGCGTTCGTCGGGATGCAGGTCGAACCACTGTTTCTTCACCGTGTCCCATGCCAGCGACAAAACCTGCACGCGACCGTCGGCGAACTCGACCATGTACTGCTGCAGCGGCCGCACGCCGAAGACGTACTTAACGTCGAACGTCTCCATCTCGCCCTTGGCGTTTTCGGTCGTGATGAGATACTTGCCGTCTTTGTGCTCGAAGCGCGACGTCACACCGAAGTGCGTGAGCTCCTGGTTGTCGAAGTTGCCGAGCACAAACTCAGGCGTCGCCAGGTCCATAGCGAGGTCGTGATCGCTGCCGGTCCAACGCTCGAACTGACCACGGTGGCAGTCGATGCACTCTTGCCGGCCGACATAGCGAGCCTGCTCGCTCGCGGGATGCGCGATGAACCAATCTCCCGCGACGACGACAAGAGCGCCCGCGAGTACGACAGCGGCGATGATGAGTATGCGGCGTTTCACAGTGTATTGGTGGTGCAAACGTTTTTGTTTGCCAAGTCATTCAATGAGATGCGCGAGGCAACAAGAATGTTTGCCAAGCAGAAACGTCAGACCGGATAATTGCGGAATTGAATCGACGAGTACCGGTCGAACCAGGCGGCGATGTCGGATTCGACTCCTCTATCATAGGCCGGGGAAACGTACAGCGTCGTGCCTTGCGGATCGTCGCGCAACTCGCCGTTTTCCGCCACGATTTGGCCGGCTTTGATCACCCACTTCGGCAACTCGAACATCACCTCGGCGTCGTCGTCGGGCAAATAAATCGTGATGTCGGCGTCGGCCCCCACGCCAAGGTGCCCCTTGTTCGTGAGGCCCAACATCCGCGCGGGGCCGGCGCGTGATGATGCAAATCTCGTTCAGAGTGTACTCGCGGTCGATGTCGCCGAGCACCGAACGTTCACGCACGGCGGGGTTCACTCGTGCGAGCGCTTCGCGACGATACGCGCTGTCCATCAGCAGACGAATGATCTGCGGATACGCCACGAACGATGCGCCGTTGGGATGGTCGGTGCTCATCGCGACGCGCCACGGGTCCTTGGAAAGCAAGAACCATTCGAGGCCGATCGCCCACTGCAGCGAGTTGATCAGGCTCTTGTCTTTGTACTCGATCGGGCAGATGCCGCAGCCGGCCTCGAGCTCGGTATCACTTGAAAACCATTTTGAGTGATAGACGCGGCTGAGGTAATACCCGAGCGGGCCATCGCCGGTCATGCTCGTCGTTTTGCCGAAGAGCACCTGGCCGACGTCGACCGTGATGTTCGGATGATCGTTGACGTACTCGACCAGCGGCAGCGTTTTGGAGTTGAACGATGTCTCATCTTCGGGGCCGCCGCCGTAGCTGTGAAACTGAATGTGCGTCATGTGACCGCGAAAGCCGTCGAGCGCTTTCATCGTCTCGAGCGTCGTCGTCCAGTTGCCGGGCAAGCCAAGGTTATTCGCGTGAATGTGGACCGGATGCGGCAGGTTCAGCTCGTTGGCAGCTTGCGTGATGCCGGTGACGATCTGCCGCGGCGTGACGTTGAACGCTTCGACGCATTCGTCGAGACCGTGTACGTTGCCCGCCGAGGCCTTCCACGCTTCGACGCCGCCAGGGTTCACGATCTTCGGAGCGTAGCCCTTCGACGCCGCGAGCAACCAACCGACAAACGCCTTGAGCCGCTCGGGCTCGCGGGCTTCGAGCGAGCGCATGATGTAATGGTTGTTCCCCATGAGTACAAAGAACCCTTTGTCCAAGCACGGCGTGTCGGCGAGTTCTTCGTGGGCGTGCCGTGCCGAAAGAGGCGGAATCGCGGCGTCGAATGCCGTCGTGTAACCCAGCGCCGCGTACTTGTAGCCCGTGGCGAACGTGCTGGGGACCGCGCCCATCGTGCCGCTGCGAAAGCGCTCGGTGCGCGGCACGACGTCGGATTCGCGCTTGTCGTCGGGCCTCATCTTGCGGGCGAGGTTCACCTTCGGCCCGGCAATGTGGCAGTGCATGTCGATGCCGCCGGGCATCACGACGAGGCCGGCCGCATCGATGACGCGCGTAGGGCGAACCTTCGGGTCGGTCGGCGGGTCTACGATGCGACCGCCCCCGATCCACAGGTCGCGCACCAAGCCGTCGATCCCGTTGATGGGATCGTAGACCGTTCCGCCTGCAATTTTCGTAAAATCCATGCGCGATGCGGGTCTTGCCAGATGCGTCGATAACCGTAGTTTAGCTGGTCGTGGCGAGTCGGTCGCCCCCACGGTGTAAGGCGGGTCTTGCGTCGGCGCGGGTCTCCAGACGCGCTCGGCGCTCACCGCGTATGCCGGAGCCCGTGCTATGTTATCGACGGAGGAATCGTCAATGTCGCCACGCGTTGCAATCGCGCTCGAGCAGATCAAGCTCTCGCGTCAGTACACCACGAATCAGTTGAACGACCTGGGGCACGACGACTGGTTCTGGGTGCCGCCGAACATGGCGACACACATCGCCTGGCAAGTCGGGCACCTGGCAATGGCGCAATATTGGTTGGGGTTGGCGCGAATTCGGGGATTGCGACCTTCGGACGAGGCGCTCATCTCGCACGAGTTCCTGCAACAGTTCGGCAAAGGTTCGACGCCCGACGCCGACGCGACGAAGTATCCGCCGATCGGCGAGATCCGCGCGACGTATGATCGTGTGTACGAACAAGTGCTGGTCGAGGTGCCGAAGATGCCCGACAGCCAATGCGACGAGGAATCGTTCAAGCCGCATCAGCATTTCCGCACGAAGCTGGGATCGTTGCAGTGGTGCTCGCTGCACGAGATGACGCACGCGGGACAGATCGGCATGTTGCGTCGCATGATGGGCAAGCCTTGGCAGTGGTGACGCTCGGTGAGAGCGAATGATTCGATCCACGAAAACACGAGAGCCGGTCATGACCGCAACGTCCAAGAATAATTCGCATCCCACGCTGACCGAACGTCTGGCCGAAAAGCTTGGCCTTGCGGCGACTGCCAAGACCGTCTTTGCCGAGCCGATCGAGCGTGACGGCGTGACCGTGATTCCTGTGGCGAAGGTGTGCGGCGGATTCGGCGGCGGCTCGGGCGTGTCGGAACTCGGCGAGAACGGCGGCGGCGGTGGAGGCTTGAGCGCGTCGCCGTTGGGCTACATCGAGATCAAGGACGGCCAAACCGAGTTCAAGCGCATCGTCGACCCGGCCGCGCTGGTGCCGTTAGTCATGGCGGGCGGGTTTGTGGGATGGTTTCTGCTGCGGGCGATCAATAGGCTGACGCGACGATAACATTGATTGATTGCGTGTTTATGGTGTTCAGGTTTTCGATCCACCCGACAGCCGCGTGTCTTATTCCCTCTCCCCTTGCGGGAGAGGGTGGTTCGCCGAAGGCGAATCGGGTGAGGGGTTGAGGCGAGTACACGCTTCAGTACCCCTCACCCCAGCCCTCTCCCGCAAGGGGAGAGGGAGCAAACTGCGCCGTCGTTCGATGAGTATCCCGAAGATCATTAGCCGCGTTTCGAGCGCGTCGCGGCTAAACAGATTCACTAAACGACGGATAAAATCGCGCTTAATACGTCCGCGTCGGTCACTCGAGGCGATTTCAGCGCCGGGCGCAGCGGCAACGGCACGTCGTCCATGCGATACACCGTACCTGCCGTCTCGATACCATACGTCGCTGTGGGAATCGCGACCGCGGCGGCACGCATCGTGGCGGTGTCGCGCGAGTCGATGCACACGTAGGGAATTGACCGCAGCGCTTCGGCCGCCCTCGACGACATCTCCGTGAGCGGATCGCTACCGACGATGAGCGCCGCATCGACTTCGCGACGTTCGAGCAACGTCGCGGCGCTGAACTCGCGAGGTCCGTAGCGAGGAAAACCTCGCGCGAGATTCACGGCAAACGGATAACCGGTTTGCCACAGCATCACGCTGTCGGCGCCTGCCTGATTGCCGGCGCCGCGCAAGGCGTTGGCGACGAAGCGTGTGTGGGCGTTCATGTCGCGCACGAGCGCTAACAACGCTTCGATGTTCATCGCTCCGCCGCGCGTCGTCCCCAGGCCATTGCCGTAAACCATCGCGCCAAACTTCGCGCCGCGCATCGTCTCGACGAGTTTCGCCCACGTCGCCAGCGCGACGCCGGTTTGGGCCTCGACCGTCGCGGCGTCCAAGGGCAGATCCTTCGCCAACGCGCGTAATGTCCACAATGCCTCGAAGTCGCCACCGCGGCGCACGGCGATGAACTCGTCGGCACGTGCGACGGTCGCGGTGCGTTCGACATCGACGACGACACACGTTCGATCCGTGCGACCACCGGGCAGAAACATCCCCGGCGCGTCCAGGCTGTAGCGCTCGAAGTGACGCGGATGACTGACGGCAGGATCGCATCCCCAGAAGACGATCAGGTCGGCGCGATTGCGCATCTCGCCCAGCGTGCAGGTCATTTCACCGACGCCATCCAAGGCCATGCCGACGGGCCCTTGAGACGAGCTTGTCGGCGTGTCGGCCACCGCTCCTATGCGGTCTGCGATCGCGATCGCCACGCGCTGTGCTTCGACCGTCGTGTGCGACAGGCCGTACACAAGCGGGCTACGGGCTTTGGCAAGAATTTCGGCTGCCCGGGCGATCGCGGCCTTCAAAGACGCCGGTTTTCCGCCGATCCAGGCTTCCGGGCGTTTTTCGGCCGGACGGGCTAGAAGCCACGTTTTCCCGCGTTCGCACGCCCGTTCAGCCTTTTCGACCGCTCCATTCCGCACGTGCAGACCAATGTCGTCGCACAGGCAGCCGCAGGCGGTGCAAATCGCGTCGTTTGTCACGGATTCGGCGTTAGAATTGTACGCGTCCATACTCCCACTCTAATGCACCCGCTCGACGTTCCCCAGGAGCAATCTGTCATGCGAGTTTTCGTTGCCTTGCTGTGGCTGGCTGCGGCAGTCTCGACGACCGCTGTTCACGCCGCCGACGACAAGATCACCGCATTGATCATCGAAGGTCAGGGGCACCACGACTGGCGAGCGACGACGCCAATCCTCAAGCAACACCTCCAGGACACGGGGCTGTTCACGGTCGACGTGACGACGTCGCCCCCGCACGGCGGCAACATGAACGACTTCAAGCCCGCGTTCAGCAATTACAAAGTCATCGTCTCGAACTACAACGGCGATATGTGGTCGCCGGCCACGCGCAAGGCGTTCGTCGATTACATGCTCGCCGGTGGCGGGTTGATCGTCATTCACGAGGCGGCCGCTTCGTTCCCCGAGTGGCGTGAATGGAAACAGATGGTCGCCCTCAGCGGCTATGAGCAAGGCGAAGGGGCTTCGCGGACGTGGCTGATCGATCTGCGCGACGAATCGCACCCGATCACCACCGGCCTCGCGCATAAGTGGCTGCACACGCCCGACACGCTGCCGACGCGGTTGATTGGTCAGCCGGAGTCGACGCACATTTTGGCCGAGGCCTACACCGGCGAAGAGAATGACAACATGACGCACCACATCGCGGCGTTCTACACGTCGGAGTTCGGCCCGAGCAACATCTTCGTGATGACGCTCGGCCACAGCCCGCCGGCGATGGCCACGCTGGACTTCAGGTGCATTTTGCAGCGCGGCGCCGAGTGGGTCGCGACCGGCAATGTGACGCAGGACATTCCGCCCGGGATGCTGCCTCAGGCAGAATGAAACCCTTCTCCCTCTGGGAGAAGGTGCCGCGAAGCGGCGGATGAGGGCGGGTTGAGTTAGAAAGCGCCCTCACCCGGCTATTGATCCTCAGAAAACAAAGTTAATCGCGATGATGCTATCCATCACCGCTTGCGGTTTCGCGCGTTCCGCCCGTGAGACGCGCGAAACCGCAAGCGGTGATACGACGCGTATACCCTGGTTCACGCGGTTTTCTGAGGATCAATAAACGAAACGTCACCCCACATTCGGCGACACGTTCGCCCATTTCCCGGCGAACACAAACTCCGTCACGGGTTTCCGTGGCCGGCGGGCGGCGTCGCGTTTCGCAATCGCCTCGGGCAACACGCTTGCATCGGTCGCGTAACCGATCGCGATGCCCGTGAGCGCGATCGACCCCTCGGGAATCTCGTACAACTCGCGAGCGCGATCCGGCAAGATGCCGATCATCTGATGCACGCATAGGCCGCGGGCGGTGGCCTCGATGCACAGGCTCATGCTCGCCAGCCCCAGGTCGTGCTGCGCGGCGGGGTTCGGCTTGCCGTTTTGCTTGTGATTCAATGTCGTGCATCCGAGCGCGAGGACGGGGGCCATCTTCGCCCACGCCTGGTTCCCCTCGACGAGACATGAAAGCAGCCGCTCGAATTCCTTCGCGTCCTTCTTCGTCGCGACGATGTAGCTCCAAGGTTGTTCGTTGTACGACGACGGAGCCCAGCGGGCCGCCTCGAACAGCGACTTGAGGTCGTCGTCCGACACGTCGCGATCGCTGAAGGCGTAAGGGCTCCAACGATCGGCGATCAACTCGTGAACGGGATGGTCGGTCTTGGCGGGTTTCGCGTCGTTCATGGGCTGGTCTCCTCACGCATGATTTCTTCGAGCGCAGCGGCGAAGGCGCCGTAGGCCGCGGGTCCAAACAACACGAATCGTACCAACTCGGGCTTGTCGTTGGTCGACAGAAAATCACGCACCGTTCGCAGCGCGACGCGGGCGGCCATGTCGAGCGGATAGCCGTACACGCCGGCACTGATGGCGGGCATCGCCACGCTGCTGAGTTCGTGCTCGGCCGCGAGTTCCAGCGATCGACGGTACGCCCCTTCGAGCAGCGCTTGCTCACCTGCACGTCCGCCACGCCATACCGGGCCGACGGCATGAATCACATGGCGAGCGTCGAGTTCGCCACCCACGCCGATCACCGCGCTGCCGGTCGGGCAACCCTCAGGATAGCGGCGATCCGTGTCCTGCATGATCGCTTTGCCGCCGCGGCGATGGATCGCGCCATCGACACCGCCTCCGCCCGCGAGCTGACTATTTGCCGCGTTGACGATCGCATCGACCTGTTGGTCGGTGATGTCGCCTTGATGCAACTCGATGGCCCGGTTGTCGATTGTCACGCGCATGGCGCTTGGATCGTATCGGGGTGGCGTACGTGACGCCAGCGCTTCGCGAATAAGCGCGCTCGGCGCGGGTCTCTGACCCCGCCGCTCAATGACCGAAGGTCTCCCGGGTCGGCGGGGTCAAAGACCCGCGCCGAGCGCGCGACCGGTTAGCCGCAACGCGCCAGCGGAGCGCTCCCCTTGTGGGTCGCGGCTAACCAACGGAAACCAAGGCGTCACGCGCCGTTGACCTGCGAGATCTGCTGCGTGCCGCGACCGGTGCGCTCGGTGGGGAAAAATCGCTGGTTGTTGAACTGCTGCCAGCGATCGCGCATCGGGTTGTACGGACGCAGCGTCGTCGCCGAGGTAGAGGCGTCGAAGCTCCCCTGCCCTGGAATGGCAAGCGTCACATGCACGAGCCCGTAGTTGCCGAGGTGCAAGTTGAACTCGGGATGCTCGGCCTGATAGTCGAGACGAAACGTCACACCGTCGGCGGCGAACTCGTCGGGCGTCACACGTCGCGACCACCGCGCCAACACGGGGAACGTTCGCAACACGCCGCTCGTGCCGGGCCCTTCGCCGATCAACTCGACTTCGAGCGTCGCGTCGACCGGCACGATATCGCCCCAAACGTCGAGCGGCAACACGCGCAGCACGATTCCGTCGGTCTCGACATCAGCATCCCAATTTGCGATGCCCGCCTCGATCTGCAGGCTGGTGACGCGTGTTTCGGGAACTTGCGCAGCGGGTGGCGGCGAAGGTTCAAAATTGTCAGGGGATTGTCGTTCGACTACCTGATGCGTCGACTTCAGTTGCGGAACTTGCTGACGAAGCGCGTCGACGTCGATCGGCTGCTCGTCGACCCATGCCGATCGCACCGCCGTCCAATCGATCGGACGCAGCACGTGCGACGAGCCGTGCTCCATCCGCAGCCACAATCGACGGTCATCGCTGCGCTCGTCGACTTCGCCGCTGAACGCACGTCCGCTCGCCAACTGCACGCGCAACGCCGCCTCGACCGTGAAGGTCGACGAGATCATCGTAAGAGCGGCAGCGTAGAACGCGAACTTGGGCACGGGTGGCGACTCGCGGTGAAGGACGAAGCGTGAGTTCGCCTTCCAAGGCAACGTGCGTGCCTGGTTCCCATGACACGCCGGGCAACGCAGCAACGTAATGCCGTCGCCTGCTGCACTTAGGTGAAAAAACGCCGCTCAAACGACCTCGTCACCGCATGCGTCGGCCGTTGCTTTTCCGCCTCGGCGTCGATTTTTCGCCTCGCCAGCCCGACGCGAAACCGCATCCTTGACCCCCCCATCACGGCATTATACAACGGTCGATGTTCGCAGGTTCGTAAGCTCTGGGGCGCGCTGCGCTCGTTTCGGCGTTGAAGCCCCCCCGCGGCAGGTCGGCCTTCAGCATCAAGGGAGTCCCGGTTCATGGCGGTACATCGGCGTTTAGAAGTCGCGGAAGTCGATGACGTCACCGTCGTGCGTTTCGTCGATCGAAAGATTCTCGACGAAGGCAACATCCACGAGATGGGCCAAGAGTTGTTCGCGCTCATCGAAGAGGAAGGCAAGAAGAAGCTGCTGCTCAACTTCTCGCACGTCGATTTCCTTTCGAGTGCCGCGCTCGGCAAGCTTATCACGCTCGACAAAAAGGTGAAGAGCAATGCTGGCAAGCTGCGGCTGAGCAACATCAGGCCCGAGATCTACGAAGTCTTCATGATCACGCGACTGAACAAGTTGTTCAACATTAAAGATGACGAAGCCGCTGCGCTCGCCGAGTTCAAGAACGACGCTTGAGCGCACGCGTTGGTTCTCCACGCGTTGGATCTCATGGATGAGCGCTCATTGACGAAGCGCCCCCTCGGTCGCGACAATACTCGCTTGCGGTTTCGCGCATTCTCGTAGCGAGCGCTCGCTACCCATCGCGACTCCACGGTCACCGATCACCACGCACATCATGAACTTTCTCGAAAACGACGATCCCGAAGTTTGGTCCGCGATCGCCGGCGAAATCAAGCGCCAGGCCGACGGCCTCGAGATGATCGCCAGCGAAAACTACACGAGCCCCGCCGTCATGCAGGCCGTCGGCAGCGTGCTCACGAACAAGTATGCCGAAGGCTATCCAGGCCGCCGGTACTACGGTGGTTGCGAGTTCGTCGATGTTGTCGAAGACCTGGCCCGCGATCGAGCGAAGCAACTCTTCGGCGCGGACCACGCCAACGTGCAACCTCACTCGGGCAGCCAGGCGAACATGGTCGTGTATCTGAGCGTGCTCAACCCCGGCGATACCGTGCTCGGGCTTGACCTTGCCCACGGCGGGCACCTGACGCACGGCATGAAGCTGAACATTTCGGGCCGGCTGTATCACTTCATCAGCTACGGCGTGACACCCGACACCAATCGCATCGACTTCGATCAGGTGGCCAAACTCGCGCGCGAGCACAAGCCGAAGATGATCGTCGCCGGCGCGAGCGCTTACCCGCGCGAGATACAGCACGAGCGGTTCGCCGAAATCGCCCGCGATTGCGGCGCGAAACTGTTCGTCGATATGGCCCATTACGCCGGCCTCGTCGCCGCAGGATTGCACAATAACCCGGTTCCCGTGGCCGATTTCGTCACCAGCACCACGCACAAAACGCTGCGTGGTCCGCGCGGCGGATTGACGATGTGCCGCGCCGAGTTCGCCAAGGACGTCGACAAAAACGTCTTTCCCGGCGTCCAGGGCGGGCCGTTGATGCACGTCATTGCCGGCAAAGCCGTTTGCTTCGGCGAAGCGCTCAAGCCCGAGTTCAAGCAGTACGCACAGTCGGTGATCGACAACGCTCGCGCGCTGGCCGAGACATTGATGACGGGCGGCCTCAAGCTCGCCAGTGGTGGAACCGACAATCATTTGATGCTCGCCGACGTCACCACGATCGGCCTCACCGGCGCGACCGCCGAGGCCGCGCTCGGCCGCTGCGGCATCACGGTGAACAAGAACATGATTCCGTACGATCAACGCAAGCCTCTCGATCCGTCGGGCATTCGCATCGGCACGCCGGCACTGACCACGCGCGGCATGGGGACCGACGAGATGCGCCAGATCGGCGAGTGGATGATCGAATCGTTGCGCAACGCCGACGACACGCGCGTCTCCGATCGCATTCGCAACGACGTCGCGACGCTGTGTGAATCCTTTCCCGTACCGGCGGCGAGGCTTGTCAACGTTTGATCGTCAAATGTAATGGTCGATCCGATACCAGAGCCGTCCGGCCAGCGCGGCCCGCCGCCACATAAACCATCGATTGCTATGTCAGCTCCCGCTCCACGCAAAAGCAAGATTCTCATCGCCGACGACAACGCGACGAACGTCGAGTTGCTCGAGGTCTATCTTGCCGAGTTGGATTGCGACACGGCGATCGCCGTCGACGGCCGCGATACGCTCGACAAGGTCGCTTCGTTCAAGCCCGACCTGATTCTGCTCGACATCATGATGCCGAAGCTCAGCGGCTTCGAGGTCTGCAAGAAGATCAAGGACGACGCGGCCACCAGCAACATCATGGTGCTCATGGTCACCGCACTCAACGAGCTCGGCGACATCGAGCGAGCCGTGAATGCTGGCACCGACGACTTTCTAAGCAAGCCGGTTAACAAGGTCGAGTTGCTCAAGCGTGTCGAAAACATGCTCAAGCTGCGACACGTGACCGACGAAGTCGAACGCCTCCGCCGGTACATCGACGGCATGGAAGACTCCGCCGGCCCGCAGCGATAACGCGGCACTCTCGCTTGGCGCGGGTCTCTGGCCCCGCCGCTCGACCGACCGAAGGTCTCCCGAAGATCGGCGGGGTCTGGAGGACCGCGCCGAGCGCGGGCTGTAGGGAACGCCCTCCGTGGCGTTCCGAGAGTCGCTGTGGACCATCCACCGGAAGTTCTCGGAACGCCACGGAGGGCGTTCCCTACAGTGAGACACCCAAACCGCGAGCGCAAGCGGTTGCATCATGTTGTGAAGGCCTGGGCTAGACGAAACGACGCCCCTCGCGTCGAATCCGTCATCATGCTCCCGGCTCGCCAGTTCTCCCTCCGGCGGCGTATACTTACGGCATGATCGCCTCAGCAGTCAAAGCCGCTCTCGTCATGCTGGTTCTCATCGCGGCCCCGATGTTGGTCGTCGCCGCTCCCAGCAATCCCACGGCCGTCGGCCAAGAGCGCATCGATCGTCTGATCGGTCAGCTTGGCGACGACGATTATTTCGTGCGTCAGTGGGCTCAAGAAGAGCTGAGCCGCATCGGGCTGCAAGCCTTCGATTCTCTCTCGCGAGCCGAGAACGACGACGACATCGAGATCGCCGAACGTGCGCGGTACCTGGTTCGCATGTTGCACGTCGAGCCGGTTCTCGACGGCGATCCGCCGGAAGTGAAGAAGATTTTCGAAGGCTACGAGTCGGCCGACGAACAGGCGCGCATCTCGATGGCCGACCAACTCGCGAAGTTGCCCAACGACCAAGGCGTGTCGGCATTGTGCCGATTGCTGCGATTCGATCGTTCGCAACACGTGTCGAAGCTCGCGGCGCTGAAACTCATCGACCAGAATGCCGGTCGACATGAGACCTCGCCGCAGTTGCGAACGACGGTGCTTGACAGTCTCGGTCGCAGTCCGCGCCCAGCCGCCGAGTGGCTGCGCACGTGGATCAATCAGCGCGACGATGCGACCGCCTCCGCAGCGGCATGGGCGCGTTATGCCACCGACGAAACGCGCGTGCTTCGTCAGACGCCGCACCTTTCGCGACCTGAGATTGTCGTCGGTCTCATCGAGCAGCAGGTCATGTCGCTCACGAAGCTCGGTCGCGACGACGACGCCCTGGAGGCCATGCGTTCGCTGATCGCCATGGAGCCTGAGGACAGCACCCAGCTCACGGCAATGTTCGATTGGCTCGCGAAGCAGAAGGCTTGGCCAATCCTCGAAGAGGCGATCCCGCGCTACGAGAACCGCTTCGAACAAGAGCCGCTGCTGCTCTATGGATTGGCCGACTCCTGCCGCAAGAACGGCAACAACAAGCTGTCGGAAGAAGCGGCGCACCGCGCGGTCGCGATGCACGAGGACAATCAGCGATTGCACCTCGGCATCGGCTACGAGCTGCAGCGACGTGGCATGATCGATTGGGCCGAATGGGAATTCCGCCGCGCGATCGCCATCGGCCCACCTGGCGAAGATGCGACCCTTTGGGTGCAAGCGCGTCTAGGCGAAATGCTGCACGATCAAGGCCGCGACTTCGACGCTGCGAAGGCTTACGAAGAGCGGGCCGCCGCACTCGAAGAACGCGCCGCGAACGGCCGGCAGCCCGATCCTTCGGACATCAAAGTCACGCGCGGCCAGATGCACTTCTTCTTCGCTTGCGACGCGTTGCAGAAGCAGGATCTGCCGCGGCAAAAAGAAGAGTTGCTCAAAGGCGTCGAGGCTGATCCCGACAATGCCGACGTGCTGATCGCCATGTATCGCTATCCCAACGACAAGGAGATGCACGACCTGGCAATGACGAAGATTCGCGCCGCTGGCGACAAGTTCCGCTCGAAGATTCTGCAATCTCCCGACGACGTGATGGCCTACAACCAGCTCGCCTGGCTCATCGCCAACACCGAAGGCGACTACCAGGAAGCGCTTCGCTGCTCGCTCAAGTCGATCGAGTTGCTCCCGCCCGATTCGCCACAGCGCGGCGGGTATCTCGACACGCTTGGCCACTGTTACTTCGCCGTCGGCGACCTCGAAAACGCCGTCAAATCTCAGACCGAAGCTGTCAGCCAAGAGCCGCACTCGGGCCTGATCAAGCGTCAGCTCGAGAAGTTCAAGAAAGCGCTCGAGGACTCAAAGAATGCCGACTCGAAGAACGCGGAATCGAAGAAGGGCTAACGAGTCTCAGAAAACCAATTTATGGTGACCACTCAACGACAACCAGCCCGAAGCGCAAGAGAGGGATGAGGCGTGATCGAGGTGAAATCGGAACCCGGCACCTCCCTCGCTTGCGCTTCGGGCTGGTAGCACTCGACGAGTTTACGTCGTTTTCTGAGGATCAATAGCCGCGTCGTTGACGAGGCATTTGAGGCTTTCGATGCCGGTCGAAGAATCGCCACTTGCGGTCCTGGGCCCCGGCTTTCGTAGCGAAACTTTCGTCGTGAGTCGCGACGGCTGGCGAGTCGCAATGGTCGCCGCCCCGCCGCCCGCGCCCGCCGTCATGTATCCGTGGGACAAGCTCGAAGACGTCTTGCCGCGCACCATGGCCGGTCAAGGCGGCGAGTGTTGCTGGATCGACGGCCAACCAGGTCCGCGGCACGAGACGATCGGGCGCCCCGTCTTCAGCCCCGACTCGAAACGTATTGCCTACATCGCGACCGACGCCAGCCAATCGTATGCCGTCGTCGATGGCGTGCCTCATGATCGCTATGCGTCGATCATCGCCGAGTCGCTGGCTTTCAGCGCCGATAGTGCGCATCTCGCATATCTTGCAAAGGTCGACGCTGCCACATGCGCCGTGGTCCTCGACGGCAAAGAACTCGAACGTGCCGACGGCATCGAGAGCCTCACGCTGTCGCCGCACGGCGGACGCTTCGGCTATTTCGTGCGCGTTGATGACGGATGGATCGCGTCGATTGACGGCCAGCGTAGTCCGCTGCTCGACGAATTTGGCCTCATCGAGTTCAGCGCCGACGGTCGTCACGTCGCTTACGGCGCGGATCAACGGCATGGCCCACATTGTGGCCGACGACGTCATCGGTCCTCCGTTCTCGGGCATCGGCCTGCATCGTTATAACGCTGACGGCTCGCGGCTGGCCTATGCGGCACAAGTCGGGGATCAACAAGCGGTGATCGTCAACGGCGTTCAGGAGGCGATTTGGCCGCAGGTCGCCGATGCTACGGTGACGTTCAGCCCCGACGGTCGACGCCTCGCGTACATGGCCAGCGACGGCGAGCAACCGTTCGTCGTCATCGACGGTCAGCGCGGCGAATCGTTCCATGGATTGTTGCCGCCGATCTTCAGTGCCGACAGTCGACGTGTCGCGTACATCGCCGGCCGCAATGACAAGATGTTCGTGGTCGTCGACGGCAAGCTCGGCCCCGAGTTCGCGGGCATCGGTAGCGACACGTTTCGTTTCAGCGTCGACGGCGAACATTTCTGCTACGACGCAGATCTCGGCGGCAAGCGCTGCGCTGTGCGCGACCACGAATGCGGTCCCGCTTACGACAGCATCGGCACGGCAACTCCAGTGCTTAGCGCCGACGGTAAGCGGATGGCCTACACCGCCTCGCAATGTTCACGATGGTTCGTTGTGGTCGACGGCCGCGAGGATTCGGAGCGTTTCGACGGCGTCGTGGCCGGATCGCTGCAGTTCTCGCCCAACGGGCGGACCGTCGCCTTCGCCGCCGGCAATGGCCCCGATCAATATATCGTCGTCCAAGATTTGACCGGCGACAGCCGCAAGTTCGGCCCCTATGCGGGTCTGGTCGGCCCGATTGTTTTTGAAGCCGACGAATCGTTGCACGCGCTGGTCCTGCGCGACCATGATGTCTTGCGCGTCCGGGTGACGCGGTAGACTTCCTGATTCGCGGAGAGTTGTCTTGAGAACCATGCAAGCTCGTGGGCTTTCTACCGGCGGCCTCTTATGGACGGCGATGTTGTTCGTCGCCGTGGAGTGTTCCGTCGCTCGCGCCGCTCCACTCGATGGCACCTCAGAACTCATCTGGCAAGGCGATCTCGCCGAGCGCATGGTCGACGGCCTACACACCTTTCTCGACCGCGAAACCGCCGCCAGCGTCGAGCGGCACGCGCGTCATTGGAATCGCGACTTCAGCTCGCCCGAAGCGTACGCCAAAAGCATCGAACCGAATCGCCAGCACTTGCGAACGATTTTAGGAGTGGTTGACGAGCGGGCGACCAGCTTTGACCCAATCAAACGTCGCGTTGGAGTGTTGGAATCGGAAGGCAAGCGATATGCGAGTCTCTACGAATTGCGCTGGGCGGCTCTACCGGGCGTGCATGGCGAAGGATATGTCTTCGAGTCTCGTGACAATCCCGAAGGCTCCTGCATTCTTATTCCGGATGCTAATATTCGTCCCGAGGCGATCTTTGGAATCGGCGATAACGCTGGTGAACCCGTCAATTGGGCCGACCATGCGACCGGTGTCGCAATGTCAGCGATGGATCTATATGTGCTCGCACCGATAAGCCGCGATGAAAAGTACTCCCGGGTTCTCGAAAAGCCCACCGGGCAACCCCACCGAGAGTTCATTTATCGGCAAGCATTCGAGATGGGCCGTCACATCATCGGGTACGAGGTGCAAAAGGTGCTGGCGATTGTCGACGAACTCCATCGTCGCAGCAGATCGCCGAATCAAAGACGCGCGATCACGGTCCATGGGCAGGGCGACGGTGGACTGATCGCGCTGTGTGCCGCGGCTATCGACCCACGCATTGACGAGGTGGTTGTCACCGGCTACTTCGCGCCTCGTGAAGACGTCTCGAAGCAAACTATTGATCGCAACGTGTGGGGATTACTCGACGAGTTCGGTGACGCCGAGATTGCCAGCATGATTGCCCCGCGGCCTTTGACTATCCACTACGCCGACTACCCGCAAGTCGCCGAACATAGTAAGCCAAATTCGACACCCGGCACGCTCGTAACTCCCAGCTACGATTCCGTCGATCGTGAGTTTGAGCGTGCTCGTTCACTGACGGGTATCGTTGCCCAAGGAGCGATAGTCCGTCTCGATGACACGCCGATTTCTACAGCGGGGTTCTTGAGATGGACGCCGCTCACGTTGGACATCTCAGAAGTCTTGGCCGTTGATATTCACGATATTCCCGATCCCGAAGCGCGGCAAAGACGCCAAGTCAATGAACTTGTCGGGTTCACGCAGAAGGTCGTACGTGAAAGTCCACGGACACGAGCGAAGTTGTGGGATCAGGTGGATCGAAAATCGCATGATACGACGACGTATGCGAAGAGTACGGTCGAGCTGCGTAAGAAGTTCTATGACGAGATTCTGGGCCGCTTCGATCAATCGCTGCTGCCCGTCAACCCGCGCACGCGGCAGATTTACGACGAGCCGAAGTACACCGGCTACGAAGTCGTGCTCGATGTATTTCCCGATGTGTTCGCTTATGGCATCCTGCTTGTGCCGAAAGACATCGGGCCCGGCGAACGTCGACCGGTCGTCGTGTGTCAGCACGGGTTAGAGGGTAGACCTCAAGATCTGACCGAGCCGGGAAGCGACCACAAGGCGTATCATCGCTATGCCGGTCGCTTGGCCGAGATGGGCTACATCACCTACGCGCCGCAGAATCCGTACATCGGCAAGGACCGCTTTCGATCGTTGGTGAGGAAAGCGAACCCGCTGGGCAAGTCGCTTTGGTCGTTCATCGTGCCGCAACATCAGCAGACCGTGAACTGGCTGGCGAGCTTGCCGATGGTCGACCCGCAGCGGATCGCGTTCTACGGCCTCAGCTATGGCGGCAAGACGGCGATGCGCGTGCCGGCCGTCGTCGAAGGTTACTGCCTCAGCATTTGCTCGGGCGATTTCAACGAGTGGATTTGGAAGTGCACGAGCGTCGATTGGCCGCGAAGTTATCTCGCTACGGGTGAATACGAGATGCCGGAGTGGAACCTCGGCAACACGTTCAACTATGCCGAGATGGCGGGACTGATCGCGCCGCGGCCTTTCATGGTCGAGCGTGGGCACCGCGACGGCGTGGCGCCGGATGAGTGGGTCGCTTACGAATATGCGAAGGTGCGGCTGCTATACGCCGACCTGAAGATTCCCGAGCGGACGGAGATCGAATTCTTCGACGGACCGCACACGATCAACGGCGTCGGCACGTTCAACTTTCTGAGCAAGCACCTGAATTGGCCGCGACCGTGAACAGTCGCCGAGCATCGGAAGGTGGCCATTGTTGAAGCGCTGGAAGCAGCAGCCAAGCCAGGAGTTTTTGGAACGCGGCAGGCGCGTAATGTCGTTGATCGCTTTCACCTCCCAAGCAGACGGCGCGATCTTCACCGATCAGGGCGTTCCGCTCGCGCGATTTGAAACGCATCCGAAGCGCTCCGCACACTCCCTCTTGAACTTGGGCAATAAGCCCGCCTTTGTTGTCTATGACCCCTCGAATTGCGAGGTCCTTCGCATTCAACGAGTCCGTCGTATGCCCCCGACGTTCCAAATGATCGGAGACGGCCAGGTTCTGGCTCGGATTCGGTTGCTGAGCCTTCTTCGCAATAGTTATGCGATCGAGCCGACGGATGGGGCGCGATGGGTCTTCAGAATGCCGCTGTTTACCGTCACCTTTCACGGCGCATCAAGCGAAGGAGAGGAGGTATGGGTTCAAGTGGGACCTGGAAAAACTCAGTGGAATGTCTTGCTCGAACCACATCGAGATTCGATTCCATTTCTTTCCGCACTTTCGTTCATTCATCGCGAGTGGTGGTGCTATTCCTGACTGGTCACAGAAAGAAACGGACGCCCGAGCCATTCATTCATGAGCAGTGCGCTGGAATCGGGCTGAGCTTTTGTTGTTGAAAGTAGGCCAGCCGTTTAAGTAGCCTCGCTGACGTTAGCGATTGGTGCACCCTCACGACATGCGCCACGATGAATACAAGCCGCCAATGGACTTTTTGCACATGGTTTGGTGAACAAAAAGTCGGTCCCGCATGTGTCGGAGAGGCGATTTATTGCACGAAAGGTGCGGCCCCATGGGTATGGCAATAAGTCGACCGGTGTCGCGAGCAAATAATGCAGGCGCGGCGAGCGTCTGCCTGAGGGAAATGAGCACGCAATCTTTTGAGTTGGGAACGACTTCAATGACGAAGGCGATTTGCATTGTGGCGTTGGCGATGGGCACGCTTTTCGGGCGGCAGGCCGTCGCGGCGGAGAAGCCGAACATCATCGTCATTCTGTCGGACGATTATGGCTGGGGCAGCTTTGGAGCCGCCGGAGCGCCGAGCGATTTGAAAACGCCGGCCCTCGATCGGCTCGCTCACGAAGGACGACGCTTCACGAATGCTTACGCACCGGGGTCGGTCTGCTCGCCGACGCGTTATGGTTTGATGACGGGCCGCTATTACTGGCGGACGAGCATCAAGGATGGCGAAGTGTTGGCGGGCAACGCGCCGCTGCACATCGAACCCACGCGCACGACGCTCGCATCGTTGTGCAAATCGCAAGGCTATCAGACGGCAGCGTTCGGAAAGTGGCACCTGGGGCTGCAATCGGACGTGGCAAAAACGGATTGGAACTTGCCGTTGTCGCCGGGTCCGCAGGCGATTGGGTTCGATTACTTCTATGGGCTCGCGGCGAATCCTTGGAATGGGCCGCACTCGTTCATCGAGAACGACAAGATATTAGGCCGCCTCGCTGGGCAAGAGATCGTCATCAGCGGGCAGAAGGCCGACGCTACGACGAGCGGCATCGCGAAGCCGTGGCGCGAAGATCACATCATGGCGAATCTCACGAAGCACGTGACCGGTTGGATCGAGAGCCACGCGACCGAGCCGTTCTTCATCTACTACGCACCGAACGCGATCCACGAGCCGGTGGTCGCGCACCCGAAGTTTCATGGAAGCAAATATGGCAAGTATGGCGACTTCATCGAAGAACTCGATTGGAGCGTCGGGCAGATTCTCGACACGCTCGACAAGTTGGAGTTGGTCGAGGAGACGCTGGTTATCTTCACGAGCGACAACGGCGGCGTCGTGAGCGAGAACAATGCGAACGCGTCGGGGGCGTTGAAGGCGGGCTTGGCAATTAACGGCGTGCTGCGAGGCGGCAAGCACGACATTTGGGAAGGCGGTTTTCGCGAGCCGTTTTTAGTGCGATGGCCGAGCAAGGTTCCCGCGAACACGGTAAGCGATCAGGTGATTTGCCTGACCGACGTGTTGGCCACGCTCGCGGGAGTTCTGGATGTGAAGCTGACTCCGGGCAACGCCGAGGACAGCTTCGACGTGCGTCGCGCGTTCTTCGAGACCCAGAGCGACAAGCCGGTGCGCGAGAGCGTGATTCTGCAAGACGCTCACGCGGCGTATGCCGTCCGTGTTGGCGATTGGAAGCTGATTGAACGCGTCGACCCGCCGAAGATCGAACACCGCAATAAGCGGAAGGCGCAGCAGGCTGCGAGAGAGCATGCGCGGTTCAAGCACGACGAACTGTACGATCTGACGAGCGATCCCGCCGAGGCGAACGATGTGTCGGCCAACCATCCGGAGGTGGTCGCTAAGTTGCGCAAGGTGTTGGCCGACGGTCGGAATGCGCCGGCGACGAGACCGGAGTGAGCGAGGGCTAATGAGTGCGCAACACCCCCATTTTCGCAGAATTCGATCTGGGCAAGTGCATGGTGGGTAGCGACTTGTGTGCAGCCGGTCTTGGTACTCGT
Organism: uncultured Planctomycetota bacterium; assembly: GCA_963708675.1. GTDB lineage: Bacteria > Planctomycetota > Planctomycetia > Pirellulales > PNKZ01 > DATAXP01. The sequence goes on from CAVPTO010000004.1 coordinate 168,039, forward strand.
GGCGATTCACACAGTCATGCAGCCATGATGGCACGGCATCTGCAAAGTGTTCTTAGAGGGCAGCTGAGCACTGGCTCATGTCAGTCATTGAGACCACCGTTAGGAGATCGAATCATGCGTTCAACAATGTTTCTCACCGCCGTCGCAGCCCTCGCCATTTTGGCCGGAACCGCAATGGGACAAGTTCGTTTTGGCGGCGGCGCCCATGTGAACCCCGGATACCGCTACGGGTATCAGCCGTATAACAACGGCTATGGGTACAACAACGGGTACGGTTACAACAATGGATACAACGGAGCCTATGGCTCGGCGTACCGCGGCTATTCGCCCTACAACAATGGGTACGGGTACAATAACGGTTATTACAACAATGGCTATGGGAACGGCTACTACGGAAATGGGTACGGCTACGGCTATGGCAATCCGAGCGTCAACGCAGGCGCAAACCTCGGCGGAGCGATTGGCGGCCAGACCGGCGCCAACATCGGAGCTGCCATCGGCGCCGCTACCGGCAGCTAGTCGTTGCGTCTGACTCGTTAAATCGTGACTTCTGTGGCCAGGATCGACCCGATTGTCGGTCCTGGCCATTTTTGTTGCGCCACGTCAGACATCATCGCACTTGTCGCAAAGCCAGCTTCCGCCTTACGATGCCGCTTTCCACGGACCTCAGGAAGCGATCATGGCTGAGAAGCTTCAACTCGTACTGGTGATGCACAACCACCAGCCTCCCGGAAACTCGGATGCGACGATCGCGGAATGCTATCACCGCAGTTACGAGCCGGTCCTCTCGCTGCTCGCGCGGTTCCCCGAGGTGCGGGCCAGCCTGCACACGAGCGGCTGCCTTTACGATTGGCTCGAAGCGCATCGGCCCGAATACCTCGACAGGCTGATGCCGCTCGTGGCTTTGGGGCAGATCGACGTTCTTGGAGGTGCGTACTCCGATCCGATTTTGCCGGCGATTTCGCCCGAGGAGCGCGTCAGTCAAATCTCGCGTTACGGCGAGAAACTTTCCGATCGCTTCGGCTATCGGCCACGCGGAATGTGGATCGCCGAGCGTGTCTGGGAGCCTTGCCTTGCCGGCGATTTGGCCGCGGCAGGCATTGAGCACACCGTTCTCGACGACGTTCACTTTCGCGATGCCGGCCTCACCGACGACCAATTGCGCGGTTACTGGCTCACCGACGACAATGCTCCGCCGGTGGCACTGTTCGCCGGGAACGAGCGGCTGCGGTATATGATTCCCTTCGCCGAGCCGCACGAAGTGATCGCATATCTGCGTGACGTTTGGACGAAGCATCCTGGCGGCATCATCGTGTATGCCGACGACGGCGAGAAGTTTGGCGCGTGGCCAGGGATGTTCGAACGCTGCTTTGAACTGCAATGGTTGCAGCGATTCTTCGAGGCGCTCACCGCCGAGCGCGGCTGGCTTCACGTGACGACGATGCGCGAGGTGGTCGATCGCGTGGCGCCGCTGGGCAAGGTCTATCTGCCCGATTCGAGCTATCGCGAGATGAACGCCTGGAGCGCGATCGACGCCAGTGGTCAGCGCGAGGCGATCGACGCACACCTGGCTGAGCGTGAAACGACCGACCTCGCGGTGCGTGGTACGTGGCGCAACTTTCGCGTGAAATATCCCGCTGCCGATGAGATGCATGCCCGCATGCAGTTGGCGAGTCGGCGTCTGCGCGCGGCCGAACGTCAACTACGTGGCGACGACCGCCTCGCGGCCGCTCGTCGGCATTTGGATCTTGCACAGTGCGGATGCGCGTATTGGCACGGCGTGTACGGAGGCGTCTATCTGCCGCACCTGCGTCAGGCAGTGTATCGAAATCTGATCGCGGCCGATGAAATCATCGATGCCGCGACGAGCAAAGACGTCGCATGGGTTGAAGCCACGATCGACGATTTCAATTCCGACGTCCATCGCGAAGTGCTTTTGGCCAACGATCGGCTGCGAGCGTTCTTCGACCCCGAACGCGGCGGGATGCTGTACGAATTGGATGTGCGTGAAGCGGGGGCCAACGTGCTTGCGACCTTCGCGCGTCGCCCCGAGCCGTATCATCCGACGACCGATCGTCGAAGCCCGGTTGCACAATCGCAAGGCCCGTCGTCCGATCGCAGCGCGCCGATGGTGTACGACGCCTATCCGCGAAAGTCGCTGCTCGATCACTTTTTCGACACGCCGCCGTCGTTGGCAGCGCTAGTGGCTGGACGCGTCGCGCCCTGCCGCTTCGTCCAAGGTCGTTACCAGCGAAAACTGCGTCGAAATTCGCATCGCGTGGAGCTTGTCCTGACGAGAACCGGTTCCGTCGCCGGTTCACAGGTCACCGTCACGAAGACCATTGCGCTCGCCGCCGAGAGTTCCGAACTCGACATTCAATATGAGATCGAAGGATTGCCGTCCGGGAAGACGCATTTTGCCGTCGAGTTCAATGTCGCATCGCTCGGCAGTGAGGATCACCCCCCGACGATTTGCGATGAGCACGGTTGACCGATCGGCGACCTCTCGCAAGAGCTCGACCTCGGGTCGCGCGGCGAACTCATGATTGCCGATTCGCAACGCGGCATTCAGTGGTCGCTTCGGACGTCGCGCGATGCTCGTTATTGGACCTGGCCTATTCGCACGCTCAGCCGTTGTCCGCAAGGGCAGCAGTGGATTCAACAATCCACGGTTGTTCTGCCGCACTGGACGGTAACTCCCGATGCGCGTGGGCGATGGGAGGTGAATCTCACCTTGAACATCGCAGCTCTGACGCCCGCAAGTTCGTAAGCGCCCGGCAGGTAGAGCATGCGTAACGCTCAGCCGTGGCAAAACTTCAGCGACAAGCGTCCTCAGGTTGCCGCGGCGAACAGCGTCTCCCGCTGCGAACGCCCGCCGTTCGCTTGGCGATCGTGCACGAAGAACACCTGTCCATGCCAGCCGTAGCTGAACCAAGGCGATAGGCCGAAGCGCGAATCTTCACCGAACACTTCGGTCACAGCGCGACGTTCGCCCATGTTGGGATTGGCTCGGCTGCAATTGAAGTCATCGCAAACGAGCACGGTTCCGTCTTGCAATAAGTTGCGCTCGACAAGTGCATCGAGAACCGTTCGCGACGAGGAATACAGATCGCAATCGAGGTGCACCAAGGCGACCGGCTTTTGCGGAAGGTTGCCGTCGAGCGTGTCTTCGAAGAAACCCTTGATTACTTTCAGACGGTCCGCCGGAAGGATTTTGGCCAGCCGTTGTCCGATGCGCACGTGAATCGTCGGATCAATACGCATGGCCCCGCGACACCAGACGCCTTCGACAACTTCGTAGCAGTCGTCCACGCCTTCGACATCCGGCAATCCTTCGAAGGAATCGTACAACCATAGACGATGTTCCTCACGCGACTCGCGCATGAAGCCCGCGAGCCACCGTGCCGTGTACCCGAGGAACGTTCCAAACTCGACGATGTCACCGGAGACGCGTGAACCTGCGAGGTACTCGAACGAGCGGCGAAACACTTCGCCGTAGACAACATCCGCACGATGACGGATGTACCCGGGAGGCGGCAAGGTCGTCGGGTCGAGCAGATTTCGCAGGACGAAGCTGGCGAGGCCCGAATCGCCTTCACGACGCTGCTTCATTCCCTTTTGCACGATGCCCGACGACAAAACGGGGTCGAGTACCATCCGCGTTACGATTCGACTCAGCAGCGACTCTCGTCGTGTATTCATTTTTCCCTCCCTGGAAAAGTGATGCGTCGTGCGACTTACGATCCCGTTTGTGCGCGGACAGTCCCAGAGTCATACGCCGAGCAAACTATTCACGTGATGCCGTTCGTTGGTCCGAAGCGGGTTGGACGCTAATCGACTGCTTGGCCGGCGTGACGGCGTTTGATGTCGAAACAGCGATCTGCGCTAAGGCTGCTTGTAATGCCTCTTCTTTGCCCTCTTTGGCCAGCATTGCGGATTCACGCAGCGCGATGGCCTCATTACGTGAACGTAGAAGGATCAACTTCTCTTGTTCGGCAAGATTCCAACGCCAACTGACGACCGATAATCCGGCAAGAAGCACGCCCACCGTGGTAAGCACAACCCGAGCGGCCACCGTATTGCGGCGATACCATCGCGAGAAACCATGGACCAGAGTCTCATTTCCGAGGGTGAGCGGTTCGTGGTGAAGGAAGCGTTGCAAGTCGGCGGCAAGCGCCTTCGCCGAATATCGCTGGCCTGGATTGTCGTTGAGCGAACGACGAATAATGATTTCCAGGTCTTCGGGAATGACGGTCGATGACATTCCGAGATGCGTGAGCACGGCCGTCGAATTGGCCATTTCGTGTAGTATGGTGCCTAACGCGTAAACGTCGCCTGCCGCGTTCGGCTCGCGCCTACGCGTCTCGGTGACGTCGCCGTCGACAGATTCCGTGCCGACCTCTCCGAAGCCACTGATCCACAGCTTGCCCGTGTTGTCGATGATGATCTTCGACGGCGTCAATCGGCCGTGAATGAATCCGGATTCGTGCCGCATAGGCCAGTGCATCGGCGGCCTGGAGGCCCCAACGTGCGAGGGCAAACCACGCATTGCCATCTTCCTCGGTTCTTTCAACAGATTCACTCGCTGGCGAGTCATTCAGCAATGTTCGCAGATTGACGCCCGAGATCATGGGCATCACGTAATAGGGCGTGCCTTCGACCGTTCCGACGCCGTGGATCGGAACGATATGGGTGTGATGCAATCGTGTGGCCGACCGGACGAGGAACAACCATCGAGCTAAAGCTCGGCTATCCGCTCCCTGGCCGCAGGCCGACATCGATTGGTGAACTTTGATCGCAACGCTGCTGTCGAACGACGGCAACCGCGCCTCGTAGACGACGTTGTCGGAGCCACGAGCCAATTCGCGCAACACGCGAAAGTCGCCAACGGTATCGCATTCGGGCGAAGTGTTCGAAGACTCAGTCATGACCACCATGCAATGGGTTGATCGATCAACCACGCGAACCAACTCACAGGGTCGGCTCGGCTCAAGGGAGCGTGCGAGGCACCAGCTTGGCGTGCGGTGCCGGAGCGTGCGGGCGGTGGAATTGTAGTAGGCGGGCGGGTTTCAACGTAGACGAGTATGGACTGTCAGTCCCATTCGTGCAAGCAGTTCGAAGTCGGACCTAAGCCATTAGTTCGCTCGAAGTTGCGATTTTCATGCGCCTTATTCGCAAGGCAAGTTAGCATGAATGGTAGGAATTCGATGCACTCCGAGACGTGAGAAATACGCATGAACGGGCCCTGGAGCAAGATGTGGTTGGCACTCTCGGTGGCCTTGATTTCCGGCCAAGCGACGTCGGCGCAGACAACGCAGGTCGATATCGCCAAAGAAATCCAAAGGCTCGGCGGCAAGTTTGCCGCGAACATGCGGGCTCCCGGTCAGCCGATTCTACGGATCGTTCTGAAAAACACGCAGGCGAATGACCAGACGCTGGCAATGCTGAAGGATCTGAAGCAGTTGCAGCAACTCGATCTCGAAAAGACCCGCATCACCGATGCCGGCATGAAAAACCTCGCGGGCCTGACACAGCTGAATCAATTGTCGCTGCGACAAACGCAGGTCGGCGATGCGGGGCTCGCGCACCTCAAGGAGTGCACGAAAATGCTGCACCTTGATCTGACGGGAACGAAGACGACCGATATGGGCATGCCGCACCTCAAAGGCATGAAGAAGCTAAGCACGCTGTCTCTTGGCGGAACGCAGATCACCGACGTCGGAGCCGCCCTGACGGGGCTGCTGGTTATCGAGAAGCTGGACGTCGGATCGACCCGCATCACCGACCGCGGTGTGAAAAAAATCGCCAAGCTAGCCGATCTGAAGAGCTTGGACCTCGACCACACCGACGTGACGGACGCCTCGGTGGATGAGCTGATTCCAGTCAGCACGCTTCAGCGCGTGCGGCTCGACGGCACCAAGATCACAGAAGCCGGCATCGCTAAACTGAAAGCCGGCCTACCGAAGGTCGAAGTGATTAAGTAGTTCTCGAAGCGAAAACTCGATCACGCGCTTTCAACGACTTCCCCCTCGACGACGCGTTCGAAAACGAACTCGCCGTCGCGGTAGTCGACACGCACCGTGCTCCCGGCAGGAAACACGCCTTTGAGCAACTCGGTTGCCAGCGGGTTCTGAATACGCTGCTGTAGCACGCGCTTCAACGGTCGGGCCCCGTAGGTCGGGTCGTAGCCCAACGCAGCAATCTCGTCGATCGCGGCAGTCGTGACGTCGAGTTGCAGGTCGTTTTGCTCCAACTGCCGCTGAAGACGCTGCACTTGCAGCTCGACAATCCGATGAATGTTCTTCCGTGTGAGTGGATGAAACACGATCGTTTCGTCAACGCGGTTCAGGAACTCGGGCAAGAACACGCCTTGCAGTGCCGCCTTCGCCGCTTCGTTCACGTCCTCTTGGGAGCCGCCTTCGCGCGTGATCTCTTGGATCGCCTGGCTGCCGATGTTGCTCGTCATCACGATGATCGTATTGGTGAAGTCGACCGTGTGGCCGAGGTTGTCGCTCAGCCGGCCATCGTCGAGCACCTGCAACAGGATGTTGAACACGTCGCGGTGGGCCTTTTCGATTTCGTCGAGCAGCACCACCGAGTACGGACGTCGGCGCACGGCCTCGGTCAGCCGGCCACCTTCCTCGTAGCCGACGTATCCCGGTGGGGCGCCGATCAACCGACTGACCGTGTGGCGCTCCATGAATTCGCTCATATCGAGACGCACGATCGCGTTCTCGTCGTCAAACAGCACTTCGGCTAGCGCCTTGCACAGCTCAGTTTTTCCCACGCCGGTCGGACCGAGAAAAATGAACGAGCCGATCGGACGATTCGGGTCTTGAAGTCCACTTCGGCTACGACGAACTGCGTTGCACACGGCCTCAACGGCCTCGTCTTGTCCGACGACGCGCTGATGAATGCGCTCCTCCATCACGAGCAGCTTCGCGCGCTCGGTTTCCATCATGCGACTGACCGGAATGCCCGTCCACGCGCTCACCACCTCGGCAATCTCTTCTGGCCCGACCTCTTGTCGAAGTAGTCGCCGACCGCTTGCGGTTTCGCGCTGCTGCGGCGCAGGTTCCGTTTCGAGATGTTTCAGCAACTCCTTGCGCTTCACATCGAGTTGATACAGGCGCTGGTAATCCTTCTCCTGAATCGCCTGGCCATTGGCCTGACGTTCTTTGATGGCGTTACTGAGCTGCTTGAACTCAAGGTCAATCTTGTCGAGCTCGGCGCGCACTTGCGAAACATCGCCAAGGCCGCGCTTCTCACTCTCCCATTGCTCGCGAAGGCTGCCGAGCTTCACCTTCAACTGCTGCATCTCTTCGTTGATCTCGGCAAGCCGATCTTGGGCGTGCTCTTCGGTTTCTTCGGCGAGCTGACGGGCCGCGAGCTCCAACTGCGTCATACGACGCTGAACTTCGTCGATTTCGGTCGGCACGCTTTGCAGTTCCATCGCGAGCCGGCTGGCCGCTTCGTCGACCAGGTCGATGGCCTTGTCGGGCAAGAAGCGATCGGCGATGTAGCGATGCGACATCTTCGCCGCCGCAACGAGGGCCGAGTCCTTGATCTTCACGCCTTTGTGGTGCGCTTCGTAACGCCCCTTGAGGCCGCGCAGAATGGCGATCGTATCCTCGACGTTCGGTTCGCCGACTTGAACTGGCTGGAAACGGCGTTCGAGTGCCGCGTCTTTCTCGATGTGCTTGCGATACTCGTCGAGCGTCGTTGCGCCGATGCAGCGCAGCTCACCACGCGCCAGCGCGGGCTTCAGCAAGTTTGCGGCATCGTTGCCACCTTCAGCCGCGCCCGCCCCGACGACGGTGTGCAATTCGTCGATAAAAAGAATCACGTTCCCTGAGTCGGCGACTTCGCGCAGAACGGCCTTCAGACGTTCTTCGAACTCGCCGCGGAACTTGGTGCCGGCGATGAGCGCGCCCATATCGAGCGCAATCAGCCGTCGCCCCTTGAGCGCTTCGGGCACGTCACCGGCAACGATGCGCTGCGCGAGACCTTCGACGATCGCCGTCTTGCCGACCCCCGGCTCACCGATGAGCACGGGGTTGTTCTTTGTGCGGCGTGACAACACCTGAATCACGCGACGGATTTCCTGATCGCGGCCGATGACGGGATCGAGCTTCCCCTTTGCGGCGCGTTCGACGAGGTCGATGCCGTACTTCTCAAGCGCCTGAAACTTCGCCTCAGGGTTTTGATCTTGCACGCGTGTGCTCCCACGCACCTTCTGCAACGCCTTCAACACGTCCGGCTCAGTGACCGAGTTTAGACGCAGAATCTCACGCGCTTTCGTGTCGGTCTTCGTCAACGCGAGCAGCAAGTGCTCGACCGATACGAACTCGTCCTTCATCGTCGAGGCTTCGCGGTCGGCCGCTTCGAGAACCTGCATCAGTCCCGAGCCGGCCGAGGGCGTGGCTCCGCCGCTGCTTCGAGGCAGGTTCTTCAGTTCGGCGTCGACAGTCTTCTCCAACTGCGATCGGTTGACGCCGATCTTGTCGAGCACGGCGCTCGCCACGCCTTCGCGGTCGCTGAGCACGGCCGACAGAAGATGTGTCGGTTCGATCTGGGGATTACCGCGCTCCGAGGCGAGCTCCTGAGCGCGCTGCACGGCTTCCTGGGCCTTGACGGTCAGTTTGTCGAAACGGAATGGCATTTGTCATTTGTTCAGTTGACATTTGTCAGTAGTCAGTTGCAGGCTGTTCCAGCAACTGACAACTGACCACTTACAACTGACAGTTTTACTCCTTAACTTCGAACTCGGCGTCGATGGCCTCGTCTTCGCCGCCGCCCGACTTCTTAGCTCCGGCCGCAGCGGTGTCGCCGGTGGGCGGAGCCTCGCTGCCGCGGTTGGCGCTGGCGTACATCACCTTTTGCAAGGCTGCCGACGCTTGCTCCAACTCGCCAATCGCCGACTTGATCTTCTGCACGTCGTCGCCTTTGGCGGCTTCGCGCGTTTTGGCGATCGCGCCCTCGAGCGGCTGCTTGTCGGCAGGCGTGAGCTTGCTCTCGTTCTCCTTCATCAGCTTCTCGAGTTGGAAGCACATCGAGTCGGCCTGGTTGCGGGCCTCGGCCAGCTCGCGCTTCTTCTTGTCCTCGGCCGCATGACTCTCGGCGTCCTTACGCATCCGTTCGATTTCGGCTTCGTTGAGGCCGCTCGATTGCTCGATGCGAACCTTCTGTTCCTTGCCGCTGCCGAGATCCTTCGCAGTCACGTTCAAGATGCCGTTGGCGTCGATGTCCAACTTCACCTCGATTTGCGGCACGCCGCGCGGAGCCGGAGCGATGCCTTCGAGATTGAACTGCCCGAGCAGACGGTTGTCTGCAGCCATCTCGCGATCGCCTTGGAAGACGCGCACGGTGACGGCCGACTGATTATCGTCGGCGGTGCTGAAGACCTGCTTCCGCTCGGCGGGAATCGTGGTATTGCGTTCGACGAGCTTCGTCATGATTCCGCCCAACGTCTCGATGCCCAGCGACAGCGGCGTGACGTCCAACAACAGAACGTCCGACACTTCGCCGGCGAGCACGCCACCCTGAATCGCGGCGCCGATGGCGACCACTTCGTCGGGGTTCACGCCCTTGTGCGGATCTTTGCCGAAGATCTTCTTCACCAACTCCTGCACCTTCGGAATGCGCGTCGAGCCGCCGACGAGCACCACCTCGTCGATATCCGATGGCTGCATCTTCGCGTCCTTGAGCGCCTGCATGACCGGCCCACGGCAACGTTCGATCAGGTGGTCTTCCAACTGCTCGAACTTCGCGCGGGTGATGTTCACCTGCAAGTGCTTCGGGCCACTGGCGTCGGCGGTGATGAACGGCAGATTGATGTCCGTGCTTTGGCTGCTGCTGAGCTCCTTCTTCGCCTTTTCGCAAGCCTCTTGAAGGCGCTGGAGCGCCATCGTGTCCTTGCGGAGGTCGATGCCTTGATCCTTCTTGAACTCGTCGGCCACGTAGTTGATGAGCACCTGGTCGAAGTCATCGCCACCAAGATGCGTGTCGCCGTTGGTGCTCTTCACTTGGAACAGCCCCTGATCGACCACGAGCACCGACACGTCGAACGTGCCGCCACCGAGATCGAACACGACGATCTTTTCCGATTCCTTCTTGTCGAGGCCGTACGCCAGCGCGGCCGCGGTCGGCTCGTTGATGATGCGCGCGACTTCGAGACCCGCGATCTGGCCGGCGTCTTTCGTGGCCTGACGTTGCGCGTCGTTGAAGTACGCGGGGACCGTGATGACGGCCTTATTCACCTTGTGACCGAGATACGACTCGGCCGATTCCTTGAGCTTGCGCAGAATCAGCGCCGAGATCTCGGGGGGCGTGTATTCCTTGTCGCCGATGCGGACCTTCACGTACTCGTCGGCGCCGCCGACGACCTGGTACGGAACGATCTTCTCTTCGCTGGCGACTTCGCTATGCCGACGTCCCATGAAGCGCTTGATCGAGTAGATCGTGCGCGTGGGATTCGTGACGGCCTGCCGCCGCGCGGGCTCACCGACGAGCACTTCGCCGCGTTCGGTGAATGCCACGACGCTCGGCGTCAGCCGATTGCCTTCTGGATTAGGGATGACCTTCGGGTCGCCCCCTTCCATGACCGCCACGACCGAATTGGTCGTGCCCAGGTCGATGCCGATGATCTTTTCGCCTTTTGCCATGTGTGAAACTCCTTCGCCTCAGCGTCTCTGCTGCGGAAAGTAACGATGAGCCTATTGATTGATTGGATTTTAGAGGGGAAGGCCGCCATGCCGTCAAATCGTGTGCGCATGTGGCCGCGGCAGAGAAAAGCAAAGGTCATGCCGAGAGCTTGCGACCAACGTCGATGGCGACGTAACATCAATCCAAGCAATCAGTAACGGCTTCATCGCGGTTTAGCGAATCCGCAAAGTCGGCCCAGCCTTCGACTTTGGGTGTCAAACTGGCAGGGGTGTCGCGAGCTGTAACGGTTGGCGCGTGTCAAAGCGGCAGCTATTCGGCGCTTGCTTGACACCATTTCCGACGCAAACTACACAAGGTACGCCGGTCCGTGCCCATTCGTAGATGCTTGCCGCTTCGCATGTTAGGGCCTCGACATGGCCAAAGAGCCAGCAAAGAAAGCATCCACCACGCCTGCGGGCCTTCGTAGCGAGATCGAACGAGCAGACCGCGAGCTGATCAAGCTGCTCAACGCGCGAACCGCGGCGGCCGTCAAGCTGGCCGAGGTCGTTGGCACCGCGGCGATCGAACCCGCTGCGGGCGAGATGCAGTCGGTGCTCGAATGGGCGGTCGAGCACAACAAGGGGCCGCTTTCCAGCGATGCGGTCCGCAACGTCTATCGCGAACTGCTCAGCGGCGCCCGAGCCCTCGAACGCCACGAACGCGTCGCGTTCCTCGGCCCCGAGTACAGTTACAGCCACCTCGCCGCCCTCGAACGCTTCGGCGCGAGCGTCACGCAGGTTCCGCTCGGCACGATCGCCGCCGTGTTCGAAGAAGTCACGCGCGGCCAGGTCGAGTTCGGCGTCGTCCCGATCGAGAACTCCACCGATGGCCGCATCGCCGACACGCTCGACATGTTCACGCGTCTGCGGGTTCGCATCTGCGGCGAGGTGCAGCTCCGCATCCGTCACACGTTGCTCGGCCGTTGCCCGCGGGCCGATATCGTCGAGGTTTACAGCAAGCCGCAGGCCCTCAGTCAGTGCCGCAACTGGCTGGCGAAGCATCTGCCCGGCGTCCGCATGGTCGAAGTCACGAGCACCTCGATCGCCGCCGAACTGGCCCACGATAAACCCGGCGCTGCCGCGATCGCCAGTCGTCAGGCCGGCGCTCATTACGGGCTCGACGTGCTCGCCGAGTCGATCGAAGACAACCAAACCAACGTCACCCGCTTTGCCGTCATCGGCCACGAGTCCGCGCCGCGCTCGGGCCGCGACCAGATGGCCCTCATGTTCGAGATCGCGCACAAACCCGGCGGGCTGGCCGACGCGCTGGGCATCTTCAAACGCAACAAGCTGAACCTCACGTGGATCGAGTCGTTCCCCATCGCGAGGCCCGAAGGCGGATACATGTTTTTCGTCGAGCTCGAAGGTCACGAAACCGACGCCCGCGTGCTCAAAGCCCTCGCCGCGCTCGAACGCCGAGCCGTCCGACTCGAAATCCTGGGCTCGTTCCCACGAAGTCGCCCGCTGGATTGACCCGCTTAGTACTTGCATTCGCCTCGAATTTGGCGTGCAATATGCGGTGTCTGGGCTGACGGCGGTGTTCGCGGGGAAGTTTTCCAAGCACTTCCAAATTGAAACATGCCGAATCGAACCATTATCCGAAGGTGAACCATGCGCCTGAGCCTCATCGCGGTCGTTTTTTGCTCGCTTGCGTCGAATCTCTCGGCGATTTACGCCCAGCCGTCGCAACGACCGAGCCAGAACGACTCGCCGGCCGGCAACCTCACCGAAGGCGCCCCGCGTGCCGCCGACTTGCCCGGCACCAGCCAGATGATCCGCATCGAGAACGCCAGCGATTGGCCGTACAACTTTCAACTCGGTCGCACGACGGGCCCGCTGTGGACCGAGACGATCACGCTCGCGCCGCACACGTGGCGAATTTTTCCCGCCACGCCAGGCGAAACCAACCCCACGGTGCCGAACCCCGCTCCGATCACGCAGCCTGGGCGTGTGTCGATTCGCTTCCCCATGGCCGGTGGTTACATCAGCTACCGATTGCTGTCCGGCAAAACGTACACCTACGGCGTGAACAAAAACGGCTTCGGCGACCTGAACGAGAACATCCCGAACTCGCCGCCGCCGCTCACGCGCCAAGGCACCGAAGACCAACGCATCGCGCTGCTGCGGTCGAATCATTGCTTTGAGAAGTAAAGCGCCTCCCCGCGCGATGATTTGAGCGGGCCTTGGGGCCGACTTATTGCCCGGTCCTAGAGACGGGACGTTTTGTGCAATAAGTCGCGACTTTTTGCACACGCTCGCCGGTGATCGCCACCCACTGTCGGGAACGCCTTCCGTGGCGTTCCGCCGAGCAAGTGGACGCGTGGCGTTCCGAGGTGCCAGTGGATGCGTTACACCTGCGCCGCGGAACGCCGCAGGTTCACTTACGCGGTGGGCATTCCCTACAGATGTTCCATCTCCCGCCGCGCTCATCGCCGCCTCCTTCGCTTCAAAGTCCCGGCGACAACCCTATCGAAACCTCTGGCCCACTTTCAACGCCGCAATCGGCCACCGAAGGACGGCGCTGCGTCGAGCCAGTTCCGAGGGTGGCCCGGACAACTCGTTTGTCCGGGCGGCGAAGCCGCGCGACGTCTCCAGAAGAGGCATCGAGTCTCTTTATGAGCTTCTTGTTGCTCGCAACACGAAAACGTGTCGGCGCCATCCGCGAAACGTTTACTAAGGCCCGCATTATCCGAAGCTGTCATCGAAGTCGCCTTGTGAGCGCGTACGAAGCTTGATTCGCAGCGAGTCCCTAATCATCGTAGTTACGCATGACTTAGCTTTTTTCGACATTAGCCTGGCAATTTTGCGAAACGGAGATCTTGATGCCGTTGCCGCCGATTGATTTCGCGGATTACCATCGCACGGTACTTGGCTATCACGGCACTACACGGGACGCGGCGATACGTCTCGTTTCGGGAGAAGCGTTCAATCAGAGTGATGAGGACAACGAATGGTTCGGCGAGGGAATCTACTTCTGGGAGCATGCTTTTAGGCAGGCATGGTGGTGGGCCCGCCGCAAGGACCGACAAAATCCGGCGGTTATCGGGGCGGTTCTTCGCCTTGGAAACTGCTTCGATCTGTTGGACCCGATAAACGTCGAGATTCTTCGGCAGTATCACCAGGAAATGGTCGCGGAGATGGCAGCCATTGGCGTTGTGATTCCGGTCAACGTTCGTAGCCATAGAAAACTGGATTGCGCGGTTTTTAATTATCTGTACAATGAGTTCGACCGACGGCGGAAACCTTTAGACACGGCGCGTGCCGCTTATGTGCCGACTGCGATAGCGGCGCGAGCATATCATGGGAGTTGGGTCAGTGAAGAAACGCACATCCAAATCTGCGTCAAAAACCCGAAAAGCATCCTCGCGGTCTGGCACGTTCGAGAAGACGGTCATTACGGGCTCGCTGCCCCGTAAGGAGATGGGGAAGTTTGGCTTTGTGTTGAGGAATCTCAAGAAGAGCAGCGCGCAAGCTCGTAAGGCATTGATCGAAGCTGGCATCATCACGACGGAAGGCGAACTCACCGCCCACTATCTTCCGCGCACAAAGAAGCGCAAGGCCGCGAAAGCATAGTCCAAGCCACTCCCTACTTTCGATATATTACGGCAGAACGTCTAGGCTTGACGCTCGTCGAGAGCGACCGGCCTGGTCATCGCGGGTGACCCCGATAGCCTCAACGAGTTGTCGTGGCCACGCTCGCCTAAATCTTGGCGGAGGCTATTAGCAAGACCACGGTCGTGCAAACCAAGAACAGCATATGGTCTGCATGCTCCTTCTTGGCGATGAACTCGGGGCTCGGGCCTTTACCGTGGGCATCGCCGAGCTTGTTCCGAACTGTACCAATTGCCGTAAGCAGTGGTGCATAGAATGGAAATACGAGCCCATGTTTAATACAAATTTCGACTAGATCCTTGCACGTTGCCTTCCCCGCATCGTACGGCCACTTCTTTCGTGCGCAGATGATCTTCATTACGCTTTCGTAGGCCGCACCAGCGTCCGTGATCGCATCGGCATATTCGCCTCTTCTGTACTCGTCAAATGCCTTTCGCAACTCGGCATTTGCGGTAGTAAACCGAGAATCGCTCAACGCCTGAAGGCACGGCTTGACTGCCTCCTTATGAAGAAGTTTTTCGTCCTTCTTGACGATCCCGGGCGGAACGATTCGATACCGACCATGACCGAGATCGATATTTTGAATTGGCGTAAGCTCAAATCCAACATTTTCCTCCTCCAGAATCTGATTCATTACGTCGATGGTTTCCTGCCCCCCGCAGTTCCAGTGGGTTTGAAAACAGAGCATAAGCCAATCCATGAACTCTTCCGCCGAGCACAGCTCAAGGTGTTCGAGAATCTTGGGCTCGCCGCCGTCGAAGTATTTAGGTTTTTGGTGCAGAGAACCGTTGAGTCTCAGCAGTGCCTTGGTCGTTTCGTCCAAGACGTAATTTATGCCGTATTGCCCGAAACGATTCAGGCAGTCATTCAGCGAGTGAAGAATGCGGTTTCGAACGTTCTGCGGAAGTTCGTAATCATAAACGTCCGGAACAGATCTATCGCGCTTTGAGAATAAAAGCATCGTTTCCTCCATGCTAAATCCAATTATCTCCGTACTCATCCACTTGAACAGAGACAATGTTTTGCGCTACGGAAAAACAGTCGGTAGGGTGAAAGACTCAAAATGACCGCAAGCGGTTCCTATCGTCGAGACCATGATATTGATTCACAAATACCGGCTATAGGCCGGGGGGAGCGTGAGAGATGAAAAACAGATTGCGGCGGTGCGGAGAGTGGTTGGGCGGGTGAAGGGGTTGGGGCGTTGGGAAGTCAGACGCGACGAGAGGTGCTTTTGGATTGAAGGGGTGAAGAACTTCGTGCAGGCGTGCGATGCGGGGTTCGAGTTCGAGACGGTCGTGATTAGCCACGTCTTGCTCAAGAGCAGCATGGCTGAAATGCTCGCGAGGCGGTTGAAGGCTGCGGGCGTCGAGCGGATTAAGGTGACGCCTGAGGAGTTTCGCGAACTGCGGGCGGCGTCGGCGGCGTCGGAGAATGAGGGCGAGGCGGGTACACGCTTCGGACCCCTCACCCCGACCCTCTCCCGCAAGGGGAGAGGGAGAAAACACGGCGACGCGGGCACACGCATCCAAGCCCCTCACGCCAGCGCTCTCCCCAAAGGGGCGAGGGAGTTTCGGAAGACGGGCGGGCGAGCGTCGGGCATTGGCGCGATCGTGCGGCAGCGGTGGGTGACGCTGGAAGAGTTGATGCCGCGTGAGCCCTCTCCGCAGCGTCATCCCTCTCCCCAAAGGGGCGAGGGAGAATGCGGGGCGACGCCGCTGCGCGGCGAGCAAGCTCGCCGGCTAAACGGGGGCAAGGGAGATTTGTGCTGGTTGGTGGTCGAGCAGATTCGATCGCCGGGCAACTTGGGCAGCATCTTGCGGACGGCCCAGGCGTGCGGCGTGGGGGGCGTGATCTTTGTGGGGCCGTATTGCGATCCGTTCGATCCGGACGTCGTGCGCGCGAGCATGGGTGGCATGTTTCATCTGCCGCTGGTGCGCACCACGCGGACGGAGCTCGGCCGATGGGTGAAGTCGCGCGGCGTGCAATGCGTGGGCTTGTCGCCTGACGCCCGCGCGTTGTGGTCGGAGTTTGCCGCGAGGCGGCCAATGGCGTTGGTGGTCGGCGAGGAGCGCGAGGGGTTGTCGCTGGGGTTGCGTGCGCTGTGCGATACGTTCGTGCGTTTGCCGATGGCGGATGGCGTCGATTCGATCAACGTGAGCGTGGCGACGGGGGTGATGCTGTATGAGCTGGTGCGGCGGGGAGTGAGTAGGTCGGTAAATGGGAATGTTCGCCCCGCCGTGCGGGGAAGGTAGGAAACGGTCTGATTATTGCTCCTTGGGTGAGAGCTGTTGGAAATGCCCACCGAGTTCACCCGCAAGGAGCTAGCGCATGCCACTGTCACCAGGTGATCGACCGGTTCATGGTCACCACAAACTCGCGGCCGCCATTTTCGTCGGCTCGCTCATTCTCGGCGCCTCGATGATTCTGTCGGCTGAGTTGATCAAGCCGGAACGCTATGAGTTCCATCCCGGTTCGAACCCAACCAGTTACATCGTCTACGATCGCGATACAGGGCGAGCGGCGTCGGTCGATCTCGGCGCGAAGAAGCCACTCGATGCGCTGAAGGATTGAACGTCCCGGCCGCAATCATTTCACTTACCAAGGAGAGCGTTGTGTTATTACTTGCATTGACCTTGCCGCCGATTGCGGCGATTGGATATTCGCTGGTGTACCTGCTGGCCGGCGGCGGCTTGGGCGGGGCCGTGGTGATTTTTCTCGTCGCGAAGATGTTGGGCGATTGACGTATTGAGATGAGAGAATTTGAAACCCCTCTCCCTTTGGGAGAGGGTGGCGCGGGCACCGCCGCGAAGCGGTGGTCGGCCGCCGGGTGAGGGCGGGTTGAAGTAGAAGGCGGTTGCCAGTTCAACCCGCCCTCATCCGCCGCTTCGCGGCACCTTCTCCCGGAGGGAGAAGGGTTAACGGGCGGAGGTGATCGTACATCCGTGCGCGGCAGTGTAAATTGCTCGCGTATGCCCGATCCATCGAAGCCGCCGCCGACCGCGTTCCGCAGTTTGGAAATCGACAAGGTTGTCGACACAATCGCGCGGCTTGAGCGGCGCATCAATGAACGTTTTCCGAGTTCGAGCTTGTCGGGCGTAGCGGCGAGCTTGTTCGGTTTGGCGCACGACGCTGATGCACGGGCGGAACGTATTCGTCGACCGAATGTGGGGCTGCGCATTCTGACGGGTGTGGTGGTGATTGCCGTCGCGTCGCTGTTAGTTCGTCTGATGATCGAGCTGCGGTGGAACAACGAGATCTTCGAGCTCGAACATTTCGTGCAATCGTTCGAGGCGCTGATGGGGAGCGTCGTGTTCATCGGCGCCGCCGTGCTTTCGGTGGCATCGCTGGAGCTGCGACTCAAACGTCAGCGGGCGCTGACGGCTGTGTACGAGTTACGGGCTCTCGCGCACATCATCGACATGCACCAGTTGACCAAAGACCCCGAAGGGCTGATCGGCGGCGGGCCCGCGACGGCGTCGTCGCCGAAGCGCACGATGACGCCGTTCGAGCTGGGCCGCTATCTGGATTACTGCAGCGAGCTGTTGTCGTTGGCGAGCAAGGTCGGCGCGTTCTACGTGCAGCATTTTCCCGACGCCGTGGCGCTCGAGGCAGTCGATCAACTCGCCACGCTGACCAACGGCCTGTCGCGCAGCATCTGGCAGAAGATCATGATCATCGATCAGATCAGCCGGCAGAAAAGTTGAACACGTATTACTGTCGAGTGCTGGCGATGCATGCGATGGTCGCGGCGGCAAAGTCGTGTGCGAACGCCAGAGTGCGC
This sequence comes from uncultured Planctomycetota bacterium, assembly GCA_963708675.1. GTDB lineage: Bacteria > Planctomycetota > Planctomycetia > Pirellulales > PNKZ01 > DATAXP01. The sequence goes on from CAVPTO010000004.1 coordinate 186,135, forward strand.
TCAACCGGTGTTGTCGGCAGGACCGATGCTATTTGAAGTGACTCGCTGCGCGCGATGGCGCGTGGGGCTCTTCTTTTCTCGCGATTGCCGGGGTATTCGTCGTGCGCAGGACGCTGGAGACCATATGCCGCGATCGGTGCGTGCCTGCTGGCGATGCTTGCGCGTGGCTCGAATGCGCAAGATGCTTCCAGTGACAAAACGACGAGCAGCGTGGCCGGCGTAAGGTTTGATGAACCGTTGCGACTGGAGGGAGATGACGTCGCGCCGCGAAGAGGCAAGCCGTGGGCGACGGTGTATGGGAATGATGGAACGGTGAAGCCGGTTTACTATGGGGACCCGCATCCGTATGAGGATCGCGACGGCGCGGCGGCGCCGGCGTTTGGTGAGAATGGGGGCGGCGGCGACCCGAATATCGACCATCGCGAGAACGGCAGCGACGGCGAGAAGAAGTGGCCCGACGTGTCGCAGCCGGGCCCCGACATGGGCGACTTTCCGAACAGCGCGTACACGCTGCCGCGCGGGAAGGCGCAGTTCGAGATCGCGCCGCTGACGTTGACCACCCGCGACGCGACGAGTCCGCCGGTGTACTCGGCGCCGTTCATGGTGCGGCTTGGCCTGACCGATAACGTCGAGTTCCGCGTGTTCGGCAACGGCATCGCGCGCGTCGACGATACGGCCCAGTTGTCGGGCTTCGCGCCGCCGAAGCTCGACATGAAAGTGCATCTGTGGGACGACTGCAAGAAGTGGTTGATTCCCGCGTGCTCGCTCGAAGTGTATGTCACCACGACGTGGGGCACGCCGGCGTTCGTGAACGCGTGGGAGCCGTCGCTGAACTTCAACTTCGACTTGCCGGTGACCGAAAAGCTGAACTTCGAATGGACCGTCGGCTACAGCGGCGTGCAGCAAGTGGTGAACATCAACACCGGCGAACGCTTCGTGCCGAAGTTCAACTACGTGGTGCCGGGAATTCACCGCAAGCTCGATGCGAACTACAACCAGTTCTCGCTGCAGTGGGCCGTCGAGTATCAGGTGACCGAGAAGGTGAGCGTCTTCTTTGACGGCTTTCATAACGGGGCGATTCACGTCGACCTCGGCAGCGGCGAGATGATCGGCCAAGGCATGTTCTATCAGTTCAACGACCGATTGATCGGGTTCGGCAGCGTGAGCGAAGGACTGACGCCGAACGTGCCGTGGGTGCTGGGGCAGTTGGGGTTTGCGTACGCGCTGTAGGGCGAGATTTGCCCCGCGAAGAGGCAAGCCAGCGCGACGCCAGATCGGAGCGGCGGGGTCAGAGACCCGCGCCGAGCGCGCGACGTTAGATCAATTCGCCGGCTAAACAAATCTTGACGGCGCTGGTACCGTATTCGTTATTGCGTAGAGACTGGTCGTCGTAGAGTGAGGTGTTCGAGTGTCGAAGAAGATGATTAAGCTGATCGACGGTATTGTCGAGTTCCGCGAGCAGATGTTGCCGCAGTATGCCGAGCATTTTCGGCACCTGGCCGATGGTCAGTCCCCCGATGCGTTGTTCATCACCTGCTCCGACAGTCGTGTGGTGCCCGAACTGTTGGCCTCGACCGACCCTGGCGAGTTGTTCGTCAATCGCAACGTCGGCAACATGATTCCGCCGGCGACGGTCGACGGCAGTTCGACCGGCGACTTGTCGGAAGCGGCGGGTATCGAGTTCGCGGTGACGGTGCTGGGGGTCGAGAATATCATCATCTGCGGACACTCCGAATGCGGAGCGATGCGAGCGGCGCTCGATCCGGCATCGGTAGCGAAGGCGTCGAATCTGAGCAAGTGGCTGCATCACGCTGCGTCGGCCGTGTTCCGGCTCGAGCAGGAAGGGCCGCTCGACTCGACGTTGAGCGTCCATAACCAACTCTCGCAGATGAACGTGCTGGTTCAGCTCGAGCATCTGATGACGTATCCGATCGTCAAGGAGAAGGTTCAGGCGAAGAAGATTCGACTCTGCGGCTGGTGGTTCGAGATCAAGTCGGGCGAGATGCACGCTTTCCATAAACAAAACCGAAAGTTCGAGCCGATCGATCGCGAGTCGGCCGTGCAGATTCGGGAGCGCATTGCGGCGGGGCGTTGAGCAGGCAAGTTCGCTTCATCGGAATGATGTTGCCGTCGCCGCTCGCCTGACGAACGCGCTATCTCTATATTGTTGCGATATTCATTCGCAACGTTTTGCACCGGAGTGCGTGTTCATGCGTCGACCGTTTATCGCCGGCAACTGGAAGATGAATCTGAATCGGGCGCAGGCGGTCGAGCTTGCCAAGGCCGTGGCGGCAAAGGCCGAGGACTATCCGCAGGCCGAGATCGCCGTCTGTCCGCCGTTCGTCTATCTCGATGCGGTCGCGGCGGCGCTCAAGGGCACACCCGTCGGGCTCGGCGCTCAGAACCTGTATTACGAGAAGTCCGGAGCCTACACCGGCGAAGTCAGTGCCTCGATGCTTACCGACGTCGGATGCAAGTACGTTATCCTCGGCCACAGCGAGCGTCGCCACGTCATGCACGAGTCGGACGATCTCATCAATAAGAAGGTGCATGCCGCGCTCGCGGCGGGGCTGGTGCCGATTTTGTGCGTCGGCGAGTTGCTGTCGCAGCGCGAGGCGGGCGAGACGCTGGTCGTGATCGCCGAGCAGTTCGAAGGCGGGATCGACGGCGTGTCGGCCGAGCAGATGAAAGGCATCGTGCTGGCATACGAACCGGTGTGGGCCATCGGCACAGGCAAAGTCGCCACGAAAGAGCAAGCCCAGGCCGTGCATGCGGACCTTCGCAAAATGATCGCCGAGCGTTACAATGCCGACACGGCCGAGGCAGTCCGCATTCAGTACGGTGGCAGCGTCAAGCCGGACAACGCAGCCGAGTTGCTCGCCCAGCCAGACGTCGACGGCGCGCTGGTCGGCGGGGCGAGTCTCAAGGTGTCCGATTTCTTGGGAATCGTTGCTGCTGCATGAAGAGTGAGTGGGTGAGTAGGTAAGTAAGTGAGTGAGTGGTGCGAACGCTGATCCGCGTCGCGCCAACCACAAGTGCACTGAAGATCTATTTCCTTACTCACCCAATTAACCTACTCACCTACTCACTCACCCCAAAGAGATCCCTATGGGTGCCTTGCTCGCGACACTATTGCTGATCACGGCAATATTCTTGATTCTGCTGATCCTCGTGCAGCGAGGCCGCGGCGGCGGACTGACCGGCGCCCTCGGCGGCATGGGTGGTCAGAGCGCGTTCGGCACCAAGGCAGGCGACGTCTTCACGCGCATCACGATCGGCGTGGCCGCGTTCTGGATTTTGTTGTCGGCAGCGGCGGTGAAGTATTACGGCCACGGCGAAGACAGCTTCGCCCCCGGCCTCGGCAGCGCTTCGAAGGCCATCGAGACACCGAGTTCCGACCCGTTTAGCAAGGCCCCGGCAACAATCACGGGTGCTGAAGCAACCCCGGCGACGACTGGAACGACGCCACCTGCCACAGGTACTACGGAAGCCCCGCCAGGCGCCACAGTCAACCCGGCCACCGGTGGCACGGCGGCTCCGGTCACAACCGAAGCTCCCGCCAAGACGCCGTAGCAAGACAACCCTCGCCCCTTGCGGGAGAGGGTGGCGAGTTCGCCGCAGGCGAATGAGCCGGGTGAGGGGAACGAAGCGGGTACATCGCACAACCACCCCCTCACCCCTGCCCTCTCCCGCAAGGGGCGAGGGAGCCAGAAGTTAAAGGACATCCCGTTGCTATTGAGCATGACCGGCTTCGGCGAGGCGCATCATCAAGGCGAAGGCCTGACGATCAGCGTTGAGCTGCGCACGATCAACAGCCGGTACTTCAAGCTCTCCGTTAAATGCGGCGAAGGTTACAGCGCTCTGGAAGCCGAGATTGAGAACGTCGTCCGCCAGCAGATTCGTCGCGGGACGTTGCAAGTCGCGTTGCACGTCAACCGCACGAAGGCGTCCGACGACTTCAACATCAACACCGCCGTGCTCAAGAGTTATCGCCGTCAGCTCGCGGCCATTCAGCAGCAGTGGAAAACCAACGAGACGTTATCGCTCCAAAGCCTGCTCGCCTTGCCGGGCGTGGTGAGTGAGCACGTTCCCGACGCCGAGGATGCCGAACGCGATTGGCCGATCATTCGCGCGACACTTCAAGCTGCGATGGAAAACCTCGCCAAGATGCGCACCGACGAAGGCCGCGCCATGGCCGCCGACCTTCGCGCCAACTGCAAGGCCATCTCCGACGAGCTGACAATTATCGAACAGCACGCCCCGAACGTTTCGGAGTCGTACCGCACGCGGTTGGCCGACCGGCTTCGCGCCGTGCTTCTCGAACACCAAGTGTCGCTCGACCCAACCGACGTGATTCGTGAGGTCAGCATTTTTGCCGAACGGAGCGACATTTCCGAGGAAATCGTGCGTCTTCGCAGCCATTTGGAGCAGTTCGATTCGATCATGGACCTGCCCGAAAGCTCCGGCCGTAAGCTAGAGTTTCTTACCCAAGAGATGTTCCGCGAAACGAATACACTGGGGTCGAAGGCCAACGACGCCGACATCGCCCGCCGGGTGATCGACATCAAAGCCGCCATCGAACGCGTTCGCGAAATGATTCAGAACGTCGAGTGACGCTTAGCCGGCACCTCCAGGTGCCGCGAGCACCAGCTAAAGCTGCCGACTAAGAGCACATTTGACCGTTGGTGGGCAAGCGACAAACCGGTTAAGGTAGGGAGCTGAACATGAATGCCCCAGCAAGATCGGCTCCCCCGTCCCGATCCGTCATGGAATCGTCTTCGCCCTCGCCACCCAAGACCGGGCAGGTCGTCATCATTTCCGGTCCGTCAGGGGCCGGTAAGACCACGCTGCTGCGCAAGCTGCTGCAAACGTGTCCGCTCGACCTGGTCCATTCCGTCTCCGCGACGACGCGATCCCCCCGCCCCGGCGAGGTTGACGGGGTCGATTATCACTTCCTCTCGCATGCCGAATTCCAGCGTCGTCGCGAGGCCGGCGAGTTCCTCGAATGCTGCGAAGTTTACGGCGGCGACAACTGGTACGGCACGCTGGCGACCGAGGTCGCCCCTCGACTTAAGGCCGGTAAGTCGGTAGTCTTAGAGATCGACGTCACCGGCGCGATGGCCGTCGTCGAGCGGTATCCCGAGGCGGTCACGATCTTCGTCATGCCCGCCAGTGTCGAGCGGCTGGAACGTCAGCTCATCGGCCGAGGCACCGAGAACGACGAATCCTTGGCCCGCCGGCTCGACGTTGCCCGACGCGAGATGGCCATGGCCGGGCAGTATCGTTATCGCGTCGTCAACGAGAACCTCGACCAGGCCGTGGCCGACATCTGCGACCTGCTGAACCGCCACCTGTAAAACATCGAACCATCCCAAGCCCAGGGCCTGCGGCCCTGGGTTTTGCCCCGCGAACCACCGCCGGAGAACTGCACAGATGATCGACGAGCTGCGTGAAGAAGCCATCGTGAACAAAGTCGGCGGACGTTTCAAACTATCGACGCTCATCCAAAAGCGTCTCGTCGCCCTCAACGGCGGAAGCCGCCCGCTGGTCGACATGGACACCACCGACAAGCTGAAGATTGTCATTCAGGAAATCATGCAGGACCGCATTTACCTCGACACCTCGGGCAAGGTCCGCCAGGCCGTTCCGAGCGAAGAGGCCGGCGGCCCTCCGGAATTGGACCTGACGAACCTCTAATCATTCCTCGTTTAGCCGGCGATCAAGATCGCCGCGTTCCGGGCTCAAAAGGCCTGGCTATATGGCCGGTCCCGAACTCGTCATCGGTGTCACGGGCGGGATCGCGGCGTTCAAAACCGCGGCGCTCGTTAGCCGTCTCGTGCAGTCCGGCGCGAGCGTCTCGGTCGTCATGACCGAAGCGGCACAGCGCTTCGTCGGCGCTCCGACGTTCGCCGCCCTGACCGGCCGTAGCGTCTACACCGACATGTTCGACGCCAGCGAGTTCCCGTTGGGTGCACACATCGGCCTGGCCGAGCGTGGCAAACTCCTGTGCGTCGCGCCCGCCACGGCCGACTTCCTCGCGCAATCCGCCGGCGGCCACGCGCACGATCTTCTTTCAACATTGATGCTCTCGTTCACCGGTCCAATCCTCGTCGCGCCGGCGATGAACACGCAGATGTGGGCCAAGCCCGCCGTCCAACGCAACGTCGAGCAACTTCGCGCCGACGGCATCACCATCATCGACCCCGGCGAAGGGTGGCTCAGTTGTCGCCAGGTCGGCGCCGGTCGCATGGCCGAGCCCGATGTCATCTTCGCCGCGATTGAGAGGGCTCTAAAGGATTCGGGATTCAGGATTCAGGATTCGGCCGGCAAACGCACTTCCCCGAATCCCGACTCCTGAATCACGACCTCCGCTCATGTCCCGCATCCTCATCACCTCAGGTCCGACGCGGCAATACCTCGACCCGGTGCGTTACCTGACGAACGCCTCCAGCGGTCGCATGGGTTGCGAGCTCGCGGCCGCGGCGATCGAGCACGGGCACGACGTCGTGATCGTCAGCGGCCCGGTCGAGGTCGAGTATCCACCGCAGGCCGAAGTGCTGCGCGTCGTCTCGACCGAGGAGATGCTCCAGCGCTGTCAGCAGTTGTTCCCCGAGTGCGATGGACTCATCGGTGTCGCGGCTCCGTGCGACTATCGGCCGTACAAAGTTGCCGACTCGAAGATCGCGAAGACCGGTCAACCGCTACAGCTCGATTTGATCGAAACGCCCGATATCGTCGCGACGCTCGGCGCGGTGAAGACGCAGATGAAAACGCGTCAGTGGCTCGTCGGTTTCGCGCTCGAAACGGACGACCATCGCTTGCGAGCGCTGGCGAAGATGCAGAAGAAGTGTTGCGATCTGATGGTCGTCAACAGCCCCGCCGCGATGAACGCCATCGACACCGATGTCGAGGTCATCGACCCCAGCGGCACGGTCCTCGCGACATTGACCGGCAGCAAGGCCGACGTGTCCCGGCGGATTTTCGATCTCATCGAGCGCCGGTTGGTCGCACCTTCAAGTTAGCCGCGTCGCTTGCGACGCGCTCGCTCCACGTCGCGGCTAAACACGCGCCCCATCCCCGCTTGCGGTTTCGCGCTCCCCGCGGCTCGCAAGCGAGCCGCCCAACCGCTATATTCACGCCCAAAACAACTGCACATCACGGAGAGTATTGTCATGGAACGGACGCTGATCCTGTTCAAACCCGACTGCGTCGAACGCCGCCTCGTCGGCCGCATCCTGGCCCGCTTTGAGGACAAGGGGCTCAACTGCGTCGCCATGAAACTCATGCGCGTCACGCCCGACCTGGCGAAGAAGCACTACGCCGAACACGTCGCCAAGGGCTGGTACCCGACGCTCGAAGGTTTCATCACCGGTGGGCCGATCGTCGCCGCGGTGCTCGAAGGTCTCGAAGCGATCCGCGTCGTCCGGGACATGGTCGGCGCGACCAGCGGCCTCAAGGCAGCCCCCGGCACGATTCGTGGCGACTTCAGTTCCAGCCGTCAGATGAACCTCGTTCACGCCTCCGACGGACCCGACGCCGCGAAGCGCGAGATCGAGCTGTACTTCAAGAGCGACGAGATTCATTCGTCGACGCCCGCCATCACGGTCTGGATGCGCGCGAAAGACGAGTCGTAGCCCAGCGCTCGGCGCGGCTATTGATCCTCAGAAAACAAAGTTAATTGCGATGATGCGATCCATCACCGCTTGCGGTTTCGCGCGTACCGCCCGTGAGACGCGCAAAACCGCAAGCGGTGATACGACGCGTATGACCTGGTTCACGCGGTTTTCTGAGGATCTATAAACAGTTTGATGCGCTAACGAAACTCATTCAACTGCGCGATCATCTCCCTCGTCGCCGCTGCCACGGCATCTTGCCACCGTGCAGCGCCGAACCGCGCGTACTCTTTGCGTTCGTGCGCGAAGATGATCCCGCGCGAGTTGTTGATCACGGCCCCCAACCCGTCGGCGTCGAACGCCGCGGCGACGTCGCGAGCCGTCGCGCCTTGGCTGCCGTAACCCGGCACGAGCAGCCACGCATGCGGCATCGCCGCTCGCAACTCTTCCAGCTCTTGCGGATACGTCGCGCCCACGACCGCGCCAATCGCGCCGTACTTCTCGCCGTTCGCCGTGCGCACGGCCAACTGCTCGACCACCTCGGCAACATGCCGATACACCGGCCGGCCGTCGGCGACGAGGTCTTGAAACCGCTTGCCGCCGGGGTTCGATGTTTTCACGAGGACGAAGATCCCCGCGTCATGCGCTTCGCACGCCTTCACAAACGGTTCGAGGCTGTCGTCACCGAGGTACGGACTGACCGTGAGTGCGTCGGCCTGCCAGGGCGCGTCCTCGCCGAGGTACGCGTCGGCGTACACCTCCGCGGTCGAGCCGATGTCGTTCCGCTTGCCATCGAGAATCACGAGCAACCCGCGATCCCTAGCTCCGCGAATCACCGTCTCGAGCGCCTGCATCCCGCACGCGCCGAGACGCTCGAAGAATGCCGCCTGCGGTTTGACGGCCGGCACCAGCGTGTGAACGACGTTGATCACCTCGTGGCAAAACCGCTCGTAGGCAGCGGCCTGTTGCACCCGGCTGCCCGGGTCGACGCCCGCCTTGAGCGGCTCGGGCAGGTTCTCCCATCGCGGGTCGAGACCCACGACGACCGGATTGCCGCGAGCGATGACGGCCTCGGCCAGTCGTTTGCCGAATGGAGTTTTCGACTCGTGCGCGGTCATGAACAGCTCCGTCTTGGTCCGGTCGTAAGGGGACGGACGGAATGTAACGGCGCGTGTCGGGGGTTGTTAAGTCCCGGCGAAAAAAAGCATACTCCGATGGAGTTGAATGCTCTGGACACTACTTCTGCGGGATGTGTATGATTCCGGCAGACCTGCCAATGGAGCGCAGAAACCTGTTCAGCTAGGGCCGCGACACCCTCTTCTGCCATCTTGGAACGCCCTGTTCCCTTCGTCCGAGCGCCCGACGGTTTCCCGAAGGTTGTCGCGTGTCGAAAGGCTACTTCGCTTCTTTCGCTGGTAGGTAGGTCGGGGCACGACGCTTTCGCAGGAGTCACGAGCTCACCGTAGCGCACGAACGCGCGCGAGTGTGTGACGCGTGACACTTCTCTTCGCTTGCAGACGCAGGTGCATTGACAGGTGCATTTGAATCTTGCGGTTTTGCTCCTCGATCCATCGGTCGAGGTTAGTTTTTCAGTTTGGCTAAGGGTTATTTCAATGGGGAAAAGGTTGTACGTCGGTAATTTGCCCTGGTCGTTCTCGTCGGCCGATCTCACGGCTCTCTTCAGTCCGTACGGAACTGTAAAGAGTGCGGAAGTGATTTCGGATCGTGAGACAGGCCGCTCGCGAGGCTTCGGCTTTGTCGAGCTCGAAACGCAAGAATCGATGGAGCAGGCCATTCGGGCATTGCACGAGTCGGACATTCAAGGTCGCTCGCTGACCGTGAATGAAGCTCGTGAACGTACCGGCGGTGGTGGCGGTGGTGGTGGCGGCGGCGGACGCAGCCGCGGCGGCTACGGCGGCGGCGGTGGTGGTGGCGGCGGCGGTTACGGCGGCGGCGGACGAGGCGGACGATACTAATCCGCGCTATGCCGTAGTGATCATCTTCGAGGGGCGGCCAACTTCGGTTCGGCCGCCCCTCATTTTTTGCGCGACCCGTTTTTTCTTTTTACGATCGAGTGTCGGTCGCTCTTCGCGTCGCCCGCCCGCTTGCGGTTTCGCGCGTCTTCGTCCTTGCATCATCTACAATGTCCTCATGCCCATTCGCGTCTCGAACCTTCGACTCTCGATCGACGAATCCGAGCAAGCGCTCCCCGAGCGTCTCGCCCTTGCGCTGAGCGTTCGCCCGGACGACATTCGCCGCTGGCGCATCCTTCGCAAAAGTCTCGACACGCGCGATAAGCGCGAGCTTTCGTTCGTCTACTCTGCCGAAGTGGTCGTCGGCGCCGACGAGAAGCAACTCCTCGAACGCAAAGGCCGACGGCACGATGCTGTTTCTGCCGAGCTTTACGACGAACCGGCCTTCACCATGCCGCCGCACGGCAGCGAACCACTCGCCGAACGCCCGGTCATCGTGGGTTCCGGCCCTGCGGGACTGTTCGCGGCATTGGCCTTGGCCGAAGAAGGCTATCGACCACTGATACTCGAGCGTGGACGCGCGGTGAAGGAGCGCATTGCCGATATCCGCGACCTCGAAGCCGGCGGGCCTCATCAGCCCGAGAGCAATTACCTCTTCGGCGAAGGTGGCGCGGGCACGTTCAGCGATGGCAAGCTGACGTGTCGATCGAGTGGCCCCGACGTTCGCCGCGTGCTCGAAATCTTTGCCGACAACAAAGGCAAGCCGTCGGTAATGTACGAGCATCGCCCGCACCTCGGCAGCAACCGCCTCCCCGCGATCGTGAAGGCGCTGCGACGACGCATCGAAGCCGCCGGCGGCGAGTTCCAATTCAACACACGGATGGAAGATCTCGATATTGCCGACGGCCGCGTGCGCGGCGTGAACACCTCGAGTGGCCTGCTGCGCACGAGCGTCGTCATGATCGCCATCGGGCACAGCGCTCGCGACACCTTCGAGATGCTGCATCGTCGCGGCGTGCCGATGGTTGCCAAGCCGTTTCAATTCGGCGTGCGAATCGAGCAACCTCAGGACCAAGTCAACCGCGTGCAGTACGGATCGTCATCGCTCGAAGAGCGCCTCGGCGCCGCCGACTACACGCTCGTCGCGCATGGCAGTCTCGACTTGTTCACGTTCTGCATGTGCGCCGGCGGGCAGGTGATCCCGAGCATCTCCGAGTCCGCACACTTCGGCACCAACGGCATGAGTCTGTCCGATCGCTCCAGCCCGTTCGCCAACAGCGGCCTGATGGTGACGCTCGGCCCAGAGCATTTCGGCACGCAGCACGTCTTCGCAGGCATGATGTTGCAGCGACGTTTCGAAGCTCTCGCGTTCGCCGCAGGACGCAGCGACTACCGCTGCCCGATTCAACGGGCCGACGACTTTCTCGCACGTCGCGCCACGACGGACGTTCCGCCTTCGAGCTTCGCGCGCGGCGTCGTGCCGTTCGACCTCGCCGCATTGTTGCCCGACGAAGTCGTGAAGGCGCTGCACACCGGCTTGCCGTTGCTCGATCGTCGTTGGCGCGGGCAGTTCCTGCGCAACGCCACGCTCGTCGGTCCCGAAAGCCGCGGCAGCTCGCCGGTCCGTTTGCCCCGCGATCGCGACACCTTCGAAACCCCAGGTATCGCCGGCCTTTACCCTGTTGGCGAAGGCGCCGGCTACGCAGGCGGCATCGTCAGCGCCGCCGTCGACGGCCTCCGCGCCGCCAAGGCGATTGTTGCCCGATACGCGCGATTCTGAGAAGCTTGTTGTTGCGAAGCGCGCCCCGCACGGTTGGATGCCACGAAGGAGTGTGACCCATGACGGCGGTGAGAGCGGCCCTCATTCTCTCGCTGCTCTGCGTGTCGATGGTGGCGGGCGATGCTCTCGCCGCCGAGCGAAAGTCGCCGCGGATGCAGGTGGCGACGCTTCCCGAGCCGCCACGGCAGCGCGATCCTTGGACGCCTCCTGCGGCGAAACTTCCCGAGACGGTCGTCAGCGCCACGCGGTTGCTTTTCGAGCAAGGGCTCGCCGATCCGCGCGACTGCAAGTATCGGACGATCAAGGTAGCCGTCGGCAGTTGCTGGAGCGGCGACGCCGGTGTCGTAACCGTTCACGGTTGGGTTCTTCCCGCGCCGCGGTGAGAAGCAACAGTTCGCCGTCTGTTGGAACGGCCTGGTCTATCCCGTCGTCAAGGTCGGTCGTCCGGCAGATATGCTCGAAGACCTTGTCGAGGTGCTCAAGGCCGATGCCGACTACCGTGCGAGCCAGCCGCAGCCGACGCCGCAGTGGCCGTTGATGCGCTCCCACGAAGCCAGCGATGAATCCGCGGCGATATCGCACAAACACTTCATCCCACTCAAGATTTGCCTGCTGCTCCGCCTTGGCGAAGGTGGTCTGGCCGAGAAGTATTGGGAGTCGTGGTCCTCGGGCCAGCGACTTGAAGACGAACCCTATCGCGACCCGTATCTGCAAATGGCGACCGAATGGACTTGGGCGTTGTTCGATCGTGCAGTTTGCCGCCACATGCGAGCCGACGACCGAATGGCCCTCGCCTCCGTAGAATCATTGGCCGTGATCCAACCTCGAGTGGAAGCGGCAGCAAAGGCGCGAGGCTTTGCCGAACGTCGAACCTCCAGTGGTAAAGGCGTGGCGCCTTATCTGCCGTTCTTGGAAAAAGTCGACGCGCTGCTTACCGACCAGCGGCGTCGTTCGCGTGCTGATCGAACGAAAGTAGGCGCAAAGAAGTCCGACACAATCGCGAAGATTGCCGAGCTCGAAGAAATCGGTGCACGCCAAGGAAGTCAGCCGGGTGGAGTCTCACTCAATCTGAATCCCCGCGTCGAGGCGCTGGCGAAGCTCGGTGCCGATGTTGTCGCGCCGCTGCTCGATTGCCTCGAACACGATCGTCGTTTGACTCGCAGTGTCAGCTTCTCGCGAGACTTTCACTACGACCGCCACATTCTCGGCGTCGATGAAGCCGCCTATGAAGCGCTGTGCGCGATCTTCGAAACCAGAACCATCGGAGGCAATTCAGCTTGGTACATCCTGCGAGAGGGTGATGCTCGGTCACGGCAAGCGCTCGTAGCTGAGCTGCGCATTTACTGGAACAACTATCAGAACGAAAGTTTGATCAACCGTTGGTATCGCGTTCTCATGGATGATCGGGCCGGCCAAGAGCAGTGGCTCGAAGTGGGCGAAAAGATCGTGAAACGGGACGGTGCGATCAATGGGCAGTCGCTACGCATGGCGGGCGAGGCGCTGCGAAGTCGCCAGAGTCCGTCGGTGTCAGAACTCTTCGCCAAACGAACGCCGACGATGAGAGCAGGATTTCACGCGCCAGACATGGCGCTGGCCTTCGCCAAATGGGACCTCTCGGCAGCAATACCCACGCTGCGTGCCGAGATCACGCGTTGCCAGCGACAGCACCAATTTCGAAAAGTCGGGATGTTGGTCACCGCCTCGGTTGAAGCTGGCGACAAGAACGTCTTGGACGAATATGCCTTCTGGCTTCGCAATCAGGAGCCGCGCCAAGTTCTGGAATGGGACCTTGAAGCGTTGGGCCCGATGTGGCGATACCGCAAACACCTCGCCGTCGATTCGACCGCGCGTTGGATGTTTCGAAGTGCCGAATCGAAATGGCATCCGCTGCTGATGAACGAGCATTTGCGGAGTAGCTACCTTGACTTGATCCCGTCACCACTGTTGGGATTGGCGCCATTCCGCAAGCAAGTGCTGCTCGAGCTGACACGCAAAGAACGGTGCGGAACCGTGGAGATCCAAGCCCATAGCGGTGTGCAGGCGAAGATCGATCCGGGCTGCGTCGTGGGCCGGTCGGCACGGAAGGACGATCCGCTGTTGCCTTCGGTTGGCACAAAGCTCGACATTCGCGTATGCGATGTCTGCGCGTGGATGCTCTCGGCCGCCCAGGGCATGCCCGGGGTTGAGCTGTACTGGCCGCTGGCCGAGCGCGACCGCGCCATCGAGGCGTGCGCCGCGCACCTGCGACGATACGGCCACCTCTACACTGAACGCGAACGAAGCGAGTGGCGATCGAATAGTTTTCGTGAGAGTCCGCGCCTCGTCTTCCCCAAACTCGACCAGCCGGCCACCGAAGCCGACGTCGAATCCGGCAACGCGATTTTCTCACTCGCCTCTCTCGGTGACGCTCGCGTCGTCGAGTTGCCAATCCGACCGAGCAAGGCCCGTTGGAAGCAGCAAGAAGGTACGGTTTGGCAGGCCGAGGAAATCGTCATCGATGGCAGCCCGCGCCGATTCTTTGGCTTCGTGGGTCCTCACGTAGTCGCTCGCGTTGTTGCCGAAGAGATCGAACTCTTGCCGCCCAATGGTTCACAGTCTCGATAAAAATATCGCCCGGGGGATAACGCTCATCGCCGCTCAGAGGTCACAATTGCTGGGTAACGAGTTTTGCATCTTTTTAATCTCACGCAGTCTGTGCTGTGACGGCTGGCGTGCTAAACATGGGTGAACTTGATCGAGGGGCAGCGAGCTGGCCTCGGCAGTTCTCGAGCGATTGGGATGAATCCAACGAGTTGAACTCGCAAAACTACGGAGCTACGTTCGTCCTTATGAACATCGCACATCGCCGCCGCCTTGTTTACGTCGTCGCTCTGGCCACGACGTTCGCTGGTCTCATTTCCAGCGAAGTCTTCGCGCGCACGCTGCTCGAAGCGAGCGGCTCGACCGAATGGAAGTTTCTCGACACGAGCTCCGCGCCGCCGCCGGCATGGATCCAGCCGACCTACGACGACTCGAAATGGCAGTCGGGCAAAGCGCCGCTCGGATACGGTGAGCCGCGCATCGCAACGGAACTGCGGTCAAGCAACGACGAAGGCAAGCAGCCCGTCACCGCTTGGTTCCGCTGCAAGTTCGATGTACCGAAGCTGCGTCCCGGCGAAAGCCTCGTGCTGATGTCGTGCATCGACGACGGCGCGATCTTTTATCTCAATGGCCGTGAGATCGATCGCATCAACATGCCCTCTGGCAAAGTGATGCCGACTACGTTGGCCGCGAGCACGGTAGGCGATAAGGACGAAGGCCTCTACACGCGGCAGCACATTCCTGCCCACGCCGTGAAGGCCGGCAAGAACGTGCTCGCGATCGAGGTGCATCAAGGCGGCATCAAGAGCAGCGACTTGTTTCTCGACGTGGCGGTCAAGTTGCTTCCGCCCGAAGGAGGCGTGGCGACGGTGACGAGCGACGCGCAACAAGTCATCACGCTGTTCAACAAGGGGCATTACCTCGGGCCCGAGGTGAAAGTGCCCGACGGTTACATCGACGGTGGTCGCGGCATGAAGATCGATGGCGGCGGGCAAGCGTCATCCGGCCGCGAGATTCTCACGGTCGATCGCGCTCACGATGCCGAACTCGCTGCCGACCTTGCATTCGCGCGATCGAGCGAGATTCGCATGCTCCCCGAACTCGACCGCATCCAGCGCATTTCCGCTCTGATCGACAAGCGAACCACGCCCCCCGGTGGGCGCGAATGGGTCGGTGAGACGACGACGTTGCTCGAAAAAGAGTTCGAAGGTAAGCCGGTGCTCATCGGCGATTGGGTCGATCAATGCCAGGCCGGCGTGTGTCGACATCGCGCGTTGCTGTTCAAAATTCTTGGCGACGAGGCGGGCCTCAAAACCTCGCTCGTTCGCGGCAACTTCGCCAAGAACGGCCCTCCCGGCGGAGCGCACGCCTGGAACGAAGTGCAGTTGGCCGACGGCCGTCGCATTTTGGTCGACGTAATGCACCAAGGCGGCAAGCCGAAGTTTCTCGACATCACGTCGCCCGAAGTGGTCGCGCGTTATCTCAAGGTGGACGATACGCCGTGGTACAAGACCGAAGCCGAGTGACGCTCGCGATCGTTCTTCTCGTCGTCATGTTCGGGCATGTGTCCGTTACTCTCGCCGAGAGCGATCGCGTCACGAAGACGCTCACCGACGCAGACGGCGTTCGCGTGCCGTATCAACTTTACTTGCCGCTGAACTACGACAAGTCGAAGAAGTATCCGCTCGTGTTGTGTCTGCACGGCGCGGGCGAAATGAAGAGCGCTGAGTACGAAGCGAAAGTCGCTGCCTCGACGCGGCTGTTGCAGCCCGATGCGCGGGCGAAGTATCCGTGCTTTCTGCTGATTCCGCAGACGACGACCGGTTGGGTCAAGCGACCAGGCCGCGATCTCGTGGCCGCGGGTGGCTATCGCATCAGCGACGTGGAAGAAGGCCCGGCGCTGAGCCTCGTGCTCAAAGCGCTGGATGATGTGATGCGTGAGTACAAGGTCGATCGCGACCGTGTGTATGTGTCGGGCCAATCGATGGGTGGCGTCGCGACGTGGGATCTGATCGTGCGACATCCCGAACTGTTCGCCGCGGCCGTGCCGATCTGCGGTGTCGGTGACACCTCAAGCGCCGGCAAGATTCGCTGCCCCGTGTGGTGCTTTCACGGCGACGACGACAAGACCGTGCCGGTGAAATGTTCGCGCGAGATGGTCGAGGCCATGAAGGCCGCCGGCGGCACGGTGAAGTACACGGAACTCCCCGGCGTCGGCCACGGCTCATGGGGCCCCGCCTGGCAAACCGACGGTCTGATCGACTGGATGTTCGCGCAACGTCGCAAAGCGAAATAACTTTTTCTTCCTCCCGCAACCTGTGAATCGACGTGACCCATCGCTTGCCTTTTCGCGGTGAGTGTCTCTCGTGGACATTGTGCCTCTCAGTGCGCACAATAGTTGTCGCTTCCCGCCTTCGTTTCTCATCTCGGACCCCGCCATGACACACCCGCACGACCGCCGCGAGTTCCTCAAAACGTTAAGCCTGGGCACGACCATGCTCTCGGCCGGTTTCACTGCAACCGCTCGTGGCTTCGCCGCCAACGAAACGCTCAACGTCGCCTGCATTGGCACTGGCGGTCGCTGCCGCATCCTGATGAAGGCGCTGGCACGTGTGCCGGGCGTCAAAATCGCCGGCGTGTGCGACGTGTGGGACGAGAATTTGCAGAAGGGGAAGGAACTCGCCGACGAGAAAGCCTTCACGACGAAGGACTATCGCGAGGTGCTCGATCGCAAAGACGTCGACGCGGTCGTCATCGGCACGCCCGACCATTGGCATGCGCCGATCACGATTGCTGCGTGTGCCGCTGGCAAGGACGTCTACGTCGAAAAGCCCGTGACGCACGACCTCAGCGAAGGGCCCGCGCTGATCGAGGCGCAGAACAAATACAAGCGCATCGTGCAGGTCGGCACCCAACAGCGAAGCATGCCGCAGTATCTCGAAGGGCTCGAGATCGTCCGCTCCGGCAAGCTCGGCGCGATTCACAAGGTGCATCTCACGTGGAACCGCAATCACGCGCGGCACGTCATCAAGAAGCTCAACATCGACCCCGCCGTCGTCGACTGGAAAATGTTCCTGGGTTCCGCGCCGCAGCAGCCGTTCAACGAATACCGCTTCCGCAACTGGCGATGGTTTTGGGATTTTGGCGGCGGCATCTTCACCGACCTCATGGTGCACCAGCTCGACATCGCCAACTGGTATCTCGGCCTCGATCGTCCCACGACGGCCATGTCGATCGGTGACCAGTTCACGACCAAGGACGTGTGGGAAACGCCCGACACGGTGCAAACGCTGCTGCACTATCCCGACAAGGAGGCGCAGGTCTATTTCGAGGGGACGTTCTGCAGCGCCCGCAACCGCGCGATGATTGAGGTCATGGGTAGCGAGGGGACGCTGTACCTCGATCGTGGCCGCTACGAGTTCCATCCCGAACCTGTGAGCAAGCTCGAGCCAAGCGAGCGAATCTATGGCAAAGAGCCACGCGGCTCCGATTTCTTTGCCGACGTCGATGGCGAGCTGATGCACCTGACCAACTGGGTCGAGTGCGTTCGCAGCCGTCAGCAGCCGCGTTGTCCGGCCGAGGCCGGCGTCGCCGCGGCCAATGCGGCTCACCTCGCGAATCGCGCGCTTCGCAGCGGCCGCGCCGAGGCGTGGCCCGCGGCATCGGGGTGATGTTCCAACCCTCGCCCCTTGCGGGAGAGGGTGGCTCGGCGGCTGAAAGCCGACGAGACGGGTGAGGGGTAGGAACCATGTACCCGCCTCGTGTACCCCTCACCCCTGCCCCTCTCCCGCAAGGGGCGAGGGGTTCTGCGTCACAGCGTCTTCAGGTAATCGACCAGCGCCCGACGTTCGTCGTCCGTGATCTTGCCGCCGCTCACGCGCTCGGGGCTGTGTGGCCCCGTGAGCAAATCTTCGAGCGACTTCGCGCGGCCATCGTGCAACCAACGCACGCGGCGTCCCACGCCGACCAGCGACGGCGTGTTGAAACCTTGATACACGTCGCTAGGCGAGCCGAGCTGAACGTCGTGAATCTCGCCGTCGGTGAACCGGTCGCCGCTGTGGCAGTTCGCGCATCCCGCGGCGGCGCTGTGGAACACGCTCTTGCCTCGGTCGATTTCGCCGACATACGAACTCGGCGGGTTGTCGAGCGTGTCGAGAAACGCCGTTAGCGCCTTCGCTTCGTCGGCCGTCGGTGATGGGCCGAGCATCGTTTCGGTCATCGAGACACGCACCGCGTCGTCGAGACTTTTCTGCCAACCGTGCCACGTCCACGGTCCGGTGTGCGTGACGCCCACGAGCGAAGGCACGGTTTTGAACGTGCGCGTCGTGCCGTCGTTCTTCGTGTCCATTGGCTCTGCGTTCGCGCCCCCTTCGTAGTGGCAACTGTGACAGCTATACCACTGGTCGAGACTCCGCCGCCCATCGTAGAACAACGCCGCCCCATGCCGCGCGAGCGACATCTTCCCTGCACTGCCGAGCGGAATCGATTGCGCCACGTTGCGGGCTTCGAGATCGACGACTTGCACGGCGTTCGTCAGCCAGTTGGCGACGAACGCGCGACGTCCGTCGGCGGCCAGACGTACGCCCATCGGTCGACCGCCTAAATCAACGCGATAGAAGTTCTCGCGATCGGCCAGCAAGTCGCGATCGATGTGATCGCCCGGCCCACCGAAAGCCACGTAGTCGAGTTTTTGCGTACCATAGACCAACAACTCGTGCGTGCCCGAGGCGGTGACAACCATGCGTCGTTCGTCGCGACTGATCGCGAGACCATACGGGTCGGCGACCGCGATGCCTGGCGGGTCGAGCGTGATCGCCTCGCGCCGGGCGGCGCCATCAAGGCGAACTCGCGCCACGCGGCTACCCAGCACCCAACCTTTGCGAATGTTCGGCGCGGTGATCGGATTGTGCCGATACACCATCCACGGAAAGTACGCGTACTGGCCGTCGGCCGACGTTTGCAGCTGACCAAGGTTCAGGCCGTTGACCTTCTCTTGATACAGCATCTTTCGCGACGCGGTATCGACAACCGACACGCCTTGATCGCCGCTGGTGCCCACGGCCAGTCGTTTGCCATCATCGGTGAGCGCAAGCCAGCGAGGCCAGTGCCCCACGTCGATGCGATCGACGATTTGTTGCGTCGTCAGATCGACGATCGCCACCTGCGCCGCTTCGGCCAGCGCCACGTATGCGATCTTTCCATCGTGGGTGACGGCGATGCCACGTGGCTCGAAACCGAGCTTCACCTTGCCGACTTCGTTGAGGGACTTGCCTTCGCGTTCGAAGATGAACAGCTCGCCCGAAAACGCCGCAGTCGCTAGCACATGCCGCTGGTCGGGGGCGATGACGACGGCAGCGGGCCGATGCCCGCAAGGCACTTCTTGCGCGACTCGGTACGACGACAGATCAACAAGCGAGACGCTATCGCTCGTTTCGTTAGCCGTGACGAGCCAACGCTCGTCGTCGCTCAACGCCAGATCGACCGGCGAACGATCAATGTCCGTTGACGCGACAACGATGCTGGCGCGTGAAAGGATTAAACAGCACAGGCACAGCAGCAACGCTCGACGCATGAGTCGATTGTAGCGCGATACCCTCGGCGGCGTAAAGATTTGCCCTCGCGCGATCGTCGATATATCCTCGATTCAGCACGCACTAGGGGGGACTACTTCGATGACGCGCATCGCCGCGGGACTTGTTCTTCTCGTCTTCATGCTTCGCGCCGCTGGAGCCGAAGAAACGGCCGACTACGCGCCGACCGATGACGACCTCAAAGTCGTGAAGATCGACACGTCGGCCGATGAGTCGTTTCTCTCGGTGCGTGTCGACACGATGGGCCGGCTGTTTGTCGGCGGCCGCGAGGCGTTGTTCGTTTACGAGCCCAACGCCGACGGCACGTATGCCAAGCCGCAGTTGCTGTATCGCTTCGGCAAAGACACGTGGATCAACGACATCGCCATTCGTGGCAACGATGTCTATGTGCTGACCGTCCCAGCGTTGTACGTGCTGCGCGGCGCCGTGACGAAGCGATCGGAGCTAACGCCCGAGCGCTTGTTTTGGGGCGTCCCGCTCGGGCACGTGCACCAATGTTTTCACGGTCTTGCCTGGGGGCCCGAAGGCGATCTGTACATTTCGATGGGCGATCCGGTTGTGTACTACGGTGATTTCAAACGTCCCGACCACTGGGGCCATTGGTCGTTCTACTGTTTGCCCAGCGGCGAAATGGGGGAAGAGACCGTCGAGTCGGAAGGTCGCACCTGGGCGAAGACGCCGTACAACGGAGTCGGCGGTGTGTTCCGCATCCGTCCCGACGGCACGCGTCTCGACGTTCTCGGCACCGGATTGCGCAACGCATGCGGTATCGCGTTCGATCACGATTGGAATCTTTTCACGAACGACAACGACCACGAAAGCATGCCGGCGCAGTACGTGCCGGGTCGGTTAATTCACGTCGTTCCGCACGCGTACTACAGTTGGCCGCGCGGGTGGCTGCTTTCGAAGACGCCCGAGCGCGCCGACTTGCTCGACACGCTGAACGACAACCTCGGCCGCTACGTTCCCGTCGGCCAGGCATACTACGACGAAACGTTTTTGCCCGAGCGGTTTCGCAACAATCTGCTCGTCGCGCGCTGGTGCATCAAAAGCCTCACACGCTATCCGCTGGTGCCGCACGGCGCGACGTTCAAGGCCGACGAGTTTCGCGTGGTCGATAGTCGTGGGCTCGCGCGGCCGGTGGGTGTGTGTGTCGGGCGCGGCGGGCGGATCTTTATGACCGTCTGCTACATGGCGCAGAATGAAGGCTCGCCCATCTATAAGAGCGACCTTGCGATGGTCACGCGCAAGGACGATCCGGCGGCAGCGCCGTTCGACGCTTACGAAGCGACCGAGGCCACGGAGGAAAAACTGTGGAGCGAGTTGCTGAACCCGTCGTGGAACCGGCGTTATGCGGCGCATGTCGAATTGTTCCGCCGCGACGCGCTGACGGCCGAGGAGAAGCGCGTCGCGGATCGTGCATCCGGATCGGGTGTCGATGGAAAGCCGCCTGAGCAAACGCCGATCATTGACCAGTTGGACGCCTTGATTGAACGCTATGACGCGGTGGCCGACATTGGCGACGAGGATCTGGTCGACGCGCAGAGTTCCGACACATACGTCCGGCAGATCGCGTGCTTACGGCTGTCGGAAGAAGCGCCGCGGTCGGTCATCGAGCAACTGTGCCAAGGCAAGGCCGAGACCGAACGTCTGGCGGGTGTGTTGGCGGCGGGCTTTCGTCTCACGGTGCCTCCGGTCGTTGGCGAACCGGCCGAAGGCGTGAAACTCGACAAGCTACGCGAGGAGTCGAACTATGTGGTTCCGTTTGCCGACGCGAAGGTCGACCTTCGCACGCTTGGCCCCGTCGGCGTGTACACGATTGCCGACTATTGGAAGCAGGCGACGCACACCGACGAGCAGGAGGCGATGTTCGCGCTGCTGCTTAAGGCGGCGAACGATGCGAGCGAAAAGGTGCGGCTGGAGGCGGCGCATTTTCTTTCGTTGCTCGACGATCCTCGCAGCGAGGCGCTCGTCGCCAGTGTCGTCACTGCCAACGAGGAGCGACGCCTGGCCACCACAAAACTGCAGAACATCAACAAGGTGTGGATCGCCGGACCGTTCGACGACGGCGATGACGGTTTCGAGCGCATCCACGATCCCGAGCGCGGCCCCATCGAGCTTGCGTCGAAGTATGTCGAAGGCGACCGCACGGTCGAGTGGAAGCAAATCGCCGTCAAGCGTCCGTTCGACTTCGATCAACTGCTCGGCAACGTCGACCGCTGTTCGATGTACGCGTACTTTCGCATCGAGAGCGGTCAGCGACAGCGAGTACACTTGTCGCTCGGCAGCGACGACGGCATCAAGGCGTGGCACAACGGCACGCCCGTTTGGGTGAACGACGTCATTCGCGGCGCGCTGCCGTTTCAAGATACGGTCCCCGTCGAGTTGCAGCCGGGCTCGAACGATTTTCTGCTGCGAGTGCGGAATGTCGTCGGCACGTCGCAGTTGTACATCAGCTATCGCGCGTTGTCGGACGTGGCGATCGTGTTGCCCGAGAAGATTGACGGCCCGAGCTTGGCTGAGCGGTTGGCCGCGTCGAGTAGCGGGACGTACACGATTCCGCCTGAGTTCCTCGAAGTCGACTGGTCGAAGGCGGCCACCAGTGGCGACGCCGAGCGTGGCCGCGGGCTGTTCGAGACGATCGGTTGTGCGAAATGCCACGCCGTGTCGGCCGAAGCTCAGGGGACCGGCGGCCCCAGCCTTGCCGACTCGGCCCGACGTTTCACGATCGCGCATTTGGTGGAATCGGTGCTTTTGCCGAGTAAGCAGGTTTCGCCGATTTTTAAGTCGACGCTGATTCAGACGAAGGACGGCCGACAGTTCACGGGGTTGGTCGTGTCGGAGACGGCCGAAAAGCTGGAGCTGTTGCAGCCCGACACGAAGCGCGTCACGCTGACGAAGGCAGACATTGAAGAGCGGCAGTTGCAGGATTTGTCGCCGATGCCGCAGGGTTTGGTGCGAAAGCCCGACGAGTTGCGTGACTTGCTGGCGTATTTGATGCGGGGCAAGTGACGCATTTTGTTGGTGCGGCGCGGAACCCACGGACGGCAGTCCGTGGGCTTGGGGTGGCATAATCTGTCGCGCCCCAGCGCTTGCTGCGCGTCGCGGCTAAACTCCCCTTCGATTTCTCGCAATGCGCGTTAGACTGTCGCATTCGTTTTTGTCGTCCCCCTGGTTAGGTGTGTGAATGCCGGCTTCCAGTCCCGCAGGCCAACCGTCGCTCACGCCGGCATCGACGCTGTCGCCGGGCGTGCAGACGTTGGCGAGCTTCCTGATTTTTCTGCAGCTCTTCGCGCTCGCGGTGGGCGTGACCGCTAACGAGTCGCCGTCGCAGTTGGAAACCGCGCTCCGCGCTCGCACGGGACTGCGGGCGTATCTGGAGTTGTTGGCGATGGACCTGTCGTATGCGTTCACGCTGTCATACGGTCCAACGACCATTCCCGGCGGCGACAGCGAAGCGTGGATCGACGTCGAGCTCGATATGCCCGATGGTTCGAAACTCACCGAGCGTCTTCCTCCGACAGGATTGTGGTCGCGGCAACGCATGCGGCATTACGACTTGCTGGCTCGCCGATCGGTTTCGTATCTCGGCAACCCAACGCTCGAAGGCCTGGTGGCCAGTGACATCGCCGCACGCTTAGTGAAAGAAACCGGCGCGACGGCCGGGAAGATTTATCTCCGCTGGCGGCAGTTGCCGACCGTGCCATTCACGACGACGGGTGACCAAACGCTCACAGCCTACGAAGCCCGCATTCTTGCGACCGACGGAAACGTTGAACTGCTGAAGATCGAGTCGGCTTCCGAAAGCGCTCCCGCGTCAGAAACGAAAGGAACTGAAACGAAAGCAACCCAGACGAAAGCCGCCGAAACAAAAGCCGCCGAGGCGAAAGGTCCGGCGAAATGACAACCGGTGTCAACGAGCGACAAGGCTATTTTGCGGGGCTGGCCGAGCACTTCGGCGCAGGCTGGAACTGGTTTTGGTTCACGCCTAGCGATCCTTTCACGCTCAGCCTGTTGCGGGTGCTGCTTGGCGCGATGGCAATCGTGATGGTCGCCACGTACACGCCCGACCTCGACCGGCTCTTGGGGCCGGAAGGGTTCCTCCCCGTCGAAACGGTGACTTCGTTGATCAGTCAGCGCGACGAGCAACTTGGCCTCGGCCGCGTGTGGCGGTTCTCGTACTTCGACTACGTTGGCTCGTCGCAAGAGTTATGGCTGGCGCACGGCGTGAGCCTCGCGGTGTTGATCGCCTTCACGCTTGGCGTGTTCAGCCGTATTACGTCGGTGCTCGCCCTCGGCGTGGTACTGTCGTATTTGCATCGCTCGTCGCTGGTGACGTCGCAGTTCGAGCCGGTGCTAGTGTTCCCGATGTTCTACCTCTGCTTTGGACCGTCGGGCGCCTATCTGTCGATCGATGCGTGGATGCGTCGTCGCAAGTCGAATGTCGAACCTGTCGTCGCGCCCGACAGCATGACGACGATCGCGATTCGATTCATTCAGGTGCACCTCGCGCTTGTGTACGTGATGTCGGTGTTGGCGAAGATGTTCGGCGACGTGTGGTGGAACGGCACGGCCATGTGGTGGCTGACGCTCAACTCGCCCGAGCGGCTGCTCGACTTCCGCTTCCTCGGCAGTAGCCAGGTGGGGAACTTCGTCATCAACGCATGGTCGCACGCTCAAGTGCTTTTCGAACTCGCGTTCCCGGTGCTCATTTGGAACCGCTGGGCGCGGCCGCTGCTGCTCGTCATCGGCGTCGTGCTGTGGACGCTGATGGGCCTAGTGACGGGGCTCGTCTGCTTCTCGGCTGCGATGGTCGTCGCCAGCGTCGCGTTCATCGAACCCGAGCAAGCCAAGCGGCTATATGCCGCGGTGATGTCACGCCATCCGGCGACACGAACGTCGTCGTGAGTCGCGCGCAGTGCGACGCACAACAATCACGTCGCAAGCCACGCGGCCAACGGTGTTCACTCGACCGGCAACAATTGCACGGCGTCGACGATGACGTATCCGTTCGCGCCTTCGGTGCTGATTCTGATCACGGCGGGCATGGTCGGGTCGAAACGAAACTTGCCAAGCGATTGAAACAGCTTGTCGTCCGGTGGCTTTCGCTGATCGACGGTCACCGTTTTCGTTTGCTCCGCGTTCCAGATGGTGACAAGAACGTTGCTCGCGCGGTTGCCTTGCGGCGCCCAAGAGATGCGAACGTCGTACAGGCCTGCCTTGGGAACGGAGACCTCGAATTCCGCCGTTTTGACTTTCGAATCCTTTTTGTCGTACTGACTGTGAAGATAATCGCGACCGACGAAGCTACGCGATGATGAGGACGAAGACCAATCGCCGGTTAATCTCGCTTTGTCGTCATCGAGCACGATGCCCGGCAGCTTCGATGCTTCGATCAGCAGATGCTTCGCGCCAGACCATTCGAGTATCTGATCATCGGCCCGCAATCGCTCGTCGAGTTTTTGGACGTCGATCTTTTGCACCGACACGTTCTGATCGATAGCTTGGCAGGCGGCGGTAGCCGCAGATTGGCCGAGCACCATGAACACCGGCTCCATGCGAATCGAACCGTACGCGATGTGCGTGGCCGACATGCACACGGGCACCAGCAGGTTCGCGCACTCGGTCGCTTTCGGAACGATCGAACGATAGGCAATCGGATACGGCGAAAAGCCGTGAACTTGCACGTCCCCTTCGTTACTGCAGTAACCGTCCTTCACCCACCGTTGCGTGTTGTGCGAGTCCATGCCGTAAGCGCCCATGCCGACCGGCTCGGGGGCCATGCGCGAGCCGCGACAGTTGTCCTCGGTCATCACATAGTCGCCGATCATGCGACGCGCTTCACGCACGTACATCTGATGTGGCCAATGATCGGTGTCGACAAACTCGTCCTTCGATAGGCCCCACTTGCTGTTCTTCGCCCGAGTTTCTTCGGGCACGCGCGGGTCGTTGCACAGGAACCACATCCAACCGAGCTGATACGCGATGTGCTCCTTCCAGATACGCTGGCGAGTGGCGTAGTCGCCGTCGGGGTAGTCGTAGTTCATGCCGATGTTATCGGTCGAGAACGCCCCGGCGTTGTTCGTGTCGGTCTTGCGATTCGGCATCGGCGTGCCACCGATGCCGCCCCCGCGCCGGCCGCGATCATTCGCGCCGAAATTTCGTAGCGAGCAGGGTCGTAACCTTCGGGCTTCGGAAACGGCACGCGGTTCTCGGGCACGTCGGTCAGGCACATGCGAAAGTTGTAGGCCTGTACGCGATGATCGCCTTGCCCGTGCTCGCCGGGGCTGCCCCCGTGGACGCCCGGCAGCAGGCCGCTCGACGGGTCGCCGGGCTTCACATAAGGGTCGATCGGCCGTGAAAACTGATGCTTCACCGACCCCAACTGCACACCGTTGAGCGTTTCGCCGTATTGGCTGTTGCTCTCGCGGCCGACGGCGTACGAGCACCCCGCCTTGGCCATCAGATCGCCTTCGTAAGTGGCGTCGATGAAAATCTTAGCGGCATACACCTCGCCGGTTTCCATGCGGATCGACGTGATAGTTAGGCCGTTCTTCGTCACGCCGTTCTTCAGGTCCAACCGCTGTCCGAAGACCACTGGGACATTTGCCTCTGCTAGCATCCCGCGAAGCACCGCCTCGGCGACATGCGGCTCGAACATCCACATCGTGTCCTGATCCATCGCGCCCTTACGCTTGGCGGCGTAGTCCTCGGGCGTCTGGAAATTCCAGGGATGGCGACCTTCCCTCCAGCCATAAGGAAGTTCGTATTGGGTCCTGATCGATTGGTAGAACTCGCGTGATAATCCGCCGATGGCTGCCTTATTACCGATATCAGTAGCGCCGAGGCCGCCAGTGGTGAGACCACCAATGTGCAGGCCATTCTCAAGCGTGATTAGCACAAATGCCTTCTCGGCGTTGAGGATTTGGGCAGCGTCGTACGCCCTAATAATCGCCTTTTCAGCCTCGAGGATCGTCACGCCGCCGATCCGAATCGGCTTGTCGAGCATTGGCAACGAGACGGTGCCGTCGCTTGCAATCGTCGTCCTGTCTCCGACTGTGGCGAGCGGGCCCTTCGATGATTTCTGAGCGCTGGGGCGATAATCCGTCGGAATGCCTAAGACACCTTCTACCAGCACTCCAACCGAGTCCTTTGGGGCGAGCTTGTACGTGTCGAGCGGTATGTCCCTGACTTCACTTCCCCGCGCCGTTTGCTCGGCGATGAGCAGCACGCTCTTTCCCATGCGCGCCGTTTGCACTGCCGCAGTCACGCCGCCGGCGCAGCCGCCGTAGACGACGACGTCGTATCGCTGCTGGGCGTGCAGCGGAGCCTCACATGCAACGAACAACGCGAGCAACAACAGTGGCGTGCGCGACATCAATGTTCCCTCTTCATAGCCCACTCGCGGCGATCCGCGGGCTCGGCGCGATGTGATGATTCGATGCTTTGTCGATCGTAAAGCTCGCGCTGTTTGACAGCAATCAAATAAAAATAGGCAAGATAGGTGTTCCGAGTTGTGTAACCATTCCGTCAAAATCCGACTCTTTTTCGGAAGTCTCGGTAAGCCGCGGTGACATTAACGACTGCTGTCATCGCAGGTTGCTACGTCAACCCCCCATTTATCGCACTTTTTTATACCCGATGTGGCCGGTTGCGATGAGTGTGGAGCCCGTTAGCCTCGGTTCACGCTGGTCGTCGCCAAGGGGGGCGGCGGAAGCATTGCATGGGGCAAGAGTTCACCACAGCAAGGGAGTCAGAAACTTGAGACGACTGCAAATCGCTTTGGGAGTCGTGGTCGCAGCATCGGCGTCGATGTTTGCACCAATGCTGGCGGAGGCCGGTGTTCAGAAGGAAACCCAGGTCCAGACGGAAAACGCGCTCGAGCCGTCGAAGTGGAACGGCACGACCGTGACGCTCGAAGGCAACCTGGTGTTGCCGAAGACCGAAGGGGGCGAATTCCGCCTCGCCCGGTTCAATTCGGACGACACGTACATTCTCCATCTGTCGGCTGACCAGATTCAGTATGCCTTGGAGTGCGACAAGGAGCCGGTCAAAGTTACGGGCGTCTACAGCGACGGCGGGATTGTCGAGCCGACCAAGCTGTGCCACTGGTATCTCGACGACGTGGCGTGGCAGATGGTCTGCGAGTGCAACCGCTATCGCCAGGCCCACTCGTTGCCGCCGTTGCAGCCTTCGCGAGGCCTGTTGCGGACGGCGTTCCAGCACTCCTGGAACATGCGCAACCGCTACGGCTTCCGCCACGGCGGCACCAGCGGTTGGAGCGGCGAGAACATCGCGATGGGACAGCCGGACCCCGTATCGGTAACGCGGGACTGGTACAACAGCAGCGGTCATCGCGCCAACATGCTGAACCGTGGCTACCGCTACATCGGCGTGGCCTACCACAACGGCATGTGGACCCAGCAGTTCCGCTAATCGTCGCTCTGTTCATTGGAGCGAGGGCGTTTTAACCGCAGAGGACGCGGGGAGCGCGGAGACCGAGGAGGAAAGGTCTCTGCGAGCTTCGCGACCTCTGCGGTGATATTGTTCTCGTGGGGTGCCGGATCGGTTTCTATCGAACGTTTAGCCGGCGAGCTTGCTCGCCGCGTGTGGCGGCGAAACGTCGTTTACCCGCGTTCGCGGCGAGCAAGCTCGCCGGCTAAACGGCTACGCGCACGTTCGACGACGGGCGCTTACGCCCCTTCCGCGTCGCCGCAGCTCACCTCATCGGCGAGGTCATCCGGGTATCGCCCCGGCAGATCTTCAGCGTACCAACGATCGAGCGCCGCGAGCCAATCGGCGGGACGCTTCACGGCGATGAACGCGTCGCGAACCTCCTGCGTCATCGGATGCAGCCGGGCGTACTTGATGCCGAACTTGCGCATCTGCCGGCCGCACAGGCTCGGCCCATACAGCTCTTCGGCCAGTCGATAGTGCTCGCGAATCACCTCGCGCTGCTGATGCAGGCTGGGCGGCGGAGGCAGCGCCTCGCCGGCGGCCAACGCCCGAGCCTGACCGAAGATCCATGGGTTACCGATAGCGCCGCGGGCGGCCGTCACGCCGTCCACGCCGGTCTCGGTGATCATGTCGAGACAATCCTGCGCCGAGAACAGGTCGCCGCTGCCGAGCACCGTCCGCTCGCCGGCGTGCTGCTTCACTTCGCGCAGGAACGCCCATCGGCTGGGGCCAATGTACCGCTGCTCGACGGTCCGTCCGTGCACGGTGATCGCGCTGACGCCGCGGGCGAAAGCGCCGTCGAAGATCGTAAAGAAGTTGTCGCGGCTTTGCTGCGTGTCGTCCAAACCGCGCCGCATTTTCACGGTCACCGGAATGTGCGGCGGAACGTTCTCGCGCACTCGCGACACAATCTCCACCGCCACTTCGGGAGTGCTCAACAGATACCCGCCACGGCAGCGGCCGAGCACCTTGCGCACCGGACAGCCGAAGTTGATGTCGATCACATCGAAACCGCTCTCGACAAGTTCGCAGGCCGCGGCGCCGAATTCGATGGGGTCGCTCCCCATCAGTTGCCCCCCGACGGGATGCTCTTCGTCGGCGGTGCGAAGGTAGCGGCGAGTGCGCTTTCCCCCTTCGAGCACGAGCCGGTCGAGCACGACTTCGCAAAGCGCGTAACTTGCCCCCAATCGACGCGCGATAATGCGCATCGCCCGGTCGCTGTAGCCGCTGAGGGCCGCCTGCACGACAGGGAACCCGACTTCGACGTTCCCCAATCGCAAAGGTTTCAGAATCGTTTGCGTTTGCATGATGCGATTCTCGTGAGCGATGGCCGTCGCGGTCAAGTCGCGACATCTCACACGGCGGCGGCTACAATGATAGACGCCATTTGGCCTGTATGAGGCAGTCGATCGATGGTTGAGTTTTACCTGGGCATAGCGGCGTTTGCCGCGGCTTTCTATTTCCTGTGGGGCGTGTACGACCCCGAGACCCAACAGGAGATGGAATATCGATGGATGCACGCGGCGACCGGCTCGGAGGTCGAGACCATGATGTTCCGCAAGCCGCGGTATCTTCGCATGCGCAACGTCATCGGACTAGCCGTTTGCCTGACCGTGTTGAGCGTGGCGCTCTTTGGGCGTGAAGACGATGTGGATCGCCCCGTCGGTCGGCAGCCCGAGAAGAAGACCGACACCAAAATCGAGGGCGAGATGGACGACGTCATGCGTCGCGAGGCCGAGAAGTCGGACGCGTACTACCGCAAGCACTCGCCGCTGGGCCAAGAGCCGTAGCGTGTAGGTAGCCGGACCCAGTGGACCCCGACGTTTGTTCTCCGGCAACTCCTCTCCCTTCGGGAGAGGGTGGCGGCGCAGCCGCCGGGTGAGGGCGGCCTGCACTGCGAGTCGAGCTCAACGGCAGTTCGACCCGCCCTCATCCGATCTGCCTGCGGCGGACCACCTTCTCCCGAAGGGAGAAGGGGTTGAAACCACGACTCACAACACCGGACACACGTCGAGCCAGTTCCGTCCGTCGCACCAAATCCATTTCTGCGATTCGACTGGTCCCCACTCGCCAGTATCGTAGGTCACCAGCTCGGGTTGCCCCGTCTCTTGCCACGCCTTGAGGATCGGATCGACGATCTCCCACGCAAGTTCCACCTCGTCGCTGCGCAAAGAGGCTTGCATCACCGATGAGCGTGTCGAGCAGCAGTCGCTCGTACGCGTCGGGCATCGTCTGCGAAATCTCGCAGAAGCGAAAGTTCAAATCGGTCAGTCGTAGTTTCATCCCCGCGTCGGGCACCTTCGTTTGCAAGTGAAGCTGAATGCCCTCGGCCGGTTGAATGTGAATGACCAGGCGGTTGGCTTCGGGAACGCGGTGTTTACCGGAGTTGAACAACAGATGCGGCGGTGATCGGAACTGCACGACGATCTGCGTGGTGCGGCACGACAGTGCTTTGCCGCTGCGCAGATAAAACGGTACGCCCTGCCATCGCCAGTTGTCGACATACAACTTCACCGCCGCGTACGTCGCAGTCTGACTTTCCGGAGCGACGCCTTCTTCCTGGCGATACGTTTTGTACTGCGCGCGGATCGTGTTCTCGGCGACGTCGTCGGGCGTCGGCTTGCGCACGGCCTGCAGCACCTTCACCTTCTCGTTCCGCACGAGGTCGGCCTCGAACTGCGACGGAACCTCCATGGCGGTGATCATCATCAGTTGCAGCAGATGATTCTGGAACATATCGCGCATCACGCCCGCCGTGTCGTAATAGCCCGCGCGTCGACCGATCTCGACCTCTTCGGCGACCGTGATCTGCACGTGCTCGACATAGTTGCGATTCCATAGTGGCTCGAACACCGCGTTCGCAAAGCGAAGCACGAGAATGTTCTGCACCGTCTCTTTGCCGAGATAGTGGTCGATGCGATACACCTGCTTCTCGCTGAACACGGCATGAACCGTCTTGTTCAGTTCCTGCGCGCTCTCGAGATCTGTGCCGAAGGGTTTCTCGATGACGATTCGCCGTGTCCCCTTCGACTCATCAGCCATGCCTGCCGAACCGAGCATTGTCACGGCCGGCCCGTAGAACTGCGGCGCGGTTGCGAGATAGTAGACCCGCGTCGTCGGTTGCCCGCCTTCAAGCTCGTCGAGCGTGGAGGCCAAACTCTTCATGTCGTCGGCGTTTTGCAAATCACCGGCGTGATAGAAAATCGACTTCGCGAGTTCGTCCCAGAGCTTCTCGTCAAAGTCTTTCTTGGTGAACTCGGCCGTCGACTCTTTCAGCTTGGCGCGGAATTCGTCGTGGTTGAACTTCGAGCGCGCGGAGCCGACGATGCGCGTCTCCGGCGGCAGCCGCTTTTTGCGATGCAGTTGATACAGCGCTGGAATGAGCTTGCGGCTCGTCAGGTCGCCCGAGGCGCCGAAGATGACGATCGTGTTGGGCATGTTTTCCTTTCTCCCCTCGCCCCTTGCGGGAGAGGGGTCGGGGGTGAGGGGTCGGAAGCGTGTACTCGCCACGAACCCCTCACCCGTCCGCCTTCGGCGGCCACCCTCTCCCGCAAGGGGAGAGGGAGTTAGTTTCTACGCCTTTGGTGCTTTCCGTAGGCGAATCCAATCGCTGTGGAACGAGCCCGGCTTGTCGATGCGTTCGTAGGTGTGAGCCCCGAAATAATCACGCTGCGCCTGCAGGAGATTTGCCGGCAAACGCGCGGTGCGGTAACCGTCGTAATACGTGAGCGCCGTCGTGAACGCCGGAACGGGAAGGCCGAGCTCGACCGACGTCGCGATCACATGTCGCCACGAGGTCTGCGCGTTGTGTACGGCGTCGGTGAAGTACGGCGCGAGCAGAAGGTTTTCGAGCTTCGGGTCCGCGCCGAAGGCGTCTTTGATGCGCTCCAAGAACGCGGCGCGAATGATACATCCACCACGCCACAACAGCGCGATGCTTCCGTAGTCGAGCGGCCAGTTGTGTTCCTTGGCCGCAGCCTGCAACTGCACGAAGCCTTGCGCGTAACTGCTGATCTTCGACGCGTACAACGCCTGACGAACGTCTTCGATGAACTTCTTCTTATCGCCGGTGTACTTATCGCTGGGGCCTTTGAGCACCTTGCTCGCGCGAACGCGCGCGTCTTTCAACGCCGACAAGCAGCGTGCGTACACGGCCTCCGTGACCAACGTGCTCGGCACACCGAGATCGAGCGCGAGTTGGCTCATCCATTTGCCCGTGCCTTTGGCGCCGGCTTTGTCCATGATCACGTCGACCAGATCTTTCCCAGTGTCGGGATCTTTCACGCTGAAGATGTCGCGCGTGATTTCGATCAGGTAACTGTCGAGCTCACCCTTGTTCCATTCGGCGAAGACGTCGTACAGCTCAGCGTTCGACAGTCCGAGCGCTTCTTTGAGCATGAAGTACGCTTCGCAGATGAGCTGCATGTCGCCGTACTCGATGCCGTTGTGGACCATCTTCACGTAATGCCCAGCGCCGCGCGGGCCGACCCACTCGCAGCACGGGATGTCGTTCTTCGGGCCGACCTTGGCCGCGATGGCTTGGAAGATCGGCTTCACCAGAGGCCACGCCTTCTCGCTGCCGCCAGGCATGAGGCTGGGACCGAGCAGCGCCCCTTCTTCGCCACCCGAGACGCCGGTGCCGAGGAACAGCAGCCCCTTCGACTCGACGTACTGCGTGCGGCGTTCGGTGTCGCTGTACAGCGTGTTGCCGCCGTCGATGATCACGTCGCCTGGCGACAGCAGCGGGATCAACTGCTCGATGAGCGCGTCGACCGCCGGCCCCGCCTTGACCATCAACATGATCTTTCGCGGCGCGGCGACCGCCTTCACGAGTTCCTCGACGCTATGCGCGCCGACGAACTTCTTCCCCTTCGCGCGGCCGTTGATGAAATCGTCGACGACTTTCGTCGTGCGATTGAACACCGCGACACGGTAGCCGCGGCTCTCAATATTCAGGGCCAGGTTCTCACCCATCACCGCCAGGCCAATCAGGCCGAAATCGCAGAGCTGAGTGTTCGAGGAGGTTGCTTGCGTGCTCGGAGTCATGGTGAGGTCATTTATTGGTGAGAGATATTAGGCGGAATTGCCTGGGTCGCGGCTCACAGCGTACCCTTTTGTGCCGCATGCGTTCAACCACCGGACAGAGGCGGAATCTTGGGACAGACGATTCCGCTTCCCATTCATTGGTTTCGACGGTAAGAAGAAAGAACACGTTAGGCGCTGCCGGAACGGGAGTAGATGGACCATCAACAGATCGTGCTTGACACCGGTTTAGGTCAAAAGCTCGGCGCGATGACCGGCCAAGTTGCGTTATGTGACGCCGACGGGCGTGTGATTGGACTATTTTCGCCAATGCGGGGCCATCCGCGACTTGAAGATCTGCAATTTGAGCCGCTTCTCTCGATTGAAGAAACAGAAGCGCTGCGCAAGAAGAATCGCACAGGCAGACCGCTAGAAGACATTCTTGGCGACATGGGCTACTAATGCCGTTCCGTGTGCTGGGGACGCCTGACGCGGGTGTTCAGTTTGAAATCATGAACGATGTGCTAACAGTCATCGTGCATGACTTGTGGCGGATCGCTCGAAGTTGAGCGACAGATAAATGGCAGGGCGTAGCCTGCTATTTTCCGCTCACCGGCCACGGCGGCAGCTTCGGCAGTCGGGCGTCGAAGTCGGCCAGCAATTCGGCCTGATAGTCGCCAGCGTACGTTCCGTTGAGGAAACGGTCGATGCCCTCGTCGTAAAGACATCGCCAACTTTCGTCCTCGGCCCCGGGATTGATCGGAAAGAACAGGGCCTTGTTGGCCACGGCGGCCTGGTAATCGCCGGGAGCGTCGCCGATCATCAGCACGTGGCCGGCCGGATAGTTTGCGGCCATCGCGAGCTGTTCCTTTTTGTTGCCGACCTCTTGGCCGAGAATCGCCGCGACGTAACGCTTGATGTCGTGCTCTTCCCACTCGCGGTTGAGGGCGTCGCTCGGCGTGGCAGAGACGACCACGCAGTCGGCGCGGCCTTGCAGCTTTTCGAGGCACTCGCGAACGAACGGAAACGGTGGCACACCGCGAACGATCTCCTCGATCGAGCGGTTCACGGCCTCGGACCAGACGAGCGCTTGTTTGAGATCGGGATCATCGCTGGCCTCGATCGCGCGCTTAGCGCGGGGTTGCCGAGGCGGCTTTCGGTTTTGCACCACTTGGCCAGCGACTCGGGAATCGTGATCTTCAAGCCACGGGCGGCAACGTCGGGTCGCTTCTTCAGCCATTCGAGGGTTTCGACGAGTGCCGGAAAGCGGTTCACTCCTCTGCTCTTCGAGTACAGGTTCACGAACTCGAACGCTTCGCGAGCGAACTTGCTGATCGCCTGCAGCTCGTACGAGTTGATGAAGTTGGGGATGAAGCACTCTTTGTGCTTGATCTCCATCGTGTCGAAAGCGCAGCCGTCGGAGTCGATGCCGACGAGGAACGAGTGCTTCGGCGATGGCGGTTGCATGGAACGTCGAGCGTCGATGAGGCGGCGTGTTTAGGCCGCGACATTCTAGCCCGCGCGTTTTTCGTCAGCAAACGTCAGTGGAATTGCGCGCTTCCGGCTCGCTTCGTTCATGCTGCTTTGCGCGATCCGCTTGTGCGCAACATCTCGTCGACCAACAGATACACGACGCGCTGCGTGATCTCGGCGCGAAGTTGTGGCCGCACCGATTCGTGCACGCCGTTGCTCAAGAGATAACGCTCGACGTGGTTGTGAATCAACGATCCACTTTTAACGCGAACGTAACCCCGAGCTTCAGCGCGAGCTCGCGGCAGCGAACCCTTCGCGACCTGCGATCGAACGGTTGGCAAACATACAACGGCCAACTCGTGTGCAATGCGCGTCGTGTCGATACGGCGACGAATTCCGAACAGCGTCAATAACCCCATAACACGCGTCCTTTTCTGTGAGTTACGGCCGCTGACCTTGAGCGTCCCTTTCCTGAAATCGAATGAATCGCCTGCTGATCTTCAAAGGCGTTTTGTCGGGGTGCGATTATCGTTGCCACCATACGGATGGGGTGGAGATTACAAATGCGTTGGTTTTCTTGCTCGATCAGGTGCGAGACGTAGAATCGAAACGTGTTGGCCGCAAGGTCGACACCTTGCTCGTCAGGTTCCTGCCCCACCTGACGAGCTTTTTTTTATGCGCATCGGTGAACTCCCCGACGTTTTCCCCTGCGATGCGCGTGATTCTCGGTCGATGCTATCGCTTCGCGTCGCAGCGGAGTTGCGACAGTCTGACGGCTTGGCTAAACTTACCGGCGCAGTTGGCCGATTCGTTATATTCGTCCGACTTTGCGTAGCTGGGCTGGGGCACTGCTCGGTCGATCGACCGAGTGCCAGCACCCAGGTTCGACGGCGCTGTAGCCAAGAGGCTAAGGCAGCGGATTGCAAATCCGCCATCGTGAGTTCGACTCTCACCAGCGCCTCTGAGTGAAAAGCCTCGGAAAACCCTTAAAAACAAGGGGTTCCGAGGTTTTTTCATGCGCGGTCGTCGGCGCTCGACAGTGCTCTTGATGGTCAGTTCTGGCCTCTTGTGGCCCCCATTAGCGCGCGCCGAGCGCGCGCACGTTAAAAGCTGACGGGCTCGCTGACCGTTAGTTGGCGCGGATCGCATGAAGCAGCGGCAGGACTGCCCAGACACTACTGTGCGGGCCGTCGAGTGGATTGCGTCGCTTTCTCATTGCCGGACTCTAATGCAGGCAAGCGGCATCGTCGGCGATGATGTTGACCGAGCAAACCAAGCTGGCGCGACTCTTTGTTACAATACGTCGTTATCGGGCTGAGCGGCTGATCCCCGCGCGTCGAGAGGGAGATCGACAAGGCATTCTCCGTCGGTCGCCTCTCTCGGCCGGCCTGTAAGGAGAATGCAATCATGGCAAAATCGCCCCGCCGTGGCTCCAGTGTCCGAAGCAAAGGTGGCGACCGGAAACGGAACGCGGCTATTTTGCCCATTACGGCTGGGGCTTCCGCGAAGCCATTACTTGATCGGGCCCCAGAGCGCAACTATGCAGACTTGGTCATGTCCCTGATGGGCGACCATTATCTAGTTCAATACCAACGGTCAGCTTCAAAACTACAAGGGCGGCTTCGCGTGCTCGCGAAGAACGCGACGACCCGTGGGGACACGCTGTCCGCACAGAAACTTCGATTGCTCTCAGGGTGGCTCCGTAATGCACATGCCCGAGGTGAGATCAGGGATCCGCGATTGCATGGCGATTACGACATCCGGGCGATGGCGGCGCTCGCGTTAACTGAAAGTGACGACCAATTCAACGACGCCGCTGACCTATGGGCAATCCGTGCTATTGGCTCGATGCCGGATTCAATCGTTCTTCAGATTGACGAAGGTAGCGCCGCCATGCGACGCAATCAGCGGTTTCTCGAATGGTACGAGGACCGGTCATCATTGACTTATCACAGTAACGCTGCGATACGCGACAAGTGGAACAAGGAGAATCCCGGTTCGAAGATTGCAGGAAAAGCCAAAGGTCTTTCCCTCGTGAAGTCGGGCATTAAACGTGCGCGTGAGCGACTGACGAAGTCACTGAAAAAATCATCGTGTACATGATTTCGACCCGCTTGTACCCCGTCCGTCCCCTGCCTGCCCCCCGTTGCGTGTCCCCTGCCGACCACATTTAGGATGCGTTCAGTGGTGAATTAACTCACTGGATCGCGTCCGATGAAGAGCACACGACAGGTCGCCGAATTCCTCGGCACAGACGAATGGCGAATTCGTCGGCTTTTTGAAGACGGCACGCTTCCCGAACCTGATCGGTTCGCTGGTCGGCGAATCATCAGTAGCGTGATGGTCCCCGCGATCGTTGACGCTCTACGCAATCGTGGCTGGCTTCCTGCTGAGGAGGCCGCTGCTCAATGAGCCACACCGTCACGCTCGAAATCATTAGTGCGCAGATCGCTGAGCTGGCGAAGCGTGTCGAGGCCGGCGCGGTGCAGCCGCGATTCTTCGGCCTTCAGGGCGCCGAGCGTTACGCGGGATTGAGCGTTAAGAGCCTGCGCCGCTTGATTGCCACGGGCGACATCGTGCCGCTTAGGCCCATCAAGGGCAAGCTGCTCATCGACAAAGTGCAACTCGACGCGGTGATCTTGTCGTCGACATTGGAACCACGAAAAGGACGCGGCATCATCAGCCGCGAAGAGCGCCAGCGACGAACCAGACTGGCCAACAAAGCGAGAGAAGCGCCGGGCGTTCCGGCGTGAGTAAATTGCCCGGCGGACGCGACCAACGTCCGTCCGGGCGAAGAAGAAAGGCAAGTTCAATGGTATACGCGAATTCTTATGCCGTCCATGCGCCGGCATCCCCAGCGAATTTCTATCGCCGGGCAATCCGATCCGACCGCGACATCTTCCGAGTGGCAAAGGCCTGGCGCTACTTTGCTCTCTCCGGTCGCCGCGACCCATCTCGGGAGATTGTGCTCCGTCACCGACTCGACAAGCGACTATCCGAACGCTGGGAGTTGATGGCGGCGAGCGATTTCATCTTCGCTGCCGTGTTTCGAGTCCCCCGACATGCTCGCGCTCGCCGCGTGAAGGCGGTGGCCGCATGATCGCGACGATCACACCGACGGCCGACGTTCAACTGCCCGCCGTCGTCATGGCGACAGTCGAGCCGACAGATACAGAGATGGCAGCAATCGCCAGCGAAATCAATCACCTGCACGTCGAGGTGGTTGGGGCCGCGAAGTCGCAGCTCGCCGGCGCATTCCGCCTAGGCCAGTTGCTGAACGACGTGAAAGATCGTGTCGGCCACGGCTGGTTCATTCCGTGGATCGCGAAGAACTGCGATTTCAGCCCGCGGTGCGCTAACCACTACATGCGCCTCTTTGCCAAGTACGGCACGGCAGAACGCTTGAAAGAAGAAACGGGCGTTTCCGGTTTGTCGTTGCGTCGGGCGATCGCTCTCACGCGTGATCGTGGACGCACGATCAAGCGGGCCGAACGTTCTGCCGCGGAGCCTCTCGTCGCTGTTGAACGCGAGGTACACGTTCCTGTTAATGAACGTAGGGAAGTCATTCACGACGCCGAGATTGTCGAGCAAGCAGACGAACCGGCTCACGATCCCGAGACCATGCGGGTCGAGCAAGGCGATGTCGACCGCTCGACGCTCGATGCTTGCTCGATGGAGATTCAACTCTCCGATGGTTTGTTCTACGGTTACATCGAAGCCGACGAAGGCGCCGAACGCGTCATGCAGTTTGTGCGGCGAGTCGCCCACTACTGGCCGAAAGATGAAGTCGGCGTGCTTGCTGAGACGCTTCGACTGCTGGCCGACGAGCTTCAATCAAGCACGCGAGGTGAAGCATGAAGCCCATGCCACTTACCGAACACGCCGAAGAATTGATCGCCCGACACGAGCAACTGCACGACGTTCGACTGCCGACTTGGCGCGACCGCATGCAGGCGCTGGTCGATGGCGAGCTTGACGTATTCGACATCCTCACAGTTCTGTCGGCCTGTTGTGTTGAAGCTGATGCCGCGGTCGCGAGTCGCGGCGGCATTCCCTACTTCTTGGCCAGCGCTGAAACGACGCTCGAACACTTCTACGGCGTTGATGAAGATCGGGCCGAGGCCATTGAGTTGATTTTGCATTATGGCGCTATCGCCGATGAGCACCGCGGACAGCGACATGTAGCGAGTGATTACGACTGGTACGACACCGGAAGACGCATCGGCGAACGTCTCGTGCCGGCGCTCATCGATCTGGCCGAGACGGTCACTGCCAAGGGCATCGTCGCGGTGGCGCACACCTATGAAGGCGAGGTGGTCGCACACGATCACATGGGCGTCGGCGCGTTTCTGTCGCGGTTCAACAAAGATGGCGACTTCGACGAGATGGAACCGACAGGACGATATTTAGCCGTTACGCACGAAGACGGGAACTTCATCGTGAGGCTAGCACAATGAGTACGGCATTCTTCATCGACGAATGGACATGTACCCGCTACGAAGGTGCCGCGCTCGTGCGTTACCTCATAGCGATTGCGGAAACCAACGTTCGCCCTGGCGATGTCCTAATTGCCCACCTGTGCGACGGTGAACGCGTGACGCTCGACGTTGAAACCCTCGACGGCTTTCGCACGGACTATGACACCGACGCGGCGATGGCCAAGGCAAAGCGACGACATCGACACTTGGCACTTGTACACGAAACCGGCGCATGCCTCGTTCGCGCCGAAGGCGGTGGCGAGTGAACAACACCGACGACGAATTCTACTTCGGCACTTCGTCCGATTTGCCGACGCCAATCGAGCCGACAGAACGAGAGCGCGAATCACTTAGGCTTCGACTCATCAGCGCCTTCGAACAGGCCGAGCGGCCGATGCGCGAACTCGCCACAGTGCTCGGCGACATCGGGCTTGGGCCGTTCCGGCTTTCCTTCGACAAGCATGAAATCCGCCTACCGGCCGAGTCGATGGCGGAGATGCTTTTCGGAATCGTCGACAACACAGCACACATTGAGCGGCGAATGGCCGAGGGGGGCGTCGATGCCTAAACGACTGATGCTGCCGGCCGACCTGCCCGCCGAGTCCGTCGTTGCGATCGTCGACTCGCGCGAGCAAACGCCGCTCGACCTGACGCCGCTGACGGTCGTGCAGGGCACGTTGGCAACGGGCGATTACAGCGTGCGTGGGCTTGAGCACGTCATCGCCATCGAGCGGAAAAGCGAGAGCGATCTGCTCGCCTGCATGGGGCAAGAACGCGAAAGATTTGAGCGCGAAGTTCAACGCTTGCTGGGCTATCCGTGCCGCGCATTGGTCATCGAATCCTGTTGGCCGAGCTTTGACCGCGGCGCATGGCGATCGCGTATTACGCCAGCAGCGGCGATTGGTTCGTTGCTCGGCTGGACTGCCGCGGGCTTGCCGATCGTGATGGCCGGCGATCACCAGCGCGCTGGGCAGTACGTCGCCAAGCTGCTGTACATCGCCGCGCGTCGGCGCTATCGCGAGGCTCGCATGTTACTAGCCGACAGAGACGAACAACTTGCAGAAGGTTCCGCAGCATGAACAGCACGACGCAACAACACAGCGGCCTGAACGGCTACGCCACGACGCGATGGGTTTCTGTCACGCCGAGCGAGCCGTGCGAAATCTGCGGTCATGGCGACTGGTGCGCCTGCGCGTCCGATGGTTCTGCTACGAAGTGCCAACGGTCGGGCGATGGTTGCGACTACGAAGGGCAGGATCGCAGCGGCGTACCGTTCTTTGTCTTTCGACATACCGACGGAGCGACGCCACAGCAATATCGACAACTGCCGTCGAAAGAGACGGCACCGGAAGTGCAACGCGCTGACGATGCCACTCTTCATGCGGCCTACACGAAGGTTCTCGACGAGTTGAATCTCTCGACGGCGCACTGCGCGGCGCTGAAGGCGGGCGGGCTCGACGATGGGACGATCGACCGCAATCGCTACTGCACGCTCACAGAAGAAGACCGCGTAGCGATGGCCGCGATGCTTACGGCGGAGTACGGCACGAAGGCTAAGCACATTCCTGGGTGGATGCCGACCAGATTCGGAGTGGCCGGCATGTTGATTCCATGCCGCGACACCTCGGGCAGAATCATTCGATTGCGTGTGCGTCGCGACGACAGCACGCTCGGCGAAGGCGATGCAAAGTACCTTTGGATTTCGTCGAAGAAACAAGGCGGTGCCGGTTCGGGCGCTGCGTGCCATGTCTCGTTGTTCACCGCCGGCTGTGCTGCGACGACGCGCATCACCGAAGGCGAATTGAAAAGCGACATCGCGACAGCACTGACTGGCGTGCGAAGTGTGAGCGCACCTGGCGTGACGAGTTGGCGGACATGCCTGCCAGCGATCAAAGCCATCGGTGCGAAACATGTACTCGTCGCCTTCGACTCTGACGCCGACCGCAACATTCACGTTGCGACCGCGCTGCACGACGCAACGAAACAGTTAGCCACGGAAGGGTACACGGTGGAGCTTGAAACGTGGAATGCCGCGGACGCAAAGGGCATTGACGATCTATTAGCCGGCGGTATGCGTCCGAACGTGTTGCGCGGTGCCGATGCCATTTCTCACGTTGACGCAGTGCTCGCGAGGGCCAAAGCCGTCGAGGCCGAGAAAGCGGCGGCACGACGCGCGGAGCCAAGCAACGGCAGTGACATGGCCGTGACGACCGAGGAACCGGCCGACGTGCTCGACGACAAGGGAATTGAGATATCTCAACCCGAGGCGTCAGACGACGGCGATAACGCGAAGCCCCCAGCGGGCATCAAGCAATCGTTCCCGCCTGACGACAACCGACCGATCATCACGATCACGACCGACGAGCCAATTGTCATCGACCGCGCGATTCAGGCACTGTCGGACGACGATGCCGTTTTCAAGCGAGGTGGTTTGCTAGTGCACGCCATCTGTGACGCGTCAGGAATTGCGAGCGCGGACCCGACGATGGATACGACCCGCATTCGCATCATGTCCGCCGCAACCATCCAAGAGCGAATGGCGGGCGCTGCCAAGTGGATCAAACTGAAGGAGACGAAGGGCGAATTGAAGCAATTGCCCGCTCATCCGCCGTGGTGGGCCGTGGCAGGTGTTCGCGATCGCGGCGAGTATCCCGGCATTCGGACGCTGATGGGTATCACGCGCGAGCCGGTGCTTCGCCCCGATGGCTCGATCCTCGACACTCCCGGTTACGACGAGCAGACGGGACTACTCTACGAGCCGTCGATGACGTTCCCGCCGGTGCCAAAGAACCCGACACGTACCGACGCAGAAAAGGCAGTCACGACCGTTCTTGAAGCGTTCTGCGACTTTCCCTTCCGTCAGCCGGCCCACAAGTCAGTTTGCCTAGCTGGCGTGCTGACGTTGTTAGGCCGCTTCGCTGTGAACGGCTCCGCTCCGGTGTTCGCCATTGAGTCGAATACGCCTGGAAGCGGTAAGGGGCTTTGCGTTGACGCCATCACCGGCATCGCGCTTGGGAGACCGTTGTCGCGAATGTCAATGCCCGAGGATGACGCCGAGATGAAGAAGACGATCACCGCGCTGGCGATTGAAGGCGAACGTGCAGCATTATTCGACAATGCCGACGGCGTGGTTGGCGGTGCATCCTTCGACGCCGCTGCGACCGCAAAAACATGGAAGTGTCGGATTTTGGGCAAGAGCGAGAGCACGCCAGAACTGCCGCTGACGACGACGTTTTTTATCACAGCAAACAACCCCCAATACAACGGCGACACAACGAGAAGGACGTTGATCGTTCGTCTCGAAAGCCCACTGGAGCGACCCGAAGAGCGCGACGACTTCCGACACCCCAGCTTGATCGAGTGGGTACGAGAGAACCGCGGGTCGCTCGTCACGGCCAGCCTGACGATCTTGCGCGCCTACTGTGTCGCCGGTCGCCCCGACATGAATCTGCCGGCGTGGGGTTCATACGAAGCGTGGTCAGCGCCGTGCGCTCGGCGATCGTGTGGGCAGGCATGCCCGACCCTGCGCTGACCCGCCAAGAGCTTGTCGAGAGCGGGAACCGAGATGCTCAGGCACTGAGGGCGCTATTTGCCGGTTGGGAAGAAATGGACCTCGACGGCACTGGGCTGACGGTCAGTGAGGTGTTCCGCGCTCTAGAGGACAACGCTGCCGAGCACCGCAACCCGCGGTTCAGCGTACCGCTCAGGTGGCCGACGCTTCGGGCGGCAATCGAGACGATTTCCAACGCCCCGCCGGGAAAGCTGCCAGGCGCTCAAAGCTTCGGGATGAAATTGCACCATCTGAAAGGCCGCGTGGTTGACCACAAGTTTTTCGCGTCCACAGAGAAGCAGGGCACGAAGCTATGGAGAGTTGAGAAGGCTGCGGAGTGTGCGAGTCCTAGCGACCCCGAACCGAGCGGAAGAGAGAAGGGGACTAACGGTACTAAGGGGACTATTCCCCTACTCCGTGTAAGAAATTCTGAGAATCAATATTTATACGGAGCGGTGGCTATTAGTCCCACAAGCCCCCCTAGTCCCACGGACAACACAGAGCGGCGACCCGAGGAGCCAGAGTTCACGTGAGAGATGATCAACGATCGACCGACGGAGAGAAGTGAACATGCGCTGCAAATTCAATCGAGTTGCATTTAGGGCGTCGTTTTTTTGGCTGGCTACAACGCAAAGACATACGGGCGAGAGGCTTCGATTGCCGCATGGCTTCACGGAAGCGGACCAACAGTTGATTCACGATGGAACGGCGACACCAGGGCGGCGGACTTCGAATCCAAACACCATGAACGCAACACACCTCGACACCACGACTTACAACGCCCCCCACAACTCTGTGCGCCCGGCGCGCGCAAAACGTTCCGGATACGATGCGGCGAGCTGCTGCGTCGGCGTCGGCAGTGGACGAGCCAAGTCGGTGACGAACGACGCGCAGGCAGACCACTGGGTCAGCCAGGCCGGCCGGGTGCCGGCGGCGGTCCCCCCTGGCGATCCAAACCTCTCTTGGTTCGTCCCCGAGATTTTTTGCGTTCAAAACATTCGGCCCAGCATCGCACGCCGACGTCGAGAACACGCCGCCACGTTGCGCCAGACGCACCGTAATCGCTTTACATTTGCAACTGCGAGACAACAGCCACTAACCAGCAAATCGCGTTAGAACGCCGCAGCGGGCCCCAGCACGGGCTTACTAACCACCGCCTCGAATTTGGAGAACTGAAGATGACCACGTATCTCACCGACCCGACCTCAAACCGTGCAGTCGCGATGACGAGCCCGTCAACTCGCAATTGGGCCGCGCAGATTATGCCCAATACCGCCAGCGTCGCCGCGCTGCACTCGGTGCTCGCCAACCCCGCCGGCGGCCTTTCGCCCGACGAACGCGCGGAGCTCGACCATCACGTTGCCAGCTTTCAGCCTTACACTCGCATGGGCAGCGATGGTCGCAACCAGTTGCATCTCGGTGTGGATTCGATCGAGCAGAAGCCGTGGCTCAGCAGTTTGGCCCGTGCCAAAGAGCTGAACTCACGTCTTCCGGCCGACCAGCAGATGTCCCTT
This sequence comes from uncultured Planctomycetota bacterium, assembly GCA_963708675.1. GTDB lineage: Bacteria > Planctomycetota > Planctomycetia > Pirellulales > PNKZ01 > DATAXP01. The sequence goes on from CAVPTO010000004.1 coordinate 230,166, forward strand.
CCCGTCGTCGTCGGCGACGCGAGTCGCGCCGCAGCGAAAATCGGCCGCCTCGTCTCCAAGCCGACGGCCACACAGAAGATTGCGGGTTTGCTACCGATCGAACAACGCCAGCGACTTGTTCAGCAGCGATCGATTGCCCAAGGTCTGCGCGATCGTGGCATGGACCCCGAAACGGCCATGCTCCACGCCGCGGTTCAAATGGGTGGTCCCGAGGGCGAGAACGCTAAGGCGATGCTCAACCCGGCGTTGGCACAGTCGCAAGCTGCCCAACAACTCGCACAGCAGCAGTTCGCCCATCAGCAGACGATGGACAAGCGCACCGCTGACCGTGAGGACCAGATGGCCAAGTGGAAAGCATCGCCCGGTGGCGGTGCGCTCGCCGCTTACATGGCGGACCCCGGTGCCGTTGGGATTCATGGCCTGATGGCCCTTCATCAGCTTCTCTCTGGCCAACAGGCCGGGCAGAGCGCAGCTGGAGCAGTGCAACCCGGCGTCAGCGTCGTGAACACAGGCGGGCCACAGCCCTGGATGTACGAACCTGGGTCGGACGAGCACAAAGCGGCGACGGCGGCGCAGTTGTCACACACGAACCCGACGGCAGAGCCAGTCCTCAATCAGCTTCATGCGATCTACAAGCGAACGAATCTTGGCGGGCACTGGATGATGCCGAACATGCTGGCAGTCAATTCGCCCGAGGCACTGCAACGCTTTGTCGAGGCCGCAAAAGGCAATGGTCTGAGCGAAGCATCAGCGCTGAAGTGGTGGGACAGCAACTTCGGCCTGCCGCGCGAAAGCGCTGTTGAGCCGGCCGGCTCGCGTGACTTCCGCTAATTGACGGAGTTAGAGCCCATGAACCATTGCTTGGCCGGCCTTCGCGTGATTCCGTTTTTCCATTTCGGCGTCCGCGATGCGCTGGTCAGTGGGATTCGTGCAAAGAGTGCGTGTTACTCCTTCGCGAGAGATGAACATGATGTTTGGGCCCACTCGTGTTCCCATGAAGTCTTCGTAGTTGGAAAGCAGGATAGACGAACTCGCACCGTCCACACGAAGCCCGGCGTGGTTTATTTCAAGCCCCCGGGTACCTTGCGACCCGCTCACCCGAATGTTCTCGACATTGAGCCATGCTTTGCCGCTTTGCAGGAACAAGACAACCGCAACGAACGTGATACCCGCCGTACACGCATGAGCGAGAAACGCCTTGAAGAATCGCATGGCCATCTCCATTGAACGGCGAGCCGAACAACCCCGACACCACCACCAACGTAATCGACCCGGCACGGTCGTAACAGAACCAGAACCGAAACCCGATACCCGAGAAGCCGCTATGCCCACTGACTCATTCTCAGCCGAAACCCGCGGCGCCGCTCACCGTGACGGCGAGCGTGAGCTAGGAACGACAGAAAGCGCCACGATGACATCCGACCTTGAAAACTTGGCACTCGATCCGATGCCCCTCGTATTCGATTGCTACGCCGTAGCGCCATCGCGGCCGAAGTGCATCGTTCGCATTTCGCTGTGGCCAACAGCCGCAGACGCCGGCCTCTCGCCCGAGCGCATTCTCGGCGACGGCATGATGGTCGACGTCATCCGCGGAACGGAAACGCTCGGCAAGCTCGTTGATTGTTCCGAGGCGCGATGCGAAGCGGCGCGAGCGTTCCTAGGCGTGGTGCTCAGCCGCGGCCTAAAGGCTTGGTGCTCGTTGTACCTGCCGGCGATGGTCTGCATCGAAGTCAGCGCCTACCGCCTCGAAGCCGAGGCATTGGCTCGCGACTGGTGTGCCGCCGCAAGCATTCAGCCGACAGAGCTGGCGGTCACACTGATTGATTACAACCACGTCAGCGAGCTTACCGCCGCGGGCGAAAACGAGTTCAAAGCGATTCACTTGAGCACCTACCCGGTGCTTTAGGCCAGCACGTTCCTTGACAATTCGGTCACGGTAGAGGTGCCTCGCGGGCGTTGCGAGCCCGCGGGGCCTAGGAACGACGCACAATGAAACCCGAGGACGGGCAAACCCAAAATCTAAGCGCGAGCCTTCCGAAAACAACGGTTTTTCCGAGAAAATGGCACGGATATCAGGATCTCGTTATCGCAGGTTGCGACCCATGAGTTTGCCGGCGTAAACTAGAGTCGCTAGCTATTGCGGCAGAACGGCGATCCCTGTATAGACCCACGCCCTCACGCCGCTCAGGGAGTCGCAATGTCCAGCCTTGACGTCCCGGTACGAAGCCTCGTCGTCGAGTGGCGGTACGATCCCAATCTGGCCATTTACTCGGTGATGGACAAAGTTGGGATTAGATTTAAGGAGAGTTTTCCTGACTGGCAACGCACGCCACTGACGCTAGAACTCAAAGACAAGAAACATCGCCGGCAGTTCGCTATGGCGTACAACAGATGCATTTTTCACGTCGCAGCGCCGCACGATCTGATTTCAACCGAGCTTGAAAAGGCTTGCACACTCTTTGACGAGGTAGCGAGCGATATCGATCTATCCTCTGTGAAGCGACTCGGCTTGCGGCAGTGGGTCGCTTACGAACGGTCGGAGTCGTTCAAGGACTTGTCAGGACTGTTTCGAAAGCAATTCCAACCCCCATCGACGCAGCTGCTCGATGCCTTGACAGGCACTGTAGAGGACATGTCGTACACTGCGGACGTTCTCCACAGTCAGGGCTGGAAGTACGCGCTGCGTACAGGACCGATGCAGAAACAGCAGTGGTTTGAGCTTGTCGCCCATGACGAGCCGCTATTCGAGAGCTCGCAGTCATTTGGACTGTACAAGGAACGCTTCCCGGACGCCTTCTTGTACGTCGATCTCGATGCAAGTAAGGACGATGTACCGTATCGCGACACGGCTGCTTTGCTTCGAACAATGCGGGAAGGCTCTCATCATATAATCGCTGGCGTGAATGCTTATCTAGGGTCAAAAGGAAACTGATTACAATGGTTGTCGCATTCAAACAAGTAAGAAAGGACCACACGTCTCCCGGCATGGCGAACGAATTCGCTGTGTCGGAAACTGTCGCGTTCATTGACAGAGGGCTTGAGGCTTCGAAACCGAAAAACAACCGCGTTTCTTCCGCGGCGACTCAGCCGACTATCGACGAGTTCGAGCGCGGCGACGAGGAAGAGAGCAATCAGTCCGTTGAGTTCGGCGCTAGCTTGGCTCACTTGGACAGACAAAGAGCGATCACGAAGCGAGCGGCCATCGCCAGGAAACTTGGGGATCTCGCACAGAAGCTCATCGACGCACGCGGGACAATCGAAAGGATGGCCGATCTCAGAGTTCTGCGACGCGAGCTTGCGCGGCGCATGGGCCAATTCGCGAGCTGAGTTCTGAGCAAGATTACTTATCAGTGGTTGTGCTGGTTGAGGCCGCGATCGCCAATGTCGATTGGAAGCGTGCGACCCCGGAGCAGCTTCTACAAATCAAGAATTCCCTTACGATGGGAACTATCGATGGTCTGCTGTCGTTTGGCGACATGAACCGGCAGGCGCGGCAGTTTCGAAGTCACGGCGTATCAACCCTTCCGACATTCGACATTCACGATGGTGAAGATCAAAAGACGCCCGACGAAACAGGCAACTCGTCCTCGTGATCAGCCGCGTTTCTGCGACACGACGATCGTTTACTATCGTCTTCACGGTCACGCCTTACTCGTCGATGCCATTCTCAAAGCAAAAGGGGCGGGCGCGCTGGTGCTCTCGAATTTTGTTCGAGGCGAGTACATTCGCGGCTACATCTACGGCCTGACGCTTCTTCATGCGGCCGTCCGTTCCGAGAATTCAGTTCACGATGGCGTTGAGATATTCGTCGCCGAGAATCGCTCGAAGCATCGTCGTATTCAGAACGCGCTCACCCAGACCGCCGAATGGCTAGGCGGCCACGACGATTCCCATGATGTAGAAACCTACCTGGACCGGCTTGGCAACGCGATGCGAAATTGTCTTCAACGGTTGGATGAGGAGTTTCCAACGAGAGTACGTGATCCGATGGCCTGCGAGCATGGAGTTCTGAATTTCCCGAGCACGACGTTCAGCGAGGATCATGTGCTCGACCTCTACGAGCAAATTCGGGCCATTCGAGATGCGCCTGGCTGCCAGCAGTGTTCTTTTCGAGAGGATCAGATTCAGCGGATTCAAAAGGATCGCATCGATCTGACTAGCCCGGCCCAGCAGCAGAAGTATATCCAGCACACAGGCTACATTGGACAAGTGCAGTACATAGACAAAGCCACGACCACCAAGCGCAGCGGGCCGTCGTGTTGGTATTGCGATGTATTGGGAGACACCATCATTGCCTTACAGTGTCCGAATGGCCACACGCTGCTAACCGGTGACCGAGCTTCGTTTCCAGCGCTTGCCGAGATCCTCGATAAGCCGTTAATTCTGGTGCCGTCGCTACTGGAATTGAAGCGCGCCAGAGATGCCGGAAACGGCTAGCGGTTCATCGGCTCAGCCTACCGCCCACAGCAAGACTATCGACTGGATCTGCATCGGTGTGCGCATCACGTCAACGTGGCTTCGACCAGTAATCCGCCGGCGGCTGGTGATCGGATCGTGATGTTGTGGGTGCAGTCGCGGGCGTCGTCGGCTTCGAGCAAGTGTTAACGACAAGTCCCACGACAGAAGCGATGACCGCCGCGACCGATACCCTGAGCGTCCGCCATTCGTGCCGGCGCTGTGCCTCGGCCTGAGTCTTCTGAAACTGTCGCTGATCGTCGTCTCGCTTTTCCTGCCGCTGCTGCTGATCCGCCCGCTGGACCATCTCAAGGTGCTCGCGTGGTGTGAATCCGGCTTGCCACGGCGTGAATCGCGCACAGTCTCTTTCGTGCTGCAGCACCGACGCACGGTCTGCGTGGCTAGCGTTGTCGAACGACCGAATCTCAGCCCTGATGTCGAACGCGTTGACGAGGCACAGCGGCTCCTCGTGGCAACTATCCGTACGGCCGGCGGCGCTTACCAGCGACGGCATGACACCCCTTGTTCGTGTACCGTCGAGCACCTCGATGAGTTCGAGCGTGCTGTCGCGACGTACGGCTATTAGACCACAGTTAGCGCATCGAACACTTGCCACGTTGAACCCCTTTGACGGAAGGTGGTGCCGCTCCATCGATCGTCAGAGCGGGTTCACGCAACATGGGTCTTCGTTCCGCGGACTGTTGACGAGCGTGCTGACCGGAATGGCGATCATCTCGTCTTGCGGGTACGGCTTCAACAACGCGAGCAGCGGCTCTTTGCCCTTGAACTCCGAGTCGAGCCACACGTCGTAAGCGTCGCTCGGTAAGATCACTGGCATGCGATCGTGAATCGGCGCCATCAGCGGGTTGGCCTCGGTCGTGATGATCGTCGCCGAGTCGATCGGCTTCTCGCCTTTCGACCAATGCTCGGTTAGGCCGGCGAACGCAAGCGGTCGGCCGTCCTTCATGCGAATGTGATACGGCTGCTTCGTCTTGGCGTCGAGCTTCCGCCACTCGTAGAAGCCATCCGCCAGCACGAGACAACGGCCACGCTTGAACGCCGAACGGAATGCGGGCTTATCGGCGACACCTTCAGCGCGAGCGTTGATAAGCGAGTTGCCGATCTTCATGTCTTTTGCCCATGACGGGATCAGCCCCCAGCGCCGCTTCGACGCGACGCGTTGGCCGCCGTCAAGCGTAATGGTCAGCACCTGCTGCGTCGGCGCGATGTTGAACCGCGGCTCCCACTCGACGTCATGAGCGATGGCCGAGAACTCTTGCAGCACCTGATTCAGTTTGGTGCGTAAGGTAAAGCGCCCGCACATGATCGTCTCTTCAGCTCGCTGGAATCTTCTCGACGGGGAACCTAGCCACCTGCATCTCCAGCGGGCAACGCTACCTCGGCCATCAACCGCTCAATGTCCGCCTTCGCCCACCCGCGGACCCCTGCGTTGACGGTTTCCGTTGCAAGCTCGTAAGCGACCATCGACCGGATTGTAACCGGCACGCCGGCCGCTTCCATTGTCGCGCGGAGCTTCGAGACGTCGCGCAGGACGAGCGTCTGCACCTCGTTCTCGCGCGTCACATATAGGAGCAGGTGCCGGGACCACGGCGAAGCGAAGCAGTTGCCGCGCGATGGGCGTAGGTCGACGGAGATGCTGTCGAGAATTGCGGAGCGGTAGAGTCGCATGGGAGCGGCGGCCATCTTGTTCATCGGCAGAATCTTGACGCGCCGACCATCGACGTGCAACCGGCCGGCCGTGCCTCGACGCGAGTTGGATCGCTCCCCCAGATTCTTATTGACCCGACACTCGCCGGGCTACAGAATGCGGGCACTTAAAGCGCCTAGCTGGCGGGCGTGTAGTGGATTCGAGCGGCATTGGCCGCACACCAGCATTACTTGAACGAAAGTGGAATCACAGAGTCCGTGCCCACGAGGGTGTGCATGTGCGCACGTCAAAAGCGTGCGCGTACGGGTGACCGTGTGCGAGGCGGCCCACTACCGCCTAAGTAGCGCCACCGTGGGCATGGGCTCTATCATTTGCGCTCGCACCTCGCGAGCGCAGGAAAGGCTCCATCATGAGCCAGCAGCCAAGTTCGATCACGCTGCGTTCGTTCTTCGAGGAAGTGTACCTTCCTGAGCGATTGGCTCAGTCGTCGCCGCACACGGTTCGCAAGTACCGTCGGACGATTGAAGAGTTTGGTTTGCACCTCGGCCGCGATGCGTCGCTTGTCGACTTGTCGGAGGACAACTTTGGAAGCGTCGCCGCCTCAATGCGTAGGCGTCGCTGCTCAGAGCGAACGATCGAAGGGGCTTGGATCATTCTCGGAACACTGTGCGCGCCGCCCGCGCCGCCGGCCTCATCGACACCGAGCCTAAGCAGGGCATTCGAGGCTATCGCGGCTACACGACAACGACAGAAGCTTCATGGCCAGCGGGCACGCCCAACCACGGCGGCGCGATGCCTCTGATGAAGTTCTTCAAGCAGTCCTACGAGCCGCAACGACTTCTTGGATGCACACCGGCATCGAAGGGTTTCTATACAACCGCGATCAAGAAGTTCACCGCATTCTTGGGTCGCGACGCCTGCATCGAAGACGTGACGGAGGAAAACGTCCTCTCTTGGCTCGAAGACATGTCCACGTGTGGCCACAGCCCAGTCACTTGCAATGGCCAAGTCAAACACGTGATCACCCTTCTACGGTTCGCGAAGCACAAACGGCAGACCGATCTGTCGGTCCCCGACGTGCGGCGACTTCCGGAGAACACGCGTTTGCCGAACGCATGGAGCATGGAGGAAATCGAGAAGATTCTGATGGCGTGCCAGCTCATCAAGGAGCGGTACATGGGCATCGACGGGGCGGCATGGTGGCATGCGCTTGTCCTTGTGCTGATCGATACCGGAGGCGCAAGAGCTCCGTTCTGCATACCCGGCTGGACGAGATCGATTTTCCGAACAAGCTGCTACGAATCCCTGCTGAGCGAATGAAGACGCGTGTCGAGAAGGTCTTTCGGCTACGCGATCGAACGATGAAGTCAATCCTCGACATCCTCAAACCTCGTCGGCAACTACTGTTTCCAAAGCCGTTTGGCAGCCACTGCTCTTCGCTCTACGAGCGGCTCCGTTTCATCCTTCGCAGTGCGGGCCTGCCATGCACTCGCCGAGACATGTTCCACAAGTTCCGCCGAACGACGGCCACGCAGATCGCGATGGTCGCTGGTGAATCACTCGCAAGTCAGCACCTTGGCCATGAGGACGCGTCGACGATCAAGCGTTACATCGATCCACGCTTCACCTCGCAGACCGACCTCGCCTTGAAGCTCCCGTCGTTTTCGTGGGAAGAACCAGTCGAGATCACGATTCAGCCTTTGGCGAAGCCTGAGCCGTTGCCACCGGCGATCACCTACAAAGTCACGCAGGATGACCTCGTTGGTGCCGGCGTCGACCCGATCATTCGACTGTCGCATCAAGAGCAGTGGCTCGCCGGCGACCTCTGCGAAGCGATGACGACGATCGGCATTACGCCCGAACGGTTGGCCATCGAGGCGAGCCTTCAGCTGAAGCACCTTCGACGCGTGCTACGACGTGGCGGCTTGATTTCGAAGGAGATGACGAGCCGTCTGCGTGCGGCGCTAGGTATCGTCAGCGATTGGCGTGGCCACGGAAAACGTTCCCTGAGGAACGAGCACCTCGAAGGAGGTGCTGCATGAGTACGCCCACCTCGATCACGCTGATCGAATACTTCGAACGAGAGTTAATCCCCAAGCAACTGGCCGGTCTGTCTGAGGGAACGCGAGGCAACTGGGCGAACGCGCTCAACCAGTTCGCTCAGCTCGTCGGCCCGACGACGACGATTGCCGAAATCACTGACCAGCACCTTCAGCAGTTCAGCGAGCTGTTGCAGGCGAAAGGGATAAGCCGCCGGCCGGCGCGATACTACGCCGACATCGTTCTGCGCGTGTTGTCCGCCGCGGACCCTGAGCGATTCGCGTTCCTGACGAAGCGCGATCGATACAAAGCCAAGCCGCCACTCCCCGGCGAATCGCCGTCGCTTGTGTGGTACTTCGATAACGAAGTCCTACCGAAGTGGTCGATCACCCGACACCATGCCGATATTCGCCGCTGGCAAATTCGGCGCGTCGAGCGTCTCGTCGGGAGAAAGCTCACTCTCGCGGACCTATCGGCGGAGCTTTTGATTGCAGCGCGCGACGCGATGCGTGCCGCGGGCAAGAGCCACCGCATGATCCGCGAGTGCCTTCGCCTGTTGCGGCGGCTGTGGCGGCATGCTCACGCGAAGGCGCTGACCAGCGGAGGAGTGCCCGCCCCAGCCAAGGCCGGCGGAGTAAAGAAGCCTGATCGCTTTGCCAACGAAACGATTCCCGAGGGGCAAACGGGCCTGCTGAATTACTTCAACGACGTGTACTTCGTTCGCGTGCTCGCGACGCGCTCGAAGTCAACCGTCAAACACTATCTCTTGTCGCTTCGCTTGTTCGAATACTCACTCGGCCGTCGTGCGCTTCTGTCTGATCTAAACGACGACAACATAGCGCGGTTCATGGCGTTGCGACTGAGCGCCGGCCTATCGGCTCACACGGTCAACAAAGACCGGGCCCAGGTGATGGCGCTCGCAAACTACGCGGCCAAGAAACGAGCGATTCTGGAGTTCGTCGACGTGAGGACGATCTTTGCACCGCTCGATGCTCCGACGTGTTCGCGCATCGAGCAAATCGAGAAGCTGCTCAAGGCGTGCAGCGAGTCAGTGGGCATGATGGGCGGCGTCAAGGCGTCCGACTGGTGGCTCGCATTTCACCGTGTCGTATGGGACACAGGCGAGCGCACGGGCGCAACGCGGGCGATTCGCTGGGAATGGTTGGACCTTGATCGGCGTATCCTCAGAATCCCCGCTGCCGCGCGCAAAGGGCACAAGGGCGCGGTCTACATGCTCAAGGAAACGACCGTCGCCGCATTGGCGAAGATCGCGAGCCCCGAACGTGATCTCGTGTTCGCAATGGAGAGCCGCGCCAGCTTCTATGGTCGCTACACGAAGCTGCTCAAGCGTGCTGGGCTGCCTTCCGGCCGCCGCTGGAAGCCGCAGTGTATCCGCCGTTCCTTCGCCAGTTACCTCGAAGCCGCGGGGCACAACGCCACCGACGCGCTGCAGCACACGAGCCGTAGCATCACGGTTCGCAACTACATCGACCCGACCATCGCTGTGAAGACTCAGGCCAGCGACGTGCTGCCCGAGTTGAAAGGCGGTGACGCATGAAAGTTGAATGCAAGCGCAACCGCGTACTCGTCATCGCAGAGAACGCGCCCGACGAGCTCTACCTGACCTACATCGCCGGATTCGTCGACGACGATTGCAAGACGATGGAACTCCAAAGCGTTCGCGATGAGTGCGGGATGAAGTGCTTGGCATTGGCGATCGGTCAACAACAGCACAAGAGAGAGGTGAGAGCATAGCGCCCGACGTGACGACCCGTGTGAACCGGGCCGTTGCGAAAGCCTCGGGGTGACGGCCTGCGTAGTGTCAGGCCGTCGCTTCGGGGCCTACGGGCGACTGTTTAAAACGAATCAATTTGGAGACATGCAATGCGTTCCAATACACGTCGCGTTCTTGTGCGTGGCGACAATGCTCGGCTGACTCGGTTCTTCGAGCGGATGCGGGCCCGTGCCTGTTATCACGATCGCTACAGACTGGTCGATGTCCGCGTGTTCAACGATTCCACTCCAACGCGGCCCGAGCGCCGGCGATGGTGCGTGACATACGCAATGCGGTCCTCGACCGCGTGAGAAGCGTTTACAGCCCCTCGCGCTTCGGAGGTAGTAAGACACGTCCGAGGCGTCGCGGGGCGATTCTGTGGCGTTCTACGAGTTCGGTTTTCCAATGGAGGGCACGATGGACTGCGAATGCTGTGGCCAGGGCATCAAGCTCGCTCGCAAGGTGAAAATGCGCAGGCTCAAAGACTTCGACCCGTCAGCCGGCGGCCCAGAGTCCGCGGCCTATGAGTCATTCGTCAATGACATGACGTACCGGTGGGCGTTCATCTGCAACGCATGCTACCGAGTGATCGACGACAGCGACGTCGGGATTGCCGAGATTTCTGGCCGACAATTCAACCTTGCCGGCGCGTCGAGAGGCGACAAGGCGTCGACGGTGAACGAGTCGCAATACATGGAGTTTCAGCGCAAGCAGGCCGGCGACATGGGCCTCGATATTTGAAGTTCGGTTTTCAGTTCTCAGCACGAAAAGGTGTTCATCATGCCTCGAAAACGTCAGATGCCGAAAGGCATGTGGAATCGCAACGGCGTGTACTACGCGCGCTTCCGCACGGACGGACGAATGATTTGCAAACGACTGTCGACCGACTTCGATGCTGCGTGTCAGCTTCTCAACGAAGTGTGCGCACGGGTCGACCGGGCAGACTTCGGCATCCTCGACAACGATTGCCCGTGGTCGGAGCTGAAGCGTGAGTTCCTGGCCTGGGCCCGGCAATCGGTGCGCCGACCGCACGAGTACGAGAGCGACCTGAAGCGGTTCGAGTCATTCTCGCCGATTCGCAGCGCCCAGCAAATCGGGCAGAAGCACGTCATCGCCTTTCGACAATGGCGGCTCGGTCAAACCGTGGGCGGCCGGCCTAAGGGGAAGAATGTCACCGCACGCACGGTGAACCGCGAAGTCGGCACGATCAACAACATGCTCAACCATGCTGTCGAGTGGGGACGCATCGGGTCGAATCCGCTCGAAGGATTGAAGCCCCTGGCCCACGATAGCGCCGCGAAGCAGCGGCGGCCGCTCGCCATCGCCGAGGTCGAGGCGCTCTTTGAACACAGTCCTGAGCACCTGAAGCCGGTGTGGCGGATGTTCGCATGCACGGGTATGCGCCATGACGAGCTCGTCAATCTTCGTTTCGACGACATCGACTTTGAGCGTCGCACGGTCACCGTGCGGGCATCACGGGCCAAGAACCACAAGGCCCGCGAGATTCCCCTCGACGATGCCATGCTCGACATGCTGCGCGACCTACAGGCGGCGGCGAAGCAACGGAAGCCCGTTGCGGGTAACACGCCGGCCATGACCACCAAGCTGGCCGGCCGTCTGTCGCGTGACCACGTGTTCGTGACCCTGGCCAACACGCCGATGGACAGCAACTTGCTGTCGCGGTTCTACAAGGCCTGCCGCAAGGCTGGCATCGACGATGCGGTGCCGGGCGGCGCCGTCGACATCCATTCGCTACGGGTGACGTTCACGACGCTGAGCTTGGAGCACGGGGCCAACCCGAAAGCCGTACAGGCAATCCTCGGTCACTCGACTCTGGGCATGACGATGAGCGTCTATGCGAAGGCCACAGAGCGATCCAAGCGAGAAGCGATCGGTGCGTTACCGTTCGCGAAGGCGACCAACCCGGGCCACATCGTTTCGGTGCAGAATGCGCGCGCCGTGTCGACAGTTGAGTCTGAGTCGCCACAAATCCTTGCTGTCAGCATGGTTGGGTAGCTAACCTTTGGATTGCAAATCCGCCATCGTGAGTTCGACTCTCACCAGCGCCTCTGAGTTTGAAACGACGAGAAAGCCTTGAATCAACCGAGTTCAAGGCTTTTTTCGTGCGCGCTCCGAATTGCTCCAACGGGTGCCAGATTGTCAGATATGGTCAGAACTGGTCACAGTTTTAGCGCAAAGTTAGCACCGTCCCGCCACGCGGCTAGAATGCCGGCATGGACGATGACTTCTATCCGCCGTACGGACCGCGAGACAGGGCGCGCAAGATCGCGATCATCATTCTCATTCCGGTGATCGCGTGGCTCGTGCTCTTTGCCGCATGGATTGTCTACCTGAATCTCACGGGCGGCTGGTCTTATTAGACTGCGATCCTTTTCGTGGCTCAACGACCTATCGTTGCAGCCCGTCACCTAACGCTGCAACTCGACCCAACGTTGCAAAGCCCCTCGGCGCTCTTCGTCGAACTCAGTCACGTGTACAAGCTTGACTGCACGCGCACACGCGGCCTATTCTCAGCGCTCATTTGGCCTGGCAAGAATGTCTTTCGCGCGACCCACGTTTCCGAGGTCACGACCATGAAAATGATACGGGGCCTGTCGCTCTGCGCGGTTCTTCTCTCAGGTCAAGCGAGCTTGGCAGACGAGCATGTCCCGATTCGTCAGTCTCAACCATTAGCAGGCGGCGAAGGGTTGGGCACCATGAGTTATAGGCCGCTTGAGGATGAATTGCCGTTTGTCAAAAGGATCACGGAGCGCGAGATCAGACTGTGGGGCGGCGTAAAGATGCCGAAGCCATCGAACGTTTCTGACAAGGACTGGGAGAGGATTCGAGAAAGAGATCGCCAGATCGAAGCAAAGCAAATTCCGGTCGCGCAATACGAACTCGGAAAGCAAGCAGGCGAATACGTTCGCTGGTTCGGAATCGTCCGATCGTTGAACTTCGACGCGACGAGGGACCAGACCCTTCTACTGGTCGAGCACAAGTATTTCGATGGGCTCACGGACATTCATCTGCAGGTCGTTTCACTCTACGGCGCGGGAGATTTCCAAGTATCTTTGCCCGGAAAGGTGACGGTCGAACAACTTCCACGGCTTGGGCTGATTTGTGTCTATGGAAAAGTCACCGCGGCGGACTCAACCCCACCGCTCGTCGTTCCCGAGTATGTTCGCGTCTGGGATTGGGGTTTGTTTACGTTCATGGATTACGGGATTGATAAGAGCAACGCCGCATGGACGAAGCTCCGAAAAATCCGGCCTGACGACGTGTACGACTCCCGCGTCTCGAAGGAATATTACGAAGCGCGGCTCGGACCGAGATGACCGCGTCGGTTCGATCGAGTGTGGATCTAGTCGGGCTACTGTTCAGAGCTAGGGCGGCCGGCTAGGAAAAGACAAGGAGACATCCTACTTCATCAGTGAATAAGTAGAATGTCCCCACGCCTGTTCCAGTGCGTGGGAATCAGAATCTAGATTATCGCAACCAGGATCAGATACGTGCCGGCGGATGCGATTGATCCGGCCACCAGCCCACGCCACCACGATCCCAGCGGCGCTCCGATACCAGCGCCGATGGTCGCTCCTATTAACGCGATAAGGAATGCGCCGCCAGCCGCACCAGAGCTTCTGAAATAATTGCGATCCGCGTAAACCACGAACTTCGCCACTGTAAACGATAGCGCGATACATGCCGTGCATACCGCAAGGTTCTTCAACGTAAACTGCATTCCCGCATTGTATCGCTGGCGGCATGGGCGCGAGAGCAGTCTAATCGACTCGGTCGATTCTGCCTGCGACAGTTCGCCAACGACTCCACGTCACAACCGAACCGATCGCCATGACAACACACAAGGCGGCTTCTCGCCAATAACCGAAGTACAGAGCGACGGGCGCTGCGGCAGCCAAAGCCACGGCCGTTATCAATGCCAATTGCATTCGCGTTTTTGGATTCATGCCTCTTCTCCTCCGGGGGAAGAAAAGGGGGGAAGAAAAGGGGACATTCTGGCTCTGTAGAAAACCTACGAGAAGTGTAAAGAATCATTACGTTATGTGTGAGGGTCAATAACCTGAGATCGCGGCATTGGCTCTGATAAGTATGTCCGCGAACGTAAGCGCCTTGACGTCGTTTGATCATGGAGATGACGGTTTCAACTTGCGCGATGGCGATACGCGGGGCGGTCGAAGCGTACTTGCATTAAACGTCGATACCTGCCGCTGGCGGGCTTATCGGTCGGTCGGCCGTGCTTGGCCGGGATGACGGTCCGCGTGCCGCACGTTTCACGTGCAAAACGATGGTTCGGCTCGGAGTCGTACCCGGCATCGGCCAGCAAGGGGCGAAACTCATCGACATCGGGTCGCGGCCCACGTCCGACGCGCATCGCCAAGATGAAGTGATCGCTCGTGTCGCAGATCACGCCGAGCTTGGGGAAGTGATGATAAACGACCTTTTTCCAGGGCTCGGAGACACGCGTGCGACGGCGGACGAAGTAGCCGCTGGCGGCGGTGCACTCCAAGCCCGTCGAGTCGATGGCGGCCCACCGCACGCGCTTGCGACGTCCCCGTCGCCGCTGGACGGTGGCATCCAGCAGCCGACGTACCCGGCCTTGAGTCAGCAACCGCTGGCTCGCCTTCTGCACCGTCGTGAAGTGCGGAACCTTCTTGAGTTCCAAGACGCCAGCCAGCGAGGGCGTGTCGCGCAGCAGATGCACCACGCCGCGATAGTCGGTTTTGAGAAAGTTCTTCAAAACCAGGCAGGCGAAGAGTTGGTGCTGAGTGAACGTCTTGGGACTATAACGATGGCTGTAAGCAGGCAACGACCGCCGCGCAACCGCCAGCGCCGTCAAAATCACCGCCTTCGGACTCTTGCTCGTCGCGCTCATCCCTCCTTGCTACGCACGAAAGAAAGCTAGCAGCCTAAAGTCAATGACATGTTTTCTACAGAGCCGGACATTCTACTTTACTTGAATAAGTGGAATGTCCCCTTTCTAACTATTTTAGCGCTCTTTCGAGGACCTCGCGTCGACCTTCGTTACGTAGGCGTCCGGGTACAATCGTCTCGCTTCCGCAAGATGCTCGTTCGGTCCATGGTAGTACAGCTCAATAAAATGCTGCGCATTAAGGCATCGCAAGCTGAACGGCAATTGCTTGATCACGTAAGAACCGCGATACATACCCGGCTCACAGACCCACCAGTCGAGATGCTTTGCCGAGTTCCACCGCATTGGTGGCCCGACCGGACCATCGACGTGTCTATTGCGCTCTCTTATCCACTCGAGTGTGCATGCGACCCAAGCCAGTGGAATCGAGGCGACCACGAATGCAACGAGCAGCGTTCGCAATCTAAAAGCGAACCAGCGACGCGGCTTCCTCATCGTGTCGGTGCTCAACGTCTGGTCAGCCATCGTGTGGGGTGAACGGATTTCATTAGAACAGCGAAAGGTATTTGTTGCTGACCTTCGCGTACCAGGCGCTATTGTCGTGGAGCCACATCTCGGGTCCATATGCGATGTCCACGAATGCTTGCCCAGTGGGGCCGGTCAAATATCCGTGACGTCGAATCGTGCGCAGCGGACCTGTCGAAAGGACGTAGAGAATAGGCGCGAAGAGCAAAACGACAATCCACACACCGCGCCCGCGTTTCTCTGGTTCGTCTTCCATCCCCGCATTGTACAGCGGGCGGGAGTGGGCGCGAGAGCAGTCTAAGCGACTCGTTCGATTCTGCTTGCGACAGTTCGCCAGCGATTCCACGTCACAGCCGAACCGGTCGTCATGACGACAAAGAGCGTCGGCATTGTACAGCGGGTGGGATGCAGCGAATGAGTCAGGCCGGGCGCGGTTGCGTTGCAGAACTTGCGCTAACGTCCAATCAACCATCCTATTGCGCCGTAAAACGCGGTGCCAATAATCGGTAGCACGACGAGAGAGTTGTGACCCATGACGAAATAGAGCGGGACCAACGGCATGTCGAGGCTTACAAGAAGAAACGACGCCGCCCACCTGCCTTCATTAGTGGGTTGCTTAAAGATCAACGCGACGATCAATCCTGCCGCGACAGCATGGACTACCGCAAACGTGATCGCGAGATATCTTCCGCGTTGAATGATGCACCGCATGACCGCAAGCAACGCCCAGAACACAACAGCCGGGTATGTAAGCGAAAAGAGCCCAAGCTGGAATCGCCATGCGCATGTGAGCCAACCGCAAGCAAATGCAACAATGGCCGTAATCGCGAACAGCTTCCGCACGGTTAATTGCATCTGAGCAGCTTAACGAAAAGGACGGCTCCCCGCTCGATCAACCCTTGATCGCCGAGGCATTGCCGGCCTCATGCTGCCGGCATTGTAGCCGAGGGGCGAAGGCAACCCACGGCGTCGTTTCTGTGACATTCAACTTCGGGCAAAGAGACGCGATCGTTCGTGGTGCCTGGACCACTGTCGGCGATCTCCTCGACTTCACCGATCCGAATCCGGAAAAAGCACGCAACATTTTGGGCGATCGCACGATCATAGGAGAAACCGCGAGGCGTCGCGTCAAACCAACGCCGAGTGCAAACTCGATTCTTGAAGAAGGTGAAACATGAAGCATCGACATGGAATACAACGGCACGGTCCTCGCGTGGCATGGCACAAAATTCAAGGCGACGTCGGGCATGTTTGGAGCGCAGCGGGCCGATTTTCAATCGCATCCGGACCATGGACCGATTCCAGAGGGGACGTATAAGTTGTTGGCCAAGGACGTCGGCGGCGTGAAATCGGTGAATGGCGATTTCGTGTTTCGCGAAGGAATTGAGACATTGCCCCCGAATCCGTTGGTGATCGCTGCCTGGGGAAACCTTCGTGTCCACTTAGCGATCGTGCATATCAATCGAGGTGATTCCTCGCATCGCAACGGGTTTTACATCCACGATTCGCACAAAGGGTTTACGCACGGCTGCATTGAAGTGGAGAGCAGTTTTTTCACCAAGCTCAGGGCGTTTGCCGCGAAGACCGGTGAAAAGCTGTTTTTGGGCCTGAAAGTCGCCTACGCGACACCGAGCACCAGTACGAACGGCGGCACCCTGTTTTAAGTCGAGATCCGCGGTCGCCGTCTGTGCGTAGCGTTAATCACCGCGGCGAACCGCCTCGATTGCAGCGATGTCGATCTTTTTCATCGTCATCATCGCATCGAACGCGCGCTTCGCGGCTGCAGGATCGGGGTCGGTGATCGCTTTCGTCAGTGCGATCGGCGTGATCTGCCAAGACAATCCCCATTTGTCCTGACACCAGCCGCACGCGCTCTCGTGGCCGCCGTTGTCGATGATCGCGTTCCAGTAGCGATCCGTTTCGGCCTGGTCGACGGTTGCGACTTGAAACGAGAACGCCCAGTTGTGTTTGACCGCAGGTCCGCCGTTGAGGCCGAGGCACGGGATGCCCATCACCGTAAACTCGACGGTGAGCACGTCCCCTTTCTTGCCCGACGGGAAATCTCCCGGCGCCCGGTGTACCGCGTCGACGGACGAATCGGGAAAAGTCTTGGCGTAAAACCTCGCCGCGTCCTCGGCGTCGCCGTCGTACCAAAGGCAAATGGTGTTCTTTGCTGGCTTGGCCATGTCATATCTCCTAGGTCATGTGTCCGTCGAGACGACCTGCCCCGAGACCGGAGTCAACGATGTGCGGGTTTCATTCTATTCAATTCCCTGCGATTCCAATGAAATCCGCACCAGGACACCAGGCGAACGGCAAAGTCGACAGTCATGCACGCAATTGCCGCCGCGAAGAGGCAAGCCTATAGCATCGTTCTTCGAGTTACGGCGCTTCTGGTCGACTTTGCAGTCCTTCTGCACCCGGACCCACCCCAACGTCGCAGAAGCGACGCTCTTGGCTACAATGCCGGCATGGGAATCGATGTGAAAACTCGCTCTCTTGCGTCGAGTGTGTTGCTCGCGCTCTGCGTGTTCGTGATCGCTTCCGTGATCGCTCGCGCAGCGGACGACGCACCGCGCATCACGTTGGTCGAAGAACGCGTGTGGAGTTGCGAATTCACCAGTGCGGCGGTGAACGTGCCGATGCGGTTCCTCGTGGTGCTGCCCGAGGGCGCCACGCGCGAAAGCGCTCCGCTGCCGACGATTTACTTTCTCCATGGCCGCGGCCGCCACGAGCGCACACTCCTTGAAAACGAGACGACGCGGGCTCGTGTGCTGGCGTCGCCGTGCGTGGTCGTGCTGCCGCGCGGCCGCGATGGCTGGTACATGGATTCGCCCGTGATGCCGGAGGAGCGCTACGCCGGCTACGTCGACGAAGTGATCGCGCTGGCGGAAAAACATTTCCCTGTGAGCCGCACCGCGCGGACTCGAGCGATCGGCGGCTGGTCGATGGGCGGCTACGGTGCGATGTACACGGCGTGCCGCCGCAGCGGGGATTTCGCGGCGGTGGCGTCGATTATCGGGCTCGTTGACTTTCCACGCCCGACGGTGGGCGAACCCGAGCAGAACTACGCGGTGCCGCCGCGCTTCGGCACTGATCCGGCCGTGTGGAAACAATACGATCCGCGCCATCTGATGGAGCGCCTGCGCGGCGTCAAGCTGTTCGTCGCCTATGCCGACCAGGCCGTCGAGCGGCAGATGAACGAAGCGTTTCTCGCCGACGCCCACACTGCTGGTCTCGCCGTCGAGACGCTGGTCCTGCACGGCGGTCACACGTTTCCGATGGTCGAGCAAGGGCTGCCGCCCGCGTTCTCGTTCATGGAGCACGCCGTCGGGGCCACGCCCAAGCCATGAGCGCGGCGCTGACAATCTTTCGTCGTGAATGATGTTCGGCTCGCCGACCTTCGCTGTTCGCGGATAGCTGACAACGTTACGCGACCCCGAGAAAGCTGGGTCGCGCAAGTTCGCCGAACGTCAACGCGCGGCGAACGGACGATTTGGCTTTGCAGTCCGAGGAAGGCCGAATAGAGTGCAAAGCAGCAAACAGCGCGCGACCGTTTCAACACGATAGGACGCCCACCATGAGAATGCAGTACGAGTTGGCCAGTGATGTCGACAGTTCCCAAGCCTATTCCGGGCGACCGCTTCCGAATACCGGGAAGGTTGTCACTTCCAACGAGGCGTTCGCTTACATGGGAACCTACCTCAACAAGACCATCCGAGGTGTTAGCGCTGGTTTCGATTCATGCAGTGTCGAATTCACCGACGGTACGACGATTACATTTATCGCGAACCCTGGCCCACCTCGAGTCGTGCTTCATATTCGAGACCACGGCACCGCGGGCGACGACGATCGGTGGTTCGATCGCTAGGCCAAGTTACTCGCCGGCTTTCGAAGGCGGTTTCGTTTCGCCGTCGTGCTCGTCAATCAAACGGAATCGTCGAAAACCGACCGACCCACCGGCGACATAGAGATTGAAGCTCCCCTTCGGCCGAGCAATGCAGAGATGCTCCGCCCGTAGCGCAACGCCGTCGATTTCGGCTGTCATCACGTCGCCGCGGATTCGCACCGTCAGCGGATACCAGACGTCATTCTTCAGCTTGAGTTCGGCCTGTCCTAAGATTTGCGGCTTATCGGGTCCATCCTTGTCCAAATCGTTCTTCACAGCGCGCATCATCGTCGTGGTGAAGTCGATGTGAAAGAGATGTCCTGGCGGCGAAGAGTTGATTCCGAGCGTGTGTCGCGTCCCCTCTTGGAAGCGAACGTCGTAAAAAAAGTCGGCATCAGTAAACTCCGCAAAACCCTTGATCGAGCCGCCATGATGCTCGGCAGGATTTTCGGTCCCGACGATTCCGCCGTCCTGCGCCTTCCACCATCCATGCGGCAGTAACCACGGAGCAGCCGGAACCGCCTCGAAATCGTGGCTGAGTAAAGTGCGCGACGACGAATTGCCTTCAGCAGCAGCGGCGAACGACACAGCGGACGTGATGAGATACGCCGCAAGAAGCGTGGGAAGTTTCATGCTTTAAATCGACTCGCATCGGGACAGGAGTAGTTCTTCGCCATCGCTCGTGGCGCGACGAACGGTGACCAGGCGTAGTTGCGGCAACGAAAATGCTGGCGTTCGACCATTTGGCTGGCCTCACTTTCCCCAGCGCCAACGCGGCGGCTCGCCTTTCGCGTAACAGATTGCGACCTGAACGAACGCCATAACCAACATGAAGCTGGCAAAGCCGAGCAGGCTGCGCGAGGCCAGGAAAGGAGCGACCGCCGTGACAATTACGAGCCAAGCGATGAACTCGACCCAGCCTTGCCAAGTGATCGGCAGGCCCCAACCCCAGCCGTAGCGTTTAGCTGGAAACCAGACCGAGCGCGATTCGTTGGCAGATTTATTCTGATGCGACATGGCTATGACTCTGCACTGCGTGCGTGCGTCCTTCGTGTTGGGATTAAAGCGTCTGGCGTCGGTAGAGTGAACGGGTTACCAGATGCCCTCTTCTCCGACGAGACCGGACAACATGGTGAAGAATCCGACGATGGCGATTCCTGCGGCCCAGTGATTAACCATGTGGGCGCCCAGCCAAAGGGCAAGTGAGATTCCTCCTCCGACGAAGAACATGCTCGCCCCGGTCGCAACCTTGCCCCATTGAAAGCCCCAGCGGTAACGCATGTCTTCATCCGCGTGACGGGAGAGCAGTTGCCCCGCTCACCGAGAGCAGGGAGCCAAATTACAGGACAAGTTCATCGGCGATCTCTCGGTCATTTTCTTGTAGTCTGCATGTCTTTGCAAATAGCAACCCAACGACGGGAAAGACAACGAGGAACGCAAGCGTCGCAAGGATCTCGTTCGTCAAAACGTTTTCGATGCGGATCATGAATGACATCGGGGCCAACAGCACCGAGATCGGAAAAAAGAACGCGAGGCTCACATAGAATCCGATCGCGGCACTCACGCCGAGGTATATCGACCACGTTAGCAGTGCATCTACGAC
The DNA here is from genome assembly GCA_963708675.1 of uncultured Planctomycetota bacterium. Taxonomy (GTDB): domain Bacteria; phylum Planctomycetota; class Planctomycetia; order Pirellulales; family PNKZ01; genus DATAXP01. Next base: position 251,012 of record CAVPTO010000004.1, read on the forward strand.
CGCTCCAACGAAACAGGCGACTGCTAACCGGGTCGGCGAACGGATGACGAGTGCGAGTACAAGTGGCAGGCTCCAAACAAGCGCGCAGGCAATGAAAGCTTCGATCACGATCCAAGCGCCGTGTCTTTCGAGCGGAGAGACATCGTCCGGTACGATCAACAGATTCGGGATCCAAAGATACGAAAGTGTCGACGAGATGATCGACGCCACGACGACGCCCATAAGCATTGTGCTGATCGTTGGCTGGCGGGCGAATCGCATTCACGAGATTGTACTGCCGCCGGCATGCAGATACCGCAGCGACTCGTTAGATGACTTAGTTGCGGAGAACATCATCTCGCCCATTGATGGGCCATCGACGTCTGCGGACAATAGTTGCACGCGGAGAAGTTCGTAAGGCTGCACCACGTCGAGAGTCGATGATGCTACTGTTCTCGTACACGATTGCTTTCTGCCTGCTGGCGGCTCCGGCCATTGCATTTGCCGCAGAGTCGACGCCCACACTGCCCGATGGCGTGCAACCGGCCATGTCGCGGGCCGAGATCGAAGCGGGACTGAAGTCGCACGACCACGCGCTGTACATCAAGCAGGGCTGGATTCGCGATCCCTACATCATTCTTGGCCCAGACGATTTCTACTATCTGACCGGAACGACACCGAACCCTGACGACCCGCGCGAGCAGAGCGATCCGTACAACATCGGCCTGGGGAAGGATTCTATCGTCGGCTCGACCGTGCAGGTTTGGCGCAGCAAGAATCTGGCGGATTGGGAGTACCTAGGAACGCCATTCACGCTGCAACGAGACAGCGTTCATAAGCCGCCGGGCAAACTCGTTTGGGCGCCTGAGCTGCACTGGCTTGGCGACCGCTGGGCTCTGATTCACTGTCCACAAGCGAAAGCGAACTTCGCCGTCAGCGCGGGTTCAGAAGTCAAAGGGCCTTGGACGCATCCGCTCGGCGAAAAGCTTGGCCAGAAGCATGATCCTTCGCTGTTCAAGGACGGCGATACCTGGTGGATGCTCTGGCAGAACACGCTCATTGCGCCGTTGAACAAGGATCTCACCGACTTCGCTGCCGAGCCTGTTCGAATCGACCCCGCTGGAAGTCGCACGAATCAGGCTGGTGTCGTCAAATCCGAGATCGGCCATGAAGGCGCGACGATGATGAAGGTCGGCAAGAAGTACGTTCACGTCGGCACCGCATGGTCTACCGACGAAGGCCGCAAGGGTTCGTACAACCTTTACTACTGCACTTCGGACAGAATCACAGGTCCGTACGGGCCACGCCAGTTTCTCGGTCGGTTCCTCGGTCACGGCACTCCCTTCCAAACTCGCGACGGCAAGTGGTGGTGCACCGCGTTCTTCAACGGCAACGTACCGCCGCTGCCGCGCAAAGGCATTGAGACGCGCGACCTTTCTGAGAACGCTCAAACCATCAACCAGCGCGGCACGACCATCGTTCCTCTCGACGTGCGAACGCTCGACAATGGCGACGCTTACATTCGCGCGATCGATCCGGCCTATGCGAACCCAGGACCGGATGAGGTTCAGAAGTTCGCCGACTGAGAGGGCGTCGCGCTGCCTCTCCAACGCTTGCTGAAACTAGTGGGCGATCTCGTCGACGATCCACGCCTTGGTCGAGTCATCAAGGATCTTGCGCAGGGGCGTTTCCCGTTTCGTAAAATGCCTCAGCGTCGACCCCTAGATCCGCCAAGTCGAACAGCCTGATGGGATGGGGGGACGGCACGCCCGCAGGACGCGGCGATCTCGCGCTCAGTCAAGCGATAGGCGTTGGCACTCTGTTGTTCAGGCTGTTGCATCATGGCCACCGTACGAGCGTGGTCAACGCCTGCCTTACGTCCTTCTGCGTACCGACTGCGACGAACAACCTGAACCGGTATTCGCCCGAGCCGATTCCCTGCGCGTTTCGAACACGGAAAACGCAGTTCCACTTCACGACGTCTTCCGCCTTAAAGCGGAACCGGCCATAGCCGGCTCTCTCGTCCGTGCGAGATGGTGGACTCGGTGAAAAGATCCCCATCGCGTGAGTGCCACCGTCAGTGGCGAATACTATGGGGAATTCTTGTTCGCCGGGACCGTCGTCCAGTTTCTCGAGTTGTCCGGAACTCGGAAGGAACTTCCAGAAATGGCCGAACTCGGAAGGCATGTAGCCTGTCAACGCTTCGAACTGAGCATAGGTGTGAGGCTCGCCACTGGGCACGGTGAACGTCACCTCGTACTCGATCACCTTGGCCAACGTCTTGTAGCCGATGCACACTCGTTTAGAGACGACGTGTTCGGACAACAGCTGTTCGTTCAGGGCCGGATGACCGAACGAGCTCTCGCCGGGAGCGAGCCAAAACGCCATCTGAGTAGTCGTGCGCAACTCGCGGCCATCAGTGATCAGACGGAGTAGTTTGCTCGACGATGTGTTTCCCGTGCCGTCCGCGCGAGAGCCAGCCTCGGTGGGATTAAAGCATTCGGCCCAAAACTCTTTTGGCGAGGCACCGTCGAAGCTGGCGGCCGATTGAAGCTGACGTCCGTGATCGTGGCTGTCGATGAATTCCTTGCCGTTCCACTTAAGCGAATGAATCGCTCCGGCGAGGCGGTCGGTAGTCGTGATGACGATGCCCGACTCGCTGCGGATTGCGGCGTTGCCACTCGGACGTGAAGCCGTCGCATCGGAACACGCAAGCTTCCCGTGCGTGGCGTGCCAAAGGACGATCCATGCCATGCCTGACACGAGACAACGGTACATCGCAGACTCTCGCAAAGGAACGACTACGCTTGGTATCGCGATAGTCTAATCCTTGCAAGGTCTCGGCAGCCAGCGGCAACTACCAAGCGTCCAACGTGCGAAGCGTGCGCTCGGTACAGGCGACATCGGAAAGAGCGTCGACATTGGCGACATCACTTGGTTCAAAGAGCGCGTCGATCTCTTCCTGCGCCTGTCGGGCGGCAACAAAGTAGCCGCCACTGTTGAACCACTTCTTGGACGTTTTCTTTGTCCAACGGATTTCTACCTCGAGCGCAATGGGCTCGCCGTTAACGGTGAACGTGATGGCGACGATGCCCAGGGGCAGCTCTTCGCGATGAACGAAGCCTACACCCCAGCCCGAAATATCCTTGAGGCAGCCGTTGACGGTACGTCGACGGCCAGCGGAATCGCAAGTGGTGATGGTGAGCAGACGGCGGCTCGTCGATGCCCGCACCTTCGCGCGGCGATCACGCCCCTTGCGTTCGTCGATGCAAGTATCGCGCAAGATGCGGTCGAGGGCCGCGGCAGTTTCGGCGCCTGGCACCAACGCGACGACCGCTTCGCTGAGCCGCTTCTGAACGACGGCTTCGTCAGCGCGCTGCCTCCGTCTGCCGACGAACGCGACGCGATAGCGATCTGCCTTGCTGAGACCGAGCGCTGCGACGACACCAACCACGCCTGTTTGCAGAATGATCGCACGCCATGCCGGGTCGACGAACGTTCCGAACGCGGTGCCTATGCACGCAACGCCTAGCCAAGCCATGGCGTTGCACAGAACCGGCGTTTCCGAACGCGGTGCGTTCTCGTTCTCGTCGGCCATGTGGTCGTGCTTTCCCGCGCGTGGTGACAACTCAAACATACGTCAATCGGCTTGGCGATAATTCCGTAGACGATTCTTCGCATCGCGCGTTTGATTTTTGTTTTTCGTCGTGGGAGTCGCGCGGCGAGCACCCTTAGGGACGATACAAGCGGCATGAACGTTCCGGCTGGCGATCCATGCAACTTCGCCGGTTGCGCGTCGTGTCCCGCTTCCCTTCGGTCCTGATGCTTTTCTTTCAGAGAATGCTCTCGTTGGCGGCGAGCTCTGCACGACATATAGGCGTACCCGCCCGGACCACCAACTTGTGTGGGATTACAAAAAGTGAGTTCACTCCGTACCACTTCTTGGGAGTCGGGTATCGAAAACCTTCGAGTAATGTGCTCGAGCCAGCAGGCGTTCGGCGTTAGCGCCCTGCGAAGATGTATCCAGATTTAACGTCCACGCCGTCCGTGGCGTTAGATTTGCATGAGCCGCGATGCCGACGAATCGATTACTTCAGAGGGCGTTACTTTCGGGAGGGCTTACCCCTGAGGCGGCCAGGGATATTCAACTGTGTTCGATCACATTGCTTGTCCAGAATGCGATTGTGCCGACGTGCTTCGCTCTCGCCCTCGATGGTGGGAGCGGGCCGTTGTTTGGATTGCCAGGCCTTATCGATGCCGCCACTGCATGGCACGATTTTGGGCTCTCGTTCGTGCTGACGTGTGAGTGCTGACGCGTGAAACGTTCTCGCGGCAGGCGAAGCGTTCAGGTTTCGCCAGGGGTGCGGTCTCGCCAAGTGTTGCGGAGCGTATTGGCGCTCTGGTCTATCAGGTTCTGTGCCTTGGCGATCTTTTCATTCGCGGCGGCCAGTTCCCGCCGCCCCTCCGCGATCATCTCTTGCGCGGCTTGCAAGTTGTCTAACGCTTCGAGTCGTTCGCGCGATTGATCTTCATTCATGGCGGCATCATAACGGTTGATGCGACGCCGTACAGCCATGCCGTACTGACGCATGCTCGGGCTCGTGGCGACGCAGTCAAGGACTTCCGCGATGCTTTACTGTTACGGCGTTGATGGCGACTTCATCTGCCCGATCAAGGCCGACTGCTATCGTCACACGCAGCCGACGCCCGGCCGTGACCGACTCACAAGATTGCCTTTTGACTTTGTCGCAAATGCCTGCGCAAAGTTTGTGAGCAATGCGCCAAGCGAAGAGTTCATTCGGCAGTCGGCCTACTTTTTGTGGCTCGCCGCGGGCCGGCCCGAAGGGCGTGACGTCGCATTTTGGACGCAGGCCACAACGCAAGCGGAAGCGTCGATGGGACGCCACGCCGCGATGGATTTGTGAGTCGTCTTTCAGCACCCACGTGTTTGAAAGGATTCGGCCCTCGAGCCATCCGAGTCACGACGGAAGAAGCGATTTCTCGCCGGTGGGCAACCGCCGTCGTGTCTCAAATGGCGTCGAGAGCCGAAGTCCGGGCAATCTTAGATGAGCGTTGCGTGTCGATTACCAGTAGCAACCTGCTCCGATGCCGAAGCCGACGAAGTTCACGCTTTGCAAGGCGCGGGCCTCGGCCACAGAGATGACGGTTCCTCGGGTGCCAGGTGAACCTGCTCCGGCGAGCGCCATGGCAGCGCCCTTGTTGTAGGCCGTTGTCCAGTTCTGGTACTCGAACACGCCGCGAACGAAGGCTCGGTTATTGTTCCAGCGGGGCAGCAACTTGCTCCACTGCAAACCGACCTGCAGCTCGTTGATGTACATCGTGTTCAGCGCGCTGACGGCTTGGTACTCGTTGTCGACGGGAAAAGCGCCGCCGGCGCCGGTGACTTGTGCCGTGGCTCCAGCGCTCGACTTTTGAGTTCCGAACAGAGCCGAACCTCGGTAAGCGCTATACAGGCCGAGGTTGCCGTATCCGCCTTGATAGAACGGATACAGATATTGGATCGCGCCGGTCGGGCCTGTGCCGTAGAACTGGCTGTTCGTCGCGACCGAACCCGAAGCGAAGTCATTGGTCGGCGGCGTGAAGCCTGACGACGATATCGACTCTGCATGACGAATGCCGCCGTTGCGGACGCCAAACGATCCGAGCGCCAAGCCGCCACGCGAGAAGAACAGTTGTCGCGTGACTTCGAGGTCGACCGTGTAGGCGTTGAACAAGGTGCTGCTCGTGCCGCCGAAGTTACCAAGCGTTGTTGGGGAGGTGCTGAACGTCGAGTTGTTCAACGTCCAGAATCCGCCGCGCACGCCCCAGCCGCTCGGGCAAACGTATCCGACCCAAACACGCGGAGCGACGCCCAGGTAGTTCGATCCCGCGTTGTTTCTGCTATCGACGATCAATCCCGTGGCGGGCGTCGTCGGGTCGATGATGTTGACCTTGCCCTGAGAGTTCGAAAAGCTCGGGTCGAGGAACGTCGCCTCGGCGCCAGCGTAGATGCCGCTCCAGCCGCACGGGCAGCAAGCCGGGTAGCACGGCTTCACACACGGTGCGCAATCGGTCGTCGAGGCGGCGAACGGCGAGGCCGACCCGCATGTCGGCGCCAACTCACGGCTGTTGAAAATCGACTTTGACTTGTACGTTGTTTCCGACTGAATCGAATCTGCCGGATCGGACGGTGCGAGGTTGTCTTCGGCGAACGTCGTTTGACCGGCTGTGAAGCAGGTCAAGACAACGGCCAGAACGGTTGCCCACCTTTGGCTCATGTCTTGGTTCCTTTGCGAAATGTAATCTTGTAACGGTACGAGCGGCGTCTACGTTTGTGCCACTCGTTCCCGGTGTTCGCTGAGCATCTGTTGAACCCGCCGAGACGGTTGTTCGACAGATGCACGGCGTATCACATGAATCGCTATCGGCCAGGCGCGGAATGACGAACCAATGCGACGCGCTTCGACGGGACAACCACTGCACGCGAAATACGTGGGCGAAAATATGCTGGTGGTGCTAGGAATGAAGGCTTACGGCAAACGTCGCGCTACGCTACGCACGGAACGCATGGATCAGCCGTTGCGTTCTATGGGTCGCCGACCGTCGCAGGAAATTCCCGCACGCGACCTAAAATCGTGCGAGGTTAGCCGCGAGGCGCAGAGCGCGCTCGGCGCGGGTCTCTGACCCCGCCGCTCGGCGTCAACCGCGCCCGCCGCACAACCCGCAAACTCTCCGCCTACCAGTAACATCCAGCCGTCACGCCGACGCCAAGCAGGTTCACGCTTTGCAAGGCGCGGGCTTCGGCCGCGGCGACGATAGACTCCGTCACGCCGGGAATGCCCGCCGAGACGGACGCCCGAGCGGCTCCGCCGTTAGAGGCGGTCGTCCAGTTCTGGTACTCGAACACCACGCGGGCAAACACGCGGTTGTTCCGCCATCGGGCGAGCGATCGGCTCCACTGCAGACCGGCTTGCAGTTCGTTGACGAACATCGTGTTGTGGACGTACACAGGCACAAAATCGTACGCCGACGGATAGATCACGCCGCCGCTGGTGACCTGTGCCGACGTGGCCGCCGTCGAGGCCTGCGTTCCCCACAACGTCGAGCCTCGATAGGCGCCGTAAAAGCCGAGGTCCGTGCGCTGGCCTCGGTAAAGCGGACGCAACCATTGCGTACAGCCGGTCAGACCCGTGCCGTAGAACTGGCTGCTCGTGCTGGCCGTGCCCGAAACGAGGTCGGTTGTGTTCGGAATGTAACCCGATAGCGATTGCGTTTCGCTGTGGAAAACGCCGCCGTTGCGCACGCCGAACGTCGTCAGTGCCGAGCCGCCAAAACGCAGAAACAACTGCCGCGTCACCTCGAGGTCGATCGTCTGTGCGGTGAAACAAGTGTTGCTCGTGCCGAGGACTGCCCCCGGTGTGGTGACGCACGACGAGGTGTTCACCATCCAGTAAACGCAGCGCAATCCCCAGCCACGCTCGCCGGCATAGCCCACCGAAAACCGCGGCGACAAACCGTGGTATTGCGATTCTGCGCCGCTGCCGATGGCGACGTTGTTCGACGCCACCGGGTCGCTGACGTTGATGTTCGAGTTCGTGTTCGAGTGGCGAGGCGCGATGAAGATTGCCTCGGCCGTGGCGTAGAAGCCACCATAGGTCCAACGCGAATCGCCGACCGTCCACGGGCTCGCCCAACCGATGGGATTGTCGTCATCGGCGTTCGGATCGACCGGCGGCGGAGCGAGGCTTTCTCCTTGCGCGAAGCTGACGCGACTGACCGCACAAACGCTCAACACGACATATAGAACGGCCGTCCAGCCACGGCGTGCATCTTGGTCGTGTTGCGGAGGCGCGAACATGTAACGATTCCAGCGACGCGTCCGTCGATTCCATTTCTTTCGCGCGCGGAAAGAGCCGTCGGCTTTTTCACCTGCATCGATATCGACCTTCAGCGCAACGTCGAGCCAATACCAGCGGAATCAACGGGAGAACCGCTTTACGCCCGATATGTGGGTGAAAAACCACCGGTCGTGTCAGTCGTTTCGACGAGCTTCGAGTCCGTCCGGAAATCCGACGCGTCGTCCGAAGGCCGATCTTTCACGGCGGAAGGTTCTGGACAGACCCCGGTCGCGGCAGAAAGAATGGGTTTCTGCGGCCATGCGACACAAAGACGGCGATTCGAGCCCTTCTCCCTCCGGGAGAAGGTGCCGCGAAGCGGCGGATGAGGGCGGGGTGAAGTGGTGACCGCATTCGATTTCAACCCGCCCTCACCCGGCGGCTGCGCCGCCACCCTCTCCCGAAGGGAGAGGGGTTCGTTTAGATTTCTGTCCTTGAACTAATCCATCCTCGCCCCCCGCCTGCCAGCCATCATGTCAAGAAACGCTTCGCCAATCGTTACGGCCTGCACGCTCGTCATGGTTTCATTCGTGACGGCTTCGCTCGTTGCATCGGCTTTCGCTGCCGACGAGTTTCCGACACCGTACAACACCGAGCCCGAAGCGCACGGCGCGCCGCTGCCTCCGGAAGAAGCCGCCAAGGCGATCAAGATGCCCGAAGGCTTTCGTGTGAGCGTGTTCGCGGCCGAGCCCGAGGTGCGCAACCCGATCTCCATGGCCTGGGACGGTCGCGGACGTTTGTGGGTCGCCGAAAACTACACGTATGCCGAGACGCCGAAGAAGGCCGCCCCTGGCGACGAGCGGCCCAAGCGATTCGACATGCGGCTGCGCGATCGCATCCTGATTTTCACCGATCGTGACGGCGACGGAAAACCCGACGATCGCAAAGTCTTCAGCGACGACTTGCAGATGCTCACGAGCATCGAGCTTGGTCGCGGCGGCGTGTGGGCGATGTGTCCTCCGCAGGTATTGTTCATTCCCGATCGCGACGGCGACGACCGCCCCGATGGTCCCGCCGAGGTGGTGCTCGACGGTTTCACGGTCCCGCCCGAGAACTCACACAACTTCGCCAACGGCCTCCGCTTCGGTCCCGACGGTTGGCTCTACGGTCGTTGCGGCGCCAGCGCGCCCGGATTGGTCGGCCTCCCCGGCTCACCCGCCGACCAACGCTTGCCTCTTCGCGGCGGCATCTGGCGTTACCACCCCCAACGCAAAACCTTCGAGACGTTGTGCCACGGCACGACCAACCCCTGGGGACACGACTGGAACGAGCACGGCGAACTGTTCTTCGTCAACACCGTCAACGGTCACCTGTGGCACATGATCCCGGGCTCGCACCTCGTGCGACCGCACACGATCGACCCGAACCCGCACGTGTATGAGTGCATCGACATGCACGCCGACCATTGGCATTTCGACATCGGTGAGGGGCACAACGCGTGGGCAAAAGGCAAAACCGGCGTACATGACTCGTACGGCGGCGGACACGCGCACCAGGGGGCCACCATTTATCTCGGCGATCAATGGTCTGAAAAATACAAGGGCCGGTTGCTCACGTTCAATCTGCATGGCCATCGTTCGAATGTCGAACGTCTCGAACGGCACGGAAGCGGTTACGTCGGCAAACACGAACCCGACATCATGATTTCCAGCGACCCGTGGTTCCGCGGGTTGGAACTCAGCTACGGTCCCGACGGCAGCGTCTTCGTGCTTGACTGGAGCGACGCAGGCGAATGTCACGAGAATGACGGTGTGCACCGCACCTCGGGCCGCATCTTCCGCGTGACGAGTCTCCGTGACACACCCGTAGCCGGCCTAGACCTCGCTGCTGCGAGTCCTATGGAACTCGTCGATATGCATCGGCACGCAAACGAATGGTATGCTCGTCAGGCACGTAGTCAGTTGCTCGATCGCGCCGCCGCAGGCCAGGACATGAGCGAGGCATGCCGTCGTCTGCAGACGTTCCCGCCTGCGATGTTCCGCCACAAGGTTGACGTCGTAGTGCAGTTGCGCCAGCTTTGGACGCTGTTTGCGCTCGGTGCAATCGACGCCGACAACGTAGGATTGCTCGACGACGAGAACGAGCACGTGCGTACCTGGGGTGTCCGCATGCTCAGCGATGCTTGGCCGCTCGATGGCGTGATGGGTCCGACAGATGCGACCGTGAAGTCTGTCAATCCTAAGGTGCTCGAACGTCTTACGCGATTGGCCCGCGAGGATTCTTCGGGCCTCGTGCGACTGTCATTGGCGTCGACGTTGCAACGCTTGCCGGTGTCGCAACGCTCGACGCTCGCCGCGGCGCTCGTCACGCGCAGCGAAGACGCCAACGATCACAACCTGCCTATGATGGTTTGGTACGGTTTGATCCCTGTAGCCGACAGCGATCCCGACGCTTTAGTGAATGTGGCCAACGCCTCAACATGGCCTTTGGTGCGAAGGTGGATTGCGCGACGTTTGGGCGAGGACCTGGCCGAACGTCCGAAGCCGGTGGATGCACTTCTGACAGCAGCCGCCAAAGATGGCCCGTCGCCGCGTCTGCACGACGTTCTGACCGGGTTAAGCGAAGGACTCGCCGGCAAGCACAAAGCCCCGCAACCCGCCGCCTGGGCCGCCGTGCAGTCGGCCACGACGAATGCGACCGATCCGGCCGTGATCGCCTTGGTTCGCGATTTGAGCGTGCTCTTCGGCGACGGGCGCGCGTTGGGCGAGGTGCAAGCCATCGCCTTGAACGACAAAGCTGATCTGAATCAGCGCCGCATCGCGCTCGAGACGTTGATCGAAATCCGCTCGCCCGATTTGCAGCAAACGTGCGAGAAGTTGATCGGCGTGCGATGGTTGAACTCGACGGCCGTGAAAGGTCTCGCGCTGTTCAACGATCGCAAGATCGGCGAGAAGCTGGCCGCCAAGTACAAGTCGTTCCATCACTCCGAGCGCGCCGCCGTGATCGAAACGCTCGTGTCGCGTCCGACGTTTGCCGCGGCGATGCTCGACGAGATGGCCAAGGGCACGATCCCCAAGGCCGACCTGACTGCGTTCCAAGCGCGACAGGTCCGCAGTTTCCACGACGAGAAACTGACCGCCAGGTTGGGCGAAGTGTGGGGCGAGATTCGCGACTCGGCCGAAGACAAACAGAACGCGATCGCGAAGCTCAAGCAACAACTGTCGTCCGATGTGCTCGCATCTGCCGACCCTGAGAAAGGCCGCTTGACGTTCAACACCGCATGCGCGAGCTGTCATCGCTTGTACGGACACGGCGGCGACATCGGCCCCGATCTGACAGGCGCAGGCCGGCAGAATCTCGACTACCTGTTGAGCAACATCCTCGATCCCAGCGCCGTCGTGGCGGCCGATTTCCGCATGTCGATCGTGCAGTTGGCCGACGGGCGGGTGCTGAACGGCATCGTCCGCGCGCAGACGCCGCAGTCGGTAACGTTGCAAGGGGCCAAGGAGCGCGTCACCGTCGACCGCGCGGACATCGAGACGATGGCCGCCGCGCCGTTGTCGCTGATGCCCGACGGGTTGTTGCAGCCGATGACGCCCGAGCAGGTGCGCGACCTGATCGCATATCTCATGACGCGATCGCAGGTGGCGCTGGCCGAGCAGCAATCTTCGAAGTAGCGATCGCGTCGGAACGCGTTAGCTCGACGAAGTTTGCAACTGCGTGGCGACCTTCTGAAAGGTTGCCTTCGCGTTCGTGCCAATGCTCTGGATCGCTGTGAGACAGACGATCACGATCAGCGCCAACATCACGGCATACTCGACGGCTGTCGGGCCATCTTCCGAAGCGAGGAATCGCTTGATTGAGTCAAATCGTTTCAGCATGTTAAAAACCCTGGTGGAGTCGTCCGATGCCAAACATTACGTTCCATCCGGGGCATAGAGGGCGGGCATGGGGGAAATCCCCCGGTGTTTTTCGCTGAAGAGCGCTCAAATTATGCCAGATTTACCATCCCACGACATCTTGTCGTGATCTTAGACCGCTCGGACCGCACAGCCAGCAACCGGCGACACATGCGACGAAATGGCGGCCTTCATTCGGCCGCTTTATCGCCCCGCAGCTCTTCGAGCATGTCGATCATCAGCTCGGTCATCTTGCGCGAGGCTTGCACCTCGACACGGTTCGTGCCCAGCCACGTTTCGTAGCCGCCAAGCCGGTGCTGTTCAGGCGTCGGCAGGTAGCCGTAGCTGCCGTTGGCCAGCTCGATCGTGAACGTCGGCTTGAACGGGCTGCGACTTTTGATCTCCAGGCCTGTCTCGGTAAACGTCTCGAACGGGCTCGTAATGATCGCCAGGTCGCCGAGTCGCAACGCTTGAATGGGAACCGAGACCGTTGCCGGCGCTTCAGCCATGTCGAGCGTGCGTTCGGCGTAGTTCGTGGCGCGTGGGTGATCGATCTTCAGCTCGCCGCTAAGAATCTTCTTCGCCTGTTCAATCTGTTCAGGCGACACCTTGCGCGTTTCGAGCGTGAGTTCGCGTTCGAGCATCGTCAGCGGAACCCAGTCGTGCCAGGCGATCGTCTGATGCACCCGATACACCTCGGCCGCGCACGCACGGGCCACGACTCGCATCTTCTCGAAAGGCGCGGAGCGTTGCGCGCGTTCAACGAAGTTAATATTATTCACGTCGCCACTCGTGCCGTTGGTCATGATGCCGACGAATGGCGGATCCTGCCGATCGGCGTCAAGCAATCGCTGCATCTCGTCAGCGAACACGGCAAAGTAATCGGCCGAGATCGCGGCCCCGCCGACGCCGCCGACATAGTGCAACGAGTAGTTGCCCAACAGCGCGATCGGCCGGCCGTCACGCGACTGAATCGAGAAGAACGAAATCTCAGGATCGGTCGGCCCGGCAGGCTCGATCAAATTCGGACCCGATGGCGGATTCATGCGCACCCGGTCGACGCCGCCAAAAGGGTTCGTCATGTCGCTTGCCGACTTCATGTACCAGCGGCGATTGAACACCTGCGCAGGCTCGCGGCCCACGCCCCATCCGATGCGCGCGGGTTCGAGGTTCGCAACGGCACGCTGCACGCCATCAGCAATGCGGCGAACGAGAAACCTCTGGTAATCGGTCATCTCGGGATCGCCGACGAGATAATGTTTCGACCGTGCGCTGACGGCCGAGTGCGTGTGCGTCGAGGCGAGGAGAATGCGGTTCGAGGGAATGCCGGTTTGCGCGGTCGTTAGACGTTTTGCCTCGTCGCAGATTTCGCGCGTGATGCCGACGTTGTCGCAAATGACGATTGCGATCCGCGTCTTGCCGTCATCCAGGACAAGACATCGCGCGTGCAACTCGTCGTGAATTCCCTTCGACGGCGCCGGGACGAAGCCGCCGACGATCGCCTCACCGATGAATGGCGTGATGTTGCTCGTCGCGGCACCGGCCCGGAAGACGGGCTCGGGGTCTTTGGCATGCGTGGTAGTTGCCAACGCACAAAGAATGATGAGCGCCGGCCATGCGAACCGTTTCATGTTCATCCTTCCGTTTCTGTGTTCTTCTCCCTCGCCCCTTTGGGGAGAGGGCCGAGGTGAGGGGTGGTTGAAGTATGTACCCGCCTCAACCCCTCACCCGGTCCACCTGCGGCGGCCCACCCTCTCCCGCAAGGGGCGAGGGTTTATGCACCCATCTGCCACGTCTTCACCGCCTCGACCGGCCACACGAGCATCAACACGTTCAAAAGCAAGTTGTCGCGAATCCAAACTAACAGCACGAGCTCCGCGACAACGAACACTGCAATCGACCACCATAATCCAATGCGCGGCGCCAGCCAAATTCCGAACGCGCACGCGATCAAATCGCCCAGTGAGTTGATGATTGAATCGCCGCGATAGCCAACCGCCATCGTCGTCTCGCGATAACGGTCGACGACCAAGTCGGAGTTCTCGACGAGTTCCCACAAGGTTTCGATCGCCATCGAAAGCGCGAACCGCCATGCCCGCGACACATGAGGCAACAGCCACGCGAACATCCCGAAGAACACGAGGCCGTGCAGGACGTGCGTGACCGCGTACGGGTCGAACGGATGTTGCGAGTTGTGCGCACTCCACACGTCGCCCGACCAGAGGGCCCAGTCGCCGAGTTGGCAGTACCACACGCGTCCTTCGAGACGCAAGATCGGCACCGCAACAATGACGATCAGCAGCGTGACGATCCACGGCGTGATCGTTCCGCTCGGCCATGCGTTCTGTGAATCGCCGCCCGCGTCAGGCGACTTCATAGCCGGCACGCTGCGGACGTTTCAGCATCGCGGCCGCCTCCGAGTCCCCTTCGATTTGTTCACTCGCAGGATCCCATTTGATCGGTCGTCCGACGCGGATCGAAATGTTCGCCAGGTGGCAGGTCGTGATCGTTTGGTGCGATCCGGCGACGTCGCTGATCGGCTGCTGCCGCGACTGCACGCAGTCGAAAAAGTTGCCCATGTGGTTGATGATCGCGTCGAGCTTGCCGGTCCGCTCCGGACGTTCGCGGTTGTCGTATCCGTACAGTGTGAAGCCTTCGCGCGGCAGCGGCTTCGATTTCAGCTCGTCGACCGGCGCGCCGGTCAGGCTGCCACGATTGACGAATAATCGGCCTTCGCTACCGGTGAACATGATGCCGTTGCGACCCGTGTCGCTGACGATCATCTCGACTCCGTTGGCATAACGGAGCGTGGCGCCGAAATCGACTGGCACGTTGTACCCGCCGGTGACGGTGGGCATTTTCGCGGTCCCTGCGATTTCCACAGGCAGCGAACCGATCGCCCACTGCGCGATGTCGCAATGATGGGCGCCCCAATCAGTCATCTGACCACCCGAGTATTCGTACCACCAACGGAAGTTGTAATGGCAGCGCTCTTCGACATACGGCACGTCGGGCGTTTGACCTTGCCAGCGGTCCCAATTCAGTTTCGACGATGGCTTGCTCGACGCGAAAGGTCCGCCGACCACGTTCTTGCCAAGCGTGACCTCGACGCGCTGCAGCTTGCCGACGCGTCCTTGACGCACCATCTCGGCAGCGCGGCGGAATTGATGATCGCTGCGCTGCCACGAGCCGACCTGCACGACGCGGCCCGTTTCTTGCGCAACGCGCGAAACGACCTTGCCTTCGTCAATCGTCAGCGACAGCGGCTTCTCGACGTAGACGTCCTTGCCGGCGCGGCAGGCGTCGATGACCATCTTGGCGTGCCAGTGGTCGGGCGTGCCGATGAGGATGACGTCGATGTTCTTGTTGGCCAGCATCTCGCGATAGTCGTCGTAGATTTTCGGCGTGCTGCCGAAGCTGGCCCGCGCTTGTTCGAGCACGTTGCGGTCCGCATCGCACAGCGCGACGATGTCGCCGTATTGTTGCGCGACGAGCGTGATCACCGTGCCTTGATAGCGCAGGCCGATCGCGCCAATGCGAAGGCGTGCGTTGGGCGACTTCGGCTTCGACGATTCAGCCCCGACAGCCGGCAAGGCCGCGGTCGCTAAAAGGCCGATGCTCGTGGTGCGGAAGAAGTCGCGGCGATCGAGTTGCGTCATGAGCCCCGTGTCCTGTTTGATTTTGATGTGGCAGTGCCAACGTGTCCGACGGCGGTAGCCTTCGATTGTGACCGCCGCCTAAACCACCCGCAAGCTCGCGATTTACCGCACCAGGCGAACTGCAAAGTCGACGGCTATTCACGCAAAGTGCCGCCGCGAAGAGGCAAGCCTTTACCATCGTTCTTCGAGTTACGGCGCTTCTCATCAACTTTGCAGCCCTGATGCTTACCGCACTTGAGAGGGGACACTGTTGCCGCCCGCCGATCGAGTGGTTAAATTTCGATTTGTCCTCTTGGGACACCTCCCAATTTGCGGGATACTGAGCTTCTGCACGCCAGCGGTCGCGACTTTTAGGGCAGACAATTTCGCCTCAGACCAGCGATCGCCTTCGACATTCCAGCGAAGGTGTACTGAAGCATGAGCCAGACGCAGCGAGGCAATAAAAGCGATCCGTTGGCTGCAATGCGCACTTCCGAAGCGCGCACCGATCGCGGGCAAAAGAAGCGCGCAACGCCGCTCATCGAGACCGACGCCAAGCCAGGCCGCGGGCAACCTACAAAGCCCAAGAAGGTTGAGAAGCCGCTCGAGCCGTTCGACTGGAAGAAGCCGTCGTTCGCGCTTGCGATGCAACATCTGAAATTGCAGATGCGTAGCCGTGCGGCTCGCGGCATGTATATCGCCGCCTTCGCGCACTTCGTGCTCATCATCGCGCTTGGGCTGATGGTGACGAACACGCCCGCCAAGGGCGACGGCATCATGCTTGCCAGCTCGATGTCCGAGCCTGTGCAAGACGTGACGGTCGACACCGTGATGCAACCTCCACAGATGCAGGTTGAAGAA
This sequence comes from uncultured Planctomycetota bacterium, assembly GCA_963708675.1. Taxonomy (GTDB): domain Bacteria; phylum Planctomycetota; class Planctomycetia; order Pirellulales; family PNKZ01; genus DATAXP01. The sequence continues at coordinate 267,224 of CAVPTO010000004.1, forward strand.
GTCGCGGTCATGGAGACGATGGCAGCGCCCACGGCGATCGCAGCGCCGATCGCGATGGGTCAGTTGGCCGGCGACACGTATGTGCCCGACGTGAAAGTCGGCGGAGAAGGTTTGAGTGTCGAGGGTCTGCTTACCGAAATCGGTGTTGGCGATGGAGTTGGCAAAGGCGGCGAAGAGAAACCGAAGCCGGCTCCGAAGAAGGCCGCGCCTTCGATGTTCTTCGGCAGTTCGACAACCGGCGAGCGCATCGCATTCGTGATCGACAAGTCCACGAGTTCGCCCGCCGCCGTCTACGACGCAGCGCGGTTCCAACTGTTGCAAACGGTTAGTTCATTCAAGCCCTACAATAAGTTCTACGTAGTCTTCTTCAGCGCCGACACGCTGCCGATGTTTTCGCCCGAGGTCGAGAAGGACATGCTTCCGGCCACTCCCCAGAATATCAACAAGTTGGGGCAGTGGATGGCGTCGATTCCGCGGTTGAAGGGTGGCACGGGACTCAACGGGGCATTCGACCAATGCGTCGCCCAAAAGCCCGACGTGATTTACTTCCTAACCGACGGCTTGATGGGATCCAGCTACTTGGATCACATCTGCAGCGTTTGCGTCTCCGCCAAAATCCCTGTGAACACGATCGGATTCAAGGCGCAGTTTGGCGATCCGCAAGAAGGTGCGCGAAACCTTCAAGAGATTGCCAAGCGGACGAACGGAAACTTCTTATTCATTCAGTAGTGACCTGCTCACGGTAGAGTCGCTACCACGCGCTCGTTCGCTTCCACGCCTGGTGCGAACGAAACGCCTCGGCTGCCGCGACGCCTGCCTGTTCGCCGCGGGCTTTTGATTGCGCGACCATCAATGCTTCCAACGGCGCGAAGTCGTCGCTCACGCCGCGGGCGACTTGGCTGCGATGGCAGCGGATCATGCGGCGCTTGAGTTCCAAATGGTCGCTGATGTCGACATACCACTCGGGCGCGAAGCCCAGCATGTTAACCGTGTCGAGCCACCAGATAGCCGGCGCGGCATCGAGCGCCAGCGAGGCCGTCTTCTGCCCTTTCGACGCACTCATCCACGAGGCCGCTTCCGCGAGCGCCGACACCGCGCGATGGTCGGTGTGATAGTCGTTCGGCGCATGTGTCAGGACGAGCGTCGGCCGAAACTGGCGGAACAATTCGACGACTGCCGAACGCGTTTCCGCAGTGTCAAACAGCGCCCCGTCGCCGAAACCGCCTTGCAACAACTGCGCGCCAAGCAAGTCGGCCGAGGCGCGCATCTCGGCGCTTCGCACTTCGGACAGGTTTTCGGTCGGCGGATCGGTCTGACCTTTATCGCCTCGACAGAGCACGCAGACGCCAATCGCCGCGCCGTCACCCTTCGCGCGCGCCAGCGTCCCCGCGCACAGAAACTCATCGTCTGGATGCGCGAGCACAGCAAGGACGCGTTCGTTCGAAAAGCTTAGCCGCACGACTCTTTGTTCCTTTTTCACGGAAAGTCTAACCGCAGAGGACGCGGAGATCGCAGAGACAAAAGAGAAAACAATTGTTCTTCTCTGCGCCCTCCGCGTCCTCTGCGGTCAATTTTGAATTTCAATCAGCGGAGACGAATTTGCGGAGGTTCGGCGACGTAACTGGCGACGGTGAGTTCAGCGTTCGCATGACGGCGAATGAGCGAAGCGGGGCACGCGGGCGTGATCGGGCCGTGTAGCACGCGGCGAACAACGGCACTTTGCCAAGGACGATTGCAATAGAGTCGCAATTCTCGCGTGGCCAATATCTCTCGCATGCCGACCGTGATCGCGCGATGCGGAACGATCGTAATCTCGCCGCCAATGGTCACTGAGTTGATCGTGCGTGTTTCGCGACTGAGCGGAAGGACGCGCGTCGGCAGCGCTGCGAACTCCTCGACGGTGATAGGCTCGCCGGGCTCGGGTGGTTCGTTGAAGGCGATGTGACCGTTGATGCCGATGCCGCCGTAGCACGCATCGACCCCGCCTCGCCGCTCGATCAAACGACCGATCGCCGCCGGGTCGCGCGGATCGGGGAACACTCGGTTTTCTTTTCGTGGCGCCCACTCGGGATCGAGCAAGTCATAGAACTTGCGATTCATGAACGCGCGAAAGCTCAACGGATGATCGAGGTCGATCCACTGACCGTTGCCATCGAGGTATTCAGCGTCGAGGTATTCGTCCATGTTGATGAGCGCGACTTCGCGACAATCCAAGCGGCGCTCGTTGATCATCGCCGCGAGAATCGGAAACTGATCGACCGGCCCAACCGGAACGATGAGCGTTGCCGGCCGACCACGTGCCTGTCCGGCCTCGATCGTGGCAAACATGGCCGAGGCGATGCGCTGCGCGATGTCGTCCATGTCCCCGCCCCGCACGACGCGCACGTTGGTGACGCGACCGAGGTCGTCGGCGGTGACATTCAGATAATCGGGCAGACCTAATGACATATTGCGTCTTCCGTCATGACACCCCTCTCCCCTTGCGGGAGAGGGCCGGGGGTGAGGGGTTGAAGCTGGTACGGAGTGAATCTCTCATCCGCTTCAACCCCTCACCCGGCTTGCTCGCCTGCGGCGATCAAGCCACCCTCTCCCGCAAGGGGCGAGGGTTAAGTTCGCGCCTCCGGCGCCTTGCCATCAATCCACGGGCCGGCGAGCTTCATGTACTCGGGTGGCCGCAGCGTGCTGCCGTAGTCGCCGGCATGCCAGCCGGGAACGTGCTTCGCGGCGGCATGCTCCTTCGACATCTTTTCCCATCCGCGGGCCCACGAGCCATCGTCCTCCGACACGCGCCGCGTCTCGGGATCGAACACGTACACTTTGCCGTTGCGGTAGCTGTCCTTGCTCATTTGAATCGTCACGACCGCCGCCGCGCCGATGTCGGGCGTGTTGTTGCACTTCGTGGGATCGCCTGCGATCGCCGCCTCGAAGAAGTTGCGAACGTGCCGCTGCCACGCGATCCGGCGGAGCACCGACGTTGATGTGCTCTTCCTTCACGCCGCGAACGAGTGTCACCTGCGGACGTTCGGGGACAAAGTCGAACTCGCCGAAATCTTCGCCGTTCGGGAAGACCAGCGAGCCGAAGTGACCTCGCACGAGTTGCGGAATCTTTGTCGCGTCGGCGCACATCGTCGCGGTGAGAATGCCCTGCACACCTTCGCGATAATCGACCGTCACGGTCGTGACGTCGGGCGTGTCGCGTTCGTCGTATTCGAGATAGATGCCGCCGCCGCACACGACGCGTCCTGGGTATCGCAAGCCCGTAACCTTGAGCATCGCCGTCAATCGGTGCACGAACAGATCAGTCAGAATGCCCGCCCCGTAAGGCCAGTAACATCGCCAATGCGCGAAGACCGCGCGATCGAATGGCGCATCGGGCAGCAGTCCTTCGTCAACGCCGAGCCAACGTTTCCAGTCGATCGACTTCGGCGTCATGTCCTCGGTCAGTGGGCGGAAACGGGTTTGTCCCGTGTTCGAGTTGCGGAAGTATTCGGTTTGATATTGCAGGACCTTGCCGAGTTTGCCGTCGTCGATCATCGCGCGGGCGGCGTTCCAGGCGGGGATGCTCGTCGTCTGCACGCCGACTTGCATGACACGTCCCGTCGATCGCCATGTGTCGAGCACGGCGAACGCTTCGTCGATGGTGTGCGTCATCGGCTTTTCGCAGTACACGTGCTTGCCGGCCTTCAGCGCGTCGATCGACTGCTTTGCATGCCAATGATCGGGCGTGCCGAGCATCACGGCGTCGACCGTATCGAGCGCGAGCAAATCCTGATAATCGCGATACGTCGCCGGTCGCTTGCCGGTCATCTTCTCAATCGTGTCGAGCGCTTCGCTCTCGTAGCGATCGAACACCTCGGAGATCGCGACGATCTCGATGGCCATGCCTTCGTCGCGAACCTTCTTGATCGCCTTGAGCAGTTGCCCCATGCGAACGCCGCAGCCGATCAGCCCAAGGCGAAGTTGCTCGCCTTTCGTGGGTGCGGCCTTAGCGGATTGAACGAGCGTGGAAGCCGCGGCTCCGGCGGCGATGGTCTTCAGAAACGAACGACGTGCTTCCGTGGTTTCAGGCATGCAAAGCTCCCGACGCCAGCTTGCGTCTCGAGAAAGTGAAGAGATCGGTATTGACTTTATTTGAAATCGAATTAACTTGCAAGGCACTCGGCTTTCACTATTCCTACGACGCCGAAGTTACGCCCGATATCGCACGCCACCGTATCGCAAGTTCCTGCCGCAATCGCCATGGCCACCACTCCGCAGCTCGACCCGCCTCCCGCGCAGCACTGGTATTCGCAGGTGACGCGTTACCACTGGCTGGTGCTCGTGCTGGCCTCGGCCGGCTGGGTATTCGACGTTTATGAAGGTCAGATCTTCAACATCACGTCGAGCCAAATCCTTGGCGAGTTGAAGCCAGAGGTTCAGCCCAGCGAGTACCCGCAATATAAGAATGTCGCCCTAGGCATGTTCTTGGTCGGCGGCGCGTTCGGTGGGGTGCTGTGCGGCATGTTGGCCGATAGGCATGGCCGCAAGCCGGTGCTGATTTGGACGATCGTCGTCTACTCGGCCTTTTCGGGGCTGACGTACTTTGCGACCGAGTGGTGGCAGGTGCTCCTGCTGCGATTTCCCGTAGCGGTCGGCGTAGCGGGGGCGTGGTCGGTGGCTGCGGCACTTGTGGCCGAAGTGTTCCCGAAACAAGTGCGTCCTTACACTTCGTCGATCTTTCATGCCACGAGCGTGCTGGGCACCTGGCTGGCGACGGCCGTTGCGGGGCTGGTCGGAATGGACTGGCGATATGCGTTTCTCCTTGGTCTTTTTCCGGCCGCGTTGTCGGTGATGATCGGTGGGGCCGTTCGTGAAACGGCAGACGTCAGCGAAGACGCACGAACTCGCGCGAAGGAAACGCGCGGCAGTCTGCGTGAGTTATTGTTCGATCCTCGCTACGGCAGCCGCGCCATCGGCGGATTGTTCTTGGCTGCCGTGGGACTCGGCACCTTTTGGGCGGTGACGGTCTACGGACAAGACTTGGCCAGCCAGTTCCTTCTCGAACACGGAGCGCCGCCGAGCGAGGCGTCTGCTCGCGCGAAGATCGCCTACGGCTACGTGCAAACCGCCGGTGGTGGACTAGGCCTGTTGGCGATGGGCCCGCTATGTTCATTCCTCGGCCGACGTCGCGCCTTCATGGTCGCCAACCTCGCGGCATACGCCATCGTGCCCGTCGTTTGCTATGTGCCGCAGACCTACAACCAGTTGCTCATGATCCTGCCGGTATTTGGCTTTTTCACGCTCGGCATCCACGCGGGATACGCGATCTACTTTCCCGAGTTGTTCCCCCAGCGGCTGCGTGCAACAGGCACCGGGTTTTGTTTCAACGGTGGTCGGCTCGTGGCGGCGATCGTGCTCATCGCGTCGACATGGATTCACAAACTGCCGAACTTCGACTTGCGGTTATCGCTTGTGCTGTTGAGTCAGTTGTTCCTCGTCGGTGTCGTCATCGCATGGTTCATGCCTGAGACTCGCAACGTGGAGCTGACATGATGCCGCCCCGGCCTACGAAGCGAGCCCGACAGGTCAAGATCAAGCAGGCGGTGGTTGCCGGCTTGGAGGCCGATCTTGTTGCGCTGTTGCGAACGCGAGGCAGCGTGCCGCGTGTGCAGTTGGCCCGTGAGCTGAACCTCGCTCCATCGACTATCGGCATCTATGTCGATCGCCTGATCGCCGAAGGCCTGCTCAGCGAAGGTTCGCGCGTGGCCCGTGAGGTTGGTCGACCGGCGACATTGCTGACGCTCAATCCCGACGGCGGCCGGTTTGTCGGTGTCGATATCGAAGCCCGCAGCGCGATGATCACCGTCGTCGATTTTTCGCAAAAGCCGCTCGAGCAAGTTTCGCTGCGACTGCGGAAGTCCGAAACCGCCGATTCGATTCTGGAGAAGATCGTCGAATCGATTGAAAACCTCGGCCGCAACGACACGCGACCGCTGTTGGGCGTCGGCGTGGGTGTGCCTGGTGGCGTCGACGCGGCTCGCGGCGTGGCGATCCATTACCAACACATTCGCGGTTGGCAGAACGTGCCTCTGGCGGCGTGGCTGAACGAAAAGCTCCAGGTGCCCGTGTTCCTCGAAAACAATATTCGCTCGATGGCGATGGCGGAGATGTGGTTCGGCGCAGCTCGCGGGGTCGAGAACTTTTTGTGTCTCGGCGTTCGAAGCGGTATCGGCGCCGGCATCGTTACGCACAGCAAGCTCCAGCACGGTCACGACAACATGGCCGGCGAAATCGGCAACTGGTTGTGCCCGAATCCCCTCCCCTCGTCCGATGGCTCGACGACTGCGGCGAGGTTCGAAACACTGGAAGCGATTGCGTCGATCAGTGCGTTGTCGCGCCGCATGAATCCTCAGGGCGCCGACGACGATTGGACGGTCGAGCAATTGGTCGAAGCGCTCGCGCGTGGCGATGCAAGCGCGCGTGACTGCGTGCGTCAGGCTGGCCAAGCGTGCGGTTGGGTCGCGGGACAGTTGAACCTCGCGCTCAACGTCGAATTGGTGCTACTGGCAGGTCCGCTGACGGTGCTCGGCGATGCGTTCCTCGAACCCATGACCGAGGCGATGCGCTGCTCGCTCCCTGAACTGCACTCGACGATGCCGCGTGTGGAGTATTCACAACTTGGTCCGTTCGTCGGTGCTCTCGGTGCCGCCGCGCTGGCCGTGCAGCAATGGAAACCTGTTCGTTAATCAACCCAGGGCCGGCAGGTCCTGGGCTTTAAGAGTCCTCAACAGAGGTGACATACGATGCAAATCTTTCTCGACACGGCTGACGTCGCGCAGATACGCGAAGCCCAGTCGTGGGGCGTTATTGATGGCGTGACGACGAACCCGAGTCACGTCGCCAAAACGGGCCGCAAGCCGCGCGACTTGTATCCCGAAATCTGCAAGCTCGTGAACGGACCCGTCAGCCTCGAAACGGTTTCGACGAGCACCGAAGAGATCGTCGCCGAAGGGCGCGAGTTGGCGGCGATCGCGAAGAACGTTGTGGTCAAAGTGCCGCTGACGTGCCCGGGCCTCGCGGCTGTGAAGGCGCTCAGCGCGCAGAACATCAAGACGAACGTGACCGTCACGTTTTCGCCGTTGCAGGCATTGCTGGCCGCCAAGTGCGGTGCGACTTACGTGAGTCCATTTGTCGGTCGCTTGGACGCGGTCGGCCACGACGGGACCGAGATCCTGCGTCAGATGCGAACGATCTACGACAACTACGGCTTCCAGACGCAGGTGCTCGCGGCCGCGTTGCGGAACCCGATTCACGTGCTCGAAGCGGCGATGGCAGGCTCCGACGTTTCGACGATGAGCTTCGACGTGCTCAAGAGCCTGTACGACCACCCACTCACCGATCTCGCGATCGATATCTTCATGAAGGACTGGGCGAAAGTGCCTCAGTGACAATAGGATCCTATGAAACAAGACTCTACTGAAACTAGCGTGACCGAAGCGAAGCCGGCCCATTACGTGGCGGTTGATCATGGACCGTTCCGTTACGTCGAACGCACGAGCCCGTCGACGAGCAATCTCGACGAGCTGACGTGCGGCGTGTACGAGTTCAGCGCACCGACGCAGACCTCGGCCCTTTGCCATCCCGACGAAGAAGCGTTTCTTCTCGGCTGGGCCGGTGAAGTGACGGTGCTGATCGAAGGCAAAGAGTTCGCGATGACCAAGTACGACGCGCTCTACGTGCCTAAAGGGGCGGCGTATCGTCTGCGTTGCAACTCGTCGCCGGCGAAGATCATCGTCTGCCGCGCTCCCGGCAAGTCGGTGCATCCGCTGCATTACGCCAAGTGGGAGATGCTTCGCAAGGACGAGTCGCGCATCCGGCATCTCAAGGGCAAAGACGTCTTTCTGATGTTCGACGTCACAGAGCCCGGCGATCGCTTGATGGCGGGACTCACGATCTTCGAGCCGCACCAGCGTTCGTATCCGCCGCACAACCACACCGACCAGGAAGAGATTTACTTCTTCACCGAAGGTCACGGCGCGATGGAAGTGTATGCCGATGAGCAAACGAAGTGGTTCGTGCATTCGGTGAACACCGGCGACCTCGTGACGATTCCGCTGTTGAACTATCACCCCGTGTTCAGCCACGAAGAGCCTTTGCACTTTTTGTGGTGCATCGCCGGCGAACGTTATTGGATCGGCGACAAAAACAAGGATTTCATGGCCGGCAAGGGCGAGCAGATCACGACGTAACGATTTCCGTTTAGCCGGCGAGCTTGCTCGCCGCGCTCACCGCGGACACGGCCCGCAAGCGGGCCGGCTAAACAACATTAATCGAGGGTCATTTATGAGCATCCATTTCGTAGTCCACGAAGACGGCGACGGCGTCGGCGTCGTCGTAGTCGAAGGCATCAAGGCCGGCCAGGATCTGACCGGCTGGATCATGGAACAAGACCGCGACATCAAGATCCAGGCGAAGAACGACATCCCGATCGGCCACAAGGTTTCGCTCAAGGACTACGCCACCGGCGACACCGTGATCAAGTACGGCGTCGACATCGGTCGCGTCGTCGCGCCGATCAAGCGCGGCGAACATTTGCACGTGCATAACGTCAAAACGAAGCGCTGGTAACCGCATGTCCTTCTCCCAACAGGAGAAGGTGCCGCGAAGCGGCGGATGAGGGCGGGCCGCGCACTCAATCGCCTTCCACAACTCACGAAGTAAATACCGAACAAGCCACCAACCGCCCTCACCCGTCTCGGACGCCTGCGGCATCCGAGCCACCCTCTCCCAAAGGGAGAGGAGTTTAAGAAGACATCACACTTCCGAGGTTCTCATGCCCACTGATCTTTCTCGCGCCACATTCTGGGGCTACCCGCGGGCCAATGGCCGCGTCGGCGTGCGTAACCACGTCGTCATTCTTCCCGTCGATGACCTGGCCAATGCGGCCGCTCAAGCCGTCGAACACAACATCAAGGGAACGCTCGCGCTGCCGCATCCCTATGGCCGTCTGCAATTCGGCGCCGATCTGCAACTGCACTTCGACACGCTCATCGGCACGGGCAGCAACCCGAACGTCGCCGCCGTTGTCGTGATCGGTATCGAAGAAGGTTGGACCGGCCGCGTCGTCGAAGGAATCAAAAAAACCGGCAAGCCCGTCGTCGGTTTCGGCATCGAGCTGCACGGCGACCACGACACGATCATGCGTGCTTCGAAGGCCGCCAAAGAGTTTCTGCAAGACGCCTCGATGCTGCGTCGCGAAGAACGACCGCTCAAGGATCTGTGGGTCTCGACAAAGTGCGGCGAATCGGACACCACCAGCGGTTGCGCCGCGAACCCCACCGTCGGCAACGCCTACGACAAAATGTACGACAAAGGCGTGACGCTGCTCTTCGGCGAAACTTCCGAAGTTACCGGCGGCGAGCACCTGATCGCCGAGCGTTGCCGCACGCCTGCCGTGCGCGAAAAGTTCATGATGATGTTCAACCGCTACCAGGAAATGATCAATCGTCACAAGACGGACGACCTCTCCGAGTCGCAACCGACCAAGGGGAACATCGCCGGCGGTCTGACGACGATCGAGGAGAAGGCGCTCGGCAACATTCAAAAGATCGGACGCAAGTGCGTCGTCGATGGCGTGCTCGACAAGGCCGAGATGCCGACCGGCCCTGGCCTGTGGTTCATGGACTCGTCATCGGCCGCGGCCGAAATGGTCACGCTCTGCGGCGCGGCAGGTTTCGTCGTGCATTTCTTTCCGACCGGGCAAGGCAACGTCATCGGCAATCCGATCGTGCCAGTCGTCAAAATCTGCGGCAACCCGCGGACGGTGCGAACGATGAGCGAGCACATCGACGTTGACGTCTCGGGCCTGCTGCGAAAGGAAATGAATCCCGACCAGGCCGGCGACGCGTTGCTCGACATGATGTTCAAGACCGCCAACGGTCGCTTGACGGCCGCCGAGGCGCTCGGCCATCGCGAGTTCGTCCTCACGCGCCTTTACGAGAGCGCGTGAGTGAAGATTCTCATCACTGAGTTCATGGACGAGGCCGCCGTCGATTGGCTTCGTCAGCGGTTCGAGGTGCGTTACGATCCGTCACTCGTCGAGCGCCGCGGCGATATCTTCACCAGCCTTGGTGACATCGACGCGCTCATCGTCCGCAATCGCACGCAAGTCAACGAGGAGCTGCTGAAGGTCGCGCCGAAACTGCGCGTCGTCGGCCGATTAGGCGTCGGACTCGACAATATCGACGTGAACGCATGCAAGTCAGCGAACATCACCGTCATTCCCGCCACCGGCGCGAACTCGTTGGCCGTCGCCGAGTATGTCATCTGCACCGTTATGATGCTGCTGCGCGGCGCGTATCAATCGACGACGCAAGTCGCCGCCGGCGCGTGGCCGCGGATGGCGCTGTCGAACGGACGCGAAACGGCCGGCAAAACGCTGGGCATCATCGGCTTCGGCGGCATCGGTCGCGAAGTCGCTCGCCTGGCCGCGGGGCTCGGCATGCGCGTCGTTGCTTATGACGCCATGTTGCCTAAAGATGCGCCAACGTGGCAGCAGGCAAATGTTTCTCCACGAGAACTCGACGATCTTTTGGCCGAAGCCGACGCCGTCACTTTGCATGTGCCGCTGGTCGCGGAAACACGGCGCCTCCTCGATGCTCGCCGCATCACGAAGATGAAAAAGGGCGCGGTGCTCGTGAACACGTCGCGAGGCGGAGTTGTCGACGAGCTTGCGATGGCCGAAGCGCTCAAGAGCGGCGCGTTGGGAGGCGCAGCGCTCGATGTCTTCGAGCAAGAACCGCTCAAGGCCGACTCGCCGCTCGTGGGTGTGCCGAATCTGGTGCTCACGCCGCACGTCGCCGGACTGTCGATCGAAGCCAACGGTCGCGTCTCCACATTGATCGCAGAAAAAGTCGCCGAGGCGCTTATCGCTCAACCCTCGCCCCTTGCGGGAGAGGGTGGTTCGTCGGCCGCGGGCGGACGAACCGGGTGAGGGGTTGAAGCGTGCGCGACATCAAATCGGTACCCGCTTCCGCCCTCACCCCTGCCCCTCTCCCGCAAGGGGAGAGGGGTTCCCAGTTGCCACTCGCCAAAACGTAACATGACACGCATCGCACTCGACGAACTCACGACGCTTGCTCAATCGGCCCTCGAACGCGCCGGAGCTTCACCCTCGGCTGCGTCCATCACCGCGCGTGCCTTGGTCGATGCCGATGCTCGTGGCCTCGATTCGCATGGCGTGTCGCGCGTGCCGCAATACATGGGGCATCTTCGCAACAAGCGTGTTGATGGCCACGCGGTGCCGAGCGTCGTGCGGCGTCGTGGCGGTGCGATGCTGGTCGACGCTGCCGATGGCTTGGCGTTTCCGGCTTGTGCCTTGGCCGTAAGCGAAGCCATCGCCGCTACGAGAGAAAACGGCATCGCGATCGCCGGTGTGGCGAACAGTCATCACTGCGGCGCGTTGTCATATCATCTGGGGCCGGTCGCCGAGGCAGGCATGGTGGGGCTCGCCTTCACGAACTCGCCGGCCGCCATGCCAGCTTGGCAGGGCAAACGCGCGATCTTCGGCACGAATCCGATCGCCGCCATTTTCCCTCGCCGCGGAATGTCGCCGATCGTCGTCGACTTGTCGCTCTCGGAAGTCGCTCGCGGCAAGGTGATGATCGCCGCTCGTGAAGGCAAGCCGATCCCTTTGGGCTGGGCGGTCGACAAAGACGGCCAGCCCACCACCGACGCCAAGCGTGCGCTCGAAGGGATGATGCTTCCCGCCGGCGGCGTGAAGGGCGCGATGCTCGCCATGATCGTCGAGTTGCTGTGCGCGGCGCTCACCGGCTCGCACCTGGGCTTCGAGGCCGACTCATTCTTCACGGCCGAAGGCAAGCCGTCGCGCATCGGACAGGCGTTCATCGTCATCGACCCATCCGCCTTGCTCGACTCGGCAGTCTATCACCAGCGCGTCGAAACCCTGCTTGCGACGATGCTGCTCGACACGGACGTTCGCATCCCGGGATCGCGACGCGACGCGCTTGCTGCTCGCGCAAACGCCGAGGGCGTCGAGATACCCGACGCCCTGCTGGCTCAACTTCGCAATCTCTAAGTCGTCGCGATCTTCGCAGCTACTGCGGCAGGCTGCGATGCGGCGAAATCATCCTCGCCAGTGCAATCAAGATGCACGAGCCGACGAACGCCACGAGCACGCTTCCCCAGAAGTGCGCGACGCCGTGGAAGAAGAATCCCGACACGAAGCCGCCGACGAACGCGCCGACGAGTCCGAGAAGAATGTCGCGGATGATGCCGTAGCCCGCGCCGCTCATCACCTTGCCGGCCAGCCAGCCGGAAATCAGCCCGACGAAGATCCACGAGAAGACTCCGCCCGGGCTCATTTCAATTTCAGCTAAAAGGTTCATTACCGTCGCTCCGCAAAAATGACAGGTTCCACCACACCAGTTATTCGCAGCAACGGGCGTGCCATTGGTCGCGAGTGACACGAAAGCGGCGAAAATTTACGAATTGTTTGACACATCCGCTATGATGGACTGTTGTGCACGTCCAACTCTTTCATCCCGTCGTCGCCGAGTGGTTTGCCGAGAAGTTCGGCGAGCCGACCGAGGCTCAACGCCACGGGTGGTCGGCCATTTCTGCCGGTCGCAATACGCTCATCGCGGCTCCCACGGGTAGCGGCAAAACGCTCGCGGCCTTTCTCGTTTGCCTCGACCGGTTGTTTCGGCGTTGGCTCGACGGCGATCTCGATGACACGACGCACGTCGTCTATGTGTCGCCGCTGAAGGCGCTGAGCAACGACATCCAGCGAAACCTCGAAACGCCGCTGGCCGAGCTCCGCGAGCGGGCCTTGAAGGCCGGGCTAGGCGAGCCGCCGATCCGCACCGGCGTCCGCACCGGCGACACTCCGTCCAGCCAGCGGGCCGCGATGCTCAAGCGTCCGCCGCACATTTTGGTCACGACGCCCGAATCGCTTTATCTGTTGCTGACGTCCGAGCGAGGTCGGCTGTCGCTCGGGCATGTCGAGACGGTCATCGTCGACGAGATTCACGCCTTGGCCCGCGACAAGCGGGGCTCGCACATGACGTTGTCGCTCGAACGCCTCAACGCCCTTTGCGAGAAGCCGCCCGTTCGCATCGGTTTGTCGGCCACGCAACGGCCGATGGACGAGATCGCGCGTTTCCTCGTCGGTGCGGCGCGTGTCGATGAAACCGGCACTCCCGATTGCGAGATCGTCGACGTCGGTCACGTGCGGCAGTTGGACCTCGCGCTCGAAGTACCCGAGAGCGAACTGTCGGCCGTCTGCTCGAACGAACAGTGGGCCGAGGTTTATCACCGGCTCATCGAGCTGATTCAATCGCATCGCAGCACGCTCGTCTTTGTGAACACGCGCCGCCTCGCCGAGCGCATCGCGCATAGCCTGACCGAACTTCTCGGCGACGAGGCGGTCGCGAGCCATCACGGCAGCTTGTCGAAGGATATTCGCTTATCGGCCGAGCAACGTCTTAAGTCTGGCGAGCTGCGCGCGATCGTCGCCACCGCGTCGCTGGAGATGGGCATCGACGTCGGCTACATCGACCTGGTCTGTCAGATCGGTTCGCCGCGCTCGATCGCGACGTTTCTGCAGCGCGTCGGTCGTTCGGGACACGCGCTCGGTAAGATTCCCAAGGGGCGGCTGTTTCCGCTCACCCGCGACGAACTGCTCGAATCGATGGCCTTGGTGCGTGCGATTAAGAAGGGGCAACTCGACAGCATCGAGATTCCCGTCGCGCCACTTGATATTCTCGCTCAGCAGATCATCGCCGAAGTCGCTTGCCAGGAGTGGGACGAGAAGGAACTGTTCGACATGGTGCGCGGTGCGTGGCCGTACCGCAACCTGTCGCCGGCCGACTATGAGGCCGTGCTTCGCATCACGAGCGAAGGCGTCGCACAGGGGACGAAGCGCGGAGCGTACCTGCATCGCGACGCGATCGGTGGTCGACTGCGTGCGCGTCGCGGAGCGCGCATCGCTGCGCTGACCAGCGGCGGCGCGATTCCCGAGCTTGCGCTCTATCGCGTGATCGCCGAGCCGGAGCGAACGTTCGTCGGTACGGTCGACGAGGATTTCGCCATCGAGAGTCTTGCCGGCGATGTGTTCCTGTTGGGCAACACCTCATGGCGCGTGTTGTACGTCCGAGGCGGCGAAGTCGTCGTGCGTGATGCCGAGGGCGCCGCGCCGAGCATTCCGTTCTGGTTGGCCGAAGCGCCAGGCCGCACGCGCGAGTTGTCGGAATCGGTTTCGCGATTGCGACTCGATTTGGCCGCGAGCTTTGCCGCAACCCCTCTCCCTTCGGGAGAGGGTGGCTCGGACGCGCCAGTGTCCGAGACGGGTGAGGGAGAGCTGCCTCGCGAGATCGCCGACCATCATGAATTAGCCTTGCACAACGACGAAGCCCTGAGCTCATTACCTAACGTCACGCCACCCGCCCTCATCCGCCCTTCGGGCACCTTCTCCCAAAGGGAGAAGGACGTCGCGATGCTGGTCGCCGACTGCGGCGCGTCGCCTTGGGCCGCGGAGCAAGCGGTCGCGTATGTCGAGACGCAGATGGCCGCGCTCGGTGTGATGCCGAATAGCAAGCAGATCGTCTTCGAGCGATTCTTCGATGAGTCGGGCGGCATGCAGCTCGTGATTCACGCGCCGCTCGGAGCACGCATCAACCGTGCGTGGGGTCTCACACTGCGCAAGCGCTTCTGCCGCAGCTTCGACTTTGAACTGCAAGCCAGCGCCGACGACGATGGCATCGTGCTATCGCTGGGCCCTCAGCACAGTTTCGCCATCGACGCGCTGTTCGCCATGTTGGGGCCGCACAATGCCGAGGCCCTGCTCGAACAAGCGCTGCTCGTCGCGCCGATGTTTCAAGCCCGGTGGCGGTGGAACGTCACGCGAGCGCTGGCCGTGCTCCGCCAGCAAGGCGGGCAACGTGTGCCGCCGCACTTGCAACGCTTTCGCAGCGACGATCTGCTGGCGAGCGTGTTTCCTGAAACCGTTGGCTGCCTCGAAAACCATCACGGCGACGTCGTCATTCCTGACCATCCGCTCGTGCGTCAAACGATGCACGACAGCAAGACCGAGGCCATGGACTTGGCCGGCTTCGTCGAGGTGCTGCGTCAGTATCAGGCCGGCGATGTGAAGTTCATCGCGCGCGATACCCGTGAGCCCTCGCCGTTCAGTTACGAATTGATCAACGCGAATCCGTATGCGTTCCTCGACGGCGCTGCTCTCGAAGAGCGACGCACGCGCGCAGTCGCCACGCGGCGGACGATTTCGGTCGAAGATATGCGCGACCTCGCCCGGCTCGATCCGACGATCATCGCCGAAGTCGCGGCCGAGGCGTGGCCCACCGTCCGCAGCGCCGATGAACTGCACGACGCTTTGCTGAGTCTCGTCGTGCTCGGCGACGACGAAGCACCCGACTGGCGCGAATGGTTTGACAAGCTCGTCGCCGCGAAACGTGCGACGCGCGTGCGTCTACTCGACGGACGACGCATGTGGATCGCCGCCGAACGTTGGCCGATGGTCTCCGCTGCGCTCGACAAAGCCGAGGCCGATCCACCCGTCGCGTTGCCTGAACGTCTGCAAGTCACCGTCGCCCGCAGCGATGCTTGGACCGAAATGGCGCGTGGTCGCATGCAGCACAGCGGTCCGATGACGGCCGAGCGGCTGGCCGAACGCATCGGGCTCGAGCCGTCGCAGGCGTTCGCGGCCCTCGAAGCTCTCGAAGGCCAAGGAGTCGTGCTGCGCGGCTGCTTCACGCCCGAAGCGCAGCCGAAGCGCGACGATCCCGACAAAATTGTCGAATGGTG
Organism: uncultured Planctomycetota bacterium; assembly: GCA_963708675.1. GTDB lineage: Bacteria > Planctomycetota > Planctomycetia > Pirellulales > PNKZ01 > DATAXP01. Next base: position 283,046 of record CAVPTO010000004.1, read on the forward strand.
CGAGCGGCGGCTGTTGGCCCGCATTCATCGCCGCACGATGGACGGCCTGCGAAAGCGCGTGAAGCCTGTCGAGCGCCCCGATTTCTGGCGGTTTCTCGTCAAATGGCAGGGCGTCGGCCGAGCTGCGTGGGGCGGACCAACCGGCACTCGCGAAGTCATCGCACAGCTGCAAGGTTTCGAGATGCCTGCCGGAGCGTGGGAAAATCGCGTGCTGGCGGCGAGGTTGGCCGACTACGATCCGACGTGGCTCGATCAGTTATTCATGTCGGGTGAGGTGCTGTGGGGCCGCCTGCGTCCGCCGAAGCGTGATGCGGAGACACCGTCGTCGGCGGGGCTGACACGCACGGTGCCGATCGCGCTGGCGCTGCGTGAAGACTTGCCGTGGTTGCTGCCTGCCGATCGTGAAGCGCCAACGACGATGGCGCGTTCCGCCGCTCAGTGTGTGCTCGAAACACTCGAAGCGCGCGGTGCGCTCTTCTTCGGTGAGTTGTCGCGATTGACAGAGTTGCTGCCCGCGCATCTCGAAGAGGCGCTTCGTGAGTTGTCAGCATTGGGCGTCTTGACTTCCGACGCACCGGCCGCCGTGCGACGCATTGTCGATGGCGAGCGTCATGGTCGTAGCAGTCGTCGACGTGCGCGACGTGACGTCCACGGCGGGGCCGCGCCGATCGGGCGCTGGTCGCTGTTTCCTGGGCACGTCGATCCGATTGCACGCGACAAATATCTCGAACGCTGGTGCCGGCAGTTGCTCAACCGTTGGGGCGTGCTCTTCCGCGAGTTACTGACCCGCGAAGCGGTCGCGCCAGCATGGAGCGAACTGGTTCCGACGTTACGACGTTTGGAGCTTCGCGGCGAGATTTCGGGCGGAAGATTCGTGAGCGGCGTCGGCGGCGAACAGTATGCCCAACCCCGCGCCGTCGAGATGTTGCGGCAGACCCGGGACGAAAAGTCGAGCGACAAGAAGGCGAATGACACGAAGGCCACCAACGAGAATGGTGCCGACGATTGGCTCGTCGTCTCGGCGGCAGATCCGCTGAACCTTGTGGGCATTCTCACCGAAAGTGGCCGCATCCCGGCGACGCACAAGAACGCGATCGTTCTGCAGAGCGGCCGAGTCGTGGCGACGCTTGTTGGCGGACAGTTCGAGTTCGACGCCAGCGTCGACGCCGCTGCCCAGTGGGAAATGCGGTTGTCACTGGTGCGTGGTCGCCGCACGCGGGGCCAATCCAACGAACTATCGAGCATCGCCGAACGTCGTCGCCGCGCGGCGGATCACACGATCGAACCTTCCTCGAACTAGCACCCTCTCATGGCCGAAGCGAACGCCACGCGACGCTTGGGAATCATCGGCCTCGGTCTGATCGGCTCTTCCATCGCGCGGCGATGGTTGGACCGTGGGTGGTCCGTCGTCGGCTGCGAAGTCGATCCGCAACGGGCGGCCGCTTCCGCAAAGGCAGGCGTCGAGATCGTCGCAAGTCCGAGCGACATTGCAACCGCCTCTCAGCAGATTCTGCTTACGCTTCCAACGAGCGATGTGTCGGCGCGCGTGGTCGAAGAGTTGCTTACCGCGCTCACGACCAGCCAGACGATCATTGACACCACGACGGGAAAGCCGGCCGAGATGGCGCGGCTAGGGAAGTTGCTCGGCGAAAAAGGCGTCGGCTATCTCGATGCGACGATCGCCGGATCGAGCACGCACGTGATGCAAGGCAAAGCGCTCGTCCTTGTCGGCGGCGAGAAGGCCGCGCTCGCTGAAGTTCGCGAAACGCTGGCGGCCTTTGCGAGCGAGATCGTGCATGTCGGCGTCTGTGGCGACGGGGCGAAGGCGAAGCTCGTACACAACCTGGTGCTCGGGCTGAATCGCGCCGCGCTGGCCGAGGGATTGTCGCTGGCGAAGGCGATGAAACTCGACTTGGAACGGATGCTCGCCGTGCTTCAGGCGAGTCCCGCCTTGTCGCGGCTGGTGCAGACGAAGGGGCCGCGGATGGTGCACGGCGACTTCGAGCCCGAGGCGCGGCTCGAGCAACATCTCAAGGACGTGCGGCTGATGCTCGAAGAAGGCGACGCCGTCGGTTCTCGCCTGCCGCTGTCGACGATTCATGCGGAACTTCTTGCCGAGGCCGTTGCTCGCGGCTTCGGCGGACTCGACAATAGCGCGATCGTTCGAGTGTTCGAGGTCGACAAGACCAGCGCGAGCAAGAGGGCCGCAGGCGGTGACCCATGACGCTTCTCCATCTGCGCCGATGTCGACGTTTGGCCGCTGGGTCGTGCTTGCCGCGGCGTTTGCCTCGCTGGTATTGGCAGGCGTGCAGCTCGGGTTGATGCCGCTGGCGTCGCTGTCGATTTCACGCGACCTGATGGGCAGCGCTTACAAACCGGGGCCAGCGGGCGATTGGTTCGCGCGCTTCACGGCGGCATTGATGCTGGGCGGAGCGCTAGGTGGTGTGCTCTTCGGAGCGGCGGCCGATCGCTGGGGCCGCACGCGAGCACTCGGCGCGAGCGTCATCTGTTACTCGATGTTCGGCGGGCTGGGATCGTTGGTCCACGATCAGCCGCAACTGCTCGTGCTGCGGTTTCTCACGGGGTTGGGCATCGGCGGCGTGGTGCCGGCGGCCGTGGCTTTGACGGCGGAGTGTTGGCCGAACGTGTCGCGACCGACGATCGCAGGCGTCACCGGGGCGGGCATCAACGTCGGCATCCTCACGATGTCGCAGCTCGGCACGTGGCGCGAAGTGCGCCCCGACGCGTGGCGATGGTTGTTGGAGTTGAGCGCGTGGCCTGCGCTGTTGGGCGTCGCGATTCTTTGCTTCCTCCCCGAGTCGCCGGCGTGGCGAGTTTTGCAAATCAATCGCGATGCGAGTCGCCGCCGCACGCCGCTTCGCGCGTTGTTTCAGCCGCCGCTATTGCGACGCACGTTGATCGGCATCGCGCTGGGGGCGATTCCGCTCGTCGGGGCGTGGGGCGCGAGCAAGTGGATGATCCCTTGGGCCGATCACGTCGCGGGAACGACGAGCCCCGGCTACAAGGCAACGACGCAAGCGTACTGGGCCGTCGGCGCGACGCTCGGCAGTTTCTTCGGCAGCCAGGTTGCGAACTTCTTCGGCAGGCGCGTCACGTACTTTGGCATTAGCCTGGCCTCGACGTTGCTCACGTCCGGAATCTTTTTGGGGTCGCAACCTCTGGCGACGGGCTTTCTGCCGCTGGTGTTCGTGCAGGGATTCGTCGCGACGTTGTTCTTCGGATGGCTGCCGCTGTATTTGCCGGAGTTGTTTCCGACCGAGGTGCGGGCCGCGGGAATCGGCGTGACTTACAACTCGGGGCGCGTCATTTCGGCCATCGGTGTGCTGGCCGCGGGCACGTTGATGGCGTGGTCGGGCGGCGACTACGCGCGGGTTGGCACGATCACGGGGCTGGTGTATGCGGTGGGGATGATCGTGATCGCGTTTGCGCCGCGCACGACCGGGACATTGGACATTGGGGCGACCCCGCGCTCGGCGCGGGTCTCCAGACTCCGCCGATCTCGGGAGACCTTCGGTCGGGTGAGCGGCGGGGTCAGAGACCCGCGCCGAGCGCTCCGCTCCGCGTCGCGGCTAACCGAGGCGTCGCTACGACCGGCATAGGCCGCACATCTTGTCACGACCGTGACGTTCGGCACGGTCAATGCGCACGAAGAGTTGCGCCGACCGGTTTCTCGTGCACAACGTCACATTTTAACTACGTGGTATATTTTAACGCGACAGGTTCCGATCCTCACTCATCGTCGAGCCGGCGTGCTGATCCGAAACTTGCCAAGGAGATCGTTCGTGACCAAGCAGAATCGCGATGAAGTAACCACGAATCGTCGTAAGCCTGAAGGCCGCCGCGCGGACGAACGCCGCAAGACCTCGGCTCCGGTCGCCGTTGAGCGTCGCGCGACCGAGCGCCGCGCCAAGACGCCGCGTCGCCGTCAGATCGACCCGACCACCTGCGAACGGGATTACAGCGATCAAGAAGTCGAATTCATGAACGCGCTCGAATCGTACAAGCGCACGAGCGGCCGCATGTTCCCGACGTGCAGCGAAGTGCTCGAGGTCATTCGCTCGCTGGGTTACGTGAAGACCGGCATCGCGCACCCGATCACCAGCGAGAACATGGGCACGCAAGTGCACGTGGAGGCGTAAGCCGCGAAGAGGCAAGCGAGCTTCATGGCCACAAGTCGTTTTAGACTTGCGGCTCGGCGGCGAGCTCGACGATCTGCTCGGGTACGCCGCCATTTTCGGCGGCCATGGCGCGAATCTCCTCGGTGATTTTCATCGAGCAGTATTTCGGGCCGCACATGCTGCAAAAGTGCGCGCTTTTGAACGTGTCCTGAGGCAGCGTCTCGTCGTGCATGCGACGGGCTGTCTCGGGGTCGATCGACAAGCGGAACTGCTCGTTCCAATCGAACGCGAAGCGAGCGCGTGAAAGTGCGTCGTCACGGTCGCGGGCGCCGATGCGATGTCGCGCCAGATCGGCGGCATGGGCGGCGATCTTGTACGCGATCACGCCTTGCTTCACGTCGTCGCGGTCGGGCAGTCCGAGGTGTTCCTTGGGCGTGACGTAGCAGAGCATCGCCGCCCCGCTCCACCCGGCCAGGGCCGCCCCGATAGCGCTTGTGATGTGGTCGTACCCCGGTGCGATGTCGGTCACCAAAGGTCCGAGCACGTAGAACGGCGCTCCGTCGCACCACTCAATCTGCTTCTTGATGTTCATGTCGATTTGGTCCATCGGCACGTGGCCGGGGCCTTCGACCATCACCTGCGTGTTCTTCGCCCATCCACGGCGGGTCAATTCACCGAGCACCTTCAGTTCGGCGAACTGCGCGTCGTCACTGGCGTCGGCAATCGAACCGGGACGCAGACCGTCGCCCAGGCTCCACGTGACGTCATACTCGTGCATGATGTCGCAGATGTCTTCGAAGTGCTCGTACAGCGGGTTCTGGCGACGGTGGGTCATCATCCACTTGGCGATCAGCGATCCGCCGCGGCTGACGATGCCCGTGATGCGGTTCATTGTCAGGTGCAGGTGCTCGTACAGCACGCCGCAGTGGACGGTCATGTAATCGACCCCCTGCTGGGCCTGTCGCTCGACCATGTCCAGAAAATGCTGCGGGCTCATGTCCTCGATCGAGCCGCCCAGTTCTTCGAGCATCTGGTAGATCGGGACCGTGCCGATCGGCACAGGCGATGCATCGATGATCGCGCGGCGGATGTTATCGATATCGCGACCGGTCGACAGATCCATGACCGTGTCGGCGCCGAAATGGACCGACGTGTGCAGCTTCTCCAGCTCTTCTTCGATGTTGCTGGTGACCGCTGAGTTGCCGATGTTGGCGTTGATTTTGGTCTTGGCGGCGATGCCGATGCCCATCGGCTCGAGCCTGCCTGCCACGTGCACTTTATTGGCCGGGATGACCATGCGACCGCGGGCGACTTCGCTTCGGATAAGTTCGGGGTCGAGGTTCTCGCGCTTGGCGACGTAGTGCATCTCGGGCGTGATGTTGCCGGCGCGGGCTTGCTCGATCTGGGTCATGCGGTCGGTCGCTCCGTCTCGTGAGAAGTATCGCCGACGGCCGCTACGAAGCAGCGACGAATCGGCGCTAAGTTGTTGAAATGGGAAAGGTTGGCGTCGTGCCGATCCCTGCGGTCAATGTAACGGTCGGGGGGTGAATGTCAACGAGGGGCGGGAGTAGCAGAATGTATGCGCGAAACCGCAAGCGAGGGGTGTGCGTCGAACACAATTCACTGCTCTTTTGATGGGGCTATCGAGTGAGCTTGACGCAAGTTGCGATCAGCGGGAGCATGACGCGAAAGGCCATTGTGAAGGAGTCGTTATGAGCAGTGTGACTGAGCAGCAGAAGATTGAAACCACGTTACGCCCATCAGGCTTCGCGCGATTGCGAGGGCTGTGGGCGGCGGTGGCGATGCTTGCGGTATTTTGGGCGACGCTCGCGGTTCTCGACGCGATGGAACTGACGATGTTCCAGCGGTTCGTCTCGCGGATGGCCACACACGCAATACTGTTGCTTACGTTCGTGGGCTGGTGGCTGTTCAATCGCCAGTACAGCCGCAGCGATCGCTGGCTGGCGCTGGCGGTGACCTTTGGTGGATGGATTGCCGCGAGTCTGGTGGCCGATCCAACGGTGAAGTGGTTTGGCCTGCTGCTGTTCGGGCTGCCGTGGGCATTCACGCTTTGGACCGGGTGGATGCTCCTGTCACGTGATCGCTCGTTGAGCGTGCAACGCGCAGGCTTCGCGGCCGTGATGTTGATCGTGTGGAGCGTCGGCGCGTGCCTGCGATGGGACGGCCTGGACGGTCATCAGAAATCGGTGATGAGCTGGCGGTGGCAGCCCACGGCCGAGCAGCGATTCCTGACCGAGCATGCCTCGGTGACGCCAAGCAAGGACGCCGTCCCCGTCGCCACAAAAGAGTTGCAAGTGCGGCCGGGCGATTGGCCGGAGTTCCGTGGCGCTCAGCGCGATGGTCGCGTACACGGCACGAACGTCACCGGCGATTGGAACGCGAAACCGCCGAAGCTCGTCTGGAAGCAGCGCGTCGGCCCCGCATGGTCGAGCGTGTGCATCGTCGACGACAAGCTCTTCACGCAAGAACAACGCGGCGACTCCGAGGCGATCGTCTGTTACGACGCTTCGACCGGTAAAGAAGTCTGGGCCGAAACCGAGGCGTTGCGATTCAACGAGGCACTGTCGGGCGCAGGGCCTCGCAGCACGCCGACGTTTAGCCACGGCAAGTTGCTGACGATCGGCGGCACGGGATGGCTGAGTTGCCTCGATGCCGCGACCGGCAAGGTGCTGTGGTCGCACGATACGGTGGCCGAAACCGGCGCCGCGACGCCGCAGTGGGGCGTGTCCGATTCGCCGCTCGTGGTGGGCGATCTGGTGATCGCGTACGCCGGCGGGACCGAAGATCGCGGACTGCTTGCGTATCGCGTCGACAACGGCGAGGTGGTGTGGAACATCGCCGCTGGCAAGCAAAGTTATAACTCGCCGGAGTTGCTGACGATCGACGGCGTGCCGCAGGTGCTCATGCACAGCGACACAGGTATCGTGGCCGTCGAACCCGCGACAGGAAAAACGTTGTGGAACATTCCGAGCGACGATCCCATGGCGACGCCGATCGTTCAGCCGCAATTGGTGGCTGATGGTCAACTGCTCGTCACCGACGGCGACGGTCTCTGCCTCTTCGATGTGAAGCGGGACGGCGGCAAGTGGACGGTCGCGCAGCGCTGGAAGTCGAAGGCGTTGAAGCCGTCGTTCAACGACGTCGTCGTTTTCGGCGAGCACATCTATGGCTTCGACGATGGCATCTTCGGTTGCATGAATCTGGCCGACGGCAAGCGATGCTGGAAGCGTGGCCGCTACGGACATGGTCAGGTGTTGCTACTGGCCGACGAGGCGTTGTTGCTCGTGATTTCAGAAAAGGGCGAGGCGGTGCTCGTCGAGGCGAACCCGAACGAGCTCGTCGAGCTTGGCAAGTTCCAGGCGATTACGGGCAAGACGTGGAATCACCCCGTGGTGGCCCATGGACGCCTGTTCGCGCGGAACGACGAAGAGATGGCGTGTTATGAGTTAACGCCGACGACGACGCGGTAGGCCGTGCCGATGCCAACCCTTCTCCCTCCGGGAGAAGGTGCCCGAAGGGCGGATGAGGGTGCGTGGTGGCTCGTCTGGCGATGATACGTGCGACACGCGATGGCAGGGATGGGGAGCGCTAGAGTGCGCGACCCGCCCTCACCCGGCGGCTGCGCCGCCACCCTCTCCCAGAGGGCTAACCATTGCCCACAATCTTCACTTGGGGTGCTTGGGCACTAGGATAGGCATGGGGTTGGGGCGAGTCTTGATGAGGAGTGCACGGCGATCGATTGGTCTGGCGAAGAGTTGTCGCGTGTGGATTTGGGGGATGTGCGGCGGGAGTTGAGACTGATGCGCATCGTGCATTCGCTGGCGATGCATCCCGAGCGGAGTCTGCCGGCAGTGTTCGATAGCAGCGCCGAAGTCAAAGCGGCCTATCGCTTTTTCGAGAACGACGCAGTCGATCCGCAGGCCATTCTCGCGGCGCATGCGGCCAGCACCGTCGGTCGATGCCAGCAGCACGCGACGGTGCTCGTGGCCCAGGACACGACGGAGATCAACCTGAGCAGCCACCGGTCGACCGCAGGCTTGGGATATTTGGCGAGCGTCAAGTGCCGTGGCCTGTTGGTGCATACGGCGCTGGCGATTTCGGCGGGCGGCGTGCCGCTGGGAGTGATCGATCAGCAGCGTTGGACCCGTCCGATCGACGAGTTGGACAAGCGTCATCGCCGTCACGAGCGTGCCACGCGCGACAAGGAGAGCCAGCGCTGGATTGATGGCCTGCGCGCGGTGGAGAAGGCGCTGAGCGATCATCCGCAAGCGATCGTCATCGGCGACCGCGAGAGCGACTTTTACGATCTGTTCGCCGCGGCGCGTCGGCCCCAAGTGCACTTGCTCGTGCGCGTTTGCCGCCAGCAGCGACGTGTCGAGCATCCCGAGCGGTTGTTGGGCAAGGCGCTCGAGTCGGCCGAGGTGGGTGGCCGAATTCACGTCGAGGTGCCCCGCAGCGGCACGCGCGCGCCACGCCAGGCGAAGCTCGACGTGCGTTGGCAGGAGCTGACGTGCAAGGCGCCGGGCCAGCGCCGGGACCCGCCGGTCACGCTGCGCTTCGTGCTGGCCGAAGAAGCCGACTGTCCGTCGGGCGAGTCGCCGATCCGCTGGTGCCTGGCGACCACGCTGCCGGTCACGAGCCTCGAAGATGCGTCGCGTTTGATTCAATACTACGTGTGGCGTTGGCGGATCGAGCGATTCCACTACACGCTCAAGAGCGGATACCTCGTCGAACAGCAGCAGTTGGGTTGCTTCGACAACGTCGAGCGTGTGGTGGCCGTGCTGAGTGTCGCCGCTTGGCGCGTGCTGTGGCTGGTCAGTGCAGCCCGCGAGACACCCAGCGCGCCGTGCACCGTGGTGCTCAGCGCCGCCGAATGGCAAGCCTTGTACGCCGTCACGCATCGTGGCAAACGCTGGCCCCAGCCGAAGGCTCCGCCGACGATAACCGAAGCCCTCCGCTGGATCGGCCGACTCGGCGGTCATCTCGGTCGCAAGGCCGACGGATCCCCAGGACTGAAAACCGTCTGGCGTGGCCTCGATGCACTCACCAACATCACCCTCGGCTGGCTCGCCGCAACCCACCCGCCCAACCAACTCACGCATCTTGTGGGCAATGATTAGCCCAGAGGGAGAGGAGTTGTTTGTCACAACGTCTTCAAATACTCCAGCACCGCGAGTTTCTCATCCTCACCCAACGCCTCGGGAAACCGATGCCCCGCGGCGCTTTTGCCGAATTGCCGTGTGTCGAAGTAACGACGTCGCGCCGCCGGCGACTCGACATCGGCCGGAACCTCGCTCATCGTTGTGATCTCGAGGCCGCCGCGGTCGCGATCGTAACCGTCTTCGGTTCGCGTCCACACCTGCGGCCGCTCGTCGGGATGCAGCACGTGCCATAGCGTCGGCACCGAGCCGTTGTGGAAATACGGCGCCGAGGCCCACACGCCATCGAGCGGCGGGGCGACGTACCCAACCGGTTCGGTGATCGTTTCAACCTTCGCATCTTTCGCGAACCAACTGTCGGCGTAGCGCTGACGTGCCGCGGCGTCGAGAGCGTCGAATCGCACGCGGTCGGTGCCGATTTCGTCGATCGCAACATGACGCTCGGGATAATGACCGCCGTTGCCATACGTTCCGTGACAGTCGGCGCAAACGCGATTGAACGCCACACGCCCGCGGTCGGCCAGCGATCGGTCGACCTCCCAAGGCCAGCGCGGCGCTTCCAGCGATTCGATCCAAGCGGCGATGTCGATGTAGTCGGGCTCCCACGCATCGAACGCGGCACGGTCGTTGCGCGGGATGAGCAGGAACTGCATCAGCGATCGCGGCGACTTCGGCGCGAAGCCGTCGATGTAGAGCCGCTGCTTCCGTTTGACGTTCCACCACGGCGGAGCGTCCATGTCGTGATGCACCAGTGTCGGCGGCGCTCGTAAGGGTTTCATGCTCAAATCGGGCTCGCGAAGCCCGAGCAGCAGCTTGCCGAACATGACGGCGTTCGTGGTGCCGATCGAGCCGCCGAGCGGCATCAGCAGCGACCCGCGATCCATGTGCCCGAGCACTTTGCCTTTGCCGATCTTCGTCGCGCGCACTTCTTCGACGAGCGTCTGCAAGGCGTACAGCGAGTTGGGAGCGCCAGGGATGACCTGCCCCGCGACTTTGCCGTTGTGGCAGGCAAAACAGTTCATCGCCCACCCGCGGTTATGCGGGTTCGACGTGTCGTCGTGCATCTCGACGTATTGCAGCAGACTGCCGTCGCCACCGTGCCCCGGCGCGTCGGTCAGACCGTAACGAGCCATCGCCATGCGTCGCCGCTTGGCGGGAGTCGCCTGCTCGGCCTGCGTGCGGAGCGGCTCTTCCCACAGTTTCCAGAGCTGATCGAAGGTTTCGTCGTCGAAGTCGGGTGGCAGATACGCCTTCGTCGTCAGCCAACGATAGCCGCGATCGGCCGGCGTTTCGGGCCGATGCACCGCCCGCTCAGCCGCGAAGAGAAGTGAACCACAACCGAAGATGAGTAGTGCCAGCCGTGCCCTGCCATCCATGATCGCGTTGTCCGTCGAGAGGTGCGTCCGTCAAAGTGTGCGAGCCGTCGCACTCCTTCGAGTCTAGGGGCGCGGAGCCGCGAGACAATCAACGCGACGGAGGGGAGAGGTCGCGAGCGCTGTGAAGTGCACGGCGCGAAGCCCGCGGACGGCCGTCCGTGGGCTCGGGGTGGCGCAATCACGTGCGATCAATGTTCTGCGATCAGAAAAGTTCGCCTCGTCGGCAAACCTTCGCGCATGAAAAGAGCTGCCGCCGGCGATGCGCGGGCGACAGCTCGGGCGATGATTCGCGTTGCCCGGAAATGTTATATCCGGAAATGTTACGTCGCGGTGCTACTGGCCGTAGCCGGGCACCGAGATGGCCGACGACGCACTGCCGGTCGGGGCGGCCGACGCGCCAGCACCGTAGCTGCCGTAGCGGTCACCCACGGGCGAGGCCGCGGCGCTCGGCGGGCTGTAGCTCGCGGGGCTGCTGGTAGCTGGAGTTGACGAGTAACTGACTGCCTGCACCGGGGTCGAACCGGTCGGCGTGCTGGCACTCGGGGCGTATTCCTTGGTGCTGCCCGGTCGATACGGGGCGTTGCCGGCCGGCGATTGAGCGGGCGTCGAAGCCGGCGAGGCGGCTGGCGTACCGTAGCCGGGCGGCGAGTAACCCGTGGCTCCCGGCGTGTAACCGGTTTGGCCAGGCACATAGTTGTTCGGCGTCGAGCCCGCCGTGGTCGGATAGCCGGTCGATGCCGGAGCGGATGCGCCGTAGCGAGAGCCGGCGGCCACACTGGCCGGGGTGTCGCCGTAGCGCTGGGCTTGGGCGGTGCGAATCGGTTCCGATGCTGCGGGGCTAGTGACGGCCGGGGCTGCAGTGTCGACATATCGGCCAGCGACCGGAGCGGCAGCGGCCGGCGCAGCGTACTCGGTGCTGTAGCCACCTTGCGGAGCAGTTGGCACCGCAGGGGCGGTGTAGCCTGCGGGCGTCGTGGCGGGATAACCGGCCGGCGCCGCGGTTGCCGGATAGCTGGCCGGAGTAGCGCCTGCCGAGGCTTGAGCCGTCGCGCCAGCGGTGTAGCTGGCGGGCGTCGAAGCGTACGGGTTCGCCGTGGGCGTCGCAGTCGCGGCATACGGATTGGCTGCTGTCGGCGCCTTCGGGGCAGATCCGACGGTGGCCGCATATTGCTGTGGCGGCGCGTAGCCTGGCGATTGTGTCTGAGCATACTGCTGCGTCGGTGCGCGACCGGCGAACGGATCGCCACTTGTCGCAGGCGTCGACGGTGCACCGGCATAGTTGCCGGGATAACTGCTTGGTTGTGAATAGCCAGTGGCCGCGTAAGGCGACGCGCCCGGTGTTGCGGCGGTGGCGCCGGCATAGCCCGCGGCAGGCGGATAGCCCGGCGTGGCGGCAGTAGCTGCCGTCTGACCGACCGTGCTGCTCGTGCTTCCGGAAGGGGTGCTGATCGTAGCCGGTACAGCCGTAGACGACGGAAGCGACGGATAGCTCGGTGCTGCGGCGTTGCTTGCGTATTGGGCGCCGGTCGGAGCCTTCTTGCTGGCGAACGGCCAACTCATTTTGCTGCCGCTCTTGCAACCACAAACGCCGGCAATAGCCAGACCGACGATCAACAGCCGCGGTGACATCGCGCGCATCGTGCGAGCCCTTTGCTAGGGAAATTGGAAAGCGTGACGCTCGAGGCGATTGGCATCATGCCACGCTAGTCGAGCGACAGTTTTTGTTCGTGGGGACGGAGATTTTGGGAAGGAGACGAGCGGGTTCTGCGAGCCGAACGGCCAAATCAGAACGGAATGTACTGCCTAGGTAGATCGGTCGTCGGGGGCGGTTGGATTCAACCTAAACCGAAAACTTCTCCCCATAGGAAAACTCAACGGTCTGCCCACCAGCGCAAGGGAGCGGGATTATAGGAGGGCGCTTCGGCCGGTCAATGTCACTTTGTCCGACGGGCGTGTCCATATCGCTTGGTTGTTTAGCCGGCGAGCTTGCTTGCCGCGTATGGTGATGCAATCCCGCACCGCGACGAGCAAGCTCGCCGGCTAAACGTGCGAAAATGAGTGCGTGCATGCAAGCGCTCACGCCAAGGCCGCCGCCATCAACGGCGTGCGCTCCACTGTCGAATGATTTGCTGTCGAAAGATTCGCCATCGCGCGCTCGCTGGCATGATTGCGCAAGCGTGTCATCGCGTCGATCACCATCTCGCTGCACTCGGCCATCGACCATCGCGAGGTGTTCAGCACCAGGTCGTAGCGCGTGTCATCGGTCGTGTCGCAATGAAAGTGATCGAGTACGAAGCGCCGTTGCTGGCTCTCCGTCTGATCGATCACATGCTCGGCGGCTCGCGGTGTCAGGCCACGCTGCTTCGCAATCGTATCGATGCGCGACTCGCGCGGCGCCACCACGCGAACTCGCAGCGTACAACTCGGCGGCAACAGGTGCGCCGCGCCGCGGCCAACGATCACGCAATGTCCGCGTGCCGCCAGGCCCACGATCGTTTCGATCAGATGCGTGGCGTACGCGTTCTCGCTGACCTTCGATCCCATGACGAACGACTCGGCAAAGGCTTCGAGCCAACTCACGTGTCGTTCGTCGACACTCTCCAGCAAGTTGACACGAACGTGCATGTCGGTCGCGATCTGTTCGAGCAACTCGCGGTCGTACACGTTCCAACCCAAACGATTGCCGACGTCGCGAGCCAACTCACTTCCGCGAGCGCCCATCTGTCGGCTAATGGCGATCGTGCACTTTGGCGACAACGAAGTGGTTCGCGTGTCGCCGTTGTCCTTGGCTTCGCGATGCAGATGGGCTCGAATCAGCGACTCAGAAACATCGAGCGTCATTTTGTCCGTCATGGCAATTCCTTCCGCGAAAGAACAGCGGTGTGCCCCACGACGACTCAGCAGCCCCGTCAATCGCTGCTAATATCGGCATACTCCTTCTACGTGTCGACGTCAACTTTGCGACGATGTCAGAGATGAAATGTTGGTTATTGCACTCGCGACTGAATGTCGCGAATCACGTTACGACATCGACATAAAGCCGCGACCGTTGGTCGCGCTGGTTGCCCCAAGCGCGGTTGCCCCACAATGGTGAATGCGTCGCGCATGATTCATGCAGCGCGACCACCGGTCGCGGCTTTATGCGAAGCCATCCAACTCGTCGATCAGTGCGTCAAGTTCGTCCTTTGGACGTGACGATTCTTCGGTGCGACGACGCGGAATGCCGACGCTTTCGCCCACCGCGTCGCGACCTGCGGCAACGAGTTCGACATCGCGCTCGAGCACCGCGACGTGCAGCCCATCCGGCGCGCCGAACAACTTCGACAGGTCGATCTTCAGCCCCCCTGCCTCGCCGTCGGGACTTCCCGCGATCGCCGGCGATTTGTGCTGCGGGAAGATGATCGCGTTCTCAGGACACACGCGACTGCAGGCCGGGCATCCCTTGCGGCAATTGTCGGGCTGCTCGACGAGAATCGTCTCGGCGCGATCGACGCCATACACGCCGAACAGGCAGAAGTCGATGCACTCCATGCAATTCGTGCAGCGACTGTAATCGATCACCGGATACCAACGTCGCGCTGGTTCTTCGGCGATGCGGGTTGGTTCGACCGGTGCAGCCGCGGTCGCTGATATGGCAGGCGCCGGCGCTTCGAGTTTGATCGGCCCACCGATCGACGAAAGCAGATCGACCGTTTGCACCGATGCCTCAGCGACGATGCGCATCACCTCGGCCACATAACGCCGCGGGTCGTCGCTCACGCGCAGATCGAGACAGTGAATCGTGCGGTTCGGCATCGGCCGCACGTCGGCCACGCGTTGCTTGTCGCCATTTGTTTCAACTTCCTGCGTTTCGCTCTCGGCAGAATCTTCGTCGTCGGGCTCCTCTTCGCCGACGAGCAGTGTCGTACCGAAGCGGCCACGAATGCCGTTGCGATCGAGTGTCCAAAACGCCGCGCGCGGAAACAGCCAACTCACGACGATCATGTTCCCTGGCACGCCTTGCAGGCAAAGCATCCCGGTGCCGCCCGGCTTCAGGTCGTACAGATGCGGTACGACGAGCACCTCGATGCCACGCAGCCCGAGCAACGACGTAACCAGATCCTCTTCAAGCTTTCGCTTGAGCGGATTGGCGCTCTGACCTTGTGAGATGACGACTGCGAGTGACATGGGGGGGCTGGTGAGTAGGTTAATTGGTGAGTAGGTGAGTAAGTAAGTGAAATCGATGGCGTCGCTCAATGCGATCTCACCCACTCACTCCTCGTTCATCTGTCCTTTGATCGTGCGTTCCGCGACTTTCCAAGCCTCGGCCAGATGCACCTGGTATTCCTCGGGCGACAGTAGGCCTTTGCCGTCGCTGTCGAGACGGAACAGCCAACCATCGCTGTAGGTATCGACATTGATTGCCGAAGGGTCGGAAAGCAAACGCGGGTTCCATTCTACCAAGCGACCTGCCACCGGACTGTATAACTCGCTCTCGGCTTTCGAACTTTCGATGGCGCCGATCGCCTGCCGCTCGCGAAGTTGCACGCCTTCGTCGACCGACCATTCGAGAAAATACACGTCCTGCAGCAGTCGCACGGCATACGCGGTGAAGCCGAAGCGGAAGCCGCCGCCGTCATGCTCTTTCGCCCACATGTGGTTGCGGGCGTAGAGCCGATCGGTCGGAAAGCGAGCAGCGAACTTGCCCATCATGAAGACGAGCTCGCCGCTCATGTATAGCGCACTCCCTGGTGTTCAGGCTCGAAGAACGCCGGAAGCAAACCGTCGACGCGCAACAGCCCGGCACGCGTGAGCTCGACCTTGTCGCCGTCGACGGTCAGGTAGCCGTCGTCGGCATGTTCTTGCCAAACGTCGCGCCATTGTTCGATGATTTCGGCGCCGAACTTGTTGCGGAAGTAACCCGCGTCGAGATGCCCCTTCTTCAGCTGCAGAATCATTTCGCGCACGAGCAGTTGGTGCGACGTTGGACGCATGCCTCGGTGCAACGGCAACTGTCCCGCCTCGACCGTTTCGAGATACGTCTGCCACTCGGTCAGATTCTGATAGTGCACGCCCGAGATGTGTCCGAAGCTCGCGACTCCCGTGGCCAGCAAATCGCTGCCTTGCCACAAGTTGTCGCGGTAGCTGAAGCTCACACGCGGCTCGTCTTTCACGAGCGTGTAGGCGCTTGAGATGCGATAGCCGTTGGCTTGAAATTGTTCGTAGGCGTAATCGACCCACGCACGCTTCGTCGGCCAGTCGGCGACCGGCGTCTCGACGTGATTGCCGAGGATGTCTTTCGAGTAGACCGTGTTGAACGGCAACTCCATCTGATAAATCGTCACGCTGTTCGGCGATAGGTCGATCGTCTTATGGACGGTGTCGCGCCAGTTGTCCCAGTTCTCGCCGACCATGCCGCTGATCAGGTCGATGTTCACGTTCGGAAACTCGAGCGCCTTGATCCATTCCCACGAGCGGAAGATCTCGGCCGAGTGATGCGCGCGGCCGTTCTCTTCGAGAATCGCGTCGCCAAAGTTTTCGACGCCCAGGCTCAACCGCGTGACGCCGAGATCGCGGAGCGTCGCGAGCTTCGGTTGCGACAACGTGCCGGGCTCGCACTCGAACGTGACTTCCTCGGCCTGGCTCCAATCGATGTTCGCCCGTAACCGATCGACCAGCGAGGTCAGTTGCTTGGCGCTCAGAAACGACGGCGTGCCGCCGCCGAAGTAAACGAAACGGAACGGCCGACCACCCATCACCGGCAATTTGCTAACCAACTCGATCTCGCGCGACAGGCCGGCAACGTAGCGCTCGACGTCGTGCGAGTTCTTGTCCGTATAGACGCGGAAGTAGCAGAACTTGCACCGCTTGCGGCAGAATGGAATGTGCAGGTACAGCCCGAGCGGCACGTCACGCGGCGGCGACTCCATCGCGGCACGCACGTCGGCCACGGCCTCGGCCGTCCACTGCGAAAACGGCGGATAATTGGCAATGAAGTAGCTGCCAACTTCGGTTTTGGTCGTTTCAGTCGTCATTTGTCACTTCCGACGACGTTGGTTCGGCCGTCGTCTTCAAACATAGATCACTCACGCCCCGCAACAACGATTCACGTCGACCATCGTCGGTCCTGCACTAACCGCGAGTCCTTTCGCACGAAGATCAAATCGGACTGCCACAACGCGCCGTCCAATGGTCGATAGTTCAACCCCAACACATCATAGAGTCGGTAGCCGCGCTCGTAAAACCGCGAGATCACCTCGTCGACCAGCGGAACCTCGCCGATTTTTAGCCACGACACTTCGGTCATAATCACTTCAATTGTGCCGAATAATTCGCCCGCGCCTTTGAGCGCTTCGAGCTCATAGCCTTGCAAATCGAGTTTCAGGAAATCGCACGCACCGAAGCCGGTCTCGTCGACAATGGTCCGCAGCGTCTCGACGGGCAGCGACTCGATTGGAAAGGCGCCATCGGGCTCGTAGTCGAGAACGCGGCTATTCGAGTCGGCCAGTACGAAGCGGGCGGTTTTGGCTTCACTTCCGAGAATAACGGCACGCAGTCGAGCATGCGGAAACTTGCGACAATGTTCTTCGAGATGTTCACGCAGTTGCGGATTCGGTTCGATGAGCAGTAGCGACGCCGCCGGGAAAATCTCGTGCGCCAGCAACGACCACTCGCCGCGGAATGCGCCGGCATCAATAATCTGCTTCGGATCGAAGCCTGCCCGACGCAGATTTTCGAGTCGGCTTCCCAACGTCACTGCGCCCGCACGTCGCCGCAGCGATTCTTTGAGCGACGCGGGAAGATGACGGAGCACGCTCATTTTTTTGGTCGTTCGTTGCGGCAACGAATGTCGATCGAGTTCGGCATGCTGGCCGGAAACACCGATTCCAGCAGCAGTAACGTTCGCTTCCAGAGATCAAGCCGAAGGGCGGGAACTCCATTCTAACGTGCCGTCGCGGCGGGCGTCACCCAAAAGCATTCGGCGACCAGGCGGACTGCAAAGTCGACGGTCATGCACGCAAGCGCCGCCGCGAAGAGGCAAGCCTTTACCATCGTTCTTCGAGTTACGGCCCTTCTCGTCGACTTTGCAGTCCTCCCTGATTCGGCGACAGCCGACCTTGTCCCGGCTTGACGGACGCGCGTAGAATCGACCGCCATGTTGAAATTCCGACCCATCCTGGCGATCTTGGCGTTGTTGGCCGTCCTGGCCAGTCCCGTTTTGGCCATGATGACGCCGTGCTGTTGCACACGGCCCGAGGCAGCGACCCCCAAGGGAGTGACGCTCGAAGCGGCGACGCAACCGTGCTGTGAGTCGGGCAGTCGGCAGATTTCAACGCCTGCCGTTGGCGAACACGCTTGCTGTGCGAAGAACCGGCTCGCAGACACAGCATCGGGCGAAAGCGCGTCAACGTGCACGAATGCGCCGACGTGTACGAATGTCGCACCTCACGGGGTACATCGGGCCACCTGCTGTTGCGTTCAATCCGCGCCAGCGACCGTCACGGTTCGCGAAACGCGCACCATTCTCGACAATCAGCCGGTCGCGTTGCACCATGTCGCGTTGCCGGTGAATGTCGGTCTTTCCGTCGGCACTCGGCACGCGGCTCTTGATAGAGTCGTTCGGCCGAGTGGTCCGCCGCTTCTCGCCCTTTACTGCATTTGGCTGAATTGAATCGGTCGCTTCCGTGCGATCGTTTTCTTTGATTCATCCATTCAGTTAAGGACTTTAGTCATGAAGCGTCTCTTTTTGTTCGCGCTGCCGCTTGTCAGCGCTTTGGGTTTGACCGCGTGGGCGTCTGCTGATCAGTCGTCGTCCACCGGCCGTTCGTGCTGTTCGCAAACGAAGGCAGGTTGCGCCTGTGAAGGTTGCAAATGCCCCGTCTGCAACGGCAGCGTGTGCACTTGCGAAACTTGCGAGTGCGACGTGTGCGGATGCACCAAGTAGTCGAGTCGTTCGCGGGCAGAGGCGTCTTCGCGACGCCTCTGCCTTTTTCAACTATCGAACGTGATTGACAGTCCTGTAGGGAACGCCCTCCGTGGCGTTCCGTGAAGCTACGCTGGACAACCCACGGCGATTCACGGAACGCCACGGAGGGCGTTCCCTACAGAAAACGTAGCGACTAAAGACACGACAACGTCGCAATGCTCACGGCCCTTTGCCGAAGCAGTACAGCGTGTCGTCTTCGTTGCCGACGATGAGACACCCTTCGGCCACGGCGGGCGAACCGCTAAACCCGCCGCCGGCTTCGTACTGCCACAACTCTTCGCCCGTGGCGACTGCCAAAGCCAGAACGCGACCATCACCGGTGGCGATGAACACCCGTTTGCCGACGACAATTGGCGAGCTGTCTACCTTCTGCTGAGTGAGCACCGTCCATCGCGCCTCGCCCGACTTCAAATCGAGCGCGTGAATCTGCCGGTCGCGGCCTCCCAAGATCGCTAACCCATCGACCAACGCGGCTGACGACTGGAACGGCTGCTTACGTCGCGGTTCGTAATGCCACACGATCTTCACGGTTCGCCAATCGACGGCCAGCACGCTGCCGCCTTGCGTGCCGAAGTACACGCAGTCCCCGGCAGCCGCCGCGGTCGCGCCTGTCGGATCATGAATCTCGACCGAATCCAACGCCTTGCCGGTATCGAGATCGACGATGTGCAGCTTGCCGTCGCAGCCGGCGAGAAACACGCGGTTTCCGGCAATCGTCGGCGAGCACTGGATCATGTTGTCGATCGTGTACTTCCAAACCTCTTTTCCTTCGGCCGCGTCGAAGCAATACAGCGTTCCATCCTGCGAACCGACGAGCACGTTCGATTTGTAGAAGTTCGCCCCGGCGTTGATCTCGCCGCCGGTGACGTAGGCCCAAATCTCGTTGCCCGTCGCGGCGTCCAAACACACGAACCGACCGTCGACGTCGCCGACGTAAACGCGGCCGTCACGAAAGGCGGCGGGAGCCTTGAAGCCCAGGTCGCTCTTAAATGTCCAGCGATCGCTGCCGTCCGACAAATTCATCGCACGAAAGAAGCCGTCGTATGCGCCAAGTAGACAACGCCATCCACGATCGCCGGGGTTGATTCAAACTGCGCACCCTTGAGCTTCCGTTGCCACACGACGACCGGCTTCTCAGGAAGTTCGCCCGCCGAGACGCCGTTCGCCTCGGCATCGCCGCGGAAGATGGGCCACGCATCGGCGTACAAAGACGAAGAGAAGGAACCACAGATGAACACGGATGAACACAGATAAGAAAGAAAGCAGAAGTGCCTTCTCATCTTTTTTCCGCATCTGTGTAAATCTGTGTGCATCTGTGGCTCCAACTGCCGGCTTGCTGAAGTGTAGGTCAGTAAGCGGCTTCGTAGAGTGCGAGCAAATCCTGCGTGTGGACTTTGCGGGGGTTGAACGTTGCGGTCCACTGTTTCGCCGCCGATTCAGCCATCTTCGGCAACAGTGATCGTTCGACGTCGCAGTCGGCCAAGCGCGTGGGAAGGTTCGCCTTCGCCGACAATTTCGTCACGAGTTCCGCGAGACCGGCAGGACCGGACGACGGAGGCGGAGCGCCGTTGGAGCCCGCGATCGCTTCGAGCAGCTCGCCGTACCACTCGCCATAGTCGACGCCGTTGAAGCGGATGACGTGCGGCAACATCAGGCTGATCGCCTGACCATGCACGATGCCGTACTCGGCCGTCAGCGGATTCGCCAGCGCGTGCGTCGCGCCAAGCATCGAATTCTCGATCGCCAGGCCGGCGAAGCATGCTCCGAGTTGCATGGCGCTGCGGGCTTCGAGGTCTTTCGGTTCTTCGAGGACGCGCACGAAGTTTTCTTCGAGCAGCCGCCACGCTTCGCGGCTAAACAACAACGACACCGCGTTGCGTTTCGTGGTGACGTAGGTCTCAAGCGCATGTGCGATGGCGTCGATGCCGGTGAGCGCCGTCACCTTCGCCGGTTGCGTCACCGTGAGCGTCGGGTCGAGCACTGCGACGCGGCACGCGGCTCGCTTGTCGCCGCAGGCCATCTTCACGTGCGTCGTGGCGTCGGAAATGAGCGCGAACGATTGCGTCTCGCTGCCGGTGCCGGCCGTCGTGGGGACCGCGATCATCGGCAGCATCGGGCCGGTCGCCTTGCCGATGCCCCAATAATCCTGCATCCGCCCGCCACACGAGTAAACGAAGTTCACGCCTTTCGCGCAGTCCATCGAGCTGCCGCCGCCGAGGCCGACGATCAACTCAGGCTTGCAGTGACGCGCGAACGCGACCCCTGCCTCGACGTTGTCGGTCGTCGGGTTCTCGGTCACGCCATCGAACAGGTGCGTCTCGATCCCCGATTTCTCGAGCGCCGCGATGCCACGTGCCGCGTGGCCAGCCTTGATGATGCCGGGATCGCTGACGACGAGCACGCGTTTCGCGCCGAGTTCAATGGCCAACTCGCCGAGCGTGTCGACCTTATGCGGGCCGCAGACGATGCGCGTGCGTTGTTGAAAGTCGAATGAGTACATGAGTTGTCAGTGGTCAGTAGTCCGTGGTCAGTTGTTCGTGATCGGCCAGCCACTCTGGCAACTGACTACTGACCACTAACAACTGACGTTCTCACCCGCTTCTTCCAAGCGGGATATTCTATCGTCAGCAGCGGTTCAGCCCAGGAGCCGAACCACTGATAGCCAGGTCGACCGTAGCCGATTTCGTCCATTCCAAGGTGGGGGACGCTGTCCATTCCGCTGGTGAGCGGCAGATTCGTTTCGATGTCGTACATGCGTGCCCACAAATCGGGGGCCGAGGAGTCGCGGATTGCCTCGCGAAACTTGCCCGGCGTCTGCTCTTCGGGATGTTGCACGACGCGATACCCTACGATGCGCGATCGCTCGAACCATGCGACCGCGCTCTCGACTGCTTGCACCACCTCGGGGCTTGGCTGGTCGATGCTCATCAGCAAGCGAATGATCGGCAGCGATTCTGCCCCGCTGATCGACGGCAGTTCGTGCCATCGTGCCTTGCGTGGCGACAGATCGAGCTCGTCATGTTGAGCACACCATGCCGTCAACTGGCCATGCGAGCGAATTTGGCACTTCAGGATGCACTCGATGCCGCGATCGAACGCTTGCTGCGCGGCGGCCCGACGTTGCGAGTCGACGAAGGCAAACATCGGCAGCGTCGCAACGTCGCGCACGAACTCGAGCACCCGAACCATGGCATCGTCGTTGAACGTGATCTGACGATGGTACGTCGTCGGTCGAATCGGATACGACTGCGGCCAGCCGCCGGTTGGGTATTGCGCCACCAAGACGTAATCGAGTCCGCGATCAAAGGCAGCGTGATACTTCGCATCATTCGTGGCGTTGAACATCCGCGCCAGAAAGCGAAGCTCGTCGGTCGTGGCGCGGTTGTCGAACGTCGGCGCGATCGCGGCGAGGTCGCCGGTGTACAAAGTCGCCGAAGTGTCGAGGTTCTTCGGCCATCCACCGAGCGGCGATTGATGCGAGAGAATGTTCTCGGCGACGGTTCGCGCTTCGTCGCTGGAGAACCAAGCTTCGGCGCGATCGAGATAGCGGCCGGGGCCGTCGAGAGCGTGAACTACTTTCACCGCGAAGAGGCAAGCCAGGGCGGCGCGTGGAAGCAGTGAACGCAAGAAGTGAACGGGCGTAACGCGTGAGGCGTGCATCGTGGGGGGACTCGGCGCTCACGACGGTCCAAGTGCTAGGCCACTTGGTAGGCTCGCGCGCGGAACAGGAACTCGACGATGTTCCCTTCGTGCGGTTGAAGCCAGTCGAGTTTTACGGTGGGTACGGGGCCGACGTTCAAGCGATCGATGTGCGTGGCGTCGGTGAGTTGTTGCCGCCACTTGGCGTCGCTCGTGAGCGCGGTGCAGACGAGTGTTTGCCCGATCGATTCGAGCATCTTTTCTTGCGGGCACTCGACGACCGTCACGAACGGGAACATGTACTCGTCTTTGGCGATCTGCTTGTCGGGGCTGGCGCAGTGCACGACCGTCGGCCGCAGGTACGCGCAGCGTTCCTTTTCGATCAGCCGTGGCCCGTATTCGGCGGTGACGTGCGTGACGCCGGGCTCGGTCATCTTTTGTTCGATCATCTTCCACACCGCTTGCGCGGCGTTCGGAACCGTGAAGGCCGCGAGTCCCGCCTTCGGATCGTCGGGCGGCAGCGCGTCGACGGGGCCAATACGCTTGGCGATCGCGGCGGCGATTTCCTTCGTGTGTCGCGACGCCCAGATGCCCGAGCAGTTGATGCAGCCGCGGCCACTGTTGACATACACGCTGTCGACCATCACATCGAGATACTTCTCCCAATCGTCGACAACATCGTCGCCGAGCAGGATCTTGCTGAAGCCGGGGCCGTGCACCTGCACGCGAGGATCGCCTTTGTACTTCTCGATCGTCGCGGTGCCGCCGAAGATCATTGCTCGTTGACAGTGTGATAGGACCGCGCTGCCGACATCGTGGGCGCCCGGATAGATCGAGATCGCTTCGCTCGGCACGCCGGCGGCGACCATCGCGGCCGCCATACGGTACGGCGTCCAAGGTTCTTGCGAGCCGGGCTTGAGCACGAGCCCGATCTGCAACGGAATCACCGGCAGCCACAGCGTGTGTACGCCCGGCGAGTTCGACGGCAGCACGAGCCCCAGCACCGGCGATTGCGCCTGATAACTGACAACGACGTCGCGCTTCTCGCGCCCCCAGCCTTGTCGCAAGATGTTCAGGTCGAGACCTCGCGTGAGGGCGTCGAGCATCTGACCCATGTGCGACATGACGAAGAAGTTCTTCTGCATGTTGGCGCGGCACATGGCCACGGGGATGCCGGTGGTCGCCGACTGAATCTTGGCGAAATCGTCCGGCGTCTGCTGAGTGTCCCCCATCGGCAGCGTCGCGTTGAGGTACAGGTCGCCCGCCTTCTCGACGATGCTCACCAACTGATCGCATGGAATGTCGCGTAGCGCATCGCGAGCGCGCTGTGCAAGACGCATATCGCGCCCCAGCAGCGAGCCATTCACCTGGCTAACCGTCGCGACGGGTTCTTCGGTGAGAAAGTGCGAGAGCGTTTGCGTCTCGAGCGATTCGTAAGGCTTGCCCCATCGCCACGCGGGAAGATTCAACACGAGCGGACTCCACTATCGAAACAAAAAACGCGATGCCTAGTTATCCGTTGCTTCCAACTCTTGGCGCGCCTGCGACCATGGAATTGTCGGTTCCTGTCGCCGTTGCTCGACGACGTTCCAAAAGTCGGCCGAATGCGAGCCAGCGATAACCGGCGCCTCGACTTCTACCCAGGTGCAAAACTCTTCGCCCGAATCGTCGTCGAACGTGAACTCGATGCGATGCGTCGGAGGTGGAATCGTCTCGCCTGAGGCGGCCATCAATTCAAAATGACCCTCCAATGTCGAGGCGATTTCGTCGCGAGCGTGTTCCAACGAGGCGGCCGTCGCGACGCAGCCCGGGACGTCGGGCACATCGACGCTGAAACCGGTCGCGGTACGACGAATAATCACTGCATAACGCATCGCATGATTACCTTGACCGGCATCGTTAATACACGCCCACCGTCGTTGCCTCGGCCAACTCGTGAAACGGTCGCACGCCGCTGACGCCGTCCCAGGGGTACTTCGCGAACGGCGCTTCGCGCTCGCCTTCGTCGCGTTCCATGAAGCCGGGGACGAAGAACTCTTTGGTCAGCGTGTAGAGCTTCACGCGACCGGTCTTGCCGTAGTCGACCACCTTGCGATAGTCGTCGAACTCGACGACTTCGGTGACGGCCCGCGGCTGCGGAGCGTAGTAGCTGATCTTGTACTTTTCGACGGCGGTCACGGGCTTCGAGCAGGCGAGCCCCATCAGCGTGTTGCCGTAGGTGGGCGTCATGTAGATGTCGTCGAGATACTCCTCGGTGATGAACCTGGTCCACTGCGGCGTGAACTCGGTGCCGCCCGAGAAGATGCCGGTGATGCCGGTGTCGGCCAGCCGCTTGCCTTGCTTCTCGAGCGCGAGGCACAACGATTCGAGCAGCTTGGGCGTCGTGAACATGCACTTGATGTCGTGCCCGGCGCTGAGAATGGTGAGCGCCTGGTCGATGCAGTGCTGCTTGTACGCTTCGAGGTGTTCCATCCACCCCTTCTTGATGAGCTTGATGACCCAGCGCGGGTCGAGGTCGACGCAGAAGCAAATGCCGCCGCGATGTTGGGCCAAGTGTTCAACCGCGAGTCGCAAGCGGCGTGGACCGCTGGGGCCGAGCATCAACCAATTCGCCCCCTTGGGAAAGTACTTGTCGGGCAGCGTGTCGCTGAACAGCGAGTAGTCGGTGCGAAAATCCTCCATCGCGATGCGGCTCTTCGGGATGCCCGTCGTGCCGCCAGTCTCGAACACGTAGACGGGTTTGTCGGCCAACCCCTTCGGCACCCAGCGACGCACCGGCCCGCCGCGAAGCCATTCGTCCTGGAACTCGGGAAACTTTTTCAAGTCGTCGAAGCTCTTCACGTCCTTGAGCGGATTGAAGTCGAGCTTCGACGCGTATTCGAGCCAGAACGGGCAGCCGGTCGACGGGTTGAAGTGCCACTGCACCGTTTCGTAGGTGTGGGCGTCGAGCCTCTCGCGCGCGGCGGCAACAAGCGGGGCAAGGTCAGCGTCGGTCGTGGTCGCGCTCATGCTATGAACCTCAAAAAAGACGACGCCCTGTCGAAAGGATCGCGGGCGGCGGAAGACGATAGGCGGCAGGCGGGTAGACTCTCAGCGTAACGAACGGAAAACGCGGTGACAACTAGCTGCTCGATCAGCACTTCGATCGCCGGCGACACACCGTTTAGACGCCCGAGAATCGGTTACCGCAGTCCTTGCATCGATAGACGTGCAGCCCGAACAGCGCCCAGATGCGATGCCACCATTTGTCGCGCGTTCGGACGACTTCGAGGCCCGAGCATTCGGGACACTTCGAGCCTGAAGGAGCGGGCCGAGAGCGAGAGCGTTTTTTCTCCATACTCTTTATCCTACACGGCAGCGAAGAGCAGGCGAGTAATAAGACGTGGAGCTCCTGGTTTCTTTCGCTCAGATGCGAAGGTGCGATCACGCGACCTGCAACCATCGCAGCAGTCGCGACGTCACTTCCGTGTATGCCCCGGTGTAAACATGGTCGGCGCCGGCGACGATCGACAACGTCAGGTTCGCCATCGACGGGCGCCGCTCTTCGAGCGCCTCGGGCATCCCGGCGAACGCCATCCCGCTCAACTCGGCCGTGCCGTAGGTCACCAACAGTGGGCAGGTCACGCGATCGATAAACTTCAACACGTCGTACCGCTCTTCCGGGCCATACTTGTCGAGGTACGACGCGACGGTGATCATCTGCGGCAACGGGAAACGCACGTCCATGAGCGCACCGGTGTTCTTCGCGTTGGCTTCGATGACCGCGGACTCGTATTCGCTGAGGAATACCGCGCCGCGGGCTCTCGCGGCGAACGCGCTGTGCGACAGCCGCGGAGGCGACAACGCGGCGACGGCTTGTGTCGCTGCGTGTGGTTCCAACGCCTGAGCGTAGATCGCCTTCACCGCGCCGAGGCTGTGACCCACGACGGCCACGCGGCTGAAACCCTGCGCAACCAACCAATCGAGCCAGGCAGCGAGGTCGTGCCGACAGTCGTCGACGATTTCGTAGGCCGACCCCATCCGTCGCGGGCCTTCGGTCGTTCGGCCATTGAAGATGACGTCGTGCCCGCGAGTGTTCACCGACAGAACGGGCAAACCCGCCTCGGCCAGTCGAGGAATCAACCCTTGCGACAGCGACGAGCTGTAAAAGTTTGCGCCGGTGCCGTGGATCAGCAGAATGGCATCAACCGAAAGGCCCGATGCCTGCGAATTACCGGCGTGGAACGCACCGTGTAACGTGACACCATCGGCGGTGGTCGCTTCTACGAACGTCGCTGCCACGACAGTCACAGTGACGAATTCCGGGGCGGGGTCGAGTGCCCGTGCGGCACAATCAAGCGCTGGGCGTGCTGCTCAACTGGGCAAGCACTTGAAGGACGCCATTCAGGTGGGCGAGTCGCGGACCAAAACGGTCGACGAACTCGCTGAGCAGAAACTCGCCGTCGGCCAGCGAGTCGACGTTCGCGTTCACCTCTTCGGTCAGCGTCTCGAGGAAAGACGTCTGCACGCGGCTCAGGCCTTCGGCCGCCACGCGACACGAATGGGCGAGTTCCGGGTTCGCGGCCTTCCAATTCACCAGCTCTTGCGAACGTTGGCGTTGGCTAGCACTTAGCTGCGAAACCAGCTCTTCCAGCAGCTCGTTCTGACGGTCTTGAGCAGCAACCAACTCGCGCAGCAACCGGGTCTGCTCGCTATCGCCACGGTCGGGAACCGACGCTGGCGCTGCATGCGTAGCAGCGGTCACATCGACCGGCGGAAACAACGAACTGGTCGTCTGACGGTCCTGCATAGAGGCCACCCACCGTGTGAAACATACCGCAGAAGGAAGAGACTCCCAATATAAACTGCCGTCGCTCTCACTGTCGAGAGTTTGGATAGAAGATTCCGTGACAGCAGGGTTTAGGGCGTTAAAGTCGCCGCCTTGCGCGGCCCGATGGCTAACGATGCCTGGTGGCTTGTTCCCCTGTGAGAACACGAGACCTCGCGCTCGAGAGTCCACGTCGCTTGCGGTTTCGCGCGTTGTCTCTAAGTAAGCGCGAAATCGCAAGCGGTGATGGCGGACCGCGCGAAGGTCGGCCGTCTTCCTAGGGATCCGACAAACCGACGATCGACATCCACGAAGCAGGGAGGCTTAATGGCTGACGACGCGCAGGGGGCTACGGCGTTCGGTTTCTACACCGTCGTCCGCAGTCCGACGCAAGACTTCTTCGGCGGCTACCTGGTGCTCAACGCCAATGGTCGACCGTTGGAGTTCCACTGCACGGCGCCGGTGAGGACCAACCGCGCCCAAGAGATTCTCTTCGGTGCGACGCTCGAGCCGTATCTGTACGGCGAACAGATCGGGCAAACACTCGTCAACAAGGCAGAGACGCCCGTGGCGGTCGTGTGTACCGATGTGCTCGCGGCGCTGGCGGTAAGAGATCACATCGCGGTGCCCGTGGCACTCGTCTTCCCCCAACAAGACGACAAGACGATCGAGGCGGCAAACGCCGATGGTCGCAACTTCCGAATTGACGCGCTGCACGCCTACCCGCCGCCTTCGTTCATGGTGAAGCAATACCGGCTTGCCGTCGCGACGGGCTTTCAGCGCGATGAGGCCGTCATCACGGCGAACCTCGCAGCGCTGGCCGATCGGTTGCCGCTCGACGAGCCCTTCGTGCGCATCCGCGAGGCGATCGAGGAAGCCCAGCGGAGCGGTAAATGACCGCCTGGAGTTGGAAAGCGGCCCCGGCGGTCGACGTGCAAAGCGTGCCGCTGTCGGTCAATGAGGCACCCACGCTGCACAGCTTCGGCCGGGCTGCGATGCTGGCCGATGCCGTCCCGTGCGACAGTATCGACACGCGTCTCACGCCCGGCGGCGTCGTCTCGCTCACGCGCTTGAAACCCCGCATCAAGACGTGGAGTTTCAAGTTCCCCGACCCGCTGGCGGGACTCGCTCCGCTTGCCTCTGTTCAAGCTCCGCTTACACCGTTGCCGCGAGTGCGGCCCGATTCGCTCACGCGGCTTCACCCGCCCGAAGACCTGGTGAAGCTCGAAGACAGGCTGTTCTACGTCCTTCAGCCGCCGCTGGAGACGATCTTCGCCGATCGGGCGCTGGAGTTCCCATTCCAGCCGTTCCCGTATCAGTTCGAAGGCGTGGCGTTTCTGTACCCGCGAAGCGCCGCGGTGCTGGCCGACGAGATGGGACTCGGCAAAACGATGCAGGCGATCACGGCGATGCGGCTACTGCTGCACTCGCGCCACGTGCGGACGATTTTGTTGGTGTGCCCGAAGCCGCTGGTGACCAACTGGCAGCGAGAGTTCCGACGTTGGGCGCCCGAGGTGCCGACGACCGTCATCGAAGGCGACGCCGCGCGACGTCATTGGCAATGGCAGTTGGCCGATACGCCGCTCAAGATCGCCAACTACGAAATCCTCACACGCGATCGCGACGCCTACACTTCGGCCGGCACGTTCGATCTGGTGATGCTCGACGAGTCGCAACGAATCAAGAACCGCACGAGTGCAACCGCGCAGGCGGTGCGTGCCATTCCGAGGCGGCGTTCGTGGGCGCTCACGGGCACGCCAGTCGAGAACAGCCCGGAAGATTTGGTCGGCATCTTCGAGTTTCTTGCCCCGGGTCATCTCAATAGCGACATGAAGCCTCGCAACATGGGTCGCGCTGCCAGCGATTACATCCTTCGCCGCACGAAGGACCAGGTGCTCAAGGACCTGCCGCCAAAGTTGTTCCGCGATGCCGAGATCGAATTGACCGCTGCGCAGCGCGAAGCCTATCGCCGCGCCGAAGAAGAAGGCGTGCTGCACCTCGAAGAGATGGGGCAGCAGCTGACGATTCAACACGTCTTCGAACTGGTGTTGCGGCTCAAGCAGATTTGCAACTTCGACCCGGCCAGCGGCGAGAGCGCGAAGTTTGAACGCTTGGCCGCCGACATGGAAGAAGTTGCCGACAGCGGCCGCAAGGCGATCGTGTTCAGCCAATGGGTCAGCACGCTCGAAACGTTGGCGGAGCGGCTACAGCGTTATCACCCGTTGATGTACCACGGCAAAGTTCCGCAGCGCAAGCGCGACGGCGTGATCAACGAGTTCCGCGACGATCCGAAGCGGCATGTCATTCTGATGAGCTACGGCGCCGGCGGCGTCGGTCTCAATCTGCAATTTTCCGAGTACGTGTTCCTCTTCGATCGTTGGTGGAACCCGGCCGTTGAAGACCAGGCGATCAACCGCGCTCACCGCATCGGCGCTGCCGGCCCCGTCACCGTCACGCGCTTCCTGACGCTCAACACGATCGAGCAGCGAATTGATCAAGTGCTTTCCGAGAAGCGAGAGATGTTCGACACGATCTTCAGCGATACCGAGCCACACGACCGCTCCGGCCTCACGCAGAGCGAGCTGTTCGGCCTCTTCAAGCTCAAGTGCCCGACCGGGCCGATCGTCGTCGGGAATCAGAAGGCCGGCGAAAGTTAGAAGTCGGCAGGATGAATGCGCAGTGGCGGTGTGCTATACCCTCGTACTTCGCATCGCCGGATGAACACGGCATTCGACTTTCCATCGCCGCTTGCGGTTTCGCGCTTTTCTTACGACGAGACGCGCGAAACCGCAAGCGGTGATGGTGGGCGGTATCGCGATGTCGCGCACATCATCTTGGGAATCACTCGTCGCATCGGTGCCATCCATGTCTACTTTTGTCGCTGAACTCGTCGGCACGATGATTCTGGTCACGCTCGGCGATGGAGTGGTCGCCAACGTGGTCCTAACGAAGACGAAGGGGCACGAAGGCGGATGGATCGTCATCGCGTCGGGATGGGCGCTAGCGGTGACGGTGGCTGTGTATCTTGTGAACGCGATCAGCGGGGCACATCTGAACCCGGCCGTCACGATCGGACTGGCGACGATCGGCGACTTTCCGTGGGCG
Source organism: uncultured Planctomycetota bacterium (assembly GCA_963708675.1). Taxonomy (GTDB): domain Bacteria; phylum Planctomycetota; class Planctomycetia; order Pirellulales; family PNKZ01; genus DATAXP01. The sequence continues at coordinate 313,258 of CAVPTO010000004.1, forward strand.
AATGTTCCGTCGTACGTTGCCGCGCAAATGATCGGCGGGATTCTGGGCGGCGTGGTGGTGTGGTTGGCGTATCTACCGCATTGGGCGGTGACGGTTGATCCCGCACGCAAACTCGGCGTGTTCTGCAATGCGCCGGCCATTCGCAATGCGCCGGCGAATGTGTTGGCCGAGGTGATTGGCACGTTCGTGTTGATGCTCGGCGTGCTGGCGATACTTCGGCCTGAGAACCTCGTGCCGAACACCGGCTTCGATCTGGGACTCGCTCCGCTACTGGTCGGAGCATTGGTGGGATCCATTGGCCTGTCGCTTGGCGGTCCCACGGGCTACGCGATCAACCCTGCTCGCGACCTCGGGCCACGCATCGCTCATGCGCTGCTTCCGATCGCTGGCAAAGGCACGAACGATTGGGGCTACGCGTGGATCCCCGTCGTTGGGCCGATCATCGGCGGCATGATTGGCGCGATGTTCTACGCTTGGCTGTGGTGAGCGTCCCCGTCGTCGTCGTCTGCAAGAGCAGAAAGCGGCCGTCTTGCGGTGCGTTATTGCGCGAAAACCCGAGTCCATAGGGTGCGCAATAACGGCGACGCGGCGAGCAGATTTATTCCTGTAGGGAATGCCCTCCGTGTGGCGTTCCGAGGCGCGCGGGTGGAGTGTCGATCGCGCTTCACGGAACACCACACGGAGGGCGTTCCCTACAGCGCGTGTGACGACCCTGTGATTAGAACTGCGCGCGTGTGGCGCGGTTCTGCGGGCCGAAGCGGCGATTGAAGATCATGCGGAACTCGCCGTTGAACTGCTGGTCGAGGCCACTGCCGATGGGCGTCGAGTAGCCGACGAGCAACGAGCTCATGGGGCCGAGCTGAAAGTTCGCCCCGATCGTGGTGTTCAGCAGTTGGAATTGCTGTGCGGCGTTGCCGACGGTGAACGTCGACATCGTCGTGCCGATCGAAGGAATCATGACCTGGTTCGGATCGACGAACGTGTATTGTCCCTGTGGGCTGATCGATTGGGCGTAGTGCGCTTCGATGATCGGCGAAACGGCCGTAATCAAACGTCGTGGGTTGTTCGAGCGATACATCCAGTAGCCGAGCGCGAGGTCAGCATAGATATACGTTTGATCGTGCAGTGACACCGACTGCGTTTGGTTCGGGGCGTCGGAGAATGTCGCCGTCACAGGTGACGAGTTACATTCGACGTCGACCTGGACCATGCCTTGCATGAACAAGCGATCGTTGGGCGTGAGCACGATGGCAGCAAACGGTTGCACGCGGACGATGCCGTTGTGAAAGGTGATGTTCGACAGCGACACCGTCGGGCTGAGCACTTCGTTGGTGAGCGACACGTTATTGGCGGTCGGGCAGGTGACGCTCATGCCCGTCGAAATCGCGCAGGTGCTGCTTTGGGCGATAAGCCCCTTCAACGTGATGAACAGGTTGCCGAACTGCGTGTCGTACTGCGGCGTATCGTTGTTGATGTTGTTGTTGATCGTGCCGGCGAACGGCGTGCGGATTTCAATCGACGCACGGCGATCGAAGAACGTTTTCTCGAAGCCCGGGCTCCAGCGATTGATGTTGATGCGCGGCGAGGTGAGAGGCACCTGGTCGAAGTAGCTGTAGTTCATGAATACACGGTCGCGCGGCAACGGGCTGACGTTTTCGGACAAACGGGCTTGGCCCACGACGCCGCCGGTGTAAACGCTTGGGCAGACGATGGTCGAAGATGACGTGCTCAGAAGGAATTGGCCGTTAAAGAACGTGGCGAAGCCTTGGCATCGCATGAAGCTGCCGCCGAACGAATCGCCCATCATGCTCGGCACCGAGGATTGCGCGCGCGCGCAGCACCGAGGGACGACGACTGGTTGTAGTTCGACTGATTGAACTGGTTCTGGTTCGTTTGGGGCGTGTTGTTTTGTTGACCGTTGTCGGGCTGCTGCGAGCGATCGCCTGGCTGCGCTCCATCTTGCAGATCGGGCGACGGCGCGGGCACGGTCTCGGTCGACGGCATGGGCGGATAGGGCTGCCACTGTTGTTGGCTGGGATATGGTTGGCCCTGGTAAGGCTGGCACGACGGGCACGGCTGTGGGTAGCCGCGATAGCAAGGCGCCGCGTTTTGATAGTACGCAACCGGTTGGACGGCGGAGTCGCGGAACGCTGTCGGCGAAGCGATCCACGGATCGTCGGCTCGGCTCTGCGCGTCCGCATGCAATGCGATGCAGGCAACAGCCATCCACGTGCGAATTGCCGCTCTGTGCAACATGCCCACACCCTTCCGATGCCGAGGCAACGGTCCCGCATTGAAACGATGCGAGCGGAACCTATGAGGGTGGTATCGGCGGTGACGGCGGAATCGCTTAGGAAGGTCGTGCGGCCTATGACGGTTTTCGCGTCACTAGTTACGGGAAAGCAGAAGCGTTGCCGGTCACGGGGCCGCGGCAAGATGCGTAGATAATCCGGCTGCTGTCACGTTCTGTCTGGCGAGACTGCCGGAAACACGCCGAGCGGGTGATTCCAGAGCGTGACGTGAATGATCAACGAGAACGTCCAGCCGAGGATAAAGACCCACGGCAATAAGGCCAAGACGCGCAGGCGTCGCGGCATCTGCGCGATCGAGAATCCGGCGTTCGACGCGCGCATTTCCGACAAGGCTTCCTGGCTGCACAACAGCCACATCGTACTGACGATCAGCCCGAGCGCCGACACGGCAGCGCGATGGAGGTTCGTGTCGGCGGTTCCGAGTGCGGCGACCATGAAACTGCTCGGCACGAGAAAGATCTCGCAGACTTTGACGAAGTCCGGCACTTTCGGAAGTTCCATCGCCGATCTCGGTAGTGTCGCTCGTTGATAAGTGTCGCTGGTTGACAAGTATCGCTTGTTACTGTCTGGCGACAGATTCACCGAAGAGGCGTGACGTGTCAACGCGCGACGCCGGGGCTGACGAGCGGAGCTTCGCGGTTCGGCGCACCGGTGGCCGGAATACTTTTCGACGGTTCGCCAACGGCGATCGCAAACCACGCGAGGCCAACGATGGCGACACTCGCCAGGAAGACGAAGCCGGCGTCGTATCCGCCGTAGTCGGCGACGAGCCCGGTGACAACATTGCTCGACGCAGCGCCCAATCCCGCCGCCACGGCCATCGCGCCGAGCGCGAAGTTGAACCGACCCGAACCGCGTGCGAGGTCGGCGATTACCAACACGCCGACGACGCCGTAGATTCCGGCCCCGATACCGTCGAGCAACTGCACCGCGACGAGAAACACCGAGTTCGTCGAGTACGTGTAAAGCAGTCCGCGAATCGGCAGCACCGCGAAACCGACGAGGAACACCGCCTTGCGACCCCAGCGGTCGGCCGATCGCGCCGCGACGAGCGCCACCGGCACCATCACCAACTGAGCGGCGATGATGCAGGCCGACATCAGCGCTGCCGCCGAGTCAGGCTGTCCCGCCGACACCTTCTGCCCCACGAGCGGCAACATCGCCGCGTTCGCGAAGTGAAACAGAAACACCGACACGTAGAACGCGAGCATGGTCGCCGTGAACAACGGGCGTCGCGGCTCCTCCTCGCGTTCACCATCGCTTGCCTCTTCGCGGGCGCGGCGATCATCAATATCCGCCGGGCGAATGAGCAGCACCGACACCGCACTCGCGGCCGCCATGATCGCGACCAGGACAAAGATCGCGCCATATCCGAGCCACGTTCCGACCGCGCCCGCCAACACCGCCGCCGTCACATTCCCGGCATGGTTGAACGCCTCGTTGCGACCGGTCCGTCGACCGAGTTGGGCGCGTCCGACGAGTCCTAAGCTGATGCCCGCGATGCCCGGCGGCATCACCGCTGCTGCGGCGCCGATCAACGCCTGGGCTGCGACGATTACCGCGAACACCGGGGCGGCAATCATCGCGATGCACGAGGCTCCGACGACCGCTGCCGCCGAGGTGACGGCCAACGGCTTGTGCGTCGTCCGATCGATCAGCGCTCCGGCCGGCATCTGGGCGATCAGAGTGCCCACGACGACCGCCGCCATCGCCACGCCGACTTCCGACGGCGCCCAATGTTGGTAGGTCGTCAGATAGATGGCCAAGTACGGCCCAAGCCCGTCCTGCACGTCGGCCAAAAAGAAGGTCAGAGCGTCGAGGGCCCGCAAGCTACGCGGGCGTGGCATGGGCGATTGCACGTTTTCGCATTCAGCAGGCAACATCGGAGAGGACTTAACGACGGCGTTCGCTCAAAGCCGGGCGACCGCCGCCCGCTGCACGATTGGTGCCAACCGCCGATTTCGTCCGACAGCGGCTACATCAAATGCTCCCCATCTTCGCGTTGGTCGGTTACGATGCGCCAAACTCATGGAGGAAAATCACATGAATCTCAGCGAAAAGCTCTGGCGTTCGGCGCAGGCGGCTCCGGGCGCCACCATCGGCGAAGCGGTTTGGTACGCGCTGTTGGCAGGCGGCGCGTGGCTAATGTTCTATGTCGTCTTTCGTAGCTTCTTCTATCGTCGTCGGCTTTGGTCGAAGCCACCGACGCGTGCGCAGATTCGTCGCGAGATGCTGCACTCGATGCGCAGCCTCGCCATCTTCGGAGTGATGACGAGCCTGATCGTCTTCGCGATGTGCGGTGGGCATACGCGGATGTACTTTCGCGTCGATCGCTACGGCTGGTGGTGGTTCGCCGCGAGCTTGCCCGTGATGATCCTGATGCACGATACGTACTTCTATTGGACGCATCGCTTGATGCACCATCGTCGTTTGTATCGGCTGTTTCATCACACGCATCACTTGTCGTCGAGTCCGACGCCGTGGGCGGCCTACGCGTTCAGCCCATTGGAAGCCTTCGTGCAGGCGAGCATTGCTCCGGTGATCATCTTCACCGTGCCTGTGCACCCGACGGCGTTCTCGATCTTCATGATCTGGCAGATCGCGTTCAATGTGATGGGCCACTGCGGCCACGAGATTTGGCCGAGTTGGTTCTTACGCAGTCCGCTGGGATGGCTGCTCAACACGCCGACGCATCACGCGCTTCATCACGAGCGTTGCGGCGCAAACTTCGGCCTGTATTTCAATCTGTGGGATCGTCTGCTCGGCACGAACCATGCGATTTACGCCGAGCGCTTTGCGCGAGCTACGGAGTCAGCAACGCATTAGCGACGGTCAGGCATCGCCGTAAAATATCACGGCAAATCTATCGCGCGATGCCAATTCAATCCGTGGCCAAGATCGCGTGGCCCGAAAAGAAAATGCAACACGCGACGCCGTGACGGTTTCTGTGCTTTCGACGACGCATGAAGTAGCAATGGGCGCATAACCAGTGCGTCCCCTCGTCGAGAGAAGCACTCTGTTTCGCCCAATTGTAATCGCAGAGCTTCGGCATCGGTCGACTTCAATCGGCCGTGCCGATGCGATCCCGCAATCACGCGCAACGGCCCGTTTCCTTGAAGGCAATCATCGAGATGAACACGAATCGCGATTAACGATTCCAGCACATCGTTGGGTGGTTGAACGTATAGCACGCCTTCCTTGGCCGACCATCCGGTGCATTCCTCGCTTGGAACACGCTCGCGCACCGGGATGCTTAGGTCTTGATGCAGCGCGACAAGCCAATTCTTGTCGGCCGATTTATCGAAGAATGTGCACTGCACTGCGACCGCGCTGGTTGGGAGCAGCGCCGCGAGCACGGAGTGAGATTTGAGGTCCGTCGCGAGTTGTTGACACCACAACTGGTCAAGCAACCTTCGCGAGGCGGCATCGTGCGAGTTGCCGGCCTCGAGCGCAGATGCAACGTCGTGGCACTCGCGCTCGGAAAGAACTCCCGCAACCTTTAGGAAGCCGTCTCGATCAAAGGCCGCGATCAATGATTGGTTCTGATTGGCTTGTTGAGCGGTGTAGATCATCGAGTGCGGTGTCGGTCGTTGTCAGTTAAACCACGCCGCGTAACCCACGGCGGTCGGTTGCCCGAAGACGCGGATGACGGAGAAGAGCGCGTTGAGGTCCATGTCGGGTGCGTTGGACCAGTATTTGTCGTCGAGATTCAAGGGGAACTTCGTATCGAAGACGAACTTCTCAGGCGGTTCGTCGAGAAGCACCTTAAGGTTGAGTCCTTTCTTGTCTTCGTTGAAGGCGATCAAACGCAATAGCGTTCGTCGTCCGTCGAACAGCGCTTCCATCTCTTCGAGCATACGCAGCCAAGCGTCGATCATCTCATCACGCACGGGCATGCCAAGGACGCCGGTTTGCTTGGGGTTCGGTAGCCATTCGTGGTCGTCGTCGGTTTCGGCGCGAATGTACTTCCACGTTTCGCGATTGAGCGAGGCCATGCTCATCATGTGCTGGCGAAAGCTGCCGAGCCGCTTCGGTTCTTTGACGACGAACTCATCCCAACCCTCATCGCGCTTTCGGCGTTTCTCGGCGTTATCGCCTTCAAGTCGATGTTTCGGATTGGTGAATACCGTTTCCGACCACAGGTTGAAACGCTTCTCGCCATCGAACGCGAGCGCGAAATCAGTCATCGCTGCCAAGACATGGCAGTACGCACGAAGCCAGGCCACGTCGCCGCGATCGCAGCAAACAAGAAATTCAGGATTCGAATCGAGAAAAGTAAGTGACTGACGGCCGACGATTCTGCTCAGCACGTCCATAAACTCGTCGGTCGGCTTGCCGTCGCCATCGAGATCGACGTGGATGCCCACCAGTCGCAACGGCAGCTTGACGTTGTCATCCTTGATGTCGGCAAGCGTCCCCTCGGTGGCTGTCACGCCGCGGTTGAACTCGTCGAAGATGCGTCGAAAGGCTGCGTAGTCGATTTGGTCCGGCCCAGGGTTTTTTGGCACCGGCAGTCGGAGGATCGGCACGACGGTGTTCTCTGAAATCGCTCCGTAGCGAAATAGCGACTGCCCTAAGCGCTCGACACCGCTAATCAGTTGAAGCATGGCGAGGCCGAACCGCGCCTGGTCGTCACCATTGTTCGTCGCCAACACCGCTTCGAGCGCTTGCTTGCCTTCGGACAGCTGGCCCGACTGCAAATACTTCTCGACGAGCGGAGTGTCCGCGGCCTTGAGCGTGGCCGTGGTGGACGTTATCGCGATGATAGCGATGATGACGCGCATCGATCTCCTCCCCTTGATTGCCGTGCGACAATGGAAGTATAGCGAACGACGCTGGCCGGCCGTCGGAACCCAGGAGGATTGCAAAGTCGACGAAAAGCGCCGTAACTCGAGGAATGATAATAATGGCTTGCCTCTTCGCGGCGGCGCTTGCGTGAATAGCCGTCGACTTTGCAGTCCTCCTGCGTCGGAACCCCGCCTCGTTGCAATCCGCGTCGTGGCAGAATATTGTGTAATCCTCTCGCCCAACGCATCCGCAAGCCTTCGGAGTCGCACGCCGTGAAGCCGCGTTCAGGACCGAATCGTCGAACGTTTTTGAAGTCATCGGCCGCCCTCGCGGCGCCGACCATCGTGCCGGCCAGCGTGTTCGGCAAGCCGAACGAGCCGGCCCCCAGCGACCGCGTCGTTGTTGGGTCGATCGGCACCGGCGACCTCGGCCGCCGTCATCACCTGAACAACAAGCTGCTGCCGAATCCGCGCATTCAGGTCGCTGCCGTATGCGACGTCGATCGCAACCATCGCGATCAGGCGGCGCTCGACGTTTTCAACAAGACCGGCAAGCGGGTCGAAATCTACAAAGACTTCCGCGACCTTTGCGATCGCCCGGACATCGATGCCGTGCTGATCGCGGTGCCCGATCACTGGCACGCATTGACGGCCATCTACGCTTGCGAGGCCGGCAAGGACGTGTACGCCGAAAAGCCGTTGGCGTTGACGATTCAAGAAGGCCGCAAGATGGTCGAGGCCGCGCGGCGATACGGCACCGTGTTTCAGACGGGCAGTCAGCAACGAAGCGAAGGTCCGTTCCGTCAGGCCGTCGAGCTGATTCGCAACAACAAGATCGGCAAGCTGCAACGCATCGACACCTACATCGGTGGCGTCGAGCAAGGCGAGTGGAAGCCTTACGTGACGCCGCCACCGGAACTCGATTGGAACTTCTGGCTCGGGCCGGCGCCGTACTCGGAATACGCACCGAACAAGTGCCATTACCAATTTCGTTGGTTCGGCGACTATTCGGGCGGCAAGCTGACCGACTGGGGCGCCCATCACAACGACATCGCTCAGTGGGCGCTCGATGCCGACAACACGGGGCCGACATCGGTCAAGGCCGAAGGCAAGTTCTACGACACAGGCCCGCACGACGTCGCGTACAAGTTCGACGTTGAATACAAGTACGCCAACGGCATCACGATGGGTTGCCATTCCGACGGCGACAACGGCGTGAAGTTCACAGGTGCAGACGGCTGGGTCTTCGTCACTCGCGACAAGAAGAAGTTCGCCGCGTCTGATCCCAAGCTGCTTGAATGGGAGGCCGGCGAAGGCGATGTGCGATTGCCGCGCAACGACGGGCACCACAACAACTGGCTCGATTGCATCGCCACGCGCGAGAAGCCGATTTGCGATGTCGAAGTCGGCCATCGGTCGGCCACCGTCTGTCACCTCGGCAATATCGCCCTCAAGCTTGGCCGCCCGCTGAAGTGGGATCCGGCCAAAGAGCAATTCGTCGGCGACGAACAGGCGAATCAGTTCGTCAGCAAGCCGATGCGGGCCCCCTGGCACCTTTAATTCTAATTCATCACGCGACTCCAGCAGCACTCGATACCGCCGCCATGAAAACAAGCAACCGACCCAACATCAAACGCATCGCTCGCCACTTGGAGAGCGACAACCAGATCAAGGCTTATCAGGCTCGCCAGGCGCTGGCGAAGCTCGAGGCAGACTTCGGCGCCGCGACAATGGACAAAGAACGCGCGAAGGCGTGCGAGCAGATTGTCGAAATCCTCACCGCCCAGGTCGACGTCATCGACCCGAAGAAGCCGAAGGACAAGCCGAAGAAGGAACCGAAGTACGCCGCCGAGTCGCGCAATCTTTTGATCCGCGCGCTGGCGACGCTTGGCCGCGACACAGAAGTCTCGGCACTTGACGCGGCGCTCGACGATTTCGAGACGCGCGAGATGGCGCGTTGGTCGCTCGACCGCATGACCTGCGAGCGGGCGTCGGAAGTGCTTGCCGAAGCGGCAACGAAGAAGGTTGGCGATGAATTCCGCATCGGCGTGATCAACTCGCTCGGACGCAAGCCGACCGACGACAGCGTGATTGCGGCGCTCAAAAAGTGCCACGTCGACAACGAGCTCGAGATTCGACTCGCGGCCGTCGAGGCACTAGCCAATCACGGCGATGCCTCGTTCGACGCGCTGATCGCCGCCGTTGGGAAGACGTCGAAGAGCGCCGTCAGCCCGCGCACGAAGTTGCGCATCGCCAAGGCCCGCATGCGACTGGCGGAGCAACTCGCGAAGGCCGGCGACAAGGAATCGGCCCGCAAGATCTATCAACAACTCGCTGCCGACGGCGCCGAGGGCGCACAGAAGAAAGCGGCCGATCTTGCGCTGAAGAGCGGCTGATCGCGGCTAAACCGATTTGATTCTCATGGCAGCCGCTGCTCGAACATCCACTTGATCACGCCGTCGGGATCGCTGTAGGCGGGCGTCCAACTCTCGTGGCCCACGTCTTTGAACTCGGTGTACTTCGGATTGCCGCCGGCTGCCTTCACGGCGGCGATCATCTCGCGGCTTCTTTCGACCGGCACACGGTTATCGGCGTCGCCGTGGAAGGCCCAAATCGGCACGCCGACTAATGCCGAGGCGCGTCGCGTGTCGCCACCGCCGCAAATCGGCACGACGGCTGCGAACCGTTTCGGCTGCCGCATCGCCAACTCCCACGTGCCGTAACCTCCCATCGATAGTCCGGTGAGATACACGCGGTTCTGGTCGATTGGAAATTCGCGTTCGATCTCGTCGAGAATGCCGACCGCCATCTTGAGCATGTCGGTGGATTGCTCGTTGAGCTCGGCTTCCGTGATCTTCTTGGCCCAGCTCATTCCGTCGCGACATTGCGGGGCGATGAGAAAGCACGGATGCGTGCTGCGCCACGGAATCGAGCACATTTGCTCGGGCAGATACGCCAACTGCTTGAGGTTGTCGCTGCCGCGCTCCCCTGCTCCGTGCAAGTAAAGAACGACCGGGTACTTCACGCCAGGCTCGATCTTCATCGGCTTGAGCAGGCGGTAGTGAAACGCCTCGTTGCGGAATTCGCCACCGGTGTATTGGTAGGTGCGATCGTCGAACTGTCGGATGGTTTGTTCATCGGGCATAGGAGCGAACATCCACAAAAGGAGTGCGATCGAGTTCATCTGCGTTCCTCGGAAAGTTCAATGCCGAGCGCTTCGACCAGTCGGTCGACGTCGGCGATGCTGGTGTAACCATGACACGACGGACGCACGAATCGCCGCCCGCTCCACGACATCATCGGCACTTCAATGCGATGCTTCTGCCATAGCCGCTCTTGCAGCGTCGCGGGGTCGCCGTCGGGCAGCGGCATCGAAATCATCGAACCGTACCAATCGATCGCGTCGGGCACGAGCGCGTCGAGTCCCGTCACTTCCATGATGCGCTGCCGCGCGTGTCGGGCCAAGGTGTGGGTTTGCCCACGAAAGGCGTCGACGCCGAGCTGCTCTAAAAACTCAATCGCCGTCGGAATCGCCAAGAAGCCCGAAGGATCGCGCGTGCCGATCCATGTGAACTCGTCGTGAATGCTGGCTTCCGTCGCCGCGGGAAAGCGCTGGCCCCAACTCACGACGAGCGGGCGAACCGTCGTCTTCACGCGAGGGTTGACGTAAAGGAAACCGGTGCCAAACGGTGCGCACATCCACTTGTGACAGCTCGCCGCGTAGTAATCGCAGTCGAGCTTGGCGATATCGAGCGGAACATGCCACGGCGCGTGAGGGCCATCAATGCACACGCTCACGTCCATCGCACGCGCTCGGCGGCAAATCGCCTCGGCCGGGAGGATGATCGCTGTTGGACTCGTTACGTGACTGAACACGAGCAGCCGCGTGCGTGGCGTGACCGCGTCGAACAGATGATCGACCACCTCATCGGCCGATTGCATGGGCAGCCGCAGCGTCGGCATGACCACGCGCGCGCCGCTCGCGGCACAGCGTCGCTCCCAAATGCGTTTGACAGCGCCGTATTCGTGATCGTTCAGTAGCACCTCATCGCCGGGCTCAAGCGTCACGCTACCCGCGACGATGTTCATCGCCCAGGTTGCGTTGTCGATGAGAAGCAGGTCGTCGCCCGGGCAGTTGATGAACTGTCCGAGCCGATGCCGCACGTCGTACAGCAGCCCATCGAGGCGGCGCGTGAGAAAGTCGACGGGATCGCTTTCGAGCTCCGCCATCCATCGGTTGCGGGCTTCGATCACCACGCGCGGTGAAGGACCGAACGACCCATGATTCAGATAGGTCACCCCCGGTTTGAGTGACCATGCAATTTCGTCTTTCATCGTGCCGGTGATTGTAACGCGTCATCCCCTCGCTCGGGGCTTTACGCCTACATTTGTCGCTCCCGGCTCCAGTGGCTATAACAGGTCCGATGATGCGAGCTCCTCATCAACTTCTGCATGGCCGAACGCGCGTCAAGCCACGCTACGCGCTGTTGCCGCTCGAAGGCTATCCGCCATCGCGGTTGCCGGCGTGGGAAGGTTGCGAAGCGCGCGTGCTTGCCTCGCCCGCGCTTGGCGCCGAGTTCGTCGAATACCTGATCAACGTTCCCCGCGGAAAAGGGTCCAAGCACAAGGCCGATGGCCGCGTCGAAACGTTCCTCTATCTTCTTTCCGGTTCCGCGAAATTGCGCATCGGCTCGAAAGACCACAGCCTCACCGCTTGCGGTTTCGCGCTTATGCCGCCCTCAACCGACTTCGCGCTCGAAGCGACCGCCGACACGAAACTACTCACTCTGCGCAAAGCCTACGAAACCGCGCCGGGCATCGCCGAGTTCGCGCCCATCGTCGGCAACGGCAACGATGTGCCGAAGAACGTTTACATGGGCGACGAGGGTGCACTGCTGCAGACGCTGCTTTCTGATGAGATGCCGCTCGACATGGCGATGAACATCTTCACGTTCTCGCCCGGGCACAGCTTGCCGGTCGTCGAGACGCACGTGATGGAGCACGGCCTGTACTTCCTCGAAGGCAAAGGCGTCTACTATCTCGACGACACCTGGATGGAAGTTGAGGCCACTGACTTCATCTGGATGGGCCCGTACGTGCCGCAATCGTTTTACGCCACGGGCCTCGTCCCGTCGAAATACCTGTACTACAAGAACGTCAACCGCGAGATTCCGCTTTAGCCGCATTTAGCCCCCGGCGGGTCGCCGCGGGTTTCGTCGAACGAACAACAATCCCCAGGCGACTCGCCGGGGGCTAAAGGGCAATTCCTATGGAAACCATTTACCGCGACGCCGATGTCGACATCGCGCCACTCAAGAACAAAACTGTCGCCGTCATCGGCTATGGCATTCAAGGCCGCGCTCAGGCGGCCAACGCGCGCGACAGCGGCATTAAGGTCATCATCGGCACGCGCCCCGCTTCCGAATCGCCCAGCCGCGAGAAGGCGAAGGCCGATGGCTTCGAGGCGTACGACATCGGTGAAGCGACGAAGCGTGCCGACGTGTTGCTCATCGAGTTAGCCGACCCCGCGCAGCCCCCGATCTATAAGTCCGACATCGAACCGAACCTCTCGGCCGGCAAGACGCTGTGCTTCTGTCACGGTTTCAACGTGCTCTACGGCGCGATCCAGCCGCCCAAAAACGTCAACGTAGTGCTTTTCGTTCCCAACGCGCCGGGTCATCTCGTGCGGTCGAAGTATCAAAAGGGCGAAGGCATCTACGGCTGCGTCAGTGTCGACCACGATGCCACCGGCGATGCGAAGGCAATCGTTCTGGCGGTCGCAAAGGCCGTCGGCAGCACGCGGGCCGGCGTCGTCGAGATGACGTTCCAGCACGAGACCGAAGGCGACAACTTTGAAGAGCAGATTCTCTACGGCGGCGCGATCCACCTGATGAAGATGTGCTTCAAGGTGATGGTTGAGAACGGCTACTCGCCGAGCTTTGCGTACGCCAAGGCGATTCGCTCGCTGCGATCCGTGATCGACGTGATGGACGAAGTTGGCATCGAGGAATATGTCAGCCGTCGCTGCAGTCGCACGGCTGAGTTCGCCATCCGCACGCGCGGGCCTCGTGTCGTCAACGAAGAAGCCATTCGCGAAATCTTCCGCGAAACCGAGCGTGGCGAGTTCGCCCGTGATTGGATGCAGGAATGGTCGCTCGGCATGCCGACGTTGTATCGCATGCGGCGCACCGCCGCCGCGAGCGAGATGGAACAAACCGGCCAGGATTGGCGCGAAGAGTTCGGCACATAGCCCTTCTCCCACCGGGAGAAGGTGGTCCGCCGCAGGCGGATCGGATGAGGGAGCGTGGCCTATTGGACGGCGTGATGATGGGCAACCCGCCCTCACCCGGCGGCTACGCCGCCACCCTCTCCCAGCGGGAGAGGGGTTTCATTCGGCCTGCTAAACTAAGACTCCATGCCCATCAATCCCGCGCGAATTCAGGCCGACATCGAGCATATCGCCACCTTTACGCACACGCCCGGCGCCGGCGCAAGTCGTCCGACGTTTTCGCCCCAGTGGCGTGCCGCGCGCGATTACGTGATTGACCAGGCGAAGTCGGTCGGCTGCAAGGTGCGCATCGACGCGGCAGGCAACGTTCACGCACGTCTTGCCGCCGCTGATGCAACCTCGCGCGTGTGGATGAGCGGCTCGCACGTCGACAGTGTCCCTCACGGTGGCGATTTCGATGGCGTGCTCGGCGTTGTCGGACCCTTGGAAGTGTTGCGTGCCGCGCACGAAGACGGCCGCGACGACTTGCCGTTCGAGCTGGTCATTTTCGCCGAGGAAGAAGGGACGACGTTCGGGCTTGGGATGCTCGGCAGTCGTGCCTGGGTCGGCACGCTGTCGCCCGACGAGCTCGCTGCGGTGCGCAACGAGCACGGGCAGAACTATCTCGAAGCGGGCCGCGATCATGGCGTTGATGCGAAGCGATTCGCGGCCGACAAGTTTCGCGCGAGCGATTACGTTGGCCTCATCGAGTTGCACATCGAGCAAGGCCCCGCGATGTGGAATCGCAATGAACCCGTCGCGTTGGTGACGGCCATCAACGGTCGGCGACAGTACCGTGTAAATGTGCGCGGCGTCGCCAATCATGCTGGCTCGACACGTATGGGCGATCGTCGCGATGCGCTTGTCGGCGCGGCCGAAATGATCACCGCTTTGGAACAATTCGCGAAGCGTCTCGCTCCGACCGCCGTTGCCACCGTCGGACAAATCTCCGTCGAGCCGAACGCCATCAACGTCATTCCCGAGCACGTCCGTTTCTCGATCGACTTTCGAGCACCTGCCGAAGAACTGCTCGACCGCGGCCACGGAGAAATCGCCACGTTGATCGACCGCGTAGCCGCCTCGCGGCAGTTGAAGCTCACGCTCGAATTGGTCGAATCGCTGCCCGCCGTCGCGATGGGGCCATCAGTTTGCGAGGCCATTCGAGCCGCGGCACCCCATGCGGGCGTCGCCTCATCGCTGCCCGAAACGACGAGCGGCGCCCTGCACGATTCGGCGATCATCGCGCCGCTGTTGCCGACCGCGATGATCTTCGTAGCCAGCCGCGACGGCATTAGTCACAATCCCGCGGAGTTCAGCCGGATCGAAGACATCGGCCTCGCGACGAAACTTCTCTATGCCGTGGTGTCGCAACCATGAAGACGCCGCTGAACAAGCTCAACGCGGCCGATCGTGACCAGTTCGTCGTCGTCTGTGGTCCGCTGTTCGAGCATTCGCCCTGGATCGCCGAGCGAACGTGGACGTCACGCCCATTCGTCAATCTTCACGCCCTGCACGAAGCCCTAACCAAGACGGTCGCCCAAGCTTCGCGTGACGAGCAACTCGCCTTGATCCGTGCGCATCCCGATCTCGTCGGCCGCGCTGCCGAAATGGGCACGCTGACAACCGCTAGCCGTGGCGAACAGGCCGCCGCCGGTCTCGGTCAACTCTCGACGGAGGAAGTCGCGGCCTTCCGACGCTACAATGCCGAGTATCGTGACAAGTTTGGTTTCCCGTTTGTCATTTGCGCGCGCGAGAACAAAAAGGACGCGATCCTCGCGGCGTTTCCCAGGCGGTTGGCTGGCGGGCTCGACGAAGAGATCGCCCGGGCACTCGACGAGATCGGCAAGATCGCATGGTTGCGGTTGGTCGATGCGGTCGAGCCGGCAACCGAGGAGGCATGACAATGGGCATTCGATTGGCCGAGAATTCTTACGGCAAGAGCCACGTTCGGCTTACCAAGGTCACGCGCCATCCCGACCGTCACGAGCTGAAAGAGCTGTCGATCGAGATCGTGCTGGAAGGCACGTTCGATGCGTCGTATCTCGTCGGCGACAACTCGCAAGTCGTGGCGACCGATACGATGAAGAACACGGTGTACGCGTTGGCCGCGCGTCATCCGTTGACCGATAATGAAAGTTTCGCGATGGCTCTTGCGGCGCACTTTGTCGAACGTAATCCGCAGGTGACGGCCACAACCGTGTCGGCCTCGGAACCGATGTGGCGGCGGATCGTCACCCCGACCGGCTGGCATCCACACGCGTACATCGCTTCGGGCCCCGAGAAGCGAACATGCACAGTGCGTCAGACTCGCGACGATCTGACCGTTCACGCCGGAATCAGTGGCTTATCGCTGCTCAAGACCACGGACTCGGCATTTCGCGGCTTCTTGCGAGACGAATACACCACGCTGCGCGAGACCGAAGATCGCGTTTTCGCGACCATTGTCGAAGCCGACTGGAAGTACGCACCAGGCACGAGTGGCGATTGGAACGCGTATCACGGGCTGATTTGCCGGACGATGATCGACGTCTTCGCCGAGCACAAAAGCCTCGCCGTACAGCAGACCTTGTACGCGATGGGTGAATCGGCCCTGTCGGTCTGCCCGGAGGTCGACGAGATTCACCTCGCGCTGCCGAACCAACATCGCATCCCGGTAAACCTTGAACCTCTTGGATTGCCGAACCGCAATGAAATCTTCGTCACCACCAGCGAACCGTATGGTCTGATCACCGCGACCCTTCGCCGCGAGAGAACGTAATGGGAAAGCTCACGACGCACGTTCTCGACACGGCAGGCGGCTGTCCCGCCGTCGGCATGCGGATCGAACTCCTCTGTTTGATCGGTGGCGAATTCGAGCACGTGAAGTGGGTGACGACGAACGCCGACGGCCGCACCGACGGCGCGCTCTTGGGCGAGGCCGACATGGGCGCGGCGACCTACATGATCGTGTTTCATGTCGGTGAATACTTTGCTATCCGCGGCACTGCTGGGGCGACGAAGTTTCTGGATGTCGTTCCCGTCAGGTTCATCATCGCCGACATCAAGGCGAACTATCACGTGCCGCTGCTCGTCTCGCCGTGGAGCTACAGCACGTATCGCGGCAGTTGACTTGTGATGGCGTCGTTCTGTGCAACCAGCCCGAAGCGCAAGCGAGGGACGTGGCGTATTCGATGGTGCGCACAGAACAGCTCCTCCCTCGCTTGCGCTTCGGGCTAGTTGCTGTTGAGTTAGATGATTGGAAGATTACTTGTTCGATACAACGCCGACGATTGCGACCGCGCGACCCATCTGACTCGTAGAAACCTTCGACGGGGCAAGTCACGTTTTTACGGGAGGGAACCATGTTACGGAAAGTCGCTTTGATCAGTTGTGGTTTGTTGGTGGCGGCGGTTATGGCTTGGCCGCAGATGGCCGAAGCGAGGACGACAGGCGGCGGTCGATCTCATGCCGGCCGATCTCATGCCGCGAGTCGCTACGGCGGCGCACGACATCATCACCGACACGTGAAGCACAATCGCCACGGACGCGGCGGATCGCGTCATCACCGCGTCGGATACCACGGACCGCGCGGGTTCAACCATGGCGGCTCGATGGCTCGCGCTGCGAAGGTCACACGTCCCGCTTCGACGACGCCCTCGTCAATGGCGACGGCCAGGCGCGTTCGTCGGTAAACTTGTGAGGCATGCCGGGGACGGGCTCCGATTCAACGGTAAGTCCCGTCCCCCACTGTCTCGGCGCGGTCGGCGGTCGCTCATCTCTCATTCGCGAACCGCTTGATTCGATACGTCCGCGGCGACTCAGGAAGTTGTCGCAACGCGCCGTCTTATTTCGAACCGCGAGCCATTCGGCCAACACTTCGCAATCGGCCTGGATCGACGAACCCTCGACCCACCGCATCCACCCACCGCATCGACACCGGCATCACGATGCACACCGGCGTTCGATTCACGCTCTTGGTCGGGTGAGATTCTCGTTTCTTTCGAGGAACCGTATGATTGTAATGAAGTTGACTTGCGAAGACCGGGCATTCTGATGGTTGGGTGAGTATTCGATGGCGTTCGATGGTGTGATTCGTAGTGCGTTGCGCGTGTTGCCGGAAGGCATTGTGTCCGGCGACGTAGCGTTTGCGGACGGGCGCATCGTCGCGGTTGAGCGCGAGATTCCAGGCGCCGCGCGTGAGGAGATCGATGGCCGCGGGCAGCACCTGTTGCCGGGCGTCATTGATGTACACGTACACTTCAACGACCCTGGCCGCGCGGATTGGGAAGGTGTCGTCACGGGGAGCCAGGCATTCGCGGCCGGCGGTGGGACATGCTTCTGCGACATGCCGCTGAACGCGTCGCCTCCGACGCTCGACGCCGAGAGCTTTCGCCTCAAGCGGGCGACGATGGAGGCCGGCAGCCGTACCGACTTCGCGCTGTGGGGTGGCCTGGTTCCCGGCAATGTCGATCGGCTCGAAGAACTTGCGGTCGAAGGCGTGATGGGCTTCAAGGCCTTCATGTGCTCCAGCGGCATCGACGACTTCGCCGCGACCGACGACTTCACGTTGTGGCAAGGGATGCAAGTTGCCGCCCGGCTCGGGTTGCCCGTCGCCGTGCATGCCGAGAGTGACGCGCTTACGCAAGGCCTCACTCGCGCCGCCGTGGCGGCCGGCCGGCTCAGCATTCGCGACTATCTCGCCTCGCGTCCGGTCGTTGCCGAGTTAGAGGCGATCGATCGCGCGATTCGCTTCGCATCCGATACGGGTTGCTCGCTGCACATCGTTCATGTCAGCACCGGCGTCGGCGTCGCTGTGGTCGCCGAAGCCCGAAGCCGTGGCATCGACGTAACGTGCGAAACGTGTCCGCACTATCTGGTTCTTACAGGTGATGACGTCGAGCGACTTGGCGCGGTGGCAAAGTGTTCGCCGCCGCTGCGCGATCGTGACGAGCAAGAGGCGTTGTGGGCGGCGCTGGCGCGAGGCGACATCGAACTGATCGCGTCCGACCATTCGCCGTCGCCGGCCTCGATGAAGCAAGGCGACAACTTCTTCGCCATCTGGGGTGGCATCGCAGGAGTGCAAACTTCGCTCGGGCTGATGCTTGCCGAAGGCGTGCAGCGCCGCGGCTTGCCCCTGGAGCAGATCGTCTCGTTACTTACAACTCGACCCGCACGATGTTTCGGTCTCACCAACAAGGGTCGCATTGAAGTTGGAGCCGATGCCGACTTCGCTCTCGTCGATTTGTCCGTGACAAGCGATCTTCAAGAGAACGACTTGTTGTATCGCCACTGTATGAGCCCGTATCTCGGTCGCGCAATGGGCGGCCAAGTGCGACGCACGATCGTGCGCGGTCAGACCGTGTTTCTCGACGGCAAAATCGTTGCTCCCGCGATCGGCCAACTCGTGCGACCGGTCGCCAAGGCGCGGTCGCCGTCGGGAGCGGCGTCATGAGTGTTCTACGAGCCTTGCGAGGTCCGCTGCTCAATCCGCGTCGCGACGGCACGGTGGAGTTCATCGACGATGCTCTCTTGCTCGGCGATGAGAAGGGTCGCATCGTCGCCGTTGGTCCTTGGCAGCGATTGCAGTCCCGGCTCGGTTCGGCCGCCGCCAGCGTGACGGTCAGTCGCGGGCTGATCATGCCGCCAATGCTCGATGCGCACATCCATATTCCGCAACATCCCGTGCGGGGCAAGTTCGTCGAAGGGATCGACAATCCGCCGGAAGGTCGACTCCTTGCCGGCCTGAATCGCAATGTCTTTCCTGCCGAGCGTCGATGCGAAGATGCAGCCGCGGCGAAGTCGGTGATCGCTGCGTTCGCCGCCGATACGCTCGCACATGGAGTTGTCGGCGGGGCGGCGTACATGACGGTACACGCCTCGGCGACACGTGCTGCCTTAGAGCAACTGCCCGATACGTGGAGCGTCGGCCTCGTGCTGATGAACCAGCACTGCCCTGAATATCTCCGCACGAATCAACCGTCGCTCGAGGCTGACGTCGAGGCGATGGCTCGAGACTTCGGCCCTCGGCTGATTATCACTGACCGGTTTGCCGTGTCCGTTGGCACTTCACTCAGAAGGCGAGGTGTCGAGCTCGCACGCCGCTTCGGCCTGCGCATGCAGACACATCTGAACGAGCAACTTGCAGAGAAGCGTTTCGTCGAGAAGGAATTGTATCCCGACGCTGCGAGTTACACCGATGTCTACCGTCGCGACGGCCTACTCGCTTGCGATCCGTTGATGGCGCACTGCGTTCGCATGCGCGACGAGGAATTCGACATGCTCGCAGCGTCGCCGGCGACGATCGTGCACTGCCCGGTGTCGAACACGTTGTTAGGCTCCGGGGTGATGCCGCTCGACAAGGTCGTCGAACGTGCGATTCCTTATGCGATTTGCACCGACGTCGGCGCCTCGCCCACGACGTCGCTGTTGTGTGAGACGACGCAATTCCTCAAAGTTCATGCGGGCCGGTCGGCAGCGGCCACGCCCGAAACGGCGCTGTACGGCATCACGCTCGCGCCGGCGATCGCGCTCGGATTGGAACGACGCATCGGCACGTTCGAGCCTGGAATGGAGATGTCGTTCGTCGAGACCGCTTGCGAGCCCGACGCCTTGAAGCACTCAAGTGTCTCGGACCTCATCCTGCACGCGCTCGTCGGCATGAGTCGGAAGGATTTGACTCATTATGAACCGGGTGCTTCCATCGGCGGCGCGATCGATCACTTACAACGCGACGGCCTCGAATCCGGAGACGACATGAATCTGCTGACCGACGATGTGCGAACAACGGCCCGGAAACTCGACGAGAAGGTGGTGGCGGTTGCCGTCGCGGGGCGCGTGGTCTGGCAACGCTGAACGTTAACGCGAGTCACAACGCCGCTTGGACCGCTCTCGGATTCTTTGCGACAGAACCAGGATGCCAGCCGAGGAAACTGCTCATATTCCGCGTCCCCCCGCTCGTGGCCTCGCAGATCGTCAAAGTTTGCCTCGCCGCCCGATGCCCTCTCAGCGGGGTCACGTCTGGGGCGAACTCCCACAGCGTGTGCTCATCAACGACCGGAATCGCACTCGGTCTCGTTGATCGATGACAAGACCTGTGGCGCACGCGTCATGTTCGCGATCAAGCCGAGTTGAGACGCGTCGCTCGTTGAAATGGCTCGCCGCTTAAACGTCATGTCCGTGCTGCGCTGAATTGTGTTGCGTCGCGTTGATGTGATAGCAGCGCGATCGACGATGGTATGTGCCATACGAGCAGGGAAGCTCCAGGATGGCACTCATGACGGACAAGCGACGCAGTGGTAAGCGATCAATCGACGCGACCTTACCCAAGACCGAAACTTCGACAAGCGGCGATCAACAGTCGGCCGCGGGGCCGGAAAATCAGCCGCCGGCGGCGATCGCCGAGCCAGGAAAGTTGAAGTCGGGACGCGTGATCCGCATCGACGGCGAAAGCTGTCCTGTCGTTCATGCCCATATGATCGTTCTGACCCGCAGCAGCAGCCGCGGGTCGACGCGCGTCATTCTCTTTTAATGGGCGAGGCTGCTCGCAAGTCGCAGTCCCTAAAGCCCGACTGAAGCACGCACGCAACGTTGTTGCGATCGGCTCAATCCTCGCGGCCATTGCATTCCGGCTGTCGGCGGCGCCTTGGTGAGATTTCGCTTAGGGCACGACGATTTGACCGATTCTTGCAGTGAAGTAGACCTTGTTAGTGTTGTTCCGATGCGCACCAATTTTGGGCGCGATCGCGCGAGTGCACCACAAGGTTGGACATTGCCGTATGGAATGGACGTTCGTCACCATCGCGTGGGTCTCTGGAACTGCCCTGGGGCTGGTGCTCAGCCACTTGCGCGTGAAGCGGCTCGCTCTCGAAGAGCGGCGCGTGCAATCGGTCATGATGCAGGTTCAGGAACTTTCCGCCAACGTCGTCAACGAAATCGGAAAGCACGCGTCGCGTCTTGAAGAAGTGAATCAAGACATGATCGCACGCGCTGGAGACAACAACACGAGCACACATCATGCCGTGCTGCTCGATCAACTATCGCAACTGGTGGCCGCCGACAAGCGTTTGCAATCGCGACTCGTTACGGCCGAACAGCAATTGACGCACCAGGCGGGACAACTGAATCTCAAGCTCGCCGATGCTCGTCTCGACGCGCTCACGTCGCTGCCGAATCAGCGTTCGTTCCACGACGAGTTGCATCGCCGGTTTGCCGAGTGGCAACGCACGGGCGCCACGTTCGCGCTCGTGGTCATCGAACTCGATCAGATGCACCAGGTACAGGAACACTTAGGGCCCGAGGTCATCGATCGCTGGTTGCAAGAGTCGGCCCGCATTCTCGATGCGACCATGCGCGAGATGGATCTTGTCGCGCGATGTGGGTTGGCGCAGTTCGCGCTGTTGTTGCCGGCCACGCGAGTGCCCGAGGCGACGCGCGCCGCCGAACGTGCCCGCCAGGCGATTGAATCGAAGCTGCTCGCCGTGCTCGGACCGTCGGCCGCTGCACGCGTGAGTGCTGGCGTGGCTGAATCGTTGCCGAGCGACAATGGCCGCACGCTGTTTGATCGCGCCGAGGCGGCATTGACGGTTGCGAAGGAAGCGGGCGGCAAGTGCGGATACTTCCACGACGGCAATTCGGTTCACCCCATCATCTCGGGCACGCCGGGTTCGCCGTCACTGAGACTTCAGGCCGAGCAGGGAATGCCCTCGCCGCGCAACAGCCATTACGCACAGTACGTGGCGGCGCTCAATGTCGACGCCCGCACTGATGCATTGACTGGGTTGCCGAATCGTCGCGCCTTTGGCGATGAATTACGTCTGCACATCACAGACTCGCGCAAGAGCGGTGTTCCGCTGTCGCTGATGGTCGTGGGCATTGACAACCTGCCGAAGCTCGCAGCCTATCACGGACAGGCAGCGGTCGACCAGTTGCTGCGAAAGCTGGCGCAAATTGTTTGTGCCGTCGTTCGCGAAACCGATTTGGTGACGCGCTACGGTTGGGAAGAGTTCGCCGTCATTCTTTCCGGCACTGGCCTGCACGAGGCACGCAACGCTCACGAACGCATTCTGACGGCGCTGGCCGCGTGCGATCTGCGTTCGGAGAACATTACCGAGATCACGCTTCGCTCGGGATTTGCCGAGTTGAGACCCGACGACGATGCCGTGTCCTTGACGCAGCGTGTCGACGACAGCGTGCAGGTTTCAAAGGGCGCCGGCGGCCGACGGGTGCAGTTCGAGAAGTTTGAAGCTGCCGACGAAGATGCCGAGCATGACGGCGTGATCGCGATGAGGTGATGCTCACTCGAGCACCTTTTCGAAGATGATCAGATTCGCGGCGCGGTCGGTGTCCCAACGAATGCCGACGATGTCGTAGCCTTGCTGGATCGCGAGATGCAGCATCGGCCGGTGCTGGTTTTGGCACTCGAAGCGAATCAGGCTGTATTCGTGCTGCGCAATCCAGTCGTGCGCGGCAGCCATCAACTGCGATGCGATCGCCTTGCGGCGAAACTCAGGCGTCACGCCATACAGCCACGCGAAGAACGTTCCCGGTTTCAGCTCGAAGCCCGTGAAGAATCCCACGGGGATTTCATCGAGCGTGGCGATCATCACGAGCGGGTTGTAACGACCAAGGAAACGGCGACGGAAGAACTCGATGTCGTGTGCCGGCCGAAAGACCTGCGCGTACATGTCCACGACGAGCGGCAAGTCGTTGAGTCCGACCACGTCGACCTTCGCGTTAGCCATTCATGAATCCTTTCACTTCAACGCCGTTGTGGATTGGCCTTCGACGATCGTTTTCAATGCGGACACGAGATCGGGATATTGGAATCGGTAGCCACAGCGCTCGGCGATTTTGGGCAGCACGCGCTGCGACCCGAGCAACACTTCGGCGAACTCGCCTAGCAACAATCGCAAGCCAAACGCGGGCGCCGGCAGGACGGCGGGGCGATGAAGAACGCCAGCAAGGACCTTCGTGAACTCGCGATTCGTCACTGGGTTTGGCGAGGTCGCGTTCATCGGGCCTTCGATGTCGCTGCGCTCGGCCGCGAGTAGCATCAAGCCGACCAGGTCGTCGACGTGAATCCACGACATCCACTGACGACCGTCGCCGAGCCGGCCGCCGACACCGAGCTTGAATGGCATGAGCATCTTCGCCAAAGCGCCGCCGCTGTCGCCGAGCACGATGCCGATGCGCGGGTTGACCACGCGCACGGCAAGGTCGCGAGCCGGCTTCGACGCTTCTTCCCACGCGATGCAAACCTCGGCGAGAAAGTCGTCGCCTGCGGTTGAGGTTTCGGTAAGCACCTCATCGCCACGCGATCCGTAGAAGCCAATGGCCGAGGCCGAAACGAGAACGCGGGGCCGTTGTTCAACGGCCGCGATTCCCTTGACGAGGTTCTCGGTGCCGATCTTGCGGCTATCCATCAAACGGCGGCGTTTGGCGTCGTTCCAACGTCCTTCAGCAATCGGCTCGCCGGCGAGATGAAACACCGCCTCAACGCCGCGAAGCGCTGCCGCCGGCAGCGGCTCGGTCATCGGATCCCAAGCGTGAATCTCTGCGCCGTCGAGCTTCTGACGGGCGGTCTCGGGGTTGCGCGTCACCACGACAGGCTCGTCGATTCTCTCAAGCAATCGACGGCCAACGAACCCGGTAGCGCCGGTGATGAGGGCACGCATGACGGTCGGACCTCGCAAAGAATTACCGACGAAGAATAGACCGTACAGCGGGAGAGGTTGCGCGTCTAGCAGGACGCGCGAAACCGCAAGCGGTGAGGCAAGCGGAAAAGCAGAAACGACGCCGAACAGGACGTTAGTGCTTAGGTTGGTCTGTGGCTCGGCTGCGTGTTTCGGTGGCTGGAGTGTTGTGCTCGAGCGCGTGTGCGGCCGTCGATTCGAGCGACTCAGAAGTCACCGAAGGCGCGGGAACATTGCCCAACCTGCCCGTGAACCAATCTCGCGAGAGATAGTCGTTAAACGTGCCAGCGAACAGAAGGACGAGGAACGCGCCGCCCGAGACGGCAAATAGCCACGTCAGCCCGCCGGCGTAACGCAGGTGCATGAAGTACGTCATCACCAACACCGCCTTGATCGTAGCGACCGCCATCGCGACGGGAGTGTTCCACTTGCCCAAGTGCGTCATCGCCAAAAGAATTGTGACCAAAAGCAGCACCATCAGCGCCGCGAAGACGCCGTAGTAATGGCCGAGGCCGATGTGTTTTTGCTCGCTCATCGTCAGTTCAAATCGATGTCAGTGCAAATCGATCAGGTAAAGCGTCGGGTACAGGTAGATCCACACCAGGTCGATCAAGTGCCAGTAGAGGCCGCTGATCTCGACGGGCATGTAGTTCTCGGTCGTCGTCGGGTAGCGTATCGCCCGGCCAACGAGGATCCCGAGGATCGTCAGGCCAATGAGCATGTGAGCCGCATGAACGCCGGTCATCGTGAAGTACATCGCGAAGAACAGCTTCGTCTGCTCGCCGAACGGTCCGTCGAAATGGTACGGCAGTCCGAAACCCGGAATGTGATGGTGATGGTACTTCTCGGAGTACTCGTAGGCTTTGATGCCGAGGAACACGATGCCGAGCGCCATCGTCGCCAGAAGCAGGATGATCAGCTTTTTCTTGTCGCCAGCCTGCGCGGCATGCACGCCCAACGCCATCGTCAGACTACTGACGAGCAAAATGGCGGTATTCACGCCGCCGAGCGCCATGCCCAACGTTTCGCACGAAGCGACGAACGCCTCGTGGTGCATCTCGCGATAGACGAAGAACGTGGCGAACAGACCGCCGAAGAGGAGCACTTCGGTGGCGAGGAATAGCCACATGCCGATCGTGTCGGCGCGGCGCTGCTGGACGATGTCGTCGAACTGGTGAACGAGTACCGAGTCGGCAGCGTGTTCGCTATGCATAGATAAACTCCACGTGCAGCGCGGCGCTCAAGTGCAACCCGCCCTCATCCGGCCTTCGGCCACCTTCTCCCAGAGGGAGAAGGACGTGATTTCTAGTAGGCATACGGATCCTCTGTGACGACGGGCGTCTCGTAGAAGTTTTCCGTCGGCGGCGGTGACGGCGTCTGCCATTCCAGGCTCTTCGAGCCCCACGGGTTTGCTGTCGCACGTTTGCCGTACTTCAGCGACCAGAACAGATAGCAGAATGGGAAGAGATACCCGAGGCCAAGGATCGACGCTCCCGCGGTCGAGAGGACGTTGAAGACCTGGAACTCGGGGGCATAAATGTGATACCGACGCGGCATGCCGAGATAGCCGAGAATGAACTGCGGGAAGAATGTCAGGTTGAAGCCGACGAACACAAGGATCGCGGAGAAGCGTGCCCAGCTTTCGGGATACATGCGGCCGGTCATCTTCGGCCACCAGTAGTGAATGCCGCCGAGGTACGCCATCACCGCGCCACCGACCATGATGTAATGGAAGTGCGCGACGACGAAGTACGTGTCGTGCATGTGAACGTCGAGCGACGGGGCGGCGAGGAACAAGCCCGTGAGCCCGCCGAGCGTGAACAGGCCGATAAAGCCCATCGCGTACAGCAGCGGCGTGTCCCACACGATCGACCCACGGAACATCGTCGCCGTCCAGTTGAAGACCTTGATGGCCGATGGAATAGCGATCAGGTAGCTGAGCATCGAGAAGACGACGCCGGCATAGAACGACTGCCCGCTGACGAACATGTGGTGCCCCCACACGAGGAAGCCGAGGACGGCGATCGCGAGGCTCGAAAACGCGACCAGCTTGTAGCCGAACAGGCGGTTGCGCGTGAAGTGAGCGACGAGCTCGCTGATCACGCCCATCGCGGGAAGCACCATGATGTAAACGGCCGGATGCGAATAGAACCAGAACAAGTGCTGAAACAAAATCGGATCGCCGCCGAGTGCCGGATCGAAGATACCGATGCCGAAGCCGCGTTCGACGGCGACCAGTAAAATCGCCGACGCGAGCACTGGCGTGCCCAACACGTTGATCAGACTTGTGGCATACGAAGCCCACACGAACAACGGCAGCCGGAACCACGTGAGTCCCGGGCAGCGCATCGTGTGAATCGTCACGATGAAGTTGAGGCCGGTGAGAATCGACGAGAACCCGGTGATGAAGATCCCGATGGCGGTGGCCATCACGTATGTGTTGCTGTAGGTGCTGCTGTACGGCGTGTAAAAGGTCCAACCGGTATCGACGCCGCCGACGAGCATCACCCACGTCGTGCACAGGCCTCCGATCATCAGCAGATACCAACTGAGCAGGTTCAGCCTCGGGAACGCGAGATCGCGGGCGCCGACCATCATCGGAATCAAGAAGTTCCCCAACACCGCCGGGATCGACGGAATGAGGAAGAAAAAGATCATGAGCACGCCGTGCAGCGTGAAGAGTTTGTTGTAGGTTTCGGATTCGAGCAGGTCGGGGGCCGGCGTCATCAGTTCGACCCGGAACAACGTCGCCGCCGCGCCGCCGACGAAAAAGAAGAACGTGATCGCGATCAGGTAGAGGATCGCGATCCGCTTGTGATCGGTCGTGAGCAGCCACGAACGCAGCGTGTACCCGGCAGTGAGATAGTTCACCTCGCGCGAGACGGCAGGTTCGGGGGCGGAGGCGGGCAATTCGGCAACGGCGCTCATCGCTCGGGCACTCCGCGGGACGAAGCAACAGGTTTCATGCTCTTGATGTAAGCGATCAGCATGTTGAGGCCTTCCTCATCGATCTGTCCCCGGAACGACGGCATGATGGGATCGAAGCCAGCGACGACGTGCGTCATCGGATCAATGATCGACTTGCGCAGGAAGTCGTCGTCGACCTTCGCCGTGCCGCCGCCTTTGAGCGGAATTTGTTGGCCGAAGATTCCGACCAGCGACGGTCCGCGCACGGGGCCGAGGCCCGACTCGCCGTGACAACTGGCGCATCGCAACGACGCATACAAACGCGCGCCAATGGCCAGCGGCGTTTCGTTCGTCGTCGCGCTTCCGACCCACGATTGGTACTCGGCCGGCGGCATGACGATCACGCGGCCGATCATTTGCGAATGGCTCGTGCCGCAATACTCGGCACAGAACAAATGGTACTCACCAGGTTCGGTGGCTTCGAACCACGTGCGCGAATAACGGCCCGGCAACACGTCTTGCTTGGTGCGAAACGCCGGCACGAAGAAGCTGTGAATCACGTCTTGCGAGATCATGGTGAGCTTCACCGCGCGGCCGGCAGGGACGTGCAGCGTGTCGATTTCGCGGCGGCCTTGCGGATGCTGGAACTTCCACATCCACTGCTTGGCGACGACATGGATCTCGAGCGCATCTTCTGGGATGCGCGACATCTCGAAGAACAACTGCATCGACCAGAAGAAGATGACCATCACGATCACGAGCGGCACGACGATCCACACGATTTCGAGCGCCACGGGCGGATGCCCCGGCGTGCGCACCGGATGTACGGAACGGCGATACTTGATCGCGAACACCACGATCAGCGTCGCGATCAACACAGTGAAAAAGATGCTCACCCCAAGCAGAAAAAAGTACAGCGCGTCGACGTGCGGCGCGACCGACGATGCCTGCTCGGGAAGAAGTCGGAAACTCGTGTCCATGCTCTAGGGCGCTACCTCAGGTTCGTTCGTTCGCCGCTCTCGCCGCAAGTTGACGGCGATGAACGTGCCGAGCACCACCACCGTCGCCGCGCCCAAAAAGCGAAGCATATTCATGATCGCCAGGCCATAACGACCCGTGAGCGGGTCGTAGTGAAAACACAACAACAGAAATTGATCGACGGGCGAACCGATGTGTCCTTCCGAGGCTTCGACGAGCGCCAATCGCAGGTCGACCGTCGGGTAATCGAGTCCGTAAAAGTATCGCGACAACTCGCCCGACGGTGTGACGACCATGATGCCGCTGGCGTGGGCGTACTGCTTCGACTTCTCGTCGTAGTGATAACGGAAGCCCACTGCCTGCGCCAGCCGTTCGATGTTCGGTTGATCGCCGGTGAGGAACGACCACCCGGCCGCGGCATCACGTTGGGTGTAAAGCTGCACATAGCTGCGCTTCTTCGCGGCGGCCATGTCGGTCGTTTCGGTCGGGTCGATGCTCGCGACAACGATGCGGAACTTGTCACCGGCCGGCCACGGCAGCGCGCTGGCCGATCGCGTGAGCGAGTTCAACACCTGCGTGCAGAGCATCGGGCATTGATAATAAGCGAGCACGAGAATCGTTGGCTTGCCGTCGAGGCACTCGCCGAGCGTCACGTCCTTGCCGTGGTCGTCTTTGAACTTCAGATCGAGCGGCAACTTCTCGCCAAGGTGTTGGTCGATACCGATTGCGCTGACGAGCGAGGCGCTCGGCGGCTCGGCGATGGCGCGCGATGCGCACGCAAGCGAAAAGCACATCACTAGGGATGCGATCACAACGCGCATCATGGCTGCGGCCCTCCACTCGGTGGTGGACCGCCCGGCGCGTTGGCGGCGGGGCCAGTGACTTTCGGCCAGTCGGGCATTCGCTCGACGACCATGTGCATGGCCTGGTCGATCGGCACGCGAACGGTGTTCTGTTGTCGATCGACCCAACCGTAGGTCGTGAGTCGTTCGTTTTCATCCTCGCGCAGGCGCTGCATGTCGGCAGAGGCCGAACGTTGCAGGCGCGGCGGCGGCGAAAGCTCGAAATCCGCGCTGCCATCGACGGGCTCTTCGACAACGGGATCGTCTTTGATCAAGAAGTCTTTCGTCATCCATCGCAGACCGGCATCGACAAGAATGACGAAAACCGTCAGGCCGATGGCGAATTTGATGATCGGCTTTGCCTGGGCATCGCTGCGCTCGTGGGCGGGGCTTTCGCCGCTCGGATCGTCGTCGTAACGCGGGTGTTCGTGCTGGGTCATGCGCGTGCCGCCTCCCCGGTGTCGTCGATTTCGACGCCCGTGATGGGATCAGGCTGCATCGCCCAGGCGGTCAGCCACACGGCGCCGACGGTCACGGTCGCCGCGATGTCGCACCATGAGAACGTGAACTCGCTGGGATAAAACGCGGGCATGATGAGCCAGTGAATATCGAGCCAATGCACGACGACAATCGCGCCGGCGATGGTTGCGAGAGCCTTGGGATTCTCTTTGCCCGAACCCGCGACGAGCGCGAGGAACGGAGCGATGAAATGGAACCCGATCAACACGAATGCGACGTTGATCCAACCCCCTTCGATGCGGCGCTGATACCAGCCGACTTCTTCGGCGAGGTTGCCGTAGTAGATGATCAGGAATTGCGTGAACGCGATGTACGTCCACAGCATGACGAACGCGAGCAGCAAGTTGTTCAAGTCGCGCAAACCCGCGCGAGGCAATGCCGTGGGCCACGGCCGGTCGTCGGAGAGCACCAAGAGTGCGAAAATGCCGAACGCCAAGCCCGAGAGCGCCTGCCCGACGACGAACATCGCGCCGTAGGTGGTCGAGTACCAATGCGGCTCGAGCGACATCATCCAGTCGACCGACGCGAACGTGCCGCAAAGAAACCATGCCGCGATGCCGACGCCCGAGACAGGGCCCGGGAGTTTCCAAATGCGGCGACCTCGCAACAACATCGAAAGGGTTGACCAGATGACAAAATACACGACCGCGCGAATCGTGAAAGCATCGCGATTGAGATACGGCTCCTTCGCCTGAAGGATTTCGTCATGCTCCACCATCTCGGGCTGCGCCCAGATGTAGAGCCGCGGAACTTCCAATGCAATCGGAATGAACATGAGCGCCATGAGCGGGATCAGCGCGCTGGCTCGCTGAGCAACGCGCGTGAGGGCGATGCCCCAAGTGCCGCCCGTGAGGCGATGCAGCATCATGGCGGCCAGGCATCCCGAAGAAATGCCGAGCCAGAAAATGAACGCCACAAGATACGAACGCATAAACCGTTCCATGTCGGTCGCGGCAGCAATGCCACAGACGACGCAACCGACGACGGCAACGACCAGAGCGCGGCGGCCCAACATGCGGATGCGCGAAGGTTGCTGCTCAGAAGATTCTGGATCGAAGTGACTCATGGCGCCGCCTCGCTCGTGATCTTTGCACGATCGGCCTCGGGCACCTGGTCCAGCGATGCATACTGACTGAGCTGCAACGCGCGGATGTAGGCCGTGATCGCCCAGCGGTCTTCGACCGGAACTTGAGTGGCGTACTGAGGCATCTGTCCGAAGCCGCGCGTCATGATGTCGAAGAAGTATCCGTCGGGCATGCCACGCAATCGCGGGCTGTGGAACGTCGGAGGACGTCGGTAGCCGCGAAGCACGATCATGCCGTTGCCGTCGCCGACGCGGCTGTGACAAGGCGAGCAAAAGATGTTGAAACGTTCTTGTCCACGATGCAGCAGTTCTTCAGTGATGGGCATCGGCAGTCGATCGACGAGTTGCCCGTCGCGGCGACCTTCGTACATCACGGTGTCGACACGCAAATGTCCGCGCGCTACGGTGCCGGGCACCAGCGGGCGCGAGGCGAGACCGTTGGGAAACATCGGGTTGTGTTCGAGCGGGTCGTAGCGCGGCTGATCTTGCATGTCGTGATGGCAACCGCAAATGGCAACCATCATTAACAACATCACGAGTTTAGCCGCGAAGCGCAGCGAGCGCGTCGCAAGCGACGCGGCTAACATGACGCCGGCACGAATGACATTCGCGATCACGGGGGCACCTCCACCACTGCGTGTGGTGTGAGGCTCGCCATCAGCTCGCGAGTTTTCGTGTCGTCGTAAATGGGATCCACGGTGCGAATCATCAGGAAGAAACGGTCGCGGCTGGCCAACGTAAAGCGCGGCACGTTGAAGACTGGGTGATATGGCATCGGCAGCCCGTTGAGCGCCAGCAGCGAGAACACCGTCGTGAGCGCTGCGCCGAGAATCGTCATCTCGAACGTGATCGGGATATAGGCCGGCCAAACGTTGAGCGGCTTGCCGCCGATGTTCAGCGGATAGTGGATGACGTGAACCCAGTACTGCAGCAGGAAGCCGAGCGTGCCGCCGGTCGCGCCGCCGATGAACACCAGCAGCGGCAACTTGCTGTGGCCTGGGTGCAACGTGTGGCTAAGCTCTTCGATCGGGTACGGCGAATACGCCTCGACGCGCTTGTAGCCCGCATCGCGCACGCGCTCGGCAGCCGCAATGACCTCGCTTGGAGTGTCAAACTCCGCCATGAGGCCGTAGATTTTCGGCGGGTCAGTGTGTTTCATCAGCGTGTTTCATGATTCAGTTGCGGGCTCGTCACTGGCCGTCGGTTCGCCTTCCTTCTTGGCGACAAGCTCACGCATTTCGAAGATCGAGATCATCGGCAACACGCGGATAAACAACAACATCAGCGTGAGGAACAAGCCGATCGTTCCGATGTAGATCATCCAGTCGTATCGCGTACCTGAGTACAAGCCCCATGAGCTTGGCAGGTAATCGCGGCTCAGGCTGGTGACGACGATGACGTACCGCTCGTACCACATGCCGACGTTGACGACCAACGAGACGCAGAACAACGCGATCGTTGAACTGCGCAAACGCGGGAACCACAGCACCTGCGGCATCAGGCCGTTGCAGAAGATGAGCGCCCAGTACAGGTGCCGATATGGCCCGAACATGCGTTGCTCGACGAGATACTTCTCATAGGTGTTGGCGCTGTACCAGCCGAAGAAAACTTCCATGACGTAGCCGTAGAGCACGATCAACCCGGTAGCGAGGATGATCTTCGCCATGTTGTCGAGGTGACGCATGGTGATCAAGCCTTCGAGTCCGTACGCAGCGCGAATCGGAATTGCAAGCGTCATGACCATCGCAAAGCCGGAGTAGATAGCGCCTGCGACGAAGTACGGCGGAAAGATCGTGCTGTGCCAACCGGGGATAATCGACGATGCGAAGTCGAGACCGACGACGGTGTGCACGCTCACGACCAGCGGCGTCGCAAGGCCGGCCAACAACGTGTAAGCAATGTGATATCG
Source organism: uncultured Planctomycetota bacterium (assembly GCA_963708675.1). Lineage (GTDB taxonomy): Bacteria > Planctomycetota > Planctomycetia > Pirellulales > PNKZ01 > DATAXP01. The sequence continues at coordinate 345,534 of CAVPTO010000004.1, forward strand.
ATGCCAGTGAGCGGCCGAGCCTCGCCATCCCATGGCCATCGCGCCGTAGGTGTACTTGCTGAACGAGTTTTTCGCGCGATCGCGAAGTGTCGCAAGGTCGGGAATCAATCCGACGTACCAGAACAGAAACGACACGGTGCCGTACGTCGACACGGCGAACACGTCCCACACCAGCGGGCTGCGGAACTGAGGCCACACGGTCATCGTGTTTGGATACGGGAAAAGCCAGTAGAAGATCCACGGCCTGCCGAGGTGCAGCAACGGAAAGATACCGGCGCACGCGACGGCGAATAACGTCATGGCTTCGGCAAAGCGGTTGATCGACGTTCGCCACTCTTGGTGCAACAGCAGAAGCACAGCCGAAATAAGCGTCCCGGCGTGACCAATGCCGATCCACCACACGAAGTTGATGATCGCAAAGCCCCAACCGACCGGAATGTTGATGCCCCAGATGCCCGTGCCGATCGCGACGGTCATCGTGATCGCGTAGGTGAGCATCATGGTCAGCGCGAAGGCGATCATGAATCCGAAGATCCAGCCTTTGCGCAGACCTTTGGTCAGCACGATCTGGCTGATCTGGTCGGTGACCGAACCGGCGGTGAGCCCCGGCGCAACGACGGCCGCGCGCCGAGCCTCGACGGCTTCGGGCCCTTCGGCCTCTTCGATCAACGGCAGGTCTTCTTCTTCGTGGTTCATGGAAGGAATTGATCCTTCGGCACGACGGCTCGCGGGTTGTGCTTCTTCTCGGCCTCGGCAAGCTCGGGGTTCAGATTGCGGATGCGAGCGAGGTACGTGACGCGCGGATGCGTGTTCAGCTCGGTCAGCACGCCGTAGTTCGTTGGCTCGGCTTTCATCTTCGACACGCGGCTGTTCGGGTCGTTCAAATCGCCGAAGACAATCGCTTGGCTGGCACACGCGGCCTGACATGCCGTGACAATGTCGCCGTCGCCGATCGTCTTTTTCTCGCCTGTGCGTGCCGTGTCGACTTCAGCGACAATCCGGGCCGCATTGATGCGCTGCACACAGAACGTGCACTTCTCCATCACGCCACGCGAACGCACGGTGACGTCCGGGTTGTGCTGCATCGACGTCAGCGGCGTGTTGTCGCCTGTGTAGTTGAAGAAGTTGAAGCGACGCACTTTGTACGGACAGTTGTTCGAGCAATACCGCGTTCCGACGCAGCGGTTGTAAGTCATCTCGTTCAGGCCTTCCTTGCTGTGCGTGGTTGCCGCCACGGGGCAAACCGTCTCGCACGGGGCCTGTTCACAGTGCTGACACAGCATCGGTTGATGCAGCACCTCGGGGTTGTCGAGATCGCCGCGGTAGTACGTGTCGATCCGCAGCCAATGCATTTCGCGGCTTGCCAGCACGCCTTCCTTACCGACGACCGGGATGTTGTTCTCGGCCTGACACGCGACGACGCATCCACCGCAACCGCTGCACGCGTTCAAATCGATGACCATGCCCCAAGCGTGGCCGGGATTTGGAAACGGCGAGTACAGCGACGGTTGCTCGCCGTGTTCGTGGTGAGGTCCGCTCGCGGCCGTGTGCGGGTCTTCGCGGTAGTCTTCGAGCGTGCCGGTGCGAACGATGTCGCGGCCTTCCATGTAGAAGTGCGTCTGCGTCGTCGCCATCTGATGCTTGCGACCGGTCTTCGTCAGCTTCAGACCGCTGTCGAACCACGGCGTCGCGAGTTCCCGCAACTTATAAGCGTCGAACCCGACACCATTGCCGACGCGCCCGGCCTTCGTGCGACCGAAGCCCAGCGCCACAGTGACCGCATCGTCGGCATGACCGAGATCGACCCAGATCGGCCCCTCGGCCGTGTGATCTTCGTAATTTAGCCGCACGATGTCGCCGTTCTGCAACTTCAAACGCTCGGCCGTCGCGGGCCCGATGAGCACCGCGTTGTCCCAGGTCATGGTCGACAGCGGCTTCGGCAACTCTTGCAACCAACCGTTGTTCGCGAATCGGCCGTCCCAAATCGTTGGATCGGGGCGGAACACAATCTCGAGCGTGCCGTCGTCCGACGCATTCGACGCTGGCTCATTCCAGATGCCCCCTGCACCGCTTGCGGTTTCGCGCGGGGTGACACTGCGCACCGCCAGCGTGGTGTTAGGCACCACGCCGTTGTGAATGATTGTGGGCCAGTACGCTTCGAAGTCGTCGCCGTTGTAGCGATCGCGCCACGTCGCTCGCACGATGTCGTAAGCGCTGCGCGGCGTGTCGTCGAACAAGGCCGAGATGAATTCCGTCGGCGTCTTGCCGCCGAACAGCGGCGCGATCAGCGGTTGCTGAATCGTCACCGTGCCGTCGAAAGCACGCACGTCGCCCCAGCTCTCGAGTTCGTGCGCCGCGGGGACGTGCCATCGGCAAAGGCCGGAGGTTTCGTCGTCGTAATAGCCGAAGCGAACGGCGGCCTTGGCCTTGCCCATCCGTCGCGCGAAATCGAGATCGACCGGCGCCGTGTAGGCGGGGTTCGCGCCGAGAACAATCAACAGCTCGACTTCGTCTTCTTCCAACGCCAACGCCAACTCGCGCAGCGAGTCGTTCTGGTTCATGGGGCGCGCGTCGAGCGGCTCGGTGTAATTGACCGTTGTGCCGACGTTGCCGAGGTTGGCGTTCATCAAGTGCGCCAACGCGTGTACTTCGGGCGGCTGCTCGTCGCCGACGACGATGATCGAGCGACCACGGTTGGCCTGCAAATCAGCAACAACCGCATCGAGCCAGGCTGCGTGCAGTGGATGTGCGGCGGGATCGAATCGCGACGATGCGGAGACTACCTTCCCGCTCGAAGCCGCCGGAGCGAAACCCGCCGGCGCCAGGCCAAGACGTTGCGCCAACAATCGGGCAAAGCGACCGATCTCGCTGGCCTTGAGCGGCAGCCGATGGTCGGCGATCGCGCCGGTGTTTGTCGGCGTACACTCGACGGCGTACAGGCGATTCATGTTCCGATTGGCTTCGCGCACGCGGCGCTGATCGGAGAAATCGTGAGCGTAACGCAGGCTGCCTGGCCCGCGGTGCAAGAAGTCGCTGTCGAGCGACACGATGACTTTGGCCTGGTCGAAGTGGTAGATCGTTTCGACGTCGGTGTCGAACGCCAGCCGTGCGCCGCCGCGGACGTTGTCTCGCGATACCGGCTCGTATTGATGCCACGTCGCTTTTGGGAACGCGGCCAACACGCCATTCAATTGCGCCGCGAGCGTAGGCGATGTCACGGTCTCGGTCAGAATGCGGATGCCGCTGCCTTGCGTGGCGCGTTGGTCGTCGATGATGGTTTTGATCGCACGCAGAAAATCTTCCCACGTGCTGATGCGACCGCGATGCAAAATCACTTGCGACCGGTCGGGGTCGTACATCGACAAGATGCTAGCCTGCGTGAACAGGTCGGTCGCGCCGAGACTTGCCGGGTGGTCGGGGTTGCCTTCGATCTTCGTCGGGCGACCCATGTGACTTTCGACGAGCACGCCGTTGCCGATGCCGCCGAGGCTAATGGCGGTCGCGAAGAACAGCGGCTTGCCGGGCACGATCTGCTCGGGAGCGCGAACGTACGGATAAATTTCTTCGAGCGGTTCGCGCCCGCATCCGCCGGCACCCGCCAAGGCCAACGACGCGCCCATCAATGTGAGAAAACGGCGACGGCTGAGCGCGTCGCTCCACGTCGACGCGTTCTCGGGGAACTCGCGCCCGACCATGGCCTCGAACTCAGGCGTCTCGGCCAGTTGTTGCAGGCTGCGCCACCAATCGCGCGATTGGCTCGTGGCCAAGCGCTCGCGAAGCGCCTGGTAATCAAGCTGCGAACGGTCTTCCGCAGTGTTCGTTAGTAATGGCAGATCGAGCAATTCGTTTCCGATTCGATGTGGTAAGACTCGACGAGTTTCTTTCCGAAGTCAGGTTGGTTGGCCGGGCGCGTCCATTTCATGTTGAACACTTCGTCGCGCGGGCGGACGTGCTTCGACGGATCCCAGTGGCACTCGAGGCACCATTCCATGTACAGGCTGTGCACTCGCCACGTGAGCGGCATCTTGTCGACGCGCCCATGGCACGACTGGCAGCCGATGCCTTTGTTCACGTGAATCGCGTGGTTGAAATGCACGTAGTCGGGCAGATCGTGTACGCGCGTCCACACCAGTGGCTTGCCGGTTCGGTAGCTGGCCCGCACGGGTTCGAGCTTCGGGCTGTCGTTCCAAATGATCGAGTGGCAGTTCATGCACGTCTCGGTCGGCGGAATGCCCGCGAACGACGACGTTTCGACGCTCGTGTGGCAATAGCGGCAATCGATGCCGAGGCCGGACACGTGATGCTCGTGGCTGAACTGCACGGGCTGAGTGCGCACGACGTTGACTTGCGTGATGTACGACGAGCGATACCACTCGTTGAGTACCCAACCCGCAAGCGCAACAAATCCAGCAGCCCCCAAGATTGTGATCTTGGAGAACGGGTTCATCGAAGGATGGAAAACCTGCGTCATGGCTTCTTCGAGAGGATAGCGGACTGCGCGCCGCTGACAAGGAGTGCTTCGGGGGGCGGGCACGATCTCTTTGCCAGTGCATGGCGCAAAGGATCGTCATCATCGTTTAATTTTGTCTGTCCTGTGATCAAACGAGCCGCACGATTTCGCGTAACGTAGGCCCATCCCCACTGGACGAGCACGAGAATTCGATTTTGGAATTCGACGATCGTCATCAGGTGGATAATCAGCCACATCCACCACGCTAAAACGCCGGAAAATCGGCCAAACGGAAGTTGTGCGACGGCGCGTGAACGGCCGATCGTGGCCAGCGTGCCGCGATCGTGATAACGAAACGGCGGCGGCGCAGGACGTCCTTCGATCCAGCGAGCCAGCAAGTTCGCAAGATATTTTCCTTGCTGCATCGCCACCGGCGCAAGCGCTGGCAACGGCTTGCCGTCTGACCCCGTGCAGTTCGCCATGTCGCCGATTACAAATATGTCAGAATGCCCCGCGAGCGATAAGTTCGGCTTCACGGCGACACGTCCCGTGCGATCGATCGCGGTGCCTGTCGCTTGGGCAATCTTGCGCGCCAACGGCGAGGCCTGCACCCCCGCGCCCCAAAACACCGACCGGCAGTCGAGGTGCTGCTCTTTTCCCTTGGACTTGTAACGTACTCCGGTGTCGTCCACGCCGGTAACCATGGAATCGACGAGCACCGTGACGCCCATGGCTTCCAGGTCGCGCTGGGCTTTCCATGATAACTGGATGTCGTAGGCCGGCAGGATCCGGTCCCCTGCCTCGATCAGATACGCCTTCGCTCGTCGCGGATCAATCGAACGAAACTCGCGGACCATCGTGTAGTGGGCGATCTCGGCGATCTGGCCAACCAGCTCGACCCCCGTCGGCCCGCCTCCGACGACGGCAAATGTCATCCAAGGTTGCGCGTCGTCACACTCGCCGTACCACTCGGCAATCTCGAACGCTTCGAGAATGCGGCGGCGGATGGCGGTGGCGTCGTCGATGGTTTTGAGGCCCGGTGCGTAGGCGGCCCACTCGTCGTGGCCGAAATAGCTGTGACTCGAGCCGGCGGCAAGCACGAGCGTGTCGTATTCGAGCGTGGCCCCTTCGACCAGTACGCGACGACGCTCGACGTCGATATCGTCGACGTTTCCGCACAGCACGCGGACGTTGCGTTGTCGTTTGACGAGGGTTCGCAGCGGCGAAGCAATGTTCGCCGGCGACAGGCCGCCAGTAGCGACCTGGTAAAGCAGCGGCTGAAACAGGTGGTAGTTGTGACGATCAACGAGCGTCACATCGACCGGCGCTCGCCCGAGGCTTCGAGCCAGCGCAAGCCCACCAAATCCCCCGCCGACAATGACGACTTTATGCTGTTGCGACACAGCACCCATCATCAAATTAAAACCGCCACGCCTTTCCCGCCCGTGCCTGAACCGCGGAATTGTCCCTCCGCCACAGTCCAGACTCTGGTGACGGCCAACGCGTCGCAGTGTAGCTAGGATTTTCCTGCCTGCAAGGTGCAGCACGAAATGTGATGCAACGACAGCGCTCCATACCGCTAAAAAGCCCAGGGCCTGCGGCCCTGGGGTTGTGCGTTCATCACGTTGCCCGTTACACAATTTGCTAACGCCGCGCACGCTCGTCCAACCCTCACCCACCGCAAAACGAACGGAATCTCATGTCGGCCGATTGTTGGGGAGTCGTCTCGGGCTACGAAGATACGTCGCAGCGCTGGGTGAGCACGTTGCCCGAAGTGCGACGCGCGCTGCTCAAGGCGATGGGTGTCGGCTGGCGCAGCCGTGGGCCATCCGATGTCGCTCCGCTGCGCATCGTGCATCCCGGCCAACCCGGCAGGGTCTTTACCCGAGGCATGCTGACGCTCGAAGGCGGCGCTCGCCTTGAAATCGACGATCACCTGCCCCCCGACTTGCCGCTCGGATACCACGAGTTCCGCCCGCATCACGTTGATCGGCAGACACATGTGATCGTCGCGCCGCGACAGTGCCCGGTGGCGCCGTCGGCCATCTGGGGTTGGGCGGCGCAGCTTTACTCGACGCGATCGAAGCAAAGCTGGGGCCTCGGCGACTTGGCCGACTTGCGTCGCCTGGCCGAGTGGTCGTCAGCGCAGGGCGCGCGTTGTCTGCTCATCAACCCGTTGAACGCCAACCCTCCGCTAGCCGATCAGCAGGCGAGCCCGTATTCGCCGACGAGTCGCCGCTTCCGCAACCCACTGTACTTGCGCATCGAAGAAATCCCTGGCGCTCGCGAGGCGCTCGGCGACGAGCTTCCGAAGCTCGCGAAAGAAGCGGCGGCGCTCAACGACAGACCGCTCATCGAGCGGCCGAAGGTCTTCGAACTCAAGCAACGCGCACTCGAAAAGATTTGGTCGCATTTCAAAGGCGACGCGGATTTCGATTGGTATCGCGAGCAACAGGGAACGTCGCTCGAACAGTTTGCCATCTATTCGACGCTGGTCGAGAAACATGGCGGCGATTGGCGGCAGTGGCCCGCGCAGTATCGCCGACCCGATTCGGCCGCAACGCTGGCCGTGGCGCGCGATCAGCCGCAGCGCGTCGCATTTCACGCCTGGATGCAGTGGCTCGTCGATACGCAACTGGCTCGAGCTTCCGAAAAACTCGCGATCCTTCACGACTTGCCGATCGGTTTCGACTCGGGCGGCGCTGATGCTTGGGCGTGGCAAGACTTGTTGGCCGACGGCGTGTCGGTCGGCGCTCCGCCCGACGCCTACAACGCCGACGGTCAGGATTGGGGATTGCCTCCCCTGGTGCCGCACAAGTTCCGGGCGGTCGGCTACCGTCCGTTCGTCGAAACGATTCGCGCGACGCTGCGACACGCAGGTGGGTTGCGCATCGATCACGTCATGGGGCTGTTTCGGCTGTACTGGATACCTCACGGCTTCGGGCCGAAGCGAGGCACGTACGTTCGTTATCGGGCCGACGAGATGCTCGCGATTCTGGCGTTGGAGAGTCATCGCGCCGGCGCGTTCGTGGTCGGTGAAGACCTGGGCACCGTCGAGCCTGGAGTGCGTGAGACGATGGCCGATCGTCGCGTCCTCTCGTATCGCGTGTTGTGGTTTGAAGACCGGCCGATTGCCGAGTTTCCGAAGCAGGCGATGGTTTCGGCAGCGACGCACGATCTGCCGACAATCGCCGGCGTATGGACGGGCGCCGACCTTGCCGATCAACGATCCATCGGCCTCACGGTCAGCGAAGAGTCGAACCAGCAGATTCGCGAACGTCTTACGAAAGCGACAGGTTGCGACGAGAACGCACCGGTCGAAACCGTCGTAGAAAAGACGTACGCGGCACTTGCCGATGCACCGTCGACGATTGTTCTGGCGACGCTGGAGGACGCGCTGGCCGTCGAGCATCGCGTGAACATGCCTGGAACGACCGATCAATGGCCGAACTGGTCCGTGCCGCTGCCCGGAGGGATCGAGGCGGTCGAGCAATCCTTGCTAAGTCGTAAGATCGCGGCCCTTCTTTCAAAACGAACTTCGGTAAAATAAAAGGGCACGAGGTTTGCAAGACCGCTGGTCAGTGGACTTACGAAGGAGATGACCATGAAACGCATTCTTTTGGCAGTTGCCGCCGTAGGGCTGATGACGTTCGCTTTCGACATACCGAAGGCCGACGCCTCGCCGATTGCGGTGAGCCCGGTCGCCTATCGCTACTATGGCGGATATCGCGGCGGATACTACGGACGTCCGTATCGCGGTTATTACCGCGGCGGTTACGGCTACGGTTATCGACCGTACGGTTACGGCTATGGCCCCGGTTTCGGCATGGGTTATGGCGGGTACGGTGGCTACGGCGGGTTCGGCTTCTATTAATCGGTAAGACCGCCGCCGGTGCGTCGTCGAACGACATATCACCGCGGAGGTCACAGAGAGCGCAGAGACCCGAAGATCGGAGGGACTCCGGCACGCGACTGTCGCGCGTGGTTCTTCGTAATTCCCTGCGGATCTTTGCGGCCTCTGCGGTTTTTTAATGCGCAAAGTTAGCCGCGTTCGCTTGCGACGCGTTTATGCATGTCGGCCCACAACCGCGCTCCGCTGGCGCGTCGCCGCTAACCGGCGTATTGTTGCATCATCGCGTCGATCTGGGCATTGAACTGCCCGCGCGATATCACGACGTCGCATCCGGCGGCAGTCGCTTGAGCGAGCAACTCTTCTTGTACGTGCGGGCCGAAGGCCACGATGGTCGTTGACGAGCTGAGCCCGCGAACCCGATCAACGACGTCGCGGATCTTCAGATTCGGGTGCTCAGGTCGAGCATGATAAGACGCGGCAAACCATGCGTGAGCTTCCCCCACAGCGCGTCGACGCCCAGCGCGGTCTCGAGAGGAACTCCCGTGCGAGCGGCGGCGGCGCTTGCCTTCGAGGCGAACATCAAATCGCCGGTGACGAGAATCGCCGCTGGAGACGGGTCGCTCATACCGCCCCGAACCCGCGCTCGCCGTCTTTGATGCGGATGACTTGCTCGGCGGACGTCACGAAGATCTTGCCGTCACCGATCGTGCCTTCGTGGCCGGTGCGTGCGACGGTTTGAATCGTTTCGATCGTGCGTTCAACGAAGTCGTCATTCACAACGATCTCAAGCTCGACCTTGCGAAGCAGGTTCGTTTTGTACTCGTGGCCGCGGTACATCTCGGTGTGGCCGCGTTGGCGAGCGTAGCCATGAGCGTCGGCGACGCTCATGCGCGTGACGCCGATCTTCTCGAGCGCTTCGCGAAGCGCTCGGAGTTTCGTCGGTTGAACGACGGCCTGAATGAGTTTCATGGATTGCAGAGTGAGTAAGTGAGTGGTTGAGTAAGTGAGTGCCGTTTTAAGCACGTACTCACTTACTCAACCACTCACTCCTTCCTTACGGCTTCGTAAACGTCAGGCTCGCGTCGAGGATTTTCTCGATGCGGTCGGCGCTCTCGCGCAGGTGGGCCTGCGAATACGTGTCGAGGTCGGTGCGCTTGTCGAGCAATGCCTCGATCTGGTCGTGCAGGTCCTTCAACTCGACGTAGGCCACGGTCTGGCAGTCCTGCGGAGCGGCGGTCTGACCGAGAGCGATCATTCCCAATCGTTTCAGGTAGGTCCGCTGCAGGTTGCGGCGCAGGCTGTTGATGGCCGCCGTGCGATTCGTGTACTTGCCCTTCGGCAGCTTGTCGACTTCCGAGAAAATCGAGTTCGTGAGCCGTTCGAGCAACTCGGCCGTCGTGAAGGCGTCCTGGTCGGCGGGCACTTTCAGCTCCGAATCGTGGAGACGTTCGAGCGTCAGCGACGACAGAAGTTGGTCGAGCACGCGCGACTGCCACATCGCAATCACTTCGTGCACGGCATAGTCGGTGCGAAGCGGCTCGGTCACGCCCCAGTGACTCCATCGGCTCGACGCCAGGTGGTTGTACAACTCGGGCGGGAAGTCGAACGGCTTGGCGCTGAACATTGTCTCCTCGACAACGCCGAGAGCGTCGCGCTGCCTGGCGGCAGTGACAACCGTGATCGGGGCCTTCCCCTCGGCGTCACCCTTGTGGCTGCGGCTCGTTTCCAAGCCGCCGACAAATCGCGACGCCACGAACACTGCCTGGCCATAGTTGCCGAGCAACACGCCAAACGCCTGGCGAGCGCGTTGATAACCATCGCCGTCCTCGGTCACCTTTTCGACGATGCCGGGCCACAGCTCGCCGACGAGCTTTGTTCGCATTTGAGCGTACTCGATCGGGTCCTTGCCAAGATCGAATCGATTGCTGAGCGGGTCGGGGTCGATGCCGCGCGTGTCTTCATCCGTCGCGTAGGCCAAGGCCTCTTCGCCCGAACGTGCGGCGATCTTCGCCAGAGCATCCTTTTCGTCGCCTGAGATCGTCTTGTAGCCGTATTCGATGGCCCAGTAATCGTAGGGGCCTATCGTCGACGTGTAGTACTCGCCTTGCTTCATGTCCTTAGCGACGATGTTCACCGGCGTGTAATCCATCACCGAGGCAACGGTCCCTTCCTTCGTCTTGTCAGGATCGTTCAGATCTTTGAGCGTCAGCATCGTGCTGGCCTTGAAGTTGTGACGCAGGCCGAGCGTGTGCCCGACTTCGTGCATGGTGACTTCCTTCAGACCTTGGATCAGCAGCTTCTGCTGTTCCTTGGCTGAAACGGCGGCACTGGTGCGAGCCAACAGCGCGGTCGATCCCATTGCCAGCTCACGCGCCATGCCATTGTGGAACTCGCATTGGCAGCCGGCGCTGAGACGGCGGGCCTCGGGCACCTTGCGGAGCTTCTCTTCGTAGGTGGCGATGTCGAGCGGACCACCAGTCATGCCGGCGATCGTGGCGGGCGTGAAGATTTCGTACTCACGCTTCCAGAACTGCACGAAGTCGGAATCGAAAATGATGTCCGCGTCGAGAATCTGCCCCGTGATCGGGTTCACGCGGCTCGGGCCCATGGCAAAGCCCGCCCCGGACGTGATCCACCGGAACGTGTTGTAGTTGATGTCTTCTGGGTCCCAATCGGCGCTGTCGGGCTGCTGGCGAACCTCGATCGCGTTCACGAAGCCGGCCTTCTCGAACGCCTTGTTCCATTCCATGATGCCGTCGCGGATGGCGCCGCGGTATTGGTACGGCGTGGTCCTTTCGATCCAGAACACGATCGGCTTCTTGGGCGGTGAAACATCGGCAGCCGGGTCGGCCTTCTGTAGATCCCAGCGATTCACGTAACGCACGAACCGGTCGGGCGTGTTCTTAAGCGAGAAGTCCTTGACCGCCGTGACGAAGTAACCGACGCGGTCGTCGGCCAATCGTGGCGTGTAGCCGTTCTCGGGGAGCAGGCTGATCGAGTAATGCACGTAGATCGACACGCCGCGCGAGTCGGGAACGGTGTCGAGGTTCGCCATGCCGGAGGATGCGTAGGTGGCGGCGATTTCGAGTTCGACGTTGTCTTTGAAACTCTTGACGCTCGACCAGTTGCTCTTGCTGCTCGAGAACGAGAAGCCCGGCAGCATCATGCTGATCTGCGGCAGGTCGGTCATGAAAATGTTCGACAAGTCGACAACGTAGCTGCCGCCGGAACCCATCGTGACGATCGGCAGAGCGAAGAGCACGCTGTCGGTGTAGGCCAGCTTGACCGCTTTCTCTTCGGGCGATCCCTTGGCCGCGCGGAAGCGGACATTGCGACGCACGACCTGGATGTTGTCGTCGACCTTGCGGAACTGCCACAGCCAATCATCGCCAAAGCCCCATGACATGCCGCCCAGCAACGCCCCTTCGCCGATGCCGCGAGCGATCGACGTCAGGACGATGAAGTCGCGATTCATGTTGCTGCCCGACAACTCGGCATACACCTTGTTGTCCTTCTGATGCAGCTTGATGAGACCGTCGATTTGCTTGAAGTCCTTGAGCGTATCGGCGTAAGCGGGATACTTGGGCTTCGGCGTCGAGGCGCTGCCGGTGCTCGACGACGATTTCGACGTCTCGGCTTCGGCCTTGACGTTGTCGGCCGTGGCGTCTTCCTCTCCGTCGGACGATTTCGCGTCGCCGTCTTTGGAATCGCTGTTGTCTTTGTCGCTTGTCGTGGCCGGCTTGTCGTAAGCAACGGCAGGACGTGCGAGCGCTCCTGCAACAGCCAGTGCGAGACCGAAACCGACGAACGCGTGTAGGCGTGATTTCATGATGATGCTATGGGTGCGCAGAGCGTGCGAAGTGGATGTCGACAAAAGCCAACCGAGGTGAATCCCGTACACATGCGGGTGCCTTAAATATACAACAGTCAGGTAACTTTGCGAACTTTGCCCGATTTTGCCGGCGAAGTGGATTTTGCCGGTTATAAAGCCGCGACCGGTGGTCGCGCTCCGGCGTTACGTTCTACGCGGGCAGCGCGACCGCCGGTCGCGGCTTTATGTAAGTTACCGCCCTCCACAGTCAACTTGCGAAAATGGATAACGAAGACGACGTTCGCTTGGCCCTCAGCCGGTACGACGTGGCGTTCGATCCCACGAAGATCGAGTCGCTTGGCGGCGCCGGCGGGTACAGCGGCGCCCGGTTTTGGAAGCTCGAGCGTGCCGGTCGACCGGTGATCTTGCGACGTTGGCCGCTCAATCATCCCGAGCCGCGGCAACTGTGGTTCATCCACAGCGTGCTGCAGCATGTCGCCTCGCACGGCTTCGCGCTCGTGCCGCTGCCGCTCCCGTTGTTGAGCGGAGAGACGTACCTGTTTCACGCGGGGCATCTCTGGCAGCTCGAACCTTTCATGCCTGGCCGCGGAGATTACGCCACGCAGCCGAGCCGGCAGCGATTAACCAACGCTCTGTCAGCGCTCGCGCGATTCCATCAAGCGGCCCTCGATTTTCCTCAACGCGAGGCCACCTCAGGCTCATCGCACGGCATGCTCGAACGCATCGAACGGCTCGAACGTTTCAAGGCGGGCGGCCTCGTGCGTCTTCGCAGTCGTATCGACACGTCGTATGAGCCTGAGTTGGCGGCGCTGGCGATCGATTGTTGCGAACTCGCGCGACAAGTCATTCCCGGGCTCGCTGACGAAGTCGCCTCATTGACGAGGGTGAAGGTGCCGCAGCAACCGGTCATTGGCGACGTCTGGCACGACAACGTGCTGTTCGAAGGAGACACCGTCAGCGGCATCGTCGACTTCGGCGCGATGCGTATCGATAACGTCGCGCACGATATCGCACGCCTCTTGGGCGGCATGGCCGGCGACAATCGCGACGATTGGCAGCATGGCCTCGCGGCCTACGAGGCAATCCGTCCCCTATCGCCGACCGAACAGCAATTCGTCACGATGTTCGATCGATGCAACGTCGCGCTAAGCGGCTTGAATTGGGCGACGTGGATCTACGACGAACATCGCGAGTTCGACGACCTCGCCGCCGTGCGCGGGCGGTTGGAGCACTTCGTTTCGCGGTTGCGTCACCTTGTTTCTTGATTCTCAGAAAACACAGTTAATCGCGATGATGCTGTCCATCACCGCTTGCGGTTTCGCGCGTACCGCCCGTGAGACGCGCGAAACCGCAAGCGGTGATACGACGCGTATGCCCTGGTTCACGCGGTTTTCTGAGGATCAATAGCCGGCGAGCAAGCTTGCAGGCTAAACGTGACTATCTTGCAACCGCCCCGGGCGTGGGTCATGCTTAGCGCTTGCCCCGCCCTGCCCTTTTCGCATGTTTATTTCCGCCTCACGGAGATCGTTTCGCCATGTCTCGTCGCCACGCTCGTCGTGACTTCCTCAAGCACAGCACACTGGCCGGCGTCGGCTATTGGGTCGCCGGATCTTCGGTCAATCGCAGCTTTGCCGCCGCGGGCCCGAACGACGTCATTCGCATCGCGTGCATCGGCGTCGGCGGCAAGGGAAAGAGCGATAGTGCCAACGCGGCCGAGGTAGGCAAAGTGGTCGCCATCTGCGACTGCGACGATCAGATGCTGGGTAAGGCAGCCGAACTGATGACCGACGCGCAGAAGTTCAGCGACTTCCGCCAGATGTTCGACAAGATGGCCGGCGACATCGACGCCGTCGTCGTGAGCACGCCCGACCACACGCATGCCGTCGCAAGCATGATGGCGATGAAGCTCGGCAAACACGTCTATTGCCAGAAGCCGCTGACGCACTCGGTGTACGAAGCCCGCTTGATGCGCGAGACAGCCAAGAAGATGAAGCTCGCCACGCAGATGGGCAACCAAGGCACGGCCCATGTGAACTTGCGAACGGCAGTCGAGATCATTCAATCCGGCGCCATCGGCAACGTGCGCGAAGTGCATGTGTGGACGAACCGCCCCGTGTGGCCACAAGCCCCGAATGTCATGGCGATGCCGACCGACACGCCCCCCGTGCCGTCGTACTTGAACTGGGACGCGTTTCTCGGCCCCGCGGCGTATCGCCCGTACAGTCCGGTCTACCATCCGTTCAAATGGCGCGGATGGCAGGTGTTCGGCACCGGCTCGCTGGGCGACATGGGTTGTCACACGCTCAACATGCCATTCATGGCGTTGAAGTTGGTCGCACCGACGTCGGTCGTTGCCGAGGCCGGCGACCTGAATCCCGAAACATTTCCGAGCTGGGCGAAAGTCACCTACGAATTCCCCGCTCGCGGCGAGTTGCCGCCGGTGACGCTGCGATGGTACGAAGGTCGCGAGGGTGGCCAGACGAACAAGAACGGCAAGCGCATGCTTCCGCCCGAGGAGTTGCAGGCAAAGGTGCTTGTCCAGAACAAGGACGGCGTTCCGGAAGACATCGCCAAGAGCGGCGCGATTCTCGTCGGCGACAAAGGCATCATGTACTCGCCCAGCGATTACGGCGGCAGCTACCGGTTGCTGCCCGAGAAGGACTTCCAAGGCTACCAACCGCCGTCCCCCACGCTGCCTCGCAATGCGAACGGAGGCGATCTCGGCCAAAAGCAAGAGTGGGTCGAGGCAATTCGCGGCGCCATTCCTGCCATGTCGAACTTCGACTATGCCGGCCTACTCACCGAGACCGTGCTGCTCGGCAATGTTGCCATGAGTGTCGGCAAGAAGTTCCAATGGGACATGGCCAACATGAAGGCCATCGGTTGCCCCGAGGCCGACCAATACATCAACCCGCCATATCGCGAAGGATGGACCCTATGAAACGTCTGTCGTTTATTGATTCGATCGTCGTCGGTCTTCTGTTGGCATCGCATGTGGCCGCCGCGACGCCTGCGTCGGCTTCGAAGAGCGAGCCGCTTAGCGTCGCGATTTACGAGGGGCCTGGCGTCGGCGGCAAAGGACCACAGTTGATTCAAAAGATTCTCACCGATCGCAAGCAGAACACCGAAATCGTCTCTCCCGACGATGTGCGCGAAGGCAAGTTGAAGAAGTTCGACGTCGTGATCTTCCCCGGCGGATCCGGTTCGGCCGAGTCCAAGGGGCTTGGCGAGGAAGGCCTGCAACAGGTGCGAGACTTCGTTCGCTCGGGCGGCGGTTATGTTGGCGTGTGCGCGGGCGCGTATCTCGGCACGTCGCGATACGAGTGGGGCCTAAAAGTCATCGACGCCCAGACAGTCGACTCAAAGCATTGGAAACGCGGCAGCGGCATGGTGCAGATCGAACTCACCGACACCGGTCGCCAGGTGCTGGGCAATCGCACGGGGCCGTTCGAGATTCGTTACGCCAACGGTCCGTTACTTGGCCCCTTCAACGACGACGCGCTCCCCGACTACGAAGTGCTCGCGTACTTTCGCAGCGAGTTGGCCGAGAACGGAGCGCCGACGGGCGTGATGGTCAACACGCCAGCGATCATTAGCGCACCGTACAACGAAGGGCGCGTGCTGCTCATCAGCCCGCATGCCGAGGGCATCGACGGGTTGGAGTTTATCATCGACAACGCCGTGCGATGGTCGGCCGAGCGGCCGATGCAACCGATCGCCGACGGCGCCGCCGCACAGTGACTTTTTTCTGGAGCGCATCATGAACACGCCTTTCGACGAAACGTCAGGACTCTCGCGTCGCCGATTGCTCACCGCCGCCGCAGGCGCAGCGACACTTCCGCTGTTGGCCGCGCGCACGTCGCAAGCTGCGCAAGGCACAGCGGTCGTCAACGGACGCATCAAGCAGTCAGTCGTTTACTGGTGCTTCAATGTCGCCGGCGAGAAGTGGGACATGGAGCGCACCTGCCAAAAGGCGCAAGAGCTGGGATGCAAAAGCGTCGAGCTCGTCGGTCCCGAACATTGGGACACGCTCAAGAAGTATGGCCTCGTGTGCGCGATCGCGTCGAACGGCATGCAAGGCGCGCCCTTCATGCGTGGGATGAACAATCCCGTCTATCAGGAAGAAGTCATCGCGAAGACCACCAAGGCGATCGACAACTGTGCCGACGCCGGCTTCCCGAGCGTGATCGCCTTCACCGGTTACAAGTGGCGAGACGCGAACGATCCCAAGAGCGGCGAGATCAGTGCCGAGGAAGGCGCCGACAACTGCGTCAAAGGCTTCAAGCAGCTCATGACGCACGCCGAAAAGCGTGGCGTGACTGTGTGCCTAGAACACCTGAACAGCCGCGACAGTACGCACCCGATGAAGGGTCATCCTGGCTACCAAGGTGACGATGTCGATTATTGTGCGGACATTATTCGACGTGTTGGCTCGCCGCGTATGAAGCTGCTGTTCGATTGTTATCACGTACAGATCATGAACGGCGACCTGATTCGCCGCATCGGGCAGATGCACGACATCATCGGTCACGTGCACACGGCCGGTAACCCTGGCCGCAACGAACTCGACGAGAACCAAGAGATTCAGTACCCACCCGTCATGCGCAAGCTCGTCGAGGTCGGCTATACCGGCTACGTGGGGCAAGAATTCATTCCAACCCGCGACCCGACCGCAAGTTTGCGTCAGGCCGTCACGCTCTGCGACGTTTGAACATCACATCGGAGTTTACGATGAAGCACGCCTTAATCGCCCTATCGCTTTGCCTCTTCGCGGCCCCCACGTTTGCCACTCCCGCGCGCGCCGCCGACGCGCCCGAACACGGCGCCCGCATTCTCTTTCTCACCTACAGCGGTACGTTCCGCCACGGATCGGTCAATCGCAAGGAACAACCGCTGGCGCCGGCGGAGATTGCGATGACAAAGCTCGGCGTCGAAAGCAACTTGTTTCGCGTCGATTGCACGCAGGATCCCGCGACAGCGCTCAAGAAAGAGAATCTCGACAACTACGACATCGTGATGTTCTACACGACGGGTCCGCGCGAGAAGTGGGACGTGACGGATGAGCAACTCAACTACTTCCTCAAGGATTGGTTGAAGAAGAAGGGGCACGGTTTCATCGGCGCGCACTCGGCGGCTGACACGCTTGGCGACTTTGAGCCGTATTGGGACATGATCGGCGGCACATTCGATGGACATCCGTGGGGCGCCAACGGCGCACCGGTGACGATCGTCGTGCACGACGAAGAGCATCCCGTTGCCCGGCCGTGGGGCAAAGAGTTTGTCATCCAAGACGAGATCTATCAGTTTAAGAACTGGCAGCCCGAGAAGGTTCGCGTGCTGATGAGCCTCGACATGTCGAAGGCGATTCCCAAGGTCGATCGCCACGTGCCGATCGCGTGGGTCAAGGAATACGGCGACGGACGCGTGATGCACATGAGCCTCGGCCATCGCGAAGAGGTGTGGGAGAACCCGCAATACCTGTCGTCGATGCTGCTGGGCGTGCGATGGATCATGGGGCTCGAGGACGGCAACTCGACGCCGAACCCTGAACTGTCGAGTGCCGAGGCCGCCAAGGCTAGCAGCGTGTATGCTGCCAGCCCCGAGTCAGAGCGCTGGAAGCCCAAACCCAAGCCAGCAGCGAAAGCGCCGCCTGCAAAGGCAGCGGCAAACTAACGCCCTGGCGTTGTTCCGATCTCGTCTTGGTTAGCCGCGACGCGCCAGCGGAGCGCTCGAACCGCCAACAGTCCGCGCCGTGTAGCACCTTACCCTGCGTTGCGGCGCAGCGTCTTCGGCCGACGGCGCTCGACGCTCTCAAAGCACACGACACGCACCCCCGCCGAGTGGGCCGACCCCAGATACACGCGATCCGCGTAGATCACGGGGCACGACTCTTCGATGTCCAGGGCCACTTCGACCCGCACAGGCATCCGACGCACGCGCGGCGTCTCGGGCTCGGCATTCTCGAGCGCCGCGAGCTTGATGATGGGGAAAGGGGACATCGCACGCCGTCCTTGCTATGAATGCTGCTCACCCCTGATCGGCCGACAAACTGTCGTAGCCTAAGAAAAACTTCAGCTTCTTACAGAGAATACTGCAATCTCTTGCGGACCTTACACGTCCCGTCGCGGTATAGACGCAGGACAACACAAAAGGGTTCGAAACCTCACGCGGAATTCCCGATTGCTATCAATGCCGCGAATCACATGATGCCGTTTAGCCGGCGAGCTTGCTCGCCGCGTGGGTGAACGCCCAACCCCGCCGCACACGGCGAGCAAGCTCGCCAGCTAAACATCCGATGGTCGATGTGACATCACGCAATCGGCGCAGTCGCCCGCACATGCATTTGCAGGTCGCGCGTCGCGCCGCGTCGCACGGCCACGGACATGCGATGTTCCGGCGATGGCGACCACCGCGCGAACTGCCACGCGGCCGGGTCGTCGTCGAGCTTAGGTCCGAACGAAATCGTCGTTCGCTTCGGATCGGCGAGACAGAACGAAAACTGCCCGAGCGGTATTGCCAGCCCCTTGCCGCAGGCTTTGATGTACGCCTCTTTGAGCGTCCAGTAATCGAAGAACCGATCGCGCTGCCGCGCCACCTCGACGCTTTCGAGTTCAGCAACTTCGGACGTCGAGAAGTATCGCCGCGCCAAATGCACGCCCCCCGTCATGCGCGCCGTCCATTCGACATCCACACCCAACTCGCGCTCCCAAGTCACGGCACAAGCGACGAGTCCCGACGTGTGCGACAGATTAAATCGCAACGCGCGATCGAATCCTGAGTTGGCAATCTCGGGCCGTCCGTAGTCGTTGCACTCGAATCGCCACGCTTCGGGCGACACGTCGGCATAGCGCGAAAGCGTCGTTCGCACCAACGCATGGGCGAGCAAAAAGGTACGTCGCGGCGGTTCGACACGAAAACGGTCGCATCGCGCTCGTTCTTCGTCGTCGAGCAACGCGCGACAACGATCGAGCGTGCCTTGCGTGATGGCCTCGCCATCGAGGATGTACCAGACGTGAACTTCGTCATCGTGTAACTCAACGGCATCGCGTGACATGCGCTATTGCAACCTCAGTCAATGCGTTGAACTTGTCAGGTGCAACCAGCCCGAAGCGCAAGCGAGGGACGAGGCGTCAACGAGATGGCCTCTGTACCCACCTCGTCCCTCGCTTGCGCTTCGGGCTGGTTGTCGCGAGAACTTCAAGCTTCAGCGAATCGACTGGCGACTGAATGATCTCACGGCGAACTACTCGCCTGAGACATAACATTTCAGCGAGTGGTTGACCATCGTCACGCGGCCATCGTCCTCGGGCGGCGGGCCGTCGAGGTTCGGATAAATGTCGAGCGGCGTCTTCGCCTCGGTGTCGATGAACAGCCGCCAGTTGATTGGCGGCGTCGACTGCGGAATGTTGAACACGCGCGGTGTCGGCCCCGAGTGCATAAGAATCAACACGTGCAAGGCGGCGTGGTGCGGACCGGTCGGGCCTTGATACGCGCCGAAACGGCAGATGAGGCTGTGATCGTCCACTCCCCAGGTGATCGGCTGGCCGTCGGCGTTGAACCAACTGACGTCGGGGATCGAACAACCCGGCGTCACGCTGCCGGTGAGGAACGTCGTGCGACGGATCGTCGGCTGGTTCTTGCGGAACTCGATCAGAATGCGGCAGAAACGCACGAGGTCGGCGTTCTTGGCGACCAAATCCCAATCGAACCATGACATCGAGTTGTCTTGGCAGTAGGCGTTGTTGTTGCCCCGCTGTGTGCGGCGGCACTCGTCGCCCATGAGGATCATCGGCACGCCTTGGCTGAGCAGCAGCGTGGCAAGCATGTTGCGAATCTGACGATCGCGCAGCTCGACAATCACCTTGCGACGCGTCGGCCCCTCGATGCCGTAGTTGCTGGCGTAGTTGTTGTTGTCGCCGTCGCGATTCTGTTCGCCGTTGTCTTCGTTGTGCTTTTGCTCGTAGCTGTTCAGGTCGTTGAGCGTGAAGCCGTCGTGGCTGGTGATGAAGTTGATGCTGTGATACGGACGCCGGCCGCTGGATTGGTACAAGTCGCTCGAGCCGGCCAAACGCGTGGCGATCGGGCCGAGCATGCCGTCGTCGCCTCTCCACCAGCGGCGGATGTCGTCGCGGTAGCGGCCGTTCCATTCGGCCCATCGCATGTTCGAGAAGTTGCCGACTTGGTACGCGCCGGCCGCGTCCCAGGCCTCGGCAATGATCTTCGTGTCGGCCAGCAGCGGGTCTTCCGCAATCTGCTCGATCATCGGCGTGTTCGGCATGAGTTCGCCGTGCCGGTCGCGGCTCAAGATCGACGCCAAATCGAAGCGGAAGCCGTCGATGTGATATGTGAGCACCCAATGCCGCAAGCACAAAAAGATCATCTCGCGCGTGATCGGATGGTTGCCGTTCACGGTGTTGCCGCAACCCGAGTAGTTCTTATACAGGCTGCCGTCGCCGGCGAGCATGTAATACACGCGATTCTCGAGCCCCTTGAACGAGAACGTCGGCCCGAATTCGTTCCCTTCGGCCGTGTGATTGAACACGACATCGAGAATCACCTCGATGCCCGCCTGGTGCAGTGCACGCACCATTTGCTTGAACTCGACCACTTGGCGCCGGGAATCTTGCTGGCAGCGTAACCTCGGTGAGGCGCGAAGAAGGCGATCGGATCGTAGCCCCAATAGTTGCCGCGTTCTTCCTTGCGGCCGCTCCAGTGGTTTGTGGGGAACTCGTGGACCGGCATCAGCTCGACGGCCGTCACGCCCAGCGATTGCAGGTACGGAATGCGTTCGATCACGCCGAGGTACGTGCCCGGGCACTCGACACGTGCGGTGTTGCTGCGCGTGAAGCCGCGGACGTGCATCTCGTAGATGACCGTCTCGGACAGGTTGCGCTTCAGGTGCCGGTCGCCCTGCCAATCGAACGTGTCGTCGACGACGACGCACTTCGGCGGACGCACGATGCCGTCTTCGCTCGAAAGAAACTCGCCGGCGAGGGCCTTCGCGTACGGATCGACCAGCCGAGCGCGGCTATCGAACCGTTGCCCGATGTGCGGGGCGAAAGGTCCGTCGGCCTGAAAGTGATACAACTGCCCTGGCCCGACGCCTGGCACGAACACGCTCCAGATGTCGCCCCAACGGTCGAGGTCGGGATTCAGCTGCACGATCTCCGACGGCTCGGGATCGTCGACCGAATCGTAAAGCAGCACGCGCATCCCCGTCGCCGAGCGACTGAAGATGACGAACTGCACGCCGCCGTCCTGCACCAAGGCGCCGAACGGAAGCGGATGCGTGAAGTGAAGCGAAGGATGAATCAGCGGCATGAACGGGTGGGGCAATACGCGGGACAAAAACTATCGGAGGTATGCAACCATAGCACGCGCTTAAGAGGCGGTTTAGCCGCGACGCGGAGCGAGCGCGGGCCTTGTTTTGCGGTCGGCCGGCGAATCCGAGGCGTGTCAGCCGATATCACTGCCCGAACACCTCGTGACAAGCGTCGCAGTTCTTCATGACGCGTGCGCTAGCGGCGTTGGCGGCGTCTTTGTCGCCGGCGCGGATAGCTTTGCTCAACTCACCCGCGGCGTCGCGCATCTCGTCGGACATCGCGTACCACTTGGGCAGATCGGCGGGGTTCTTCACCTCGTGCGTGTCGAAGATGATCGCCTGCCCGACGGCCGCCATGAACGTCGCCGCTTGGGCGTTGTCGTCCATGCGGCGCGCATCGAGCCGCTTGAGCGAGTTGCGCAGCTTCGTGTTCACGTTGCCGACTTGTTCCATCACGCGACCGAGCGACGCGACTTTCGACCAGTCGGGCTCGCCGCCGAATAAAGGTTCGTTGTCCATCAACTCCTTGAGAGAGGCGACCCCTGTTTGAGCAGTTGCAAGGTCCTTGGCCTTCGCGACTTTTTGCGCGGGCGCGATTAATGCCGCCGCGGTGCCTTTCAGCGCGTGTTTGGAGTCGTGCTTTGCCAACACGAGCGAGATCATGGCCAGTGAGTTCGCGTCGCACGAAATCTTCTTGCCGTCGGTGGCCCACGTCTTTTCGTCGGCGACGGCCTTCGTCAACTCGTCGACGTACTTCTTCGCCAAAGCGACCAAATCGTCGGCCGAAACCTTGGTCGACAAGGCCGGCGGCGTCGGAGCTTCGGCAACGGCGAGAGCGCACGGAAGAGCGGCGACAACGGCGATCAAAGCGCGATAAGCTGCGGACATTGGTTCGACCTTGAGGCTGGATACTGCAATGCGAGCCCACAGTCTGCATACCTAGGCCCCGCAAATCAAGCCGCACTTATGGATGTTCGCGATCTTGCGTCGTTTGACAACGCGCGCCGGCCGCTTCTAGAATCCCGGTTTCGCGCACGTCGAACGGAACAATCAAGCCGCATGGCCAAGGCGACTTACAAGGATTCGGGTGTCGACCTCGACGTGTACGAAGAGTCGATGGGTCGCCTGCCGCGCCTGTTGGCCCGCACGCATTCGCCGCGCGTGATTCCACTGGTCGGCGGCTTCGCGGGCCTGTTTCAGCTCGACTTCGAAAGCCCGCTTTTCGCGCGCAAATACGAGCAACCGGTGCTCGTTTCATGCACTGATGGAGTAGGGACGAAACTGAAGGTCGCGACCGCCGTCGGCCGCCACGACACGGTGGGCATCGACCTCGTGGCGATGAGCGTGAATGACGCGTTGTGCTGTGGGGCCGAGCCGCTGTTTTTCCTCGATTACGTGGCCATGAGCCACGACGATCCCGATCGGCTCGAGCAGATTGTCGAAGGCGTGACGGCCGGTTGCATGGAAAGCGATTGTGCCCTGCTCGGTGGCGAGACGGCGATCATGCCCGACATTTACGCCCGCGGGGAATACGACTTGGCCGGCTTTTGCGTTGGCGTTGTCGAGCGCGAAAAGATGATCGACGGCTCCGCGGTCGCGGAAGACGACCTGATCATCGGCCTCGCTTCGAGCGGTCTGCACTCGAACGGCTACAGCCTGGTTCGCAAAATCGCGTTCGACATTGCGGGCCTTAAAGCCGACGACACGATCGACTCGCTTGGCTGCACGGTCGGCGAGGCGCTGCTCGAACCAACGCGCATTTACGCCAAGGCCGTGCGAGCGGTGTTGTCGAAGTACACCGTCAAGCACGTCGTCCACGCGATCGCCCACATCACCGGCGGCGGATTGCACGAGAACCTCGGCCGCGTGATTGGTCCCGGCCGACGTGCCGTCATTCGTCGCGACACCTGGCCAGTGCCGAAAGTCTTCACGTGGCTGCAACGGTTGGGTGAAGTAGAAGCCGACGAGATGGACCGCGTGTTCAACATGGGCATCGGCATGGCGCTCGTCGTGAGCCCCTACTACGCCGCGAGCATTCGTCATCAGCTCGAAGAGTGCGGCTACGAGAACTGGCAGATCGGGTACATCACCGCCGGTGATGGCGACGTCGTCTGGGGATGAGGGTTTGTCTCAATGGTTAGCCGCGACGCGCGAGCGGAGCGCTCCGCTGGCGCGTCGCGGCTAACCACGCTCAGCGCTCGGCGCTCAACATTTGCCGCGACGCGCTTTGGGAATCGCGCGATGGCCCTGCCTGCTCAAGCGCTTTGAGAACCTCCCGCTTGGTGAGCAAATCGGGCAGCGGAATCGGCTTTTGAGGCTTGCCAGCAGGGAAGATCGCGAGCATCGGAATCGATTGGTAGCCGAGCGAATTGAGGACTTTCCAATCTTCGCTGTCGGGGTCCGTGAGGTCGACCAACAACGGCACGACGCCGGCGCGTTGAATGGCGTCGCTGACTTCGGGGGTGTTGAAGACGAAATTCAGATTCGTTTTGCACGTCAGGCACCAATCGGCCGTGAAATCGACCATCACGGTTTTGCCTTCCGAGGTTAACTTCGCCAACTCCGATTGCGAGAACGGTCGCCACGCGATGAGCGACTCGCCCGGCAGCAGCACTTTGAAGCCTGCCACGCCCACAACGACAGCGATAAGCGCACCAACAACATAAGCCTTGATGAGTTTTGAGCGCCCCGCGTACAGCGGCGTGCGGCCGATCCACCAGCAACCAGCCCACAGGCCGATAAGCAAGCAGAACGTTGGCACCACGTACTCGCGCTTAGGCATCGCGCTGAAGAGGAACACGATCGCGCCGAGCATCACGAAGCCCATCGCTTGCTTGAACGTTTCCATCCAAGCGCCGGGCTTCGGCAGAAAGCGAATCAGCGAAGGGAACGCGCCGAGCAACAGGTACGGCGACGCCATCCCAAGGCCGATAAAGCCGAAGAGCAGATACGTGACCGCGGGTGGTTGTGTGAGCGTGTAGCCGAACACGGTGCCGAGATACGGGCCGCTGCACGGTGTGGCCAGGATCGTGGTGATCGCCCCTTTGCTGAACGCGCCTATCGCGCCCTCGCGCGCGGCGAGGTCTTGGGCCTTGCCCGAGCCGACAAAGCCGGGAATCGGAATCTCCCACACGCCCATAAAGCTCAGCGACATCACGAACACGATCGAGCACATAATGATGTTGAACGCGACCGACGAGTTCTGCTGTCCCCATCCCCAACTCGTGTCGGCCAGGCCCAACTGCGCGGCGCTGGCGAGCGTGGCCAGTCCCATGAACACGGCCAGTACGCCGGCCGTGTACCACAAGTTCAGCAACAGCGCGACGCGGCGACTTTCGCCCGCTTGTTCGATGAACGAGAAAATCTTCAGGCCGATGACCGGCAGCACGCACGGCATGAGGTTGAGAATCAGCCCGCCGAGCAGCGCGAAAAAAAGCATCGTCGGCAGGGCAGTCATGTCGTGCGGCATGTCGTGATCGGGCGACAGACCCATCGCGGGCGTTATGCCGGTGGTGGCTTGCATGGTTGGGCCGGGCTCGGCGGCCGCAATCGCTTCGACCTGCGCGTACTTGGCGTCGGCGAAGGCGAGTGCCATCGAACCGTCTTTGCGCTCGCCGCCGATATTGACGATGCCCGTGAAGCGTGCGGCACGGGGCAGATCGCATTGGCCATCGGCCAAGCACGTCATATAACCGATCAGGCCTTCGACGGTGTGCGCGCCCGGCTTAGCGTCGGCGGGAATGCAAAGATCGAGGGTCCACTCGACAGGCTCTTTGTGATACCGAATGGTCGACTTATCGGTGTCTTGCTTTTCCTGCGGGATGGAGCTGGCTTTTGGGGCTTGCGGTGGGCAAGGTGTTGAACTCGTCAACTTGATGAGGGTCGGCCTAGAGCCAAGCGGCGGAGCTTTCGAGGCCAACGCATAAACATGAAAGCCATCGGTCGGTATTGCCTTGAGGTGCAGCGTCGCCTTGCCGCCGGGCTCGACGACTTGCGGCTCGATGCGGCCTTCGATAATGGCGTGCGACGCGCTGTGCGTGTAGGTGCCGACGCTGACCGACGGTTTGGATGTTGTGGTTTCCGCAGCAATGACCGAAGAAGGCGTCGCCACGGGTGTTGAGACGACTGTCGTCGGTGTTGCGATAACTGCCGCCGGTGTGGCGGCGACATACTTCGCTGTGAACGGCACGTTCGCGGGCGGCAGGCAGTTTTGATCGGTGCAGGCCTGCACGAACAACTTGCCCGCGATCGTCAATTGCGACGGGTCGACGCCGGCGGGCAAGTCGATCGGTGCTCGCCATGTGACGTTGCCTTCATGTGTTTCGACGATGATGTTGCCGAACACCGGCTCATTGTGCGAGTGCGGTGGCTGCTCGACTTGGAAGTCGCCGGCGAGCTTCGCGGTTGCCGACGGGTCGAGCGTGATCTTCGTCCGCACCGGACCGCCAGGGCCCTGCGTCACCGAGTAGATGTGCCAAGGCTTGTCGACCGTCGCGGTGACGGTGAGCATCGCCGGCTGATTGCCGGTTGCTGGCGAGAACTCCGCCGTCGCGGTGACCGGCGTCTTCTGTGCTCCCGGCTGACCGAAGCCCGGCAAGCTGACCACCTGTCCGACGGCGACCGAAGTCAGGCCAACGACCATGGCCGCGATTGTCGCTTTCAAACATCGCGATGCAATTGGCGGCATTGCGACTGAACCTTCCTTAGCGATGGCAGAACGGTGAAAACTTTCGCGGTACGTTACCAAAGACGGGCTTCAGGCTACAGGGCGACAGGCGGTGCGGCGACAGCGTACTAAGTGCCTGGTACCCAGTACTAGGTACGGGAACGAGCCCACAGCCTGGCTCCCCGATCTCTTGCTGGTATTTTGCGGCAAATACGGCGGGCAGGCAAATAATCGGCGGGCTACTTGCTCACTTCACTGTCAAAAACACGGACTTTCTTCCAGGTCGATTTGTTCTCAGCAATGAACTTCTCGTGCATCGGGGCGGTCTGATAAGCGTCGTGCGAGGCGTGATCTTGAAAGACCAAATGTAGCGCAACGTCGAAATCGCGATCGTTCACCGGGCGGTCGTAGTCGGCAGGTGTGCCGGCCGCAAAAAAGACCGTGCCGGGATGGGTGGACAGGTATTTCTTACAGGCATCGACAAGCTTCTGGCGATTGGCGGGCGTCGACTCATTCAGCGAAAAGAACACGTTGTGGGCGAGCATCATCGAGTCGGATTCCTTTTCGGCGGCGTTCAGGTTTTGGCTTTGCTTGAGTGGGTTGAGACGGACCATCGCGGTCACGGCCAAGGCGATGACCACGAGCGTCAATAGATTCGGGCGTGCGAACCGCTTCATGAGGTGCGACTCCTGCGGAGGGCGGAAGGACGTGCGACTGCCGACATTGTGATGCGGGGATCGCCGATGAGCAAGCGCGTCACCGGTACTTGGTATTTGCGACGAGCGCTCGCGGAGCACCGATATCGAGCACATGCACGATACCCGTGAAGGCGTCGGCGCCGGCGACGTCGAACCCCGCCTTGCGAGCAACGAACGTGCAGGTGTGATCGGCGCGGATCGTGTGATGCGCCGCGGCGCCGGTGTCGCAATCGAGGCCGCTAGGCAAATCGACCGCGATGCGCAGTGTCTTGGCGGCGTTCAGTTGATCGATGACGGCGTCGAGCGGAGGCCGTGGCTCACCACGAGCGCCGGTGCCGAGTAGTGCGTCGACGATGCACGTCGCGCCGTCGAGAAGACTTGCCAACCTCGCGGCATTGTGCGACTTCTCAAATCGCTCGATCGCGATGCCACTCTTCTCAAGGATCGCCAAATTCGTTCCGGCGTCGGCGGTGGTTTTGGTCGTGTCGCCCCAGATGAGCACGCGCACGTCGTGGCCACGCAGATCGAGGTGGCGGGCGATGACGAAACCGTCGCCGCCGTTGTTGCCCACGCCGCAGCACACAAGCACCAAACGAGGATCGCCGACGTGTTCGATCACGACGCGTTCGATGATGTCAGTGACACCGCGCCCCGCGTTTTCCATCAGCAGCAGGCTCGGCATGCCGTACTCTTCGACGGCACGCCGGTCGATCTCGTGAGCCTGGGCACGCGTCAGTGCCATGACGGTCAAGTGCTACTAGTAGATGAAGTTCGTGGGCACCGTCAGGGTACCGATACCGATCGCGGCGCCTTCGAACAACGCTCCTCGCAGACTGAGCGGGAAGCCCGGAATCTGGTACGGAGCACAATCGCCCGGTCGGTAGTACCCGAGCGAGTAGATGCACTCGTTCGGCAGCTCGATGCCCATCTTGTAAGGCAGCAGCACGACCGAGCCGACAAAGTGGACGAATGACACAGCCGGTTGGAACGGGAACGGAGCGACGTGTCCGTAACGCTCAGCCCGCACCTGTTCGAAGTACAGCGGCTTGTGGCAAAGGTTCGAAGCCTTCCACGTGTAGCACAGGTTGTTCCAGTTGCGCGGCTGAAACGGATCGTTCGTCGGACCGCATTCGGGCGGAAAGTCGCCGGGTTCGGCAGTGATCTTGGTCGTGACGCGGTTGATCGTTTTGAGCTTCGCACGCTCGGCGGCGCAGTCGACTTCGAGCAATTGCGTCGAGCGTTGATACGCGTCTTCGAAGCGCGGCATTGTCAGCGGCTGATAGTTGTTCGGCAGCCGCGCGACGCGTTGCACCGGCAAGGCAGGCATCAGCATCGGCGTCGATGAATCACCGATGTCGCTGCTCGGGTTGTCGCTCACGAGCGAAAGGCCGGTCGTCGGTTCGTCGGGCAGTTCGTGTTGATACTGCGTCAACGCTTCTTGCACTTCGGGATCGAGAACTTCGCGCGAGTGGCGACGCGACGACGATTCGGCCTTCGAGGCATTGATCGAATCGACCAACGACTCCGGTCGAGCGGCGCGCGTGGTCGTCACACGAGCCGGTGACGAAGACGACGACCCCGCTGTGCGCGGTTTGGCCGTGCGCCACTTGAGATTTTGAGCAGACGTGACCGGATTGCCGGACGTCGGGCTTGTGTAGGTCGGGCTTGCGTAGCTCGGGCTTGTCAACGTGGGACTTGTTGAGGTCGGGTCGTTATAAGTCGACGCCAGCAGCACCGGCGTCTTTCCGCCGTAGCGACTGGGCGAAGCACCGACATTGTTGGCCCAGCGTGCGAGGTCGTCGTCGGCCGACACTACGGTCAGCGGCGCCGTGACCGCAGCCACTCCGAGAAGCCAAGCGCCCCAGCTAGCCGCCTTCTTGCGAATGGTCGGTCGTGTAGTTGGGCGACTCTTGTGTAATAGCGATGTCATGAGGGTGACTCTCCCGAACGCTTGCCGCTGAGACTTGAATGAATCGTGATTCCGTTCGCAACTCTTCAATGTTGCGCGTGCCGCAATAACCCATGCCGGCCCGCAACCCGCCAACGAGCTGATACACAAAGTTGCTCAAAGGACCGCGAAACGGCACACGGCCTTCCACACCTTCGGGCACCAGCTTGTCCGACCCTCGTTCTTTTCCTTGGCGGTAGCGCTCGCTGGAGCCTTTGACCATCGCTCCCATCGAACCCATGCCGCGATAAACCTTGAACGTTCTGCCTTGATACAAGATCTGCTCGCCTGGGCTCTCGGCCAGTCCCGCGAACAACCCGCCGATCATCGCCGCGTGAGCTCCGGCCGCAATCGCCTTGGTCAGGTCACCCGAGTATCGGATGCCACCGTCGGCGATGATTGGAACCCCAGAGCCTTTGGCTGCCTGTGCGGCGTGATAGATCGCGGTGATCTGCGGAACGCCTACGCCGGAAATGACGCGGGTCGTACAAATCGACCCAGGGCCAATTCCGATTTTCACGCCGTCGGCGCCAGCGTCGATCAGATCCTTGCATCCCTCCTTGGTCGCCACATTGCCAGCGACGACATCAATGTCCCACTGTTTCTTGATTTTGCGGACCGTGTCGAGCACGTTGGCCGAGTGCCCGTGAGCACTGTCGACCACCAGCACGTCGACCCCTTTTCCGATCAAACTCGCGACGCGCTCGAGTTCGTGAACTCCGACAGCAGCGCCGACACGCAGCCTCCCTTGCCTGTCTTTACAGGCATTGGGGAACTTACGCATCTTGTCGATGTCTTTGATCGTGATCAGTCCGGTCAGTGTGTAATTTTCGTCAACCAGCAAAAGTTTCTCGACCTTATTTACCATCAAAATCTTCTCAGCTTCCTCAAGCGTTACAGTCCCCGTGGCAGTGACCAGGTGATCCTTGGTCATGACCTCGGAAACCCGCAGGTCTGCGTTCTCGAGAAAACGCAGGTCGCGGCGCGTGAGGATGCCTTCGAGCTTGCCGTTTCGGCCGACGATCGGCACGCCCGAAACGTTGTGCTGCGCCATCACCTCGCGTGCTTTTCGCACCGTCGCGTCGGACGGCATGGTCACGGGGTCGGCAATGATGCCGTTGGCGCTGCGTTTGACCTTGTCGACTTCGTCCGTCTGCTGGGCGATCGACATGTTCTTGTGAATCACGCCAAGCCCGCCTTCTTGGGCCAGCGCGATCGCCATCTCGCTTTCGGTCACGGTGTCCATCGGCGAACTGAGCAGCGGGACGTGCAGCCGGATGCGTCGCGTGAGTTGCGTCGTGACATCGACGTCGCCGGGCACGACATTGCTCATCCGCGGCTCGAGCAGGACGTCGTCGAAGGTGATGCCTTGATAGCCGAGTTTGCCTTCCATCGCCTTGGCGACCTCCATCGGGGCACGCAATCGAGAATCCCGTATTATTGCGGGATTGGCCCCGTTTGGCGAGGTGCTGCGTCTTCTGTCCATAACGTGGACAACTCACGGGCGTTGCGCATCGCTTGCCTCTTCGCGGCGCGAAATCGTTCGTTCATGTCGCGATTGTTAGCGTCCGCCATGACGGCTCGATATTCTGAACCCATCCGCATCGCCACCGCGCAGGGTACTTGCGTTATGCGTCATCTGCGGCAAATCTCATTCATCGCATTGCTCGCCATTGCTACGGCCACCGTGACAGCGGCCGCCGACGCGCCCGAACGCCTCACCGTTACGTGCAATACGCCTCCGCGCTGGACGCCGATCGCGGAACTGCTGCGCGGCAAGACGCCCACGATCCTTCTCGACGCGCAAGCCGCGGTCGTCGTGCCGCAGACGGACGACAACGCTGCCAATGGCATCGTGACGGTCGACATCAAGCGTGACGGGCCGTTCTATGTGGCTGCGTGTTGGATAGGTGACGGGGGCGGCAGCGGCAATTGGAAGAACGAACGCCTTCAGCGCGACGACATGGAGCAGCAAGGTTGGACCATCGTCGGAGCGATCAACATCAAGCGGCCAAAGCTGACCGACGAAGAACATCGCGTTTACTGGCGCATGGCGAAAGCGGGCGAATCGTTTCGCCTTCGCACGCGCAAAAGCCATTCGCCCATCGTCATCGCGCCGCCGCCTTCGGCTGCCGACCCGTTCGAGAAGGATCGCTTGGACGATTGGCCCGAAGAGATTGCGGCGGAGATCGTGCGTCAGCGCGCTTGGCATTTCTTTACCTCCGAGGCGTACGACAAGCTCGAAGCAATGGCCGACGAGTATCGTCAGAACAACTCGCGTTTTGTGTCGGGTGCGCCGCGCTTGCGGATGTTCTACGTCGCGACGTCTGGCGAACCGGCAGACGATGACGATGCATGGGAGCAATACGTTCGTCGCATCGAAGCCTGGTGTGCCGCGCATCCAAAGTCGGCGACGCCTCGAATCGCCTATGCCCAGGCCATGCACGATCGCGCGATGAACGGTCACTATTTTGGCCGTTATACCAAGCGGACCGTTTCGTCTTCGGAGGAAAAGGCCGAGCGCCTCAAGCTGGCGAAGAAATTGTTCGACGAAGCTCAAGCCATCAGCGATCGCGATCCCGAGCTATACCGTGGATTGGTGTTGCTGGCGATCCATCTGAATTGGACTCCCGATCGCGTTGAGGATTTCATGCGGCGATCGGCAGCGATCGATCCGTCTTACCAGTCGGCATGCATCCAGGCTGCGCGATATGCCTATGCCCGCAGCGGCGGTGCGGACATTGACGTCCCGGAGTGGGCGAGCCTGTCGGCCGACCTGACGCGCAAAGCGTGGGGCGATTACACGTACTCGCTGTTCGTGGTGGAGGCGCGGCGATACGTGCCGCACGAGATTCTTTTCAGCCGCAAGCAATTCTCGTGGCCGACAACGCGGCAAGGGTTCCGCGACGCCGACGCTCGGTTGCCGCCTTCGACGCGTCGCACGAGTCAGTTTTGTCACCTGGCCTGCATTGCCGACGACAAGAAAACAGCGCGCGAGCTTTTTGATCGCCTCGCCGCTCGTGATGCGAAAGCCGACCCCGAAGATTGGGGCGGCAACTCTTACTACTTGGCATGGGAAGCCTGGGCGCGAGACGATTTTCTGCAAGGCCAGCAGGAGTCGATCGTCGCCGACGATAAGCGGTTGATCGACGGCGTCGCGTGGACGCTCGACGGTCGATACTTGCTCGCGCTCGATCGCAGCATCGGGCTTCGGCAATGGGACGCGAGGTCGCGCGAGTTGATTCGATCATCATCGTCGCTGCGGCATGTTGGCGCGACCTTGGCCGCCTCGCCTGATAGCGCGTATGCAGCCACCGGCGATTTAGCTTGCGACGTGGTGCTCTGGGATTTGCAACACGGCGGCTCTCATACGCTCGGGTCTCACGATACGTTTGTGTCCAAAGTCATGTTCTCGCCAAACGGTTTGATCCTTGCCTCGGGCGACGGTAGCGGCGACGTCATGCTCTGGGACGTCGAGCAAAGAAAGCGCCTCGCGCACCTTAAGCGAGCACACACACTGCGCATCCGCGGTCTCGATTTCACGCCTGACGGTAGCCAACTCGTCACGGCGGGCGGCGGCGGTCGCATCAAAATCTGGAACGTCGACATGCAAGCCGTCGAACGCGAATTTACGATCGACCTGAACATTCGAGGCGCGTTAATTTCGCCCGATGGCAAACTTCTCGCTATTGCCGACACGAAACGCGTGCGCCTTTGGACATTTCCCGAGTTGAAAGAGCTTGAACCGCTATTCGGTGAAGTCATCGAACTGCGAGAGATGGCCTTCTCGCCCGATGGCACGAAGTTGGCGTGCACCTACGGTTCGGCGGCAAAGATGGAGCCGTCCCGTGTGATCGTGTGGGATGTTGCGACGCGCAAACGTTTGCACGCGTTCAACGGTCACAAGGGCCCCGGCACCGGCGTAGCGTTCTCGCCCGACGGCAAACGACTGTTCACTGGCAGCCTCGACATGACCGCCCGCATTTGGGACGTCGAGCGGTAGCGACCGGCGGTTGGAGCAAACTACCGGCTCACCGCGAGAAGCATCGTCGCCAATCCGAGCATGATCGGAAGCGTGCCGACGGCGATGAGAAATCCTGCCAGCGGATTGCCTTTGAGCGTCGCGATGGCGGCAACCAGGCACGCTCCGATTGCCCATCCGCAGACGACGATCATCACCGCGTTCGAACGTGGCGCCGGATGAACCGCCCGCGGAAGAAACGTCATCACGGCACATGCCAAGGTCAGCCAGACCGTTGCCGCGAGCATCTGACTGATCGTGAATTGCGACATGACGATGCTACGCCAACTGCTTGCGCATCTCGGCTCGTGCGGCGTCGAGCGCTGCGGGAAGTTTCGCGGGGTCTTTGCCGCCGGCCTGCGCCATGTTCGGCCGACCGCCGCCGCTGCCGCCAACGATCGACGCCGGCTCGCGAATCCAGTCGCCAGCCTTGATGCCGCGCTTCTCCAAGTCGTTGGAGATGCCGGCCACGAGCACGACCTTGCCGTCGGAATGACTGCCCAATAGCGCCGCGACGCTCTTTGCCTTCTGGCGCAACTGATCGATCAGCGCTCGCATATCGTCGGCAGTCGCCTCGGGCAATTCGGCGACGATGAGCTGCGTCGTGCCGATCGTCTCGGCATCCTTGAGCAAGTCGTCGGCCGAGGCGTGCCCAGCGCGGTGCGCTGGCCTTCTGCTTCTTGAGTTCGCGCACTTCTTTCACCAGCGCCTCGACACGCGCCGGCACGTCGTCGACCGACGAACGCAGCGCGGCCGCCGTCTCGATGAGGGCGGTTTCCATCTTTCGCACGCGCTCGAGCGCCGCGCGACCGGTGAGGGCCGTGATGCGCCGCGTACCCGCCGAAACGCTCTCTTCGCCGACGATTTTGAAGAAGCCGACTTGCCCGGTGTTGTCGAGGTGCGTGCCGCCGCAAAGTTCCTTGCTGAAGTCGCCCATCGACACCATGCGAACGTTGTCCGGATACTTCTCACCGAAGAGCATCATCGCGCCCGCTTTGCGAGCCTCGGCGATCGGAAGCGTCTGCCACGACACCGGCTCGGCCAGCGCGACACGATCGTTCACCTCGGCCTCGATCTCGGCCAACGTTTCGCGGCCGATCGCTTGCGGGTTCGTGAAGTCGAAACGCAGCCAATCGCCGTCGACCTTCGAGCCTTGCTGCTGCGCGTGCTTGCCGAGATGCTTTTGCAGCGCGTAATGCAGAATGTGCGTCGCCGAGTGGGCGCGACGAATTGCCTGGCGACGTTCGATGTCGACCTTCGCTGTGACACGCGCGCCCTGCACCAGCTTGCCTTCGCGCAGATGGCCGATGTGCAGCGTGAAGCCGCCTTCTTTATGCGAATCGATCACGTCGAAACGCATGCCGGGCGCGACGAGCTGTCCTATATCGCCGACCTGCCCGCCCGATTCGCCGTAGAACGGCGTTTGATCGAGCACGACGACGACGGGCTTCTCGTGACCAATCTCGGTAACCTCGTCGCACAGCTTATCCTGTGCGATGAGGCCGATGATCTTCCCCTCGGCTTCGATGCTTTCGTAGCCCAAAAACTTGCTGCCGTGCATCGCCTTCTTTAGGGCGTCGAGCGGGCCGGAGCTGAAGACGATCTTCTCACCGGTGCCGGAAACCTCGCCGTGCCGCGCGAGCTCTTCACGCAGCGCGGCCCAATCGAACGTGAAGTTGTGTTCGGCCGCCATCGTCTCGAACAACTCGGGCGGAAAGCCGTGCGTCTGGTACAAGTCGAACGCCTCGTGGCCTGTCACCATCACGCGCCCTGTGCCCTTCATGTCGGCGAAGATGCGCTCGACGCGCTCGAGGCCGGCGTCGATCGTATGGAAGAAACTTTCCTCTTCCTTCTCGATGACCTTCGACACGGCTTCGACGGTTTGCGTCAGTTCCGGATATGGCTTGTGCATCATCTCGGCGACGATGCCGACCAGCTTGTGGAGGAACGGCCCGTCGGCGCCCATCTGCCGACCATCGAGCACCGCGCGGCGCAGCAGACGACGAATGACGTAGCCTTGCTTCTTTTTGTCGGGATACACGTTCTCGTGAATCGCGAAGGTGCACGCGCGCACGTGATCGGCAATGCGACGCAAGCGGCGACCTGCATCTGCCGCGGGATCGTACTTCACGCCGAGCACGCTGCCGGCCTGTTCGACGATCGGCCGCAAGATGTCGATGTGGTAGTTCGTGTCGACGCCCTGCATCACGGACGCGATGCGTTCGAGGCCCATGCCGGTGTCGATGTTCTTGCTCGGCAGCGGGCGCAGGTTGTTCGGCGGCGCGCCGACGCGATTGAACTGCGTGAACACGAGGTTCCAAACCTCGACGCTCTTCGTGGCGCCGGGGGGATGGTAGAAAATCTCACTGCACGGCCCACAAACTCCGTCGGGCCCCTGACTCGGCGCGCCGGCGGGCCAGAAGTTGTCGTCTTCGCCGAAACGCTCGATGCGGTCGGGCGTCAGTTTGATGTCGCGCATCCAAATCTCGGCGGCCTCTTCGTCGTCTTGATAGACGCTCACCGTCAGACGATCGGCCGCGATGCCCAGCCACTTCTTATCGGTCAGGAACTCCCACGCCCAGTGGATCGCTTCACGCTTGAAGTAATCGCCGAAGCTGAAGTTGCCCAACATCTCGAAGAAAGTGTGGTGGTAAGCCGTGCGACCCACGTTGTCGATGTCGCCGGTGCGGAGGCATTTTTGACACGTCGTGGCGCGGGTGAACTCCAGCTTGCACTTGCCGAGGAAGTGGTCCTTGAACTGGTTCATGCCTGCCGGCGTGAACAACACCGACGGATCCCAGCGCGGCACGAGCACGTCGCTCGGCCGGCGCGTGCAGCCCTTCGATTCGAAGAATGCCAGATATCGTTCGCGCAGCTCGTCAGTTTTCATCGCGATATGCGAGCGATGCGGCCCGCCACAAAACCCCGGGGGTGAAAGAAGGAATGATAGCGAAAAAGCCGAAAGCGGAAAGGCGAGCGCGCCGATTCGCGCGTTTCAACCGTTGGTTATTGCTCCTCAAAAAACACAGTTAAGCGCGATGATGCTAACCGTCACCGCTTGCGGTTTCGCGCATGCCGCCCGTGAGACGCGCGAAACCGCAAGCGGCGATGGATCATCGAGAGCGAAGTCCATGCGGTTTTCTGAGGATCAATAGCCGCGACGCGCTTGCAGCGCCTTGTGGCGACCGCTCGCCGCGCTATTCAGCCTTCACCGTCACCGAGCCCGTGTGCCCGGGAGCGCTGACCCAGACATCGACGTCGCCGTCGTACTTGGCGACTTCGCGATAGAACGTCTCGGGATCGGGCACCGGCGTCGCGACGTTGCCGACGTGCGTGATCAGCATTCCGCGATGAAGGTTCGCGCGGTGGGCTGGGCTGCCTTCGTCGACCTCCGAAACGGCGACCGACGACGCATCGAGTTCTTCGCTGAGCGGGATATTCGGATAGACGGCCGTAGGGTAATCGACGTGCACGCCACGCCATGCCGCGGGTTCCGAGGTCACGACCTTCGCGCCAGAGTTTGGGCTCTTCGACAACTCGATATTGACGTCGCCGATCCTGCCGTTGCGTTCGACGGTGAACTTCGCAATGTCGCCAGGACGCAGGAGGCCGACGGAGAGCCGCAGGCCCGCGGCGTCGTGAATTGGCTGGCCGTTGACGTGCGTGATCAAATCGTTTTGCAGCAGCCTGGCCCGACTCGCCGGCGTTCCGGGTCTG
Source organism: uncultured Planctomycetota bacterium (assembly GCA_963708675.1). GTDB lineage: Bacteria > Planctomycetota > Planctomycetia > Pirellulales > PNKZ01 > DATAXP01. The sequence goes on from CAVPTO010000004.1 coordinate 382,041, forward strand.
ACGAAGCCCACGCGCATGCCCACGATTCCCGATATTACGTCCGACGGCGCCACGTTCTGGGGCTGAATGCCGAGGAAGCCGTATGGCACGGCTTGCCCCTTCTTATGACTCTCGACAATGTCGAGAAACTCTTTGTCGATCGGGATCGCATAGCCGGCGGCTTGTTCGTAGCCACTGGTGGCGGCAAGCGACGTCGTCAGCCCGATCATTTCGCCTTTGAGGTTGAGCAACGCGCCGCCGCTAGTGCCAAAGTTCAGCTTCGCGTCGGTTTGAATGAGCGTGCCGAAGTGGTGCAGACTCTGTTCCTCGACGGTCGTCTTGATGCCGCTCTTACGTGCGAGGTTCGAGATGATGCCCCAACTGGCGCTCGGCTGACCGTCGCGAGCGATCGCATACGGATTGCCCAAGGCGATGACGATCTGCCCCTTCTTGAGTTTCTTCGCGTCGCCGAACGTGATGGGCGTGAACTTCGTGTTCGGCGAAGTGTTGATCAATTCAAGGACGGCAAGATCGCTCTTGTCGTCGCCACCTTTGATCGTCGCGCGGAACACCTTGCGTTCATTGGTCGTGACGTAGATGTCGTAACGCTTCGAGTCGCGGCCGATGGCGTGAAAGTTTGTCAGCACCATGCCGTTGGTATCGATGATCACGCCGGTGGCGTACTCATTCGGCACGAAGTCCGGGTCGGACGGATCGGTGGGGAGCGGGGCGATCATCGGTTGGCCAAATGGTGGGCCTATCTCGATGCGCGCATCGCGCGAAATGTCGCCGCGAGTGGTCACCAGGGCGATCGAGACGATTGATTTCTCTGCCTTGGCGATGCACTCGACCATCGCGCTTTCGATCGCTGCCGCGGCCGCGAGTCCGGAGACTTCTTGAGCTGAAGAGCTCGACACGAAACCCAGGAGCGCCGCGAAAGCATAGACGAACAACGCTGTAGGGAACGCCCTCCGTGGCGTTCCGTGAAGCGTCATGGATCGCCAATGCCGGCTCCGCGGAACGCCACGGAGGGCGTTCCCTACAGGGCCCGAATTGTGGATCAGCCGCTTCACAGAACGTCGAAGCATGTTCATCAGCACTCGCTCTCGTCGGGTCACGCCTGCTTCGGGCGACCGTCCGAAGGGCGGTCGCTGACTATTCTTCGCTTGCCGCGGGGCCGTCGCTGTCGGGCTTACCCGTCGGCAACTCGGCTCCGGAGCTGAGGATCTTTTCCTTGAGCTCATCCATTAACTGCGGATGTTCTTCAAGGTAGGCCCGCGCTCGTTCGCGGCCCTGACCCAATTGTAGGTCTCCGTAACGGAACCAGGTGCCGGCGCGGACGACGAATTTCTGGACCATCGCGAGGTCCAACAGGTCGCCAGCGTAGCTGATGCCGTTGGTGTGCATCATATCAAACTCGGCCACACGGAAGGGAGGCGCAACCTTGTTTTTGACGACCTTGGCCCGCACGCGTTGGCCGACAACGTCTTCGCCTTCCTTGAGTTGCCCGATGCGGCGGACATCAATGCGGCACGAGCAATAGAACTTCAAGGCACGCCCCCCGGGAGTGGTTTCGGGGCTGCCGAACATGACACCGATTTTCTCGCGAATCTGGTTGATGAAGATCAGCGAGGTTTTGCTCTTCGAGATGACGCCGGTGAGCTTACGCATGGCGTGGCTCATGAGACGTGCTTGCAGGCCGACGTGCGAATCGCCCATTTCGCCGTCCAATTCCTTCTGCGGAACGAGGGCGGCCACCGAGTCGACGACGATCACATCGACCGCGTTGCTTTTTACGAGCATCTCGGTGATGTTCATCGCCTCTTCGCCGCTGCTGGGTTGGCTGACGAGCAGTGTTTCGAGCTCTACACCGAGCTTTTTGGCCCAACTTGGGTCGAGCGCGTGCTCGGCATCGATGAACGCGGCAATGCCGCCAGCCTTTTGAGCTTGTGCGACGACGTGCAGTGCTAGCGTCGTTTTGCCGCTCGATTCAGGGCCATAGATTTCGACGATGCGCCCCTTGGGAATGCCCTGCCCGCCCAAGGCGAGGTCGAGCGACAGGCTGCCAGTCCGGATGCCTTCGATCTTCGTGGTGTGGTCGCTGCCTAGGGGCATGATCGACCCTTCGCCGAACTCCTTCTCGATTTGCGCCAGCGTGTTTCTGAGCGACGGGTTGGCCGCTAGCATCGCGTCGGATGCTTCTTGCTTGTTGCCGTTTTTGCCGCTGCTTTTGGGCTCGCTGCTTTTCGAGTGGTCCCCTTTGCCGTTGCTCTTGGCGTTGTCGCTCTTGGCGTCTCGGTCTGCCTTGGCGGCGGAATCTTTTTTGGGCATGCGATGGTTGGGCTTGGCGGGAGCGGCAGTGACCATGAGTTGCTTCCTTTTCGACTCGTCGGGACCATCGTGCGGCGGTATCTTGGGGACCGCACATCTGTACAAGAGTGAACGCTTGAACAGTATATCGGCGCGTTGGTTGTGGAGCAACAAAGATTTCGTGAAATTTTGGCCGCTCGGGCCGGAGCTTCTCCGTGAGTGCGATGTTCGTGGATGATCGATCGGACGCGACAAGCCTAACGCTTGCAGGCGCGAAACCGCAAGCGGGACGCGCGAAACCGCAAGCGGTGATGGCTGGCGGGCGCGAATGGTCGGCGATCGAGGCAGGCAAAAAGAGGCGACTTATTGCACAAAACCCCCGGTATATAGACCGGGCAATAAGTCGCATGAAAAAACCGCGGCGCATCGCAGGGGAATGCGATACGCCGCGGCTGCGGAACTGCGTCCGTCCGACGGGTTGTGGCCTAGCTGTTCTTCGACTCGGTCGAAGCCGCGGGAGCAGCGGCCGCCGGAGCGTTGAGCGCCTTGAGCAGCTCGCTGGTGAGCTGATCCTTGGGCTCGAGCTTCGCGACCTTCTCCAACTCGGCCTTGGCCGCATCCATTTTGCCGGCCGTCATTTCGTGATAAGCCAGCAGGAAGTCGGCATCGGCTGCCTTCGGATCCTTGGCAGCGTAGTGCTTCAGATCCTTGAGCTGCTCATCGTAAGTCTTGCGGTCAGGATAGAACGAGAGCATGGTTTCCTCGTCCCAGCCCGGGCCACCATGGAGGATGGCATAGGTGGCGGCAGCCGACTCGCGGTACTTCTTCTGGGCGAACAGCGACAGAGCACGGACCTCGTGCGCGGTGTTGTCTTCGGGGAAGATCTTGATGGCTTCTTCCGACAACTTCTGAGCGTCGGCGTACTTGCCATCGCGGAAGGCATTGCGGCCTTCTTCGAGCTTAGCAATCGCTTGCTTGTGAGTGTCGCTGGGTTCGAGATCTTCTTCGTCGTCATTGTTGGCGACATCGGTGGCGCCAGGCTTGGCCGCGTCGGCGCCGGCAACCTGATTTGCAGCGGGCTGATTGGCTTGAGCCAGTACCGTGCCTGCCGGCGTGGTCATGCCGTTGGCGTCGGTGGCGACTTGCGTGGCCGGAGCGTCGTCATCGTTGTAGGCCATCGTGGCCAGAGGCTGAGCGTAGTTCACGCTGCCGGCGTACGAATCGCTCCAGAACGGGTTGTTGTAGGCGTAGCCCGCAGCCAGTCCGGTTCCGAGACCTGCGGCGCCCCACATGGCCGGATACGAGTTCCAGCCGTAGTTGCCGTATCCGTTGTGCCAGTTGTGGTATCCGCCGTAGCCACCGTACCCGCCCCAGCCGCCTCCCCACCCACCCCATCCGCCGCCGTAACCATTGTGATGGCCGTTGTTGTGGTGATCGTGATGTCCGGCGTGATGGTGCGAATGGTGGTGGCTGTGATTGCCGGCGTGGTGACCACTGTGATGTCCGCCATGATGACCACCGTGGTGACCTCCATGATGTCCGCCGTGGTGCCCGCCGTGGTGCCCGCCGTGGTGCCCGCCGTGATGGCCACCGCCGCCGTGGCCGCCTTTACCGAAGACCGTCGCGGCCATGCACATGACGGCCAAAGTTGCGAAGCCAAACAATGCATTCTTCATGATGATCCCTGCGCTCCGATGAGGCGGTTTTGAGTTGTTCGTGATGGGAGTTGTTCGTGATAGATCGACGGCCGCGTGATTTGCAGCATCCAATGACGATCCATCGAGAACCTAGCTCACCGGGAGGGAAAAGCGCGAAACCGCAAGCGGGGCGGCGACATCGCTTGCGGTTTCGCGCTATCGATCGTCAAGAACGGCGAATTGAGGCAACGACCGTGTGTCGAAAAAGCAACATCGTTGCCTGTGCGAAACAGTCGTCACATGCCGTCGAGCGCGGCATGGCTGAGGGGCTCGTAGACCGAGCCGTCCCGACCGAGCTCGCTGGAGAACACGACGACTTCCGAGACGTCGGTGATGCCGCCGATGTATTCGCGTTGGGCGTCGAGGCTGGCGGCCAGAGCAGCAATCTCCGTGCGGTCGCCGCCCCGCACGCGGCCCAACGTCAGATGCGGTCGAAAGCGTCGCTGTTCGCTACGGAAGCCGAGCTTCGACAGGCCCGCGTCGATGGCGTCGTGCAGCGCGATCATCTGCTCGATGCCGTGCGTCACGCCGAGCCACACGGTTCGCGGACGTTGCAGGTCGGGGAAGGCGCCGGCCCCGGCAACCTGACATTCGAACGGAGGCAACGAGGCGACGGCCTTAGCGACGACGGAACAGACGTTGGGAATCTCAAGGGCTTCGACGTCGCCGAGGAACTTGAGCGTGAAGTGCATGTTGGTCGGATCGACCCAACGCACGGGGGCATCGCGACTGGCGAGCCGTTTGATCAACTCCGCCGCGCGCGCCTTCACCTCGGGCGAAACCTCGACGGCGACGAATGTGCGAACGGTGCGACGCATGGAGCAGGGGTCGGGATTCGGGAGTCAGGATTCAGGTTCCGATGCAGGCCGAATCCTGAATCCCGACTCCCGAATCCTGCTTCGTCAGAAGGACAACATCCTCCGGTACTCTTCCATGCGGCGGTCGATGTCGGCGCGCTCGATGCTCGCCATGCGGTCGAGCGAGAAGTCTTCGACGTTGAAGCTCGCCGTGACGACGCCATAGGCAAGCGCTTCTTTGAGCGTGCGAGGGTCGAAGTTCTTCTGCTCGGCAAGGCGGCCCATCATGCCGCCGGCGAAACTGTCTCCCGCGCCGGTGGGATCGACAACGTGCGACGTCGGGTACGCGGGCATGACGTAGGTTTCGAACTTGCTGAAGAACATCGCGCCGTGTTCGCCCTTCTTGATGATCACGAACTTCGGGCCCATTTCGAGCACGCTGCGGCCGGCACGCACGAGGTTTTCATCGCCCGTGAGCAGGATGGCCTCGCGATCGTTGAGGACGAGGCCGTCGACGCGACGCAGCAGTTCGTCGAGGTTGTCGCGTTCGATGTTGATCCACAGGTCCATCGTGTCGGCGACGCTCAGCTCGCAGCCTTTCATTTTCTCAAGCACCTTGAGCTGCCATTTCGGCGAACCGTTGCCGAGAAACACAAACTTGCAATCGAGGTAGTGCTCGGGCAGCACGGGGTCGAACGTCCCCAGCACGTTGAGATGCACCTCGAGCGTGTCGCGGTCGTTCATGTTCGTGTGATACTTGCCGCTCCAGCGGAAGGTCTTGCCGCCAGGGACAATATGCAAACCCGAGGTGTCGATGCCGCGGCCCTTGAGCATCTCCGTGTGCTCCGGCGGCCAATCCTCGCCGACCGCGCCAACCAGTCGCACCGGCGAGTAGAAGCTGGCCGCGTACGAGAAGTGCACGGCCGACCCGCCGAGTACGTTCTCACGTTTGGCGGTAGGGGTTTCGATGTTATCGAGCGCGACGGAACCAACGACGAGAAGGGGCATAAATGCGACGACCGAGAGATGAGGGGAAAGTTCGCGGCAATTATGGAAGTGCGAGCGCGAAACCGCAAGCGGTGGGGCGACGCGGCAGCTTGTAGCCCTGCACAAGTCGCCATTCGACCGATAGAATTTCGATCTATGGGAAAGCAATACATTTATCAGATTGAGAACCTCGTCAAGAAGATCGGCGGGAAAGAGCTCCTGCGCGAGATCTGGCTGTCGTTTTATCCCGGTGCCAAGATCGGCGTGTTGGGCCGCAACGGAAGCGGCAAGAGCACGCTGCTGCGGATCATGGCGGGGACCGACACGCAGTTCGAAGGCATGGCCAAGCTGAACGAGGGATTCACCGTTGGCTTCGTGCCGCAAGAGCCGCAGCTGAACCCCGACAAAGACGTGCTGGGCAACGTGCAAGAAGCGGTCGAACCGACGCGGAGGCTGCTGGCTCGCTACGAAGAGATCAACGCTAAGTTCGCCGAGCCCATGGACGACGCTGCCATGGAGAAGTTGCTCAAGGAACAGGCCAAGGTTCAGGACCAGATTGAAGCGTCGAACGCTTGGGACATCGACCGTACGCTTGAGATCGCCATGGACGCGATGCAACTGCCGCCGGGCGATGCCGACGTCTCGAAGCTCTCCGGCGGCGAGCGTCGCCGTGTGGCGCTCTGCACGACGCTGCTCAAGAAGCCCGACTTGCTGTTGCTCGACGAGCCGACGAACCATCTCGATGCCGAAAGCGTGCAGTGGCTCGAACGGCATCTGGCTGAGTATCTGGGCACCGTCGTCGCCGTGACGCACGACCGGTACTTCTTGGACAACGTCGCGCAGTACATCCTCGAACTGGACCGTGGCCGCGGCATTCCGTGGGAAGGCAACTACTCGTCGTGGCTGCAACAGAAGCAGCAGCGGTTGAAGATCGAAGAGAAGCAAGCCAGCGTGCGCCAGAAGACGCTGGAGAAAGAACTCGAATGGATTCGCATGTCGCCGAAGGCGCGGCAAGCGAAGAGCAAGGCCCGCATCACGGCCTTCGAGAAGCTCGAGGCCGAAGCCGCGCTCGATCGCGAGGACGAAGTCGAAATCCAGATTCCGGCGGGCAAGCACCTCGGCGATTTGGTCATCGAGTGCAAGAACGTTACCAAGTCGTACGGTGACCGCGTGCTCATCGACAACCTGAGCTTCCGTTTGCCGGCGGGCGGCATCGTCGGCGTGATTGGTCCCAACGGTGTGGGCAAGACGACGCTGTTCCGCATGCTCGTCGGGCAAGAGAAGCCCGACAGCGGCGAAGTGAGGATCGGTTCGACGGTCGAACTGGGCTACGTCGATCAGAATCGCGATGCCCTAAAAGCCGACAAGACGGTGTACGAGGAGATTTCGGGAGGTCACGACACGATCGAGTTGGGCAACAAGAAGATGAACGCCCGCTCGTATGTCGCGAGGTTCAACTTCATGGGGCCTGATCAGCAGAAGCTGGTCGGCAACCTTTCGGGCGGTGAGCGCAACCGCGTACACCTGGCGAAACTGCTGCGGCAAGGCTCGAACGTGCTGCTGCTCGACGAGCCGAGCAACGACTTGGACGTCGACACGCTACGCGCTCTCGAAGAAGCGATCACGAACTACGCAGGCTGTGTGGTGGTGATTAGCCACGATCGTTGGTTCCTCGATCGCCTCGCGACGCACATTCTGGCGTTCGAGGACGAAGGCTACGTCCACTGGTGCGAAGGCAACTTCCAGACGTATCACGACCAGCGCAAAGAGCGCCTCGGCATCGAGGCCGATCAGCCGCATCGCTTCAAGTACAAGAAGTTAAAACACTAGCTCGCCATAATGCCGCGACCGCTGGTCGCGCGGGCTAGCGCTTGCGGGTTTTTAAGTCCTCGAACTCCGTCGAGTGCGGTGCGTGTTCCATCAGCGCCTTCATCTCAACGAGCGTTGACTTGTACTGCGGGTCGCCGGCGAGGTTCTTGTACTCGTTCGGGTCCGCGACGTAATCGTACAATTGTTCGCTGCCGTCGGGCCACGCGATGTACGTCCAGCGCTCACTGTACACGCCGCGGCCGAGCGCGTTCTTGCGACCGTTTTGGTCGCGCGTGACGACCGAGTACACGGCGTCCTGCCACGTACGCTGGGGATCGTCGAGCAACGGCACGATGCTCTTGCCTTCCAGCCCGGCCTGCGGCGGTACAGCGCACAACTCGGCCAACGTCGGAAACAGGTCGATGTACTCGACCATGCGAGCACTCGCGACGCCGGTCTTCTTTCCGGCGCGTAAACAAGCAGCGGCGAACGCGCCGATTGTTTCATCAAGCTCGACTTCGCCCAAAACCCACCGTGCTCGCCGAGATGCCAACCGTGGTCGCCGATGAACACGACGACGGTGTTGTCCCATAGCTTCAGGCGGTCCATCGTTTCGAGCAGCACTCCGACCTGCGTGTCCATGAACGTCGTCGCGGCGTAATAGTGCGAGATGATGTGCCGCGCCTGCTCTTCGGTCAGATCGGGAAAATACTTAGGCGGCTCGGCAATCGGCGGAATCAGCTTTGCGTGTCCCGAAGGTTCCGTCGGCACGACCATTTGCTCAGGCGGATACATGTCGAAGTACTTTTTCGGCGCTCCGTGCGGTACGTGCGGCTTATGAAAACCCGCGGCGATGAAGAACGGCCCGTCCTTGTGTTCCTCCATCAGCTTCGCAACTTTGCGAGCGGTGATCCCATCCGGCTCCTCGGAATCATCGACGTCGCTGGCATACCAAGCGAACGGCACATTCACGACCGCCGCAGCCTTCTCCGTAGCTTGCTTCTTCGCCCGCCGCTTTTTTTGATTGTTCTCTTTCGAATCTTCGTCGTCGCCTGATTGCGGATCAAGCTGCACGTCCCACTTCACATCGTCGGCGAACGTGCCATGCGCCACTTTGCCGATGCCCGCCGTGAAGTAACCTTGCGAATGGAAGTACTCGGGCAAGAACTGAAACGAGTCGCCGAGTTTCACGCGCATGTCAGTCGCGTTGCCAAACACGCCCGTCGTATCGGGACGCCGACCGCTGAGGAACGACGTTCGCGACGCATTGCACACGGGATAGTTGCAATACGCGCGGTCGAAGCGAACGCCAGCCTTCGCCAAGCGGTCGATGTTCGGTGTCTGCACGACGGTGTTGCCGTAGCAACCAAGCTGGCAGGCCAGGTCGTCAGAGACAATGAACAGTACGTTCGTCGCGGCATGCACGACCGCTGACGACATCAGCGCGCAAACGAGCGCCATCGCGTAACGCATCATATCCATTCCCCATAAAGCCGCGACCGGTGGTCGCGCTCCGCCTTTGTGCGAAACGCCAACCGCGTCAGTTCCAGTTTGCGCCGTCGTCTTCCTCGGGCGGCTCGCCGTTAGCCCATTGCTCGACGGCCTCGAGCAGTGCATCGCGCTCATCGGTCTTGGCCCATACGGATTCGCCTTGTTCGAGACGAACCTCGTAGAAGCCCTCGCGTTGGCAGTCCTCTTCGCCACAGAAGTGCGGCGTCGAGGCAATCCACATCACGCGGTAGAGCGGAACGTACTTGTCGTCAACGACAAAGAAGACGGATGACATGGGGGATTTATCGTTTCCTGTGGGCGAATGTCTAAGAAGTCTTGGGCTGCCCCAGCTCGCGCGAACGCGCGGTCGCGGCCTCAACGGCGGCGATCAATGCCGAGCGTAACCCACCGGCCTCGAGTGCCGCCAGCCCTGCGATCGTCGTACCACCGGGACTGGCGACCTGATCTTTCAGCACTGCCGGATGCTCGCCGGTCTTCAAAATCATGGCAGCCGTTCCAAGCACCGTCTGCGCCGCGAGGTCCTGAGCCACTTGGCGAGGCAATCCTACGCGAACGCCGCCGTCGGCCAAGGCTTCGATCATCACACAAACATAGGCCGGGCCCGAGCCCGACAATCCGGTCACGGCGTCGAGCAGACGTTCGTCGAGCAAATAGGCTCGTCCGACCGACGACAGCAATCGTTCGACGATCGCCACGTCGTCGGCCGTCGTGCCGGGGCCGAGGCAGTAGCCGGCCGCCCCCTGCCCCACGAGGCATGGCGTGTTCGGCATTACGCGCACCAGTCGCGGTCCGGGGCCGAGCGCTTCGCTCATGCGTGATAGCGGCACGCCTGCGGCCACGGAGATCACGAGGTGACGATGCGTGAGCTTGCCGCGGAGGCCTTCCAGGACTTCGCTCATGTGCTGTGGCTTGATCGACAAGAAGACGATATCGGCGGCTGCTGCCACGGCGGCGTTGTCGGCAACCACGCGAGCTCCCGAAGCCCGAGCAAATTCGTCGCTTGCGGCGCGCGAAGTGTCGCTGCCGACAATGCGTGCCGCGCTGATCAGCCCCGCGGTGACGAACCCCTGAGCGAGCGCCGTCGCCATGCGCCCGGTGCCGACAAATCCGCAGGTGAGTTCTGCCATGTCCATCGCCAGCGCTGGAGTGCTGGCGTCCAACTCCGTGCGTCGTCTTGTACGCCTCGGTCGGCAACCGCACCGACCGCTAACAATGCTAGGCCAAACCTCGACGAGGCACAATTGCCGTCGCTGCCAGCAACGGCATCGAGCCAGCCAAGTCGTCTGGACGTGTTTACGGTGTTTTGCGAAACTCCGCCCCCCAAAATCTTAGCTCTCGCCAGTGGTCGTTGGTTCCCCGGGGTTGGGTCATGCGAAAAACATTTGCGAGATCGATTTATCTCGTTGTTTTGTCATGGTCTTCGGCCGCGATGACGTCTGCAGCGTCAGCCGCCGACGAAGGCTCGTTGTGGTCGCGCATGATGAAGCCGCGCGGCAGCACGACGTCCTCGCCCGTGTACAGTGCCAAGAGCGGGACACCCTCGCAGAACGGCCAGCCGCTTTGGACGCCAGCCAACGAGCCTACGACGTTCGGTCAACGCATGGGAGTCGTCACGAAGCGCGCGGCACGTGGCATCGGCACGGCCATGTTTCAGCCGATTAGCGACATGAAGAAATCGAAGTACGACACGTCGTACATGAAGGCGACGCAATCGCAACCGACGCAGAAAAAGCCGGCATTCCGTCTGTTCAAGAAGCCGGAGCCGCAGCCATCGCCGCAAACGATGGGCGAGTGGATGATGCAAACGCGTCCGAAGTAATCATGGAATCGTCGATGCCTTCACGCGCCTTTGCATGGCTGATTCTGGCGACGGTTTGCACCGTCAGCGGATGTTATCGTCCTTGGTACTGCGACGGCAACGGCTGTAAACCCGCCCCGCGTCCGCGTGTGCTTCCGTGGCGACGCGAGGTCGAAACTACCTTCCAGCGCAAAGTAGCGGACGACCCGTTTCCGACAGCGCAGGAACAGGGCATCGGCACAATACCTTCGGAATAGCGCGAAACCGCAAGCGGGTGTTGATACCGGCGATCGCTTGCGGTTTCGCGCTTATGTGCATGACCCGCTTGACAATCCGACGCCGCCCCCGATAGGCTAATTCGCTTCATTCACCGATCGTTTACGTTTCTCGAGGCTCCGATGGCCGTTCCCAAGCGACGACAATCCAACAACCGAACCGGGACGCGGCGCGCTCACGATTTCAAGACGCCTCGCGCCCTTCATTACTGCCCCAAGTGCAGCACGGCGCTGCCTTCGCACGTCGTTTGCCCGAACTGCGGTAACTACATGGGGCGTGTGGTCGTTCAAAGCGAAGAATAGTCCTTCGCAGGCCCCTGCTCCGAGCACCCGCCCGTGACGAAGACCGCTTTTCTCTTCCCCGGCCAAGGTGCGCAGTCCGTGGGCATGGGGGCCGAAATGGCCGCCAACTTGCCCGAGGCGCGCCGATGGTACGATCGCGCCAACGAAATCCTTGGCTACGACCTGGCGAAGCTCTGCTTCGAAGGACCAGCCGAAGAACTCGACTCGACCATCTACAGCCAGCCCGCGCTGTTCGTCACAAGCCTCGCCGCGATCGAGATTTTGCGACGTGACAACCCGCAGGCGGAGTTCGATTGCTCAGCCGCCGCGGGACTTAGCCTTGGCGAATACACGGCCTTGGTCTTCGCCGAAGTGATGACCTTTGACGACGCGCTGAAGGTGGTGCAGGTGCGTGGCACCGCGATGCAGGAAGCCGCCGACGCAACGCCCAGCGGCATGGTCAGCATATTAGGCCTCGACCGTGCGGACGTCGAAAACCTCTGCGTCGAAGCTCGCGGCAATGGAATTCTGCAGGTGGCGAACCTGCTCTGCCCTGGCAACATCGTCGTCTCGGGCACGAACGATGCGTGCGAGAAAATCGCCGAGTTGGCCCCCGCCGCAGGCGCCATGAAGGCCATCCCGCTTGCGGTCGCCGGCGCCTTTCACACACCGATCATGCAACCGGCTGTCGATCGTCTTGCGGCCGCACTGGCCGCCGTGCCGATGTCGCGGCCTCGCATCGCGGTCGTCTCGAATGTCGATGGCCAGCCTCACGAAGATCCCAACGAAATCCGCGATTTGCTCATTAGGCAGGTCGTGAGTCCCGTGCGATGGGAAGATTCCATCCGCTGGATGTTGGATTCGGGCTATAAGCAGTACTTTGAAGTGGGGCCCGGACGCGTGCTGCGCGGCCTCATGCGTCGCATCGATCGGTCGGTCACCTGCGAAGGTGTCATTAGCTGAACCATTTGCCTTCTGATCATTAGCCCCCGGCGATTCGCCGCGGGTTTCCGCATTGTGGGGAAATTGCGAACATGGCGGACGAACCAAAAATCGACGTGGACCTCAACGGCCAGGTGGCACTTGTCACCGGCGCCTCGCAGGGCATCGGCAAAGCGATCGCCATCGCGCTGGCTCGCTGCGGCGCGCGTGTCGCATGTGTCGCGCGGTCGGAGGACAAACTTAAGCAAACCGTCGCCGACATCACCGAGCAAGGCGGCAACGCAACCGCGTTCCCTTGCGACGTGACGAAGAGTGAAGAGGTCACCAAACTTGTCGAGAAGATCGCCGAAGACTGGCAGCGGCTCGACATTCTCGTGAACAATGCCGGCATCACGCGCGATACGCTCATTCCGCGTATGGCCGACGAGCAATGGGACGAGGTGCTGAACACGAACCTCCGCGGAGCGTTCCTTTTCACCCGTGCCGCCACGCGGCCGATGATGAGCCAGCGCTACGGTCGCATCATCAACATCTCAAGTGTCTCGGGCCTCATGGGCAACCCCGGCCAGGCGAACTACTCCGCCTCGAAGGCTGGCCTCATCGGCATGACGCGCACGGTGGCCCGCGAGCTGGCGGGGCGTAAGATTACCGTGAACGCGGTCGCGCCGGGGTTCATTGAAAGTGAGATGACCGCCGCCTTGGGGGATAGCATCATGGGCGAGGTGAAGACCCGCATTCCCGCGAAACGCATTGGCACTACGGCCGAGGTGGCCGAGGCGGTCGTGTTCCTCGCGAGTCGCGCTGCGGGTTACATTACGGGGCAAGTGCTGACGATCGACGGTGGCATGACTGCGTAAAGGGTTACGACCCAGACGCCGCGAATCACGCCATCGAAGTATTTACACCACCAGAAAAAGTCGTTATAAGTTGACGCTTCTTACGAAAACCCTCTATCTTCGAACAAGTTAAGTCGCTTGCCTCGTTGGCTTGCGGGGTATTGCGTAGGCGTTCTATCCCCGGCTGCTGGCGCGACATGAAGTTGCGGCTGGCCAAAGCCGTAATTTCCCATGTGTCCCCAGGAGGACCGTTAAGGTGGCCTCGATTAAAGAGCGTGTGATCGACATCGTTGCCGAGCAGTTGGGCGTTAGCAAAGAACAAGTTACGCCCGAAACCTCGTTCGTAAACGACCTGGGTGCCGACAGTCTCGACACGGTCGAGCTCGTCATGGAACTCGAAGAAGAGTTCGACATCAACATTCCCGACGACGCGGCCGAGAAGATTCAAACCGTCGGCCAAGCGATCGACTACATCGAAAAGGCACAGGCCAGCGGCACGAAATGAAACGACGAGTCGTCGTAACGGGCTTGGGGGCAGTCACGGCACTTAGTTCGAAGGTGGAAGACCTCTGGCAGCGCATCCTGCGCGGCGAGAGTGGTGTTTCGCGCATTACGAGCTTCAACACCACCGGATTTCGCGTCAACTTCGGCGGCGAAATTCACGGCTTCACGACCGACGGTTATCTGTCGCCTAAAGACGCCAAGCGCATCGACCGCTTCACGCAGTTTGCGATGATCGCCGGCATCGACGCCGTGAAAGACTCCGGTCTCGACTTCACCAAAGAGAACCCGTTCCGTTGCGGAGTCATTCTTGGCTCTGGCATCGGCGGTCTGAACGAGATCGAAGCCCAGCACACAAGGCTGCTGGAGAAAGGCCCCGACAAAGTCTCGGCCTTCACGATTCCGAAGCTGATGGTCAATGCCGCCAGCGGGCACGTGTCGATCCAATTCGGTCTGCGAGGCCCGAACGCCGCGGTCGCCACCGCCTGCGCGAGTGCCGCCAACGCCATGGGCGACGCTTACAAGGCGATTCAGTACGACGACGCCGACGTCATGGTCACCGGCGGCACCGAGGCCGCGCTAACGCCGATGGGCATCAGTGGCTTCGCGAATATGCGAGCCTTGAGCGAACGCAACGACGACCCGCCGCGGGCCAGTCGTCCGTTCGATTCCGAGCGCGACGGGTTCGTGCTCAGCGAAGGCGCCGGGTTGTTGGTCTTCGAAGAGCTCGAACATGCGAAAGCCCGCGGGGCACGTATCTATGCCGAAGTGCTCGGTTACGGTCTGAGCGCCGACGGCAGCCACATCACGCAGCCCGACGAGCATGGCACCGGCGCTGCAAAGGCGATGGCCAATGCCTTGCGCGACGCCCGCTTGTCGGCGACCGATATCGACTACATCAACGCGCACGGCACGAGCACGCCGCTAGGCGACCAGGCCGAAACCATTGCCGTGAAGTCGATCTTCGAATCCTATGCACCGAACGTGAGCATCTCGAGCACGAAGAGCCAGCTTGGGCATTTGCTTGGCGCGAGTGGCGGTGTCGAGTTGATCTTTACGATTCTGGCGATTCGCGACGGCGTCGTTCCTCCGACGATTAATCTCGATCATCCCGATCCGAAGTGCGATCTCGATTACACGCCGAATCAGCCGCGCGAGCGCAAGCTGAAAGTCGGCATGTCGAACAGTTTCGGCTTCGGCGGCCACAATGCGACGGTCATCGTCGGCAACGTCCGCAACGGTCAGCACTGATTGCTGCTCTCGTCGTTTTTCATGCGGAACTCCTTGCGAATCGGCATTCTAACGCCAGCTAGCAGCCGATTGTGGTGTTCCGCGGTCTTGGCGACTTTCCTATACTCGCGCCCCCTTGGAAGTTTCGGATGGAGGCTGAGCTATGGTGCGTCGCCTACTGATCGCGGTTGTTATTGGCGTTCTCGTGAGCCAAGCGGCTTGGGCGCAGACGGTTCCCGCTCCCGTTAGCGCTCCGTTCACGACACCGCTTGTCACGCCCAATCCAGCGACCACGAGCCCATTTCCGGGCAGTCCAGCAGCAACCGGCCCATCGCCTCAAGCGCTGACTCCGTCCTCGATGTACTCGCCTCCGACGACAACAAGCAACCTGCCCGGATCGAGTGCGCTTCCCGGGGCGAGTGCCTTGCCCGCTTCGAGTGCCCTGCCCGGCTGGCGTGGTGGCGGCGCTCCGAGCGCTTCGGCCTCTGCTGCGACAGCGCCGACGGTCGACCCGATAGAACCGCTCAAGCAAATCGCCACGTCACCGCGCAAACCGCTCGCGCAGGTGACGCAAGGCCCCGCGACGCTCCCGAATGAGCAAGGCCAGGTGTGGCGCGAATACAACATCAGCCCCTACACGCTGCGCGTCACGAGCACGAATCATCCCGAGCAGGCGATCGTCGATTGGATTCTACGCGAGACCGGTTACGAGGCGTGGCACAGCGAACCGCTGGGCGTGCTGAGCGCGAACAGTCGCACCGTGAAGGTTTATCACACACCCGAGATGCACGCCGTCGTCGCCGACGTCATCGACCGCTTCGTCAACAGTGAGGCAGAGTCAAACGCGTTCAATTTGCGCGTCGTGACCGTCAACAGCCCCAACTGGCGTGCGAAGGCGCACAACATGCTTCGTCCCGTGCCCGTGCAAAGCCAAGGCATTCAGGCTTGGCTGGTGCAGAAGGAAGACGCGGCGCTCATCGTTTCCGAGATGCGGAAGCGCATGGACTTTCGCGAGCATAGTTCGCCGCACCTGCTGGTGAATAACGGGCAATCGACGACGGTTTCGGTGACGAAGCCTCGCAGTTACATTCGCGACGCCCTTGTGCGTCCCGACGTGTGGCCGGGTTTCGAGAATGAAACCGCTCAGTTCGATGAGGGCTTCACGCTCGAGCTCAGCCCGCTGCTCTCGGTCGATAGCAAGACCGTCGACGCGGTCATCAAATGCAACATCGACCAGTTGGAAAAGCTGGTGACCGTGATGCTCGACATGCCGACGACCGTCGCGCCGCGTCAGCGAACGAAGATCGAAGTGCCGCAGGCTTCGCATTGTCGATTGCACGAGCGCTTCCGTTGGCCGATCGACCAGGTGCTGCTGATCGACTTTGGTGTCGTGCCGCCACCGACGCCGACCGAGCCCGGCATGCTGGCGAGCATGCCCCTCATCGGTAGTCCCGCCCGTGCCGACTTGCTCGTGTTCGTCGAGAGCAAAGGCAAGATGCTGTCGACCCCCGCCGGCACACCGCCCGCTCGCACGGCCAATACGTACCGTGGCCGCTATTAGAAGTAGGCAGCAGGCAGCCGAGGTTCTCACGCCCCTGCCTAGCGACGGCTCATTTGTTTAGAATATCCGCATGAATCCGCGTCGCGTCGTCATCACTGGTTTGGGTCTTATCAGTCCGCTGGGCAATACGCCTGACGAGCTCTGGGCTGCGCTGGTCGAAGGGCGCAGCGGCATCGCGCCGCTCGAGACCTCGCCGGGTTTGCCGATTGCCGAGTTCGGCGGCGAGGCACGTCAGTTCACCGGCGAGATCGACGGCTTCGGCGCCCTCGAGCCGGACAAGAAAAAGGCGATTCGCAAGGGCCTGAAGGTCATGTGCCGCGAGTCGCAGATGGGCGTCGCGGCGGCCCAACGGGCGATCGCCGATGCAAAACTTACGGCCGGCTCGTTCAACCCCGAGCGTGCGGGGGTCGTCTTCGGCTCGGACTATATGCTCTCGGTTCCCAACGAGTTGGGCGCGGGCATTCAGGCCTGCATCACCGAGGATGGCAAGTTCGACTTCTCGCGGTGGGCACAGGTCGGCATGACCAAGATGGAGCCGCTGTGGCTGCTCAAGTACCTGCCGAACATGCCAGCCAGTCATCTCGCGATCTACAACGACATGCGCGGGCCAAGCAACTCGATCACGCACCGCGAGGCGGCCAGCAACCTGGCCATCGGCGAGGCGCTGCACGTGATCAGTCGCGGTCATGCCGACCTCATGCTCGCCGGCGCGACGGGCACGCGGTTGCATCCGATGAAGGCGATCCACGCAGCTCAAACCGAAGAGCTCGCGCTGAAGAACGGCTTCGCGCCGTCACAGGCGGCTCGTCCGTTCGATCTGCATCGCTCGGGCGCGGTGCTTGGCGAAGGCGCTGGCACCGTGGTGCTTGAAGAACTCGAATCGGCGAAGAAACGCGGCGCGCGGATCTATGCCGAAGTGATTGGCGCAGGCTCGTCGACCGTCAGCGATCGCAAAGGCAACGCGCGACGCGACGACGCTCTGGCCGGTGCCATGCGGAGCACGCTTCGCGACGCCGGCGCAAAGCCGAGCGACGTCGGTCACATTCAGGCCCACGGCCTCGGCACGCACAGCTGCGACGTCGATGAGTGGAAAGCGCTCGCCACGATCTTCGGCAGCGACGCTCAAAAACTGCCTGTCACCGCTGCGAAGAGTTACTTCGGCAACCTCGGCGCTGGCAGCGGAACGGTCGAGCTGATCGCCGGCGTTATGGCGCTGGCGAATGACCGCCTGTTCCCAATCCTCAACTATCAGACGCCTGACCCCGCTTGTCCGGTACATGCCGTGCGATCGAGCGAGGCCTCGCCGGGTGCGAGCTTCTTGAATCTCAGCGTCACGCCGCAAGGCCAAGCCAGCTGCGTGATGGTCCGCCGCTGGAGCGAATAGCTCCGATCCCTCAGTTGGCACGCGGCTTGCCTAACGTCGGGCATGGCCACTGTCATCAAAGAGACGGAATCGCCTGTTCGCGTCGATCCTGTCGATTCCGCGGCCGAGGCAGGCCTGCGTTACGTGAGCGATGAACGGCCGGGCATCCGCCAGCAAGCGCACGGCAAAGGCTTCGTCTATCTCGACGTGCAAGGCCGGCGCGTTCGCAGCTCGCAAACCCTCGCCCGCATTCGGTCGCTGGTGATTCCGCCCGCGTGGACCGATGTGTGGATCTGCCCCGTAGAGAACGGTCATCTGCAAGCCACCGGACGCGACGCGCGACGCCGCAAGCAGTATCGCTACCATCCACGCTGGCGCGAGGTGCGCGACGATTCGAAGTACGGTCGCGTGATCGCCTTCGCGCGAGCGCTGCCTCGCATTCGTCGACGCGTTGCTCGCGATCTCAAGAAACGCGGTCTACCGCGCGAGAAGGTGCTCGCCGCCGTCACGCGATTGCTCGAAACGACTCTCATTCGCGTTGGCAACGACGACTACGCGAAGAGCAATGGCTCGTACGGGCTTACCACCATGCACGATCGCCACGTGCGTGTGAAGGGAAAGCGCATCCGCTTTGAATTTCGTGGCAAGAGCGGCGTCAATCACGAGATCGACTTCGAAGACGAGCGTCTTGCGCACATCGTGCAACAATCGCAAGACTTGCCAGGGCAGGAGCTTTTTCAATATCTCGACGATGACGGCGAAGTCCGCGACATCGGATCTGATGACGTCAACGATTACCTACGCGAGGTTTCAGGCGCAGACTTCACTGCGAAAGATTTCCGCACGTGGGCGGGGACGAAACTTGCGGCGCAAGCGCTCCAAGAATTCGAGGATTTCGACTCGCATGCTGCAGCGAAGCGCAATATTACCCGCGCTATCGAGCACGTCGCGGAGCGGCTCGGCAACACGACGGCCGTCTGCCGCAAGTGCTATGTGCATCCCGAGGTGATCCACGCATACATGGACCGCACGCTCGTCGAGTTACTGAAGAAGCGGGCCGAGCGGGAAGTGCGCGAGCGGCTGCGATACTGGAGCGCGGAAGAAGCTGTGGTGCTGACGCTTTTGCAAGAACGGATGAAGCGGCAACTCGAACCGCGACGAGGCAAGCGACGCAAGCCGCGGTAGCGAGAAAAGCTCGCGGACCTCTATCGTCGAGGTCGGTAATCGATGACAAGCACATCATCGACAAGCGGCTTGACGAGCGCGACGAACTCTTGATGCGCCTCGGCGGGCAGATATTCGTCACGCCCTTTTTCGTCGCGGAACGTCACGAAGAAGCAGTGCGTAAAGCCTTTCGACAAGTTCTCGACGCCCACGTCGGTGCCCCATTCGAAGTCGGCGATCTGTCCTAGCTTCTTCGGCAATTCGGCAAAGGCCTTCTCCACCTTAGCGATGTCTTCAGGCGACGTGCCGGGCTTGAACTTGAAGAGCACCACGTGTCGCAACACGGAGGACATGGCGGGGTCTGCAGCGGTGGCGAATTCCATGTTAGTCGGAGCTTTACCAAGCATCAGTGCGCCGGCGGCAATTGCAATCGCAAGCACTGGGAACAGTAAGGTCTTGCGCATGGCTGTCACCTGCGAGCTCTACGAGTTATGGGCAGTCGCGGAGTGCGAGGCACGGACGTATTCCCCAAGCGACTCGATGGCCTGACACATCTTATCGCGATCGACATCGTGAACGTTCAGCGGCTGCCCGATGCGATGCAACATCGTCAGCGTCAATCGTCCGCCCAAATGTTGGCGGAACTCTTCGAGACCTTGGAACAACGTATTTGCGTCGGCCAGTACGGGATGATCGAGCACGAATCCTAAATCGCTTAAACATCGCAGCACGCGATGAGCATCCACCTTCGGCAATCCGTGAACGAGCGACGAATACACGGTGTCGATGGCGACGCCGATGGCAACCGCTTCGCCGTGACGGAGCGAGAAGTCGGTCATCACTTCGAGCTTGTGTGCCGACCAGTGGCCAAAGTCGAGCGGCCGCGCTTCGTCAGCCTCGAACGGGTCGCCGCCTTGCGTGATGTGGTTCAGGTGCAACCTGGCGCTCGCGCGAATCATCTCCTGACTTGCCGATGGCTCGCGGCGCACGATGCTCGGAGCAAGGTGACAAAGCGCGTCGAACATCGCGGCGTCTTTCAGCAGCGACACCTTCACGGCCTCACTGAAGCCGCACACGAAATCGCGTTGGCTGAGCGTGTCGAGCAACGCGGCGTCGTTGATAACCGCCCACGGGACAGCGAACGTGCCAATCCAATTCTTCTTGCCAAACAGGTTGACACTGTTCTTCACGCCGATGCCCGAGTCGGCCTGGGCGAGCGTCGTGGTCGGCAACCTGACAAGTCGGATGCCGCGATGAGCAATGGCGGCGGCAAATCCGACGGCATCGAGCACCGCCCCACCACCGATGACAACGATGTAGCTTCGTCGGTCGAGGTCCGCCGCGTGGAACACTTTCAACATCCGTTCGAGCAAATGAATGTCGTTCTTGCACGCCTCGCCGCCAGCGACGAGCTGCGCTTTGCCCGTCGGAACGACACGGTCAGCGTGGGCTCGGCAAAACGCCCAGAGCTGGTGCTGCAACTCGGGGCGCGCATTGGCGACATGCTCGTCGATCCAAAACTGCACACGCGCGGCACGCTCGCCCGACGGTTCGAGCACATCGGCCAGCACGCGCTGCTCGGTCCCCAGAACGTCGCGGGTGAACCGCAGCCGATGGGTGACGGGCACCGTAAATGGCAAATCGACTGACGAAAAACTGGCAGACGAGAAATCAGCTTCAGACATGGCGATGAGGCACGGGCGGGATGCAGCAGGTGGGTGTCCGTCCATTTTACCCAGACCGTCCCGCGAGTTCAAATAAACGCCGACCGCGCAAGGCTCGCCGCTTGCACATGAGAAATAGATTGCTACAACGTCGGGCCGATGGCCCACGGCGCAAACTCTTCTTCGCCGTAGCCGAGTTCTTCGCTCTTGGTCTTCCGACCGCTGGCGACGTCGAGAATCATCTCGAAGATTTGGCGGCCGACTTCTTCGACGGGCGTACCTTTGAGAATCATGCCAGCGTCGATGTCCATGTCAGCCTTCATCCGCTCGAACATCGGGGTGTTCGTCGAAATCTTGATCGACGGCGTGGGCTTGCATCCGAAGCAACTGCCACGACCAGTTGTGAAACATACGACATTGCAACCGCCGGCAACCAGGCCGGTCACGCTCACGGGGTCGAAGCCGGGCGTGTCCATCATCAGGAAGCCGCGCTCGCGGATGGGCTCGGCATACATGAGCACGCCGTTGAGCGCGGTCGAGCCGGCCTTGGCCGCTGCGCCGAGCGACTTCTCGTAGATGGTCGTGAGGCCGCCTTCCTTGTTGCCGACGGAAGGATTGTTGTCGAGCGTCGCGCCGAACATCGCGGCGTACTGTTCCCACCATCGAATGCGTTCGATCAACTTCTCGCCGATGGCGCGGCTGCGAGCGCGGCGCGTGAGCAAGTGCTCGGCGCCATAGACCTCGGACGTTTCGGCAAGCACCGTGGTTGCGCCGGCGGCGACAAGCATGTCGCTGGCGATGCCAAGTGCGGGGTTGGCCGTGACGCCGGAGTTGCCGTCGGAACCGCCGCAGTTGAGGCCGAGCACAATCTCGCTGGCCGGGATCGCTTCGCGGCGGATGTCGTTGACTTGCGGCAGCATCGCGGCGATCTGGCGGATGCCTTCTTCGACGGTGTTGGCCGTGCCGCCGAGATCTTGCATCGACAGCGTCGGCGGTTTTTTCGGCGGGTCGGCGCTGCCGGGCGTGCGAATTTGCACGAGGCGCTCTTGGTCGACGAGATACGGAACGCTCGCCGTCTCGCACCCCAGGCCGATGACGAGATACGCGCCAACGTTGGGATGTCGGGCGAAGCCCGCAATCGTGCGGGCGAGCTGGCGGTGATCCTCGCCGTCGAACTCCATTCCACAGCCGCCTTTGTAGGTGAGCGGCAGAATGCCATCGATGTTCGGATACTGCTTGAGAAGTTGTTTGTCGAAGCGGTCGGCGATGAAGCGGCTCACGGAGGCGGAGCAATTCACGCTCGACAGAATCGCGATGTAGTTGCGTGTTCCAGCGCGGCCGTCGGCGCGGCGATACCCTTGGAACGTGCGCCCGACGATCGGCGTCGGATCGGCGGGTATCTCGGTCGCGTACTCGTAATCGCGGCTGAAGGCGGCGGCGTCGACGTTGTGAACGTGAACCCAATCGCCAGCGTCAATCGACTCGCTGGCGAAGCCAATGGTTTGGCCATAGCGGACGATCGGCTCGCCACGCGCGATCGGTTGCAGGGCGATCTTGTGGCCGAACTTCACTTCGCCGGTGAGCGTGACGTGCGACGAGCCGGTCGCGACTTCGTGACCGGCCGGCAGCGTTCGCGTGGCGATGCAAACGTTGTCGGACGGGTGCAGGTGGACGACGTCAACTGTGGCCGCGATGGACATGCGTGTTCACCTGACGAGGCAAATAAATCAACGAGCCAAACAAGAATGTTTGCCCCAGCATTCTACGCCATCGCACCAATCAAAACTGCGGTCGAATCTCTTTGAGGCGGGCCTCGGTCTGACGCATGAGCGCGTCTTCGGCCGCTTCGTCGGGGGCTTCGTAGGTCACCGAGAAACGCAGGAACGCCCCGGCGTCGTCCCAGGGGACGGTGATGATCGAGTGCTCGTTGATTAGGTATTGGCTCGCTTCCTCGGCCGAGGCAAATTTCTGACCGCTGGCCAACCCCTTTGGCGACGGCGTGTACAGGAAGTACGTGCCGCCGGGAACCTTGCAGTCGAACCCGCAACGCCCCAACGTGTCGACGAGTTTTTTCAGGCGACGCTCGTACTTCGCACGCACCTGTTTCGGGATCGAGGCGTCGTCGAGAGCGGCCGCGCCGGCCTTTTGAATCGCCATGAACTGCCCGGAATCGCAGTTGTCTTTGACGTCGGCAAACGCTTGCACAATGCGCTCGTGACCGGCGACGAAACCGAGCCGCCAGCCAATCATGTGCCAGCCTTTGCTCATCGAGTGAATTTCGACGCCGACTTCCTTCGCTCCGGGAACGGAGAGAAAACTTAGCGGAGGAGCGGCGAAGCTGAGCACGATGTGCGCGGCATCTTGAACGACGACGACGCGATGCTTCTGCGCGAACTCGACGACTCGGCTGTAGAAGTCACGCGTGGCGAGCTTACCCGTCGGACTGTTCGGATAGTTGAGCACGAGCAGCTTCGTGCGCGCGAGCACGTCGGCCGGGATGCTCTTCAGGTCGGGGAAGAAATCGTTCGACGCCAGCAGAGGCAGCCGGTGTACGGTGCCGCCGTAGTAGCGCGTGTGCGTGCCGGCGACGGGGTAGCCGGGCACGGTCATCAGCGTGACATCGCCGGGATTGATGAACGCGGCCGGCAGCATCGCCAACGCGGTCTTCGAACCGATGCAGTGGTTGATCTCGCGCACAGGGTCGAGCGTCACGCCGCACTCACGCTGCATGAAGCGGGCGGCAGCCTCTTTGTAGGCCGCGATGCCGTTGTCGGAGTAGCCACGGTTGACCGGTTGGTTGACCTCGGTGTTCATGACGCGACGCACGCTCTCGGGCGCCATCTCGTCATTTTCGCCGATGCCGAAGTCGATCAACGAACGCTCGGGATGCTCGGCAATCGCCTTGCGCTTGGCCCGCTTGATCTTCTCGAATTTATAGATCTCGGTCCCTTTGCCGTAGTTCGCTCCACCAATACGTTCGGCGAACTGCGTCTGGAAATAGGGATCGCTCATGACAGAACCGCTGGCTGGAATGGTCGAAACGGTCCAGCGTAGCGTGGTCGTCCGACACGGACAAGCGGCGCATTTGGGCGACAATGCCTCGGCGCAAAAAAAGGGCCCCGCCGAGGAGGCGAGGCCCTTTACGTACCGACGGTGATCGAAGTTGTTCGCGGTCGCTTAGAAGCAGAACTGGCCACCGATCAGCGCACCTTGCAGGATCAAGGCGCCGCTGTTGTTCACGCGTTGTAAGGCGCGGAAGTCGGCCATGTACTGTGGAATCTGGTAGTCGGCCAGTGCGACGCCCGCCACACCCATGGCACGATAAGCGCCGAAGATGCTGAATCGCGGCGTGAGCTGCCACGAGGCTCCGATATCGATCTGACCGATCATCGAGAACATGCCAGCGTAGTTGTTGTAGTTGAACGCGTAGTTGCCGGCGCTGTCGTACAACTGTTGCGTCGAGCTTGCGGCGTTGCCGAAGATGCCGGCTTTCGGCAGAGCGTACAGCCGGAGGTTCGGCGTGAGGTAGTAGTGGCAACGTGCGCCGAGTTGCGGACCGATCAGGTCGTTGCTCGTGCGGACGTTGTAAGCGGCCGAAGCGTTGGTCTGCGAGAAGGTGCTGTAGATCAACTGTTCGTTGAAGTGGAACCAGCGAACGCCGGCCAGGCCCACCACGCCACAACGCGACGTCGGATCGGCCAACAATGGCTGATGCAGGAAGTTGACTTCGAGGTTGTAGACCTGGTCCTGGCGATACAGGGTTTGCTTGTTGGCCATCATGCCGCCCGTGATGGTGCCGAACAACTGGTCGGCCCCGACACCGTTGATAAACACCGTGTGCGGCGTCGTGAAGTTGAGGGCCGTGATGATGTCGTTCGGATTGTTGGCCGTGTTGGTCTGCGAGAACGGGGCCAAGTACCAGAAGACCGTTTCGACGGCACAGCAGTTGGTGAGACAACGCCCAATGCGAGCTTCGAAACCGCCTTGCCATTGGCTCGTGGCGACGTCGTGCGTGTTCAGTAGCTCGTTGCAACCGCACGCGGTGTAAGCTAGCGCCCGGTAGGGCACCGCGGATCGCGTCATCACCAGGCCACCGACTGAACCGAACCAGGCCGGTCCGCAACCGCAACCGTTGCCGCATCCGCCCGCAGCGCAGCCACCGACGCACGGGCGCAGCAGCCGCCGTCGCTGCACATGTTCGATTGAGCGCAGCTGTTGCAGCCAGCGTCACCAAACGTGCCGCATCCGCACGGACCCGAGCAACCGCCGAAGCACTTGCTGAATAATCCGCCCTTGCACACCGCAGGACCAGCGAACGCGCCGGCGCCGTACATCGGCGTGCCACCGGGGCCACAGGTGGTGCATGTACCGGGCATGCCGCCCATCATCGTGCTCGGCTGCGATGGCGTGTAAACGTTCTGCCCAACGCCCGAGCCAATCGACTCAGCTTGCGGCGTCATCGGCGCTTGCGTCGGCTGTTGCATGAAGCCGGCGTAGGCGGGAACCGGCGAGTACATCGAGTTGCTTTGTGCGATGCTCGGCACCGGCGGCTGCGGCACGGCACTGTACATCGGCGAACCCATCGACGGGGCCATCGTCGGTTGCGCGACGGCGCTCCGTATGAATAGGGCGCTGGTGCGTATTGAGCGGGGGAGTATTGAGCGACTGAGTACTGGGGCGGTACTGAGTACTGAGTACCCAAGTACTGCGGAGCCGAGGCGAGCGTCGCACGCGGCGCGGTCGGAGCAGCCATCTGCGGCGCGGAAGCATACTGTGGCACGGCGTACTGCGGCGAATTCACCAGCGCCGGCGAGGCAACCGTCATTGCCGGATATGGCTGCGCGACAGGCATCTGAGGCGGCCGCGCATAAGGAGCGACCTGGGCGGCAGTCTGCGGCGCTTGCTGAGCGGGCAGCGCCATCTGAAACGGCTGGGCGCTGACGACGGTGGTCGACGAAGCGACGGCGGCGAGCCCCAAAAGTGTCGCGAACCTTTTCATGACGTAATCCTTTGCGACGCGTTTGCGAGCGGACGGCCAAGCCTGGGTGTCGAGGCCGCCGCTCGTTCTCTCAGTTCGATGATTAACGAAGTACCTGGTACCAGCGAGTCACATGAGCGGTTGCATTGGCATCGATCGATGCGTTTGCCGAGACCGGTCCAGCCGCCACGGGAAGCAGCACGGGATCGGAAGTCACGCATGTCGAAACATTGCCCGCGGCATCGCGTGCCGAGAGCTTGAAGTACGTGAGGCCGGCGCCGGGTGTGGCTCGTACCTCGGTGAGGGCACAAGCATGGCAATCGCTGCCGGCGCGAAACTTGTCGAGCGACATCCACGGCCCGGCCGGAGTGCTCGCATATTCGAGACTCACGGCATCGTCGGCGAACACTTCGCCGGCGGCATCCCAATGCACGGTCAGCATGTCGCCGGTCGCGGCACTGGTAACTTCAGCTTTCGTCAGATGTACGTTCGGTGCGATCGTGTCGACCGCGACCCACGCTTGCGGCATGTCGCCGGTCTTCGGTGACGGATCGCCTGTGCCGTCGGCGCCAATCATCGTCAGCCACAGGCCGTAAAGTCCGTCGCCGTCCACCGTCACGCGCATCGGCGTATGACCATCGGTGTCGTTACCGTAGGGATGCCAAGTCACCCCGCCGTCGCCAGTCCACCACAGCAGCACTTGCCCGGCATTGGCGATGCCGACGCCCGTCGAGGGGCCGACCTGCACGACACTCGAATCGGCGTAGTCGAGTTCGAAGGTGCGCGTGTTCAGCATCCGTGGTTGCACCGCCGCTGGAAACTGCGACGCCGCCAACTCGGCGATGACTTTTTGCGGTACGCGGCACGTCCCGACAACGACACGCAACTCGGGCGCGAGGGCGCCATCTAAGTTGACGTGTCCGAAACGGTCAGCGACTCTTGCGACGAACCAGAACTCGCCGTCGAACGGCGCGCGAAACACGAAACCGCCTTCGGTTTCCGAGGTCGTGTCATATAAATTCCACGTGCGCCCTTGATCGGCGGAGACGAACAGTTGCGTCTGCACCGACTTCGCGCTCGCGGGAGTCGACACTTCAACGTCGAACGGGATGACGAACTCGTGCTCGAGCGTGTGCAGCGGCTCGGGCAACTCGGCAGCGCTCGACGAACGAGCGGCCACGATGCACAACGCGCACACGAGTGCAGCAACGAGCGCGGTGTTGTACCGCATCGGCACTTCCCTTTGCCTGCCGTCCCCCCAAGGCGGCGCGACAACGCTCGCGCACCACAAGCCTCGGCGGCATCCTGTGTGTCTTATCGGTGATGCCGATCTTGCGTCTTGAGCGCGAAGTGCCGCGTGTACGATCTAATCGCGTGGCGGTGAGATTGCATGCGTTGCATGCATGTGAATGCGCGTCGCAGCTAACCACTGAGAATTCTCAAATAGAGCGCGTCGCACTCAGCGCGACGCCGCCAAATTCTCAACGACCGGATGACCGCTTTCCGACTCGCCGAACATGCGAGCGCGATACACACGCAGCCCGTGAACTGCGTGATACAGGCCCGCGCACTCGACGTCGAGATCCTTCGTCGCCTCGAGCATCTTGACCAGCGACAGCACCGCTTTCGTGACCCACGGCTCGTTCAGCCGCTCGGCCGGCAGCGCCATGGCGAGGAATTCGAGCGTGTGCCCCGTCGTATTGATACGCACGCCGATGTCGCGAGCTGTCGATGCACGGTCGAAGAAATTCGTCGAAAAGCTGCCGTCGGGCTGCTGGAACCGCTTGGCGGTCTCGATCGCGGCGTCGATCTTGTTCTGAGCGTCGAGCCAGCCTTCAGTGATCGGTTGCCCTTCCAACTTGCGTCGATTCAGCGCGACAGCCAAGGCGTACAGCAAGTGCGAGCCACCACACGCGCTGATGCTCAGGTCTTCCGTCGCTTCGTGCTTGATGATGTGGTCCATGCTCCACTCGTTGCCGTCTTTGGCGATCCACTTGGCCGTCGAGGGCAGGTACGGCGCGAGGCCCATGATGGTCCACGTCGCTTCGGGACGGTCGGGGGCGTCCCACTTCGTTTGCTCGATCAGATCTTGCAGCGTGTAGGTCTGACCACCAACGAGCAACTTCGTGGACGGATCGACGTGCGCTGCGCCATGTAGCCGAGCCATTGGTCTTCGTGACCCATGCCGATCTTCGTGCCGGGATCGAGAACCGCTTTTAACCCCTTGGGGCCAGGGGCGAAAACCCAACCGCGAAACTGTCCGCCGTTGAGAATCCAGTCGAGGCCGGCGACGGTCTTGCCGTCGACGTTCAAGTCGAGGTCATAGCCGTAAGCGAGCACGCCGTGAATGATTTGCCAGGCGTTGTTCGTCGCGGGATCAAGATGACGTTGACGCGACAACTCGATCACGTTGTCCAAGCGCGAACGCAGCTCGTCGCTAGAAGGGAGCGAGGCCGTTGTCGTGGTGGAAGCTTGGGCCTTGATGTCGCTGCCGGCTTCGCGTCCGCATCCGCTGACAAGACTGGCCAAGGCGACCGACGACAGGCACACTAACAGCCGAGACATCACGACACGCTCCGATAAAGTCGACCGAAATCGAAACCTGCGAGCTCACGGTGCTCCCACCGGTTCAGTTCATCGGAACATACCACCCAGACCGTCCATCTTCTAGCAGCGGATTTCGATGATGCGTTCTTGCGCGATTTTGCGTTGCGACTGCCAGTCACGATTTGTCCGAACACGGGCCCAAGTTCGTTTCGCCGATTGAGTCAAACCCGGCGAATTGTGTGCGAAAGCCGCATTCGCAAAGTCGCCGCCGACAAACGGTTAACGTGGACCCCCGATGGGCGAAAACCACCAGGCCATTCATCGCGTAGAAGTAAAGGCGTAGAATAGAGGTCGAATTGGTGGGCGATGCGCCGACGAACGGTGGCTGAAGCCCGAAAACCAGGAAGGAAAGCAGATGTTCTTCGATCCGATGTATCTCCTGTTCCTCGCGCCGTCCATGTTGCTGGCGTTATGGGCGCAGTTTCGTGTGAAGTCGGCATATGCCGAGGCTCGGAAGATCCCCTCGAATTTGAGTGGGGCGGCCGCCGCGCGTTACGTTCTCGACCATGCCGGTCTGAACGATGTCACCATTGAGCAGATCCCCGGCCAGCTCAGCGACCACTACGACCCGAGCGCGAAGGTCCTGCGGCTCAGCACCGAGGTCTACAACGAACGATCACTGGCCGCGGTGGGCATCGCCGCTCACGAGGCGGGGCATGCGATCCAGGACGCGCATCAGTACATGCCGCTGATCGTGCGCAACGCTGCGGTGCCGATGGCGAACTTCGGCAGTGGGTTCAGCATGACGTTGTTCTTTCTCGGTTTTGTCCTGCACATGCACATGCTCATCACGCTGGGCATCGCGCTGTTTGCGTGCGTGGTGTTCTTCCAAGTGGTGAACCTGCCGGTGGAGTTCAACGCCAGCACGCGCGCCAAGCAGCAGCTTGTCGAGTTGGGGGTCATCAACCCGCAAGAGCTCACCTACGTCAAGAAAGTGCTCGACGCCGCGGCTTGGACCTACGTGGCCGCGACGCTGCAATCGATTCTGACGCTGGCGTACTTGCTCATGCGTGCGAACGACCGTCGGGACTAAACGCGACTGAGGCGCGAAGTGATGGCGTATCGCCGAGCGTTGCGAGTTCTTGTAGCTGCGCTGGCGGTGTGTCTGTGCTCGGCGGCTGCGTCGGCGCGGCCGAATATCGTGCTGCTTTTCGCCGACGATCAACGCCCCGACACGATTCACGCGCTGGGCAACGATCTGATCGCGACGCCAAATTTTGATCGGCTTGTTGCCGAAGGGACCGCGTTCAGCCGCGCGACGTGTGCCTTTCCGATTTGTCTGCAAAGCCGCATCGAGCTGATGACCGGCTGCACGGTCTTTCGCGGCGAAAAGTTCTCGCCACGCAAGCCCGCCGAAAGCGACGTCGTGCCGTGGGCCACAACGCTGCATAACGCCGGCTATCGCACGTGGCACGTCGGCAAATGGCACAACGCCCAGAAGCCACAGGATTGGGGCTACGAGGAAACGCGCGGCATGTATGCCAGTGGCGGAAGTCGAACGGTAGATAACCCTGTCGACCATTATGGGCGAAAGGTGACCGGCTACACAGGATTCGTTTTCAAGAACGATGACGGAACCATCGACCGCGAGAAGGGCGTCGGCCTCACGCCCGACATCAGCGCCCACTTCGCCGACGCAGCGATCGAGTTCATCGAGCGCAGGCCGGTCGAGCCGTTCTTCTTGCACGTGAACTTCACGGCCTCGCACGATCCGTTGCTTTGGCCGACCGCGTACAAGAATCGGTACAAAGCCGCCGACATGCGCCTGCCCGCGAATTTCTTGCCCGAGCATCCATTCGATCACGGCAACTTCAACGGACGCGATGAGTTGCTGTTCGCTTGGCCACGCACGTCGGAAGAGACTCGCGAAGAGTTGGCCTGTTACTACGCCGTGATCTCACATCTCGACGAGCAGGTTGGCCGCATTCTCGACGCCCTCGACCGCACCGGGCAAGCGGACGAGACGATCGTCATTTACACCGGCGACAACGGATTGGCCGTGGGAAGTCACGGGTTGCGCGGCAAGCAGAGCATGTACGAGCACACGATCGGCGTGCCGTTCATTCTGCGTGGCCCGGGCATCGCGAAAAGCTCGCGCTGCGACGCTCAGGTTTACCTTCGCGACCTTTATCCGACGACTTGCGAAGCCGCCGGCGTGAGCGTGCCGTCAAGCGTCGAAGGTAAAAGTTTCTGGCACGTGCTGCGCGGCGAAGCGAAATCAATTCATCCGTTCACGGTCGGCTACTTCCGCGACTCGCAGCGGATGATTCGCACCGATCGCTGGAAGCTCATCGAGTATCCGCAGGTGAATCGCGTGCAGTTGTTCGACCTCGCGGCCGACCCCGACGAGCGCAACGATTTATCGGGCGATCCATCGCAACATACCATCGTCATCGACTTGCGCGACAAGTTGCACGCGTGGCTCGCCGAGCACGGCGACCCGCTCATGTAGGGAACGCCCTCCTTGGCGTTCCGCGAGGCTCGAATAGGTCGTCTATCGCGCTTCACGGAACGCCACCGAGGGCGTTCCCTACAGAGGACCGTCACACGCCGATGTCTTCGTTCCACAACTCTGGGCGCACGGCGATGAAATCGCGCATCAGCTTGATGCACTCGGGATCTTGCACGATTTCGAGCTTGATGCCGCGCGAGCGCGTGTAATCTTCCGGGCCTTGGAACGTCTTATTCTCGCCGATGACGACGCGCGGAATCTTGTACAGCAACGCCGTGCCGCTGCACATGTCGCACGGCGAAAGGGTCGAATACAGCACCGACCGCATGTAATCGCGGGCCTTGAGCCGCCCGGCGTTTTCGAGGCAATCCATCTCGGCATGCAGAATGGCGCTCCCCTTCTGCACACGACGGTTGTGCCCGCGGCCGACAATCTTGCCGTCGATCACGAGCACCGAGCCAATCGGGATTCCCCCCTCGGCAAGTCCTTGCTTCGCTTCGTCGAGTGCGGCCTTCAGAAACTCGTCCATGCGAATCCTCCGTGAAGTGACGTATTCGAAGTTGACCTGTTAGCCGCTCACCTTGGCGACGGCCGAGCGCATCTTTTCTAACCCCGTGCGGGCGACCAGTCGTGCATCTTGCTGCCAGTAGCTCTTGTTGAACAGTTCGAGCGACAACATGCCGTTGAACCCGATCGAGCGCAGCGCGCCGAGGACGTAATCGAGCGGGGCCACGCCGTCGCCAGGGTACACGCGATCGGCATCGGTGATCGTCGCCACGGGCGGCTCGGCGGGATAGTCGTTCATGTGAAAGACGTGCAACGCCTCGGGGCCCAGCAGCGCGAGCCCCTCGAATTTCGAGCCCCCTTTGTACAGATGATAAACATCGGGCAGCAGGCAAGCGTTCGACGCGCCACTGGCAACGGCCACATACACCGACTCGCTCAACCGGCCAAGCGAACTCGAATGTCCCCACACTTCGAGCTCGGGCACGATGCCCATCGACTTGCCAAGTTTGCACAGTTCAGCGTAGCGCTCGGCTGCGCGGTCCAGATTCACATGCACGTCGCGAGTCGCTCCGCTGGGCGGGGCGGCGATCCGCAAGGCGCCGATCTCAGTAAGCATGGCCATATCGGCGCGCGCCTGTTCAAGCCCCTTCGCACGTTTCGCGTCGTCGTCGACGATCCACTCGGCAAACCCGATGGCACTCGGAATGACCAGGCCGAGGTCGCCGATGCGCTTACGCAGATCCTTGAGCGATCCGCCTGACTGCTGATATTGCACCAGCTCGCGCATCCAAAGCTCGACGCCGTCGTAGCCGACTTCCGAAGCGATCTCCAACTCCTCTACGAGTTTGAGTCCTTGCCCGCGGATCGTGCTTGTGTTCAGGCAGTAGCCGATGGTCGACGGCTTCGGCTCGGCGGCTCGGGAGTTGCAGGCGTATGTCATGGCAAGACCGCTGCCCACCAAGGCGGGGGCGGAGACAAAAAATTCGCGACGTTGCATAATAGTCGGTTGCATAATCGTCATAGGCCAGCCGCTGAGGGTGTGAAACACGCAAGGGACACGCTACTACGCGGAGAACGCAATTTCCAGGCTGCGAGTTTCTGCGGACTTGCTGAAAGTGCGGGGACTTGACTGGCCGAAACGTGCTTTAGGGACCGTGAGCTAGGTTTAAGAAGTCGCGGGACGGGGGCCATTCGACCTCGCCTGCCAAAAAAAGGAGTTTGTTTCCATGCGCCTAACCAGCCTCGCCGTCCTGGCATTCATACTGGCCGTTGGTGCGGTTCAAGCCAAAGACCGGTGGTCTGCCCCGCAGGCGACGCTTCTTTCGCCTGATGCGCTCGAACGGCTCGTGTCGGGCGTCGCCCTGTATCCCGACCGCACGCTCGACCTGATCCTGCGAGCCGCCAACAGCCCAGGGAACATCCACGAGGCTGCCCGCTACGTGCGCGGCGAAACCGAATCGTCGATGTTCGTCTACGCGCAAGGGCAGTCGTCGATGTTCTCGATCGGCGGTTCGCAACCGTCGATGGTCTGGCGTGGCCCGGAAATGGATCACTCCATGGACGCCATGCCGCTGGAGATTCAGAACCTGGTGCTCTACCCCGACGTGCTGGAACTGCTCGACGAGAACCTGTCGTCGATCGCAGCCATCGGCGCCGCGAACTATTCGCAGCCGAACGACGTGAAGGCGGCCATCGCTCGCGTCCGTGCCGTTGCCGAAGAAGCCCAAGCGAAGCGTAACGAGTCGAAGGATCACAAGTACGTCGCCCCGGCCGGTTATTGGGGAACGGCGGTAGCGCCGGCGGCCGTGTATGGATGGAACCGCTGGAAGCCGAAGCCCAAGGACCCGACGAAGCCAACGTCGCCGCCCGCCGAAGAAGTGCAGCCCTCTAACGAAGCGCTGCCCGCGAAGTAACTTATTTAGCCGCGACGCGTAGCGAGCGCGCGAAGTGCGTCGCGGTAAACCCCGCCATTACGCACTCGCCACCGGTCGCTTCACGACGATCGCCACCAACAAACCTCCCGCGATCGCCATCCCACCGGCGATCAACAGCGTGCGGTAATCGGCCCCCGATCCCAACAGCGGCCAGCGATCGACAATCGATCGCCACGCCAGCAGCCACGCCAACGTCAGCGCAAAAACGATGCCGCAAAATGGCAAACCCGCCAGCCTCGGCCATCCGGCGCGGAACATAATCGCTAGCGAAAAAAGCGCGATGCTCGCGCCGCCGATTGTCGCGGCGGTCTGCCATCCAAGGAACGCACCCACCGCGGCCAATACGGCCACACCCAGATTGCGACCGTTGATGCCACTAGGGCCGCGGTCGGTCACCATCGCTGCCACGCATCCCATCACGATCCCGACGACCCACCCGGCGAGGCCGTCGACGAGTCCGATCACTTGTGGTGCGATGACACGATGCTCGCGCATGATCGCCAGCGGCGGCGAGACGGGATGCAGCATCGGCCACACGGCACCGGCAATGAGTCCCGCCAATCCGACGAGAACTGCCAGCTTCACGGAAGCATGGCCGTCGAACTCCATGAGCGCGACGGTGAGCAGCCCGAGCAGCAATGCGGCGTGATAAGCGAAGATGCCGTAACGCTCCAGCGGCGAAAGTTCCATTCCCGGCAAGTTCACGCCCCCCGCCGGCCATTCGAGCCATGCGAGGCCCAAGAACATCAGCCCCGCCAATAGCTCGACGAGCGGATAGCGCGCCGAGATCGGTTGACCGCACGCTCGACAACGCCCGCGAAGTCGCAACCATCCGAACACCGGCACGTTGTCGGTCGAGCGGATCGGCGTCGAGCAGTTCGGGCAACGCGACGCGGGACGCACGATGCTCAGTCCTGCCGGCACGCGGTAGACGACCACGTTCAGAAAGCTGCCGATGCTCGCGCCGACGAAGAACATGAGCACTGCCATCGCGGGCATGGCCAGCGCGGCGTCGGTCGAAATTTCGCTGAAAAGCGTCACAATGTCCAAAGCAAGAGTGTTGGCATGGCGAAACAAGCTGCGCATTATAGCTGCCTTGCGGCTCGCCGAAAAAACGGTACAACGCGGGGAGCCCCGTTCGACGGAAGTGAGCACGCATGAAGGCGATTTTTCTCGAGCGTCCCGGCACCTTTGCCGAGACCGATATCCCCGAGCCGAGCAAGCCCGGCCCGGGTGAAGCCCTCGTGCGCGTGCATCGTGTCGGCATTTGCGGCACCGACATCAGCGGCTATCTCGGCAAGATGCCGTTCTTCAGCTACCCACGCATTCCGGGGCACGAGCTAGGGGTCGAAGTGCTCGAAGTCGGCCCGGGCGTGACGAACGTCAAGCCCGGTGACCGTTGCTCAGTCGAGCCGTACATGAATTGCGGCAATTGCCACGCGTGTCGTAAGGGGGCCAGCAACTGCTGCGCGAACCTGAAGGTCATCGGCGTGATGATCGACGGCGGCATGCGTGAGCGGTTCCTCATTCGCGCCGACAAACTGCATCCTTCGCGGTCACTGACGATGGAGCAGCTAGCGCTCGTCGAGACGTTGGCCATCGGCTGTCATGCCGTCAACCGCGGCGCTCCGGTGCCGGGCGAGAACTGCCTTGTCATCGGCGCGGGACCGATCGGTTTGGCGACGATCGAGTTCGTGAAGCTCACCGGTGCTCGCACGATCGTGCTCGACATGAACGCCGCGCGGTTGGAGTTCTGCAAAACCGTGATGGGCGTCGACGAGACCGTCCAACTGGGCCCGAACGTCGAGGCCGACTTGCGAGCCATCACCGATGGCGCCCTGCCCGACGTCGTCATCGACGCCACCGGCTCAAACGTGTCGATGTCGAATGCCTTCGGGCTCGTCGCTCCGACGGGTCGGCTGGTGTACGTCGGCATCACCACCGGCGACGTTACGTTCAAACATCCGACCTTTCACAAGCCGGAAGGGACGTTGCTGTGCAGCCGCAACGCGTTGCCCCCGGACTTCACGCGTATCATCAAGCTCATCGAGGACGGTGTCATCAACACTGGCCCGTGGATCACGCACCGCACTCCACTGGCCTCGATGATCGAAAGTTTTCCGTCCTTCACCAAGCCCGAAACCGGTGTCATCAAGGCCGTCATCGAAATCTGCGAGTAGGTGATTTTCGGAGGCCGCGAAAGGAAGGTGACTTGTGGACCAACCGTATGAGCAGTCTCAGTTGGAATTTATTTACCACTCGCTGGGCTTTCTCTACTGTGTGTTGCTGCCGTTATCCGCGCTCGTTTCGTTCATCCTCGTCGTGGTCGCGGTCGCACGCTGGCGTGGAGCAGCGAGTGTCGCTGTTCTGATGTTCGCAGCCCCGATGCCCGTGTACCTGGGTCTCTACGCAACCGTATCTGGGCTCCTCGCGTCTTATCAGGTCATCATGTACACGACGACACAACCGCGCCCGAGCGAAATGGCGCAAGGCATTGGGATGTCTCTCGTGTCGTTTTGGATCGGAATGTTCTTATCCGTTCCTGGCTTTTTTGTGGCGCTGATAGGCTCGCTCGTCCGCCTTATCCTTGCACCGACGTCTGACTCGAAGTAACGATGCTCAATATTTCAAAATACACCTTCGGCGTTGGTGATCGTTTCGCCCACCAGGCGGCCGCGCAGTTGCGGGCGTGCATGATGGCGTGCGAAGCCGGGGCGGATATCGTGCCTGTGTGGAACAAGTCGCATCGCGAGCACACGATCGTCGGCTCGAAGCCCGACAGCGTTCGCATCGCAGCCGACGAGGCCGTTCGCAAGCTCGGCTGGAAGAAGCCGTACCACGTCGACGCCGATCACATTCGTCTCGAGACCGTCGACGGCTTTCTCGCGTCGAGCGACTTCTACACCATCGACGTGGCTGAATCGATCGGCAAGCCGGCCGACCCGATGAAGGTGAAGAAGTTCGCCGATCGGCACACCGACCTCATCGGCACGCTCGAAGTTCCCGGCATCGCGCAGCCGTTCACCATCACGCGCGACGGAATCGAGAAGATCGCGGCGAAGTACCTGCTTGCCGTCGAAGAGGCCGGCCGCATCTATCGGCACATCGCCGAGAAGAAAGGATCGCAAGGTTTCATCACCGAAGTCTCGATGGACGAAACCGACAGCCCGCAAACGCCGGTCGAGCTGCTCGTGATCTTGGCTGCCTTGGCCGACGAAAAGATTCCGCTGCAAACGATCGCCCCGAAGTTCACGGGCCGCTTCAACAAGGGGGTCGATTACGTCGGCAACGTCGCGCAGTTCGAAAAGGAATTCAGCGACGACCTCGCCGTGATTGCGTTGGCGATCAAAAAGTTCGGCCTTCCCGCGACCCTGAAACTCAGCGTCCACTCGGGAAGCGACAAGTTCTCGATCTACGCGCCGATTCGCCGTTCGCTGGCGAAGTTCAACGCCGGCGTGCATCTCAAGACGGCCGGGACTACGTGGCTCGAAGAAGTCATCGGCCTGGCCGAGGCCGATGGCGACGGGCTGGCGATGGCGAAGGAAATCTACGAGCACGCACTCGAAAAACGCGACGCGCTGTGTGCCCCCTACGCGGCCGTGATCGACGTCTCACCGGCGCGGTTGCCGTCGGCCGATGTCGTGAATCGTTGGAGGTCGGAGGAGTATGTCGCCGCGCTGCGTCACGATCCGCATGAGAAACGGTTCAACGCCGACCTGCGGCAGTTGATTCACGTTGGCTACAAAATCGCCGCGCAGATGGGCGACCGTTACCTCAACATGCTCGACACCTGCTCCGAGTCGATCTCGCGCAACGTGACCGAGAACCTGTACGACCGTCATTTGAAACCTTTGTTCGTGGACGCTACATGAGCACGCTGTTCAGTCTAGAAAATGATATCGCGGTCGTGCTCGGAGGCACGGGCGCGTTAGGCGGCGCGATGGCCGATGCTTTAGCCGCGGCCGGAGCGAGAGTCGTCGTGGTCGGTCGCAATCACGAGCGTGGCCAGCAGCGCGTCGACGCCATCAAGAAGGCCGGCGGCAAGGCGATGTTCCAAGAAGCGGAAGCCGTGGATCGCGGCTCGTTGGAAAAAGCCCGCAACGCGATCGTCAAAGCCTACGGTGCGCCGACCGTGCTCATCAACGGCGCAGGCGGCAACCGGCCCGAGGCGACGCTTCCGCCAGGGGCCGACTTCTGCAAGTTACCGCTCGACGCGTGGCAGAATGTGTTCGACCTGAATCTCGTCGGCGGAGTGCTATTGCCGAGCCAGGTCTTTGGCGAGGCGA
This sequence comes from uncultured Planctomycetota bacterium, assembly GCA_963708675.1. Classification (GTDB taxonomy): domain Bacteria; phylum Planctomycetota; class Planctomycetia; order Pirellulales; family PNKZ01; genus DATAXP01. The sequence goes on from CAVPTO010000004.1 coordinate 419,512, forward strand.
TGCTGACCGAGAAAAAGGGGAGCATCATCAACATCGCGTCGATGTCGGGCATGATTCCGCTGTCGCGAGTCGTCGCCTACTCGGCGGCGAAGGCTGCGGTGATCAACCTGACAAAGTTTCTCGCACGCGAATGGGCGACGCGTGGCATTCGAGTTAACGCGATCAGCCCAGGCTTCTTCCCGGCCGACCAGAATCGTGCCCTGCTGTTCAAAGATGACGGCAGCTACACCGAGCGCGGAGGCCAAATCATCGGACACACGCCGATGGGCCGCTTCGGCAAGGCCGACGAACTCGCCGGCGCGGTGGTGTGGCTCGCGGCCCAACGTGCGTCGTCGTTCGTCACGGGACAGAACATCGTCGTCGACGGCGGCTTCTCGTCGATGACCATCTAACGGGAGCCGTACCGTGTTTCGATCCGCCGTCACGATTAGCCTCGTCGAGCAAGCACGCGGTGGGCCGTTTGTGTTTTGGGACGACGTCGCCGACGGTATTCGGCAAGCGGCGGAACTTGGGTTCGATGCCGTCGAGTTGTTCGCCCCGTCGCCGACAGCGGTCAAACAAGACGACCTGCGGAAGATGCTCGACGATGCTGGGCTCAAGCTCGCGGCAGTCGGCACCGGCGCGGGATGGGTCGTCCATCAACTGCGCTTGACCGGCCCCGAGGCGAAGGAACGCGAGCGCGCTCGCACGTTCGTCAAGTCGATGATCGACTTCGGTGGTCCATTGGGGGCGCCGGTCATCATCGGTTCGATGCAGGGCCGTTGGGCCGATGGCGTGACACGCGAGACGGCGCTCAAGTATCTCAGCGGAGCACTCAACGAACTGGGCGAACATGCCAAGCAATACTCAGTGCCGGTGATCTTCGAGCCGCTGAACCGTTATGAGACTAACCTGATCAACACCTTGGCCGACGGCGTGCAGTTGTTGATGCAGCTCGATACGAACAACGTCAAGTTGCTCGGCGACTTGTTCCACATGAACATCGAAGAAGTCGACATCGCGACGGCGCTGCGCGGCGCGCAATCGCATCTCGGCCACGTGCATCTGGTCGATTCGAACCGCCGGGCGGCGGGGCACGGCCATTTGGATTACGGCCCGATCGCGCGGGCGTTGTGCGCAATCGGATACGAAGGTTACCTGTCGGCCGAGGCGCTGGCCTGGCCGACGCCGCGCCAAGCGGCAGAACAAACGATTGCCACGGTTCGCCGTTGGTTTCCGCGGGATATGAAATGCTCAAGCACCAACTGATTCATCCCAAGATCAACGAGATTCTTGGACGCGCGGGGCACCACGCCAAGGTGCTCATCGCCGACGGCAACTATCCGTCGAGCACCGCCATGGGCCCGAACGCGGAGCTGGTGTCGCTGAACCTCGCGCCGGGCATCGTCACCTGTACGCAGGTGCTCGAAGCGTTGCTCACCGCGGTGCCGCTGGAGCGGCTGAACACGATGGACTACGAACGGACGGGGCCTTACGCCCTCACGGAAGATCCGCCCGTGTGGGACGAATATCGTCGCGCGGTGGCAGCAGCGAAGGAAAACCTCAAGCTCGAACCGATCGAGAAGTGGGAATTCTACAAGGCGGTCGCGACGGCCGACCATGTGCTGACCATTCAGACAGCCGATCAGCAGAGGTTTGCGAATTTGCTGCTGACGATTGGTGTGAGGATGTAGGCGACAGCAGTTAAAAAAGCAGTGCGCGAAACCGCAAGCGGTGAGTTCATGCAGCACAGATTGTTGGGTAAGACGGGTCTTGAATTGCCGGTGCTCAGCTTTGGCGCGTCGTCGCTTGGGCAGGAGTTTCGGTCGGTCGATTTGAACGAAGCGCTCGAGTCGGTGCGCGTAGCGCTCGATTTAGGGATGAACTTCATCGACACGTCACCGTTCTACGGACGCGGAATGTCGGAAGTGCTGCTGGGCGTCGCGCTGCGGGGCGTTCCGCGAGAGAGTTACCTCCTGGGCACGAAGCTCGGCCGATACGACCTGACGCATTTCGATTTCTCCGCTAAGCGCGTCGTCGAGAGCGTTGACGTCAGCCTGCACCGGATGGGCGTCGACTATCTCGACATCTGCCTGTGCCACGATATCGAGTTCGTCGAGATGGCGCAGATTGTCGAGGAGACGCTTCCGGCGCTGCGGAAGGTTCAGCAGCAAGGCAAGGTCCGCTTCGTCGGCATCAGCGGCTACCCGATGAAGATTTTCAACTACGTGCTCGAGCGAACCGACCTCGACGTCGTGCTTTCGTACAACCAGTACACGCTTCAGAACCGCAAGTTCGGCAAGCTGATTCCCATGCTCAAGCAGCGAGGCGTAGGCATTATGAACGCCGCCCCGTTCGCGGCACGGTTGCTCACGAACGCGCCGCTGCCGGCATGGCACAAGGCGTCGCCGGCGGTGAAGGAAGCGTGTCGCAAAGCGGCAGAACTTTGTGCCTCGCGCGGTGTCGACATCGCGCAGCTTGCCGTGCAGTTCTCGATCGCGAACCCCGACATCAGCACATGCGTCGTGGGAAGCGCGAACCCGGCGAACGTTCGCAAGTGGGCAGCGTGGGCCGAGATGCCGATGGACATGGCGCTGCTGGGCGATGTCGAGAAGATTCTCGCGCCGATCATGGATCAGGGGCACATCGAAGGACTGCCCGAGAATAATTGAGCGCGTGTTGCGCGATGCGCCCGAGTCCAAACAGCCGGGCAACGGGCATCATTCGCCGAGCGTGAGTCGGGCAACCAACCCGCAGACGAGCAGCAGCAACACGGTGATCCCGATCACTCCGCCTAGTGCTTGAATCACCGCCTGCGCCTCCCTTCGTGTCTTGTTGTTGTCGGTTTGGCCGCGACGCGCGGCAAGCGACGCGGCTAACAAACGCGGGTTCATGCAAATCGCACGTCACGGCCGCGCGACCCAATATGTTCTCACGCGCGCGATGCTGTCAACGTGGGTCAGGGATCGCCCCCGCAAGTTCGGCAAAGTCGTCAAGACCGTCACTTTCATTACGGGTGTTACAAATGGCTAACCGATATAGCCCGTAGAGTGCCACACAACCCGCATAAGTGGCACACGTGTACCAATTGCCCGAGGCCGAGGGGGGCCGCTCGTTTCACGAGCGCTCTCGCGTCCGGGTTTCCATCCCGCACATGGACCCAGGTGTTCCGATGACAATGCGCAAGGGTTTGAGAACATTGGTGGCGGCCATAGTCGCCGGATGTTGTTTTGCTGGCGTCGCTGCGACTGCGCAAGCCCAGATGCCACCGGGCTACGGCGAATACAGCAACGATGAAGTCGTACAAGGACAAGTGGAAGGTTATCCGGTCGATGGATACTCCCAGGGATATCAGGGATATGGCGACGACGGTGGAACTGCCTTCGGCATGTCCGGTGGCGACGTGTACTCCGGCTACGGCGAGGCGCCTTCCTACGGCTCGTGCTGTGGTCAAGGGTGCGGCCCCGGATGCGGATCGTGTGGCGGCTGCGGCACGTCGGGCTGCGACGAATGCTACACGGGATGCTGCAAGGGTGGTTGGTCGGCCGGTGGCAGCGCTTACGTGCTCGCCCCGTATGCGGCAAATAACACCGCGTTCCTTGCGACGAATGCGACGACCGCCACGCCTTCGAACATTACGTGGAACTACAGCGCTTCGCCCGCGATCTGGATCGGCCATCGCACGGCCGGCGGACTCAAGACTCGCGGCCGATTCTTCTACTTCGATCAGTTTTCGAACACGGCCACGGCCACGGCAACGGGCACCTCGACGCTGAGCCTCGGCATCGGCGGAGGTGTCCCGACGACAACCATCGTCGCCGGCGCCACGCCCGGCACAAGTGCCGGTATTGCACAGAACCGTTTGTTCATCAATGCTGTCGACCTTGAGACGGGCGTGTACGAAGCCGCTGCCGGCCGGTACTCGTTCCAGTTCTATGCCGGTCTTCGGTACATGTACATCTCGTCAACGACCTTCGCAGCCTTGGCCAACATCGGCGCCGATACGGGCATCACAGCGCAGTCGGCCAACTACTACCACGGCTTTACCGGTGGCGGCCCGACGATCTTCGGCCAAGGCTATCGCCAAATCGGCGGAAGCAACTTTGCATTCTTCGGTAATGCCCGCGGTGCGCTGCTGGTGGGCAACACGCACAGGACAACGTCGGACACGGTTCTGGCGATTCCCGTCGGCCGTACCATTCCGAGCGCTCCGCTCAACTACAACAACAACCAGAACGGCGTGCTGCCGGTGATGGAAATCGAGGCCGGTCTCGAATACCGTCACCCGTGGCATCGCAAGTTGGTTTTCGCCCGTGTCGCCTTGGTCGACATGACGTTCTTCAACTTCGGCGGTCCGCTCGACACGGCCAGCAACCTGAGCTTGCTCGGTGGGCGTGCCTCGATCGGCTGCAACTACTAACGTTACGCTAACAACGAAGTGGGTAGTGACGAGCGTCGAGCCGATGTGGTTCGACGCTCGTTTTTTTTCGCATCACGTTCGCCTCGTTTTGGAATCGAGGTTAGCCGCGACGCGCCAGCGGAGCGTGTCTGTGGTGAGTCACGCGATCACGCGACGTGCCGCACAACCGCGCTCCGCGGCTAACCAGTGCAAAAACCCGTCAAACGCGTCACTTCACAACATCTTCGGTCATTGGCGCATAGACCGCATTTGTTAAGCTAGGCACTCCTTCCTGCTTTGAACGGAGCCTACGCGCCATGTCCGACAAGTCGAAACTGCTCAGCCAGACGATCGAACACATCGACATTAAGCAGCACGACGTCGTGCCATTCGTCGACGCCATGCGTCACATGGCCTTCACGGCTCGCGACTTGCACCGGGCGGCGTACATCTACGACCGTATGCTCCGCGACGAGCAGTGCGGAATCATCCTGTGCCTGGCTGGGTCGCTGATTAGCTCCGGCCTCAAGCAGGTGTTCGTCGACATGGTCCGCAATCGCATGGTCGACGCGATTGTGAGCACCGGAGCGAACATCGTCGATCAGGACTTTTTCGAGGGGCTCGGCTTTCGGCATTACGTGGCCGAAGAGCGGCTCAAGGCCGGGCTCGACGACGACAAGCTTCGCGATCTGAGCATCGACCGTATTTACGACACGCTGATCGACGAAGAACAGCTACGCATCTGTGACGACACGACCAAGATCATTGCCGACGAACTGCCGCCGCGGCCGCACTCGTCGCGTGAGTTCATCCGAGAGATGGGCGCGTATTTGGCCGAGCACGGCAAGACAACTGACTCAATCGTGTTGGCCGCCTACGAACACGACGTGCCGATCTTCTGCCCCGCGTTCAGCGACTGCTCGGCGGGCTTCGGCCTCGTCGCCCATCAGCACGCCCGCGGCGATCAACCGAAGCTTAGCCTCGACAGCGCGAAGGACTTCTACGAACTGACGCAGTTGAAGATCAAGAACCCGACGACGGGCATTCTGATGATCGGCGGCGGCGTGCCGAAGAACTTCACGCAGGACATCGTCGTGGCGGCCGAGATCCTTGGGTTCGACGCTCCGATGCACAAGTATGCCGTCCAAGTCACCGTGGCCGACGTGCGTGACGGGGCGTTGAGCAGTTCGACGCTGAAAGAGGCCAGCAGTTGGGGCAAGGTCGACACCGCCTATGAGCAGATGGTCTTCAGCGAGGCGACGTTGGCCGTGCCGATGATCGTCGGCTACGGATATCATAAAGGCGCCTGGCAGAAGCGCACCGAGCGTCGGTGGAGCACGCTGTTGAGCGAGACGCCAGCCGCGGCGTCGTAAAGAGAAAGCGCGAAACCGCAAGCGGTGAATCGACGTCGATCGACCGCTTGCGGTTTCGCGCTTTATGTTTGCGCGAGTTCTCTACAGCGCCCGCCGAATGCGTCGCACCGGTCGCCCGTCGCGACCGTACATCGGTGTCTTGCGCGGTTCGGCGACCGTGGGCTCGACGGGCACTTCGGCGTCCGACGCCCCGTCGCCATTGGCCTCTTGCGGCAGGGGTGGTGTCGCCGGGCCACGCTTCAAGAATGCCTCGAACCCCGGCATCTCGTCGCGCTTCAGCAACCGCTCGATGCGCATCTCGATGCGCGTGAGTTCCGGCCCTTCTTCGGGCGTGACGAACGTGTAGGCCACGCCTTCGCGGCCCATGCGGCCCGTACGGCCGACGCGGTGCACGTAGTCGTCGCAGAACGCGGGGATGTCGTAATTCACGATGTGCGAAATGCTGCTGACGTCGATGCCGCGACCCACGACGTCGGTCGCGACGAGGATTCGCACCTTGCTTTCGCGGAAAGCCAGCATCACGCGATCGCGCGCCTTCTGCTGCAAGTCACCGTGAATGCAAGCAACGTCGTCGAACTTCTTGGCCAGGTTTCGCTCGACACGGTCGACGCCGCGCTTCGTGCGGCAAAAGATGATGGCCTGTCGCGGCTCTTCGCGCTTGAGCAACTTCACGAGTAGGTCAAACTTGTTTTCGGGCGCGACCGTGAAATAGAACTGCTCGATGGTCTCAACGGCCACTTCGCCGGCTGAAAAGTTCATCGTTTCCGGGTCGCGCATGTAGCGTCGGGCCAGGCGTTCGACCGGCGCCGGCACCGTGGCGCTCAGCAGCAGCGTTTGCCGCGATTGCGGACAAACTCGCAGAATCCTTTCGATGTCGGGCCTGAAACCGATGTCGAGCATGCGGTCGGCCTCGTCGAGGACGAGAATTCGCACTTCGCCGAGCTTGAGCGTTCCGCGGCCGATGTGATCGAGCACGCGGCCGGGAGTTCCGACCACCACCTCGGCGCCGCGCTGCAGTTTCTCGATCTGACTGCGGATCGGCTTGCCGCCGTAAAGGGCGACGGTGTGTACCTTCCGGCCATGCGACAGCTTCACGAGTTCTTCGCGAACCTGGACGGCCAACTCACGCGTCGGGACGAGGATGATCGCCTGCGGCGCGGCTTCGCGGCGATGGATCTTTTCGAGCCGCTCGAGAATCGGGATGACGAAAGCGGCAGTTTTGCCGGTGCCGGTGCGGGCTTGGCCAAGCACGTCGACGCCGGCCAAGGCTCGGGGAATCAAACCAGCTTGAATGGGCGTCGGCCGGGCGTAGGCGGCCTCTCGCAAGGCGGCGAGCATCGGCTCGCTCAGGCCAAGCGTATCGAATTCAGCGACTAAATCGTTCGACTCAGCCGGAGAATCGGCCCCACGGATGTCCGGGGCATGATGCGGCAAGGGTGTGTTCACATTCGGGGAGTGGCGAAGAATCTCAATTACACAACATTATTCACCACCGAGGTTTTCGTCAACATCGGACACGCCTTCGTCGGTCATATCTTCGGTCTTTGATGCACGATTAAATGTGGCCAACAGTCGCCGTCCCTTGTCGATCCAGTACACCTCGCGTGGCCCTGGGGCTCGATGCGTCGTCCGCCGCGGATACCAAACCGCCCGGTCGTCCGACGCAACGATCACGCCTTCATGGGCTTGCCTCTTCGCGGTCGCTACCCAGTCGGTCGCCCCAAAAAACCGCCCGACTTTCACCAAAAACAAATCCTGATACCCCGCCGACGACAATTCCGCGGCAATGCGCTCCCACGCCGCGAGCGCCTCCTGAGAAAGTTCCTCCGCCGGCTGTTCTGTGATCTCGTCGTGCTCGGCATACCATCCGGCGTACAACGAGTAGATGTCATCCGGCGAGTAATCCTCCAAATCGACCGGCATGGCATGCGTCACCGGGCCGACGATCGCAACGGACGAAAAACTTCCCTGCGACGTGCGGTACTCGAAATCGAACAACCAGCAATCGATCGCCGACGCGTAGCCGGGCCAATGGATGCGGCGATGGTCGATGAGCGTGATGTCGGTCGGCGGAGCACCGAAGTGCGTCGGCGTCGCGAGCCACGCTGCCAGTTCCCCCTCGGCACGCGCCTTCGGCGAGCGATGCTCTTCGGCCGCGCGTTCGGTCAACCCCAGTTCGTCGAGATATGCTAGCGCTCGCTGTCGCATGGCAGGCGAGGCGGCCAACTCGGCAAGCGCGGTGGGGCCGCGATCATCGCCGAGTCGTGCCAACGCTGCCGCGGCTTCGGTTCGCACACGTCGATGCGAGAGCTCAAGCGCCTGGTGCAACTTGCCAACGATCGAGTCATCGCCGATGAGCGCCAGCGCGTCGCACAGCGCGACGACAAGCGTGATGCTATCGCCGACGAGCGTCGACAATTCTTTCGGCGACGACGCGAACGACGCCGGCCGTTCTTCGATCGATTGCAACCGCTGCACGATCGCGCCCAGCAGCGTTGCCAATGCGGCCGTTCGGTCGGCTGCGGGATGTCGCTTGAGTCGTCCGCGACGCACCAAATGGTTCGCCAAATCGAGCACGACGGCGGCCAGCAGCGGGTTCTCAAGCCCGCCGAGCAGACGCGGGAAAATCGCTGCCGGATTGTAGGTTTGTCGCTGAAATAAAGGCGAAAACGCAATCAGGATGTCGTGTGGCCGGTCGATTGCGCCGCTCAGAATCATCGTCACGAACGCGTCGAGCGCCGGCGGCGAATCGCTCGAAGCCAACAGGCGTGCGATGGCTAGCCGCACCTCGGCCGGCTCGTCGGCGATGTCGGCCAGCGCGTCGATTGCGTCATCCGACAACGCAGCTTCATCGATGGCCAGACGCAGTTGATCGAACCATGCCGCGCGGCGCTTAACTTCGCTCTCGGACGAACTCGAAGCATCGAGTTGTTGCGCCTCATCGCGCAGTTGATCGAGACGCTCCGCATCGATCGCGGAGTGCTCGGCAATTTTTTCGAGGATGGGCAAAAGTTGTTGCATCGTTAAACCGATCTTGGGGTGTTATATCGCGCATCAAGTTCGTCGACGATCGTGTGCCGACGGGCATGTCAGTCCAAACTCGCCTTGACGCGAAATAGCAAAAACTGCTTCAATCGGCGAATCACAGCCGTCATCGCACGGTTGTGATCTGCAAAAAGCAGAACACGGCCAGCTCTTCCGGGCGTTCGGGGCGGTCGATAAAGCAGTTCAGGACGCTCGATAGTTAGGGAGTTTCAAGGATGAAGAAGAAGCCAATCAAGAAGACCGCCAAGACGGCCAAGAAGTCGCTGAAGAAGAAGACCGCCAAGCGGTCGCTGAAGAAGGCCGCCAAGAAGGTCACGAAGTAGTCATCTTGGACGTTGGCCTTTTGGCCCGACTACAACGAGAAAGGCCGACGGCTTCAGCGAAACGTGCTGGAGCGTCGGCCTACTGTTTGCGCGGTGGTTGAAACTCCTCTCCCACCGGGCTAATCATTGCCCACAAGATGCGTGAGTTGGTTGGGCGGTTGAGCGGCGGCGAGCCAGCCGAGGGTGATGTTGGTGAGTGCATCGAGGCCACGCCAGACGGTTTTCAGTCCTGGGGATCCGTCGGCCTTGCGACCGAGATGACCGCCGAGTCGGCCGATCCAGCGGAGGGCTTCGGCCATCGTCGGCGGAGCCTTCGGCTGGGGCCAGCGTTTGCCACGATGCGTGACGGCGTACAAGGCTTGCCATTCGGCGGCGCTGAGCACCACGGTGCACGGCGCGCTGGGTGTCTCGCGGGCTGCACTGACCAGCCACAGCACGCGCCAAGCGGCGACGCTCAGCACGGCCACCACACGCTCGACGTTGTCGAAGCAACCCAACTGCTGCTGTTCGACGAGGTATCCGCTCTTGAGCGTGTAGTGGAATCGCTCGATCCGCCAACGCCACACGTAGTATTGAATCAAACGCGACGCATCTTCGAGGCTCGTGACCGGCAGCGTGGTCGCCAGGCACCAGCGGATCGGCGACTCGCACGACGGACAGTCGGCTTCTTCGGCCAGCACGAAGCGCAGCGTGACCGGCGGGTCCCGGCGCTGGCCCGGCGCCTTGCACGTCAGCTCCTGCCAACGCACGTCGAGCTTCGCCTGGCGTGGCGCGCGTGTGCCGCTGCGGGGCACCTCGACGTGAATTCGGCCACCCACCTCGGCCGACTCGAGCGCCTTGCCCAACAACCGCTCGGGATGCTCGACACGTCGCTGCTGGCGGCAAACGCGCACGAGCAAGTGCACGTGGGGCCGACGCGCCGCGGCGAACAGATCGTAAAAGTCGCTCTCGCGGTCGCCGATGACGATCGCTTGCGGATGATCGCCCAGCGCCTTCTCCACCGCCCGCAGGCCCTCAATCCAGCGCTGGCTCTCCTTGTCGTGCGTGGCACGCTGGTGACGGCGATGACGCTTGCCCAACTCGTCGATCGGACGGGTCCAACGCTGCTGATCGATCACTCCCAGCGGCACGCCTGTCGGCGAAATCGCCAGCGCCGTATGCACCAACAGGCCACGGCACTTGACGCTCGCCAAATATCCCAAGCCTGCGGTCGACCGGTGGCTGCTCAGGTTGATCTCCGTCGTGTCCTGGGCCACGAGCACCGTCGCGTGCTGCTGGCATCGACCGACGGTGCTGGCCGCATGCGCCGCGAGAATGGCCTGCGGATCGACTGCGTCGTTCTCGAAAAAGCGATAGGCCGCTTTGACTTCGGCGCTGCTATCGAACACTGCCGGCAGACTCCGCTCGGGATGCAACGCCAGCGAATGCACGATGCGCATCAGTCTCAACTCCCGCCGCACATCCCCCAAATCCACACGCGACAACTCTTCGCCAGACCAATCGATCGCCGTGCACTCCTCATCAAGACTCGCCCCAACCCCATGCCTATCCTAGCGCCCAAGCACCCCAAGTGAAGATTGTGGGCAACGATTAGCCCACCGGGAGAGGATGTCTGCCGAAGGCAGACAGGTGAGGGTGAGTTGCCCCTCGACGGATGTTGTGTTCGCGTTAGTCGTGTCTTGGGGTTCGCCCCGCCCTCATCCGCCGCTTCGCGGCACCTTCTCCCGAAGGGAGAAGGATTCACGGCGTCCATACGAGCGATGCCGCGACCGTCTTCTCGCCCACGCGGCGGGCCTTGATTCGCACGTACGGCGCGACGAAACGGCTGCGATCGGCGAACGTTCCTGCTTCGGCGTCGGGCTTTGCGTGCTGCGGCTCGACGAGATCTTCGACGAGGAATCCGCTTCGACACAAACCGCCGATGAGTTCTTCCCAGCGGTGCAAGAATTCCAACGTCCCCGGCTCGCGGTGCAAGCTGCCGACGACCTCAGGCAGCGGCCCCGTGCGATAGTACGGCTCGACAAGCTCGTAACCTCCGTGGGGCGACGGCTCGACGTCGCATTGCATGCTCACCGGTTGCTTGTGCTGGCTGATGTACAAGCCGCCGGCCTTCATCACACGGGCGACGTGTCGATACACGGCAATGATGTCGGGCACGTAGCAGGTGCTCACCGGTTGCACGACGGCGTCGAAACTCGCCACCGGAAACATCGACAGATCGTCCATCGACGTTTCGACCGTGCGAATGTCGAGCTGCCGATCACGCGCAACGTCGCGATCGAGCGCCAACATTTCGCCGCTAACGTCGACGACCGTCACGCTCGCGCCAGCGGCTGCCAGCACCGCACTCTGCCGCCCTCCGCCGCCGGCCAGCACTAGAATGCGCTGGTTCGCGATGTTGTTGCCGAGCCACGGATCGACGCGCGAATCGTAGAGTTCAGCATCGAGCAACGGCCGCGTGAAACGCTCGCCGTTGACCGCGCGACGATTCCAGGCGCGACGGTTGTGTTCGATTGCCGATTGGAAGGCGGGCTGCGAATCGTCGGGCGCTGAGGACATGACGCGTTATTCGTGACGATTAGCGAGCGCGTAGTTCTTTGAGCCGACGCGGCGAGATCGTGGGCACGAGCTTGCCATAGTATTCGCCTGGGTCCTTTTTCACTTCTTTGTCGGGCGCGAGTGTCGGCTGTCGCGTGGGCACGTTGGACGACGAAGGCGATTCCGCGCGAAACGTCTTTTGCGGTTGTGCTTCGGACGGATTCGTTGCGGGAGTATGCGTCGCCTGGGTCGGCTCGCACGGCACCGGACACGCTTCGATCGGCGTGCAAACGATGACGGGACAACTGACGATCGGCTCGGGTACGTAGTACGTCTGTACGCAGTACTCAGTACCGTCGGCATGTGCGTCGACAACGAGCGTCGTTAGCACGATCAAGCAAGCGAGCAGCGAGCGTCCCATGATGTCGATCTCCGATAGCGACACAACCCCAAGCCCACGGACGGCCCTCCGTGGGCTTACCGATCCACCCATCATATCGCTTTCCAATGACGTATGCGCCGTGCCTGCGCCCTTCCGCCTTCTTGCAGGCGAAGCTATCGTGACATCCGCATCCCACGCCGCATAATGGAACGTCATGCCCGAATTGATTGCCCAAGGTCTGGAACCTGGCCAAAGGTGGAAACGTGCGGTGCACAACGGTCAGACGTTCGTGCTCGGCCGCGACGCCGGCCCATGGTCGGTCCCGTGGGACGAACACGTTTCGCGTCACCATGCCCAACTGCAATGGCAGGGCGAAAAGCTGACTGTCGAGCGAATCCCCACCTCGCGGAACCCGATCTTCAAGGGGGGCCAAGAGTCGGCCAAGTTCGAGCTCCTGCCTGGCGAGCACTTCGTTATCGGCCAAACCTCGTTCACGCTCCTGCACGACTCCGTCACGGAAGATCATCATTCAGGCGGCAACGTCGAGGAGCAAACCTACAGCGCTCAGTACCTTCGCGGACTGCACTTTCGCAATGCGGATCATCGCATCGAGGTGCTCACGCGACTGCCGGAGCTGATCTCTGGCGCCGACAACGAGCAAGAGCTCTATGCGAATCTCGTGAACATGCTGCTCTCAGGCATGCCGCGATCGAATGCCGTCGCGCTGGTCGAATGGAATCCGAAACAGAATCGCGACTCGCCCGTGCATATCTTGCATTGGGATCGACGGCTCGGCACCGGCGGCGAGTTTCACGCCAGTCATCGGCTCGTCGCGGCGGCCATGCAGCGCGGGCAAAGTGTACTGCACATCTGGGCGAAGTCAGCCGCGGCCGGTGACCCGGCGTACACGATGGCCGAGAACATCGATTGGGCGTTCTGCACGCCGATGCGCGGCGAGACGAGTTCCGATCGAGCCGTTTACGTCGCGGGCAAGCTCGCGGCCGAAGACTTTCGTGGTCTGCCGGTGCCGAAGGAAGGCGACTACGTCGCGATCGGTCCAGGCGACTTGCGCGAAGACGTTAAATTCGCGGAACTCGTGGCTTCGACCGTGGCTGCCTTGCGCGACGTGCAAATGCTACAGCGGCGGCAATCGACGCTCAGCCAGTTCTTCGCGCCGCCGGTGTTCGAGGCGATGGCGACCGAAAAGCCCGACGTGGTGCTCGCGCCGCGCGAAACGGAAGTGACCGTGCTGTTCTGCGACTTGCGTGGATTCTCGCGGCACTCGGAACGCAGTGCCGACGATCTGATGGGCTTGCTCAACCGCGTGAGCGACGCGCTCGGCGTGATGACGCATCACATCCTCGAAAAGGGGGGCGTGTTCGGCGATTTTCAAGGAGACGCCGCCATGGGCTTTTGGGGTTGGCCTCTCGCGCAGCCCGACAAGGTGCAACGCGCGTGTCTGGCGGCCCTGGCGATTCGCGAAGAGTTCGAGGCAGCGGCGAGTGAGCCGGGCAATCGGCTCTCGGACTTTCGCATGGGCGTTGGGCTGGCGACGGGCCGCGCGGTGGCGGGTCGCATCGGCACCACGGACCAGGTGAAGGTGACGGTTTTCGGACCTGTCGTGAATCGCGCGAGCCGATTGGAATCGATGACGAAGACGCTTCGCACGTCGACCTTGATCGACGAAGACACCGCAAAGATTTTTCGGCAAGAGGTGCCCACGACATTGGCCCGCCTGCGTCGCGTGGCCGTCGTGCGACCTTACGGTATGGACGTGCCTGTCGAGGTCAGCGAGTTGCTTCCGCCGGCATCGAAATTTCCCGACTTGAGCGACGAGGATGTGAAGACCTACGAGGCGGCGCTCGCCGCGTTCATGGCGGGCCGATGGTCCGAGTCGCTCGAACTGTTGCAGAAGGTGCCGGCCAAGGATCGCGTGAAAGATTTTCTAACGATCTACATCGTCGAGCACGGCCGCACGCCGCCGCCGGACTTTGACGGGATTATTCCGTTGTCGAGTAAGGGATAAAGAGAAGTCAGGATTCAGGAGTCAGGATTCGGGAGATGACTTGGCGTTTGCCTGACTCCCGAATCCCGACTCCCGACCCCCCCATGAAGATCGGTGAAACCGAAATCGAGGACACGTTTGCTGAGGCGTTCGGCATGCGCTATGTGCGGCCGATTGTCACGGCACACGACGCGCATTGGCTTGACGCGGCGGCGCGACAGTTCACGGGGTACGCGAGTTCCGTGATTGCTTGCGATGCGGAGGCGGGCATCGAGCGACGACTTTCGCGCGACGAAACGCCGGACGGTCGCGAGGGATTGGCGTTTCTGTTGTTCGGTTTCTCGGTCGATGCGCTGGCCAAGGCAGTGCCGAACCGCACGGGGCAATGCCTGATGACGTGCCCGACGACGGCGGTGTTCAACGGAATGCCCGAGGCGACGGAACGCATCGCGTTGGGCAAACACATCCGCTTTTTCGGTGACGGATGGCAGAAGAGCAAGCTGCTCGACGGCCGCCGCTACTGGCGCATTCCCGTGATGGACGGTGAGTTCCTCGTCGAAGAGTCGCTGGGCGTGGCCAAAGGTGTCGCCGGCGGAAACCTGATTTTGCAGGCGGCGACGCTCGACGCGGCACTCGCCGCGGCGCGACGGGCGGCGGAATCGCTCGCGAATCGAGCGGGTGTGATCACGCCGTTTCCCGGCGGTATCGCCCGCAGCGGCAGCAAAGTCGGTTCGCGCTACAAGAAGCTCCCTGCGAGCACAGCCGACGCTTACTGTCCGACGCTCCGCGGAAGCGTGACGTCGCAACTGCATCCCGACGCCGCGTGTGCGTATGAGATTGTGATCGACGGCGTGAACGAAGCAACCGTCGCCGCCGCGATGGCCGAGGCCATGCGTGCCGCCGCCGGCGATGGCGTCGTTCGCATCGGCGCCGGCAACTACGGCGGGAAACTGGGGAAGTACCACTTCCGACTGCACGCGTTACTGTAGGGAACGCCTTCCGTGGCGTTCCGCGAATCAGTGGACGCGTTTGCCACAGTTCACGGAACGCCACGGAGGGCGTTCCCTACAGACGTTTATGGCCGGCCAAGTCGGAGCCGCCCACTTTTGCGGAGGTACGTTTGGTGCGACGAAGGTCGTGTCTTGGCCAAGCTGCGACAGTAAGTCGTTCGCGGCTGATGATCCCTCTCCCCTTGCGGGAGAGGGTGGTTCGCCGAATGGCGAACCGGGTGAGGGGGATGATGCGAGTACACGCTTCCCACCCCTCACCCCAGCCCTCTCCCGCAAGGGGAGAGGGAGCTTTGATCACGACCCCGTCGCGTCGGGACTGTCAAAATTTGGTTCGTGTCGAAGGGCTTTATATCGAAAACGGCAGTGTAGGCTGGACGCGGGCCGTGATCGATGAGGCAGATGCAACGCGACGGAAAGGCCGGCGATTTCCGGTTCCGCTGCAAAGGTTATAATGGCTTCGAGAAAGATTTCAGGGGAGGCACTTGCATGATTCCCAGTTTACATGACCTCGGCATCGAAAAACTGAGCGTGGACGACCGCATTGCGCTGGCCCAGGCGATTTGGGACAGTATTCCCATTGCCAGTGGGCCTTTGCCATTGACCGAGGCGCAGAAGGCAGAGCTTGAACGACGCCTTGCCGACGATGACAAGAACCCGGATAACGTTGTCCCGTGGGAATCGGTGGAAGCGAACGTGCTTGCGAAGCTCGATCAATGAGTCGTCGCGTCACCTTTCGCCACGAGGCGGAAATCGAATTTAACGACGCAGCTTGCTGGTATGAGCAGCGACGCCCTGGCCTGGGACGCGAGTTCGTTGCAGAAGTTAAACATGCGATCGAGCGGATTCGAGCAACGCCGGAACTGTTCGCGACGGTTTTCCGAGATGCACGCGAGGCGAACGTCGATCGATTTCCCTATAGCGTAGTCTATCGACTGCGCACCCAAGAAATTCGCATCCTGGCGATATTTCATGGAAGCCGCGACCCGGGCCAGTGGCGCGAGCGGCTTTGAGCGCCACAAGCTTCCCGCTCGCGCGCCATTTGGACCCGTGCTACGAATCGCTCTCGAGGCAGTCTCGAAGCGCGAGAGCTTGGTGATACGAACGTCTTCGAAGGTACCCACGGGCATCGCGAAGAGATAGAAACCGTGCAAGATTCGACGGTTTCCATACAACGTGCTCTACCGAGCAACATTAGAAGCAATCATCGTTTTCGCCGTCTTTCACAGCAGTCGCGATCCAGCCGTTTGGAAAAAGCGTGTAACGGAATAATTGCCGTTTACGACCCCGTCGCGTCGGGGCGGTCGGAGCGCTCGCGGCGCGCGGCGTAGCGCACCATGAAGTCGCCCTTGGCGTCGAAGATGTTCGCACTCGAAAGCGTGCCTTCGCTCTCACGTTGAACGAAGCCCATCCACATACGGTCGGGGGAGAAGCCGAAGAAGCTCGGGTTCTCGGGCTTGAACCCGCCGAAGACGGCCTCGCGTCCCAGCGGGGCCAGATGGAACGTCATCGTCGTGAAGCAGACGAGAATCCAGCCGATCGCAGCTACCAGCAGAAGGTTGCCGACCGTCTCCACCGGCTTCGGGAAGCGGACCTTGATGCGCGAGGCGATGTCGGTGATCGCTTTGAGGATCATCAGCGTGATGGCGAAGATCACCCAAATAGAAATAAAGTCGGCATAGTAGGCCGTGAATCCTGCCGCGCCGACGATCAGCCCTGCGAGCAATTCAAAGAAGTTCATCGCGATGAGCGCCGCGACCACGATGTTGCCGAGCATGACCAGATTGCTCCACAGGCCCGAGCCCATGCGGACCGCGAGCACGACGATCATCATGACGATCAGCACGACGGGAAAGATGATGGTCATCGTTATGCTTCCTTCTCGGTCAGAACCCGTTTCACTTCGGCCAACGACGTGACGCCCTGCGCGACGAGTTGAATACCTTGGTCTTGCAGGCTTCGCATGCCTGATTTGAGCGCCGCTTGGCGAATGGTTTCGAGCGACGGCTTGTTGGCCATCGCGGCTCGCACGGCATCGTTCACGATCAGTACCTCGAACATGCCGGTCACACCGCGATAGCCGGTCGTGTCGCAGTCGGGGCACGGCTTGATCTTTTTGTCGGGCGCGGGCTGCGGCGGTCGGTAGAACGACGTGACCTGGTCGGGCTTGAGTCGCAGCTGTTGAATCATCTGCGGGGTCGGCGTGTAGGCTTCGCGACAAGTTTCGCACAGTTTGCGCACGAGCCGTTGATTGACGACCGCGGTGAGCGCGAGGACGAACGGCTTGATCGGCACCTTGAGCATCATCACGCGCAGCGGCGCTTCGGCGGCTTCTTTCGCACGGATGCCGCCAACGACGAGCCGTTCGCCGCCGGTCGCCTGTTCGCAAAGCTCGATGACGATCTGCGGATCGTTCAACTCGGAGACGACGATCACGTCGGGATACTGCCGGATGAGTTCGACAAGCGTCGCCTGCGCTCCGCCTTTGGCGTATGTCTTGATGGGAACGTTTTCGACTTCGAGATCCTTGTTCATTTCGCTTTCCATCGCCAAAGCGCTACGCATGAAGCGATCGACCGCGCCGACGGTGGCCGCCAACATGGTCGTCATGCCGCCGCCCGGAGGGGCCGAAACGAGCACGAGGCCGTTCTTTTGGCCGACGACGGCCTTGAGCTTGTCCTGCAAATCTTGCGGCATGCCGATGTCGGTTAGCTTCGCCTTGCGCGAGCGGCCGTCGTCGATCTGAACGATCGCGCGCTCACCGGTCTTCGTGCCCGTCGATACGAACCGGCACTGCCACTTGCTCTTTTCTTTTTGGATGCCGAACGTGCCCTGCTGCCGGGTGACGCGATCTTCGGGATTCAGCGCAGCGAGTGTCTTCATCACCGCCAAAATGCCGTCGCCGGTCGGGCGATCGCGCGGACCTTGGTCGGTCCACACCGCGTCGATGAGATAGCGAACGGCGGTCGCCTCGCGCGTAAAGTCGAGCATCACCGAGGTTGCACGCTTGGCCAAAGCGTCGAGCAGTAAGTGCCCGCAATCGGCAAAGCCCGGCAACTGCCGCGACTTGATCGCGTTCGCCTGGTTCTCGATCTCGGTCGCGCCGCCTTGGGGCTTGTAGTCGAGCGGCGGTGGCGCGTTCTTGCCGGCGCGAGCTTTCTTCTCGATTGAAATCTTGATGCCCACACGTCGGAGAACCGGCGCGAGGATTGCCCGCATGTGTTGCGGCGTGAGAATCGGGTCGGCGTCGCCTTTGGCGTTGTGCTCACGCGCGTACAGCGCCAGCGGAACAATCCACGCCACCAGCAGCAGCGGCACCGCAACGTAGAACGATAGGTTCAACGCCCACACGAGCAGCACGACGACCCAGAAGCTGACCGTCGCGATTTGATTCCACCGCCAATAGTGCGCCTTCGTCTGCACGCCATCGATGTTGATGAAGTCGGTCGATTTCACCCACGCGAGGAAAATGAGCCAAAGGATCGTCAGCTTGAAGATGCTGATGTACCCGCCGGGGCCGCGCGATCGGCTAAACGTTTCGATATTCTTTGAGTCGTCGTCGAGAGCGACTCCTTCCGCACTACCAGCCGGCCCCTTGAAGATCGGAAGTTGATCCAGGTTCTTCGGCCAATCGGACGACGCGCTCTGGGCCAACACGTCGGCGACGCCGGAGGTCCAGATGATCAGTGCGAAGAGAATCAGCGCGATTCGTTGCGGCATAGTCTCAAGAAGGCGGAGGCTCAAAGATGCGAATCGAGGCGGCTTACGGGATGCACGCACACGGTCACGGCCCGTCGGCAGGCGACATTCGATGCTGACGACGTCCGAGAATCGTGAGATGCGATAATAGCTCAGAGGATGCCCGGTTGCGACACCGCGATTCCCTTGAGCGCCATCTTGAGGGCCTCGACGTTCGGGGCGACTTCGAACGCGGTCGCGCGGTCGATCAGTTGCTTGTCGACCAGCGATTTGAGGCTCATCGTAAAGTCCTGCATGCCTTCTTTTTCGCACATGCGGATGACGTCGGGCAGCTTTTCGTCCTTCTCTTCGAGCAACATTTTTCGCACGGTCGAGTTGAACGTCATGATCTCGACGGTCGGCACGCGGCCCACGCCTTCCTTGATGCTCGGCAGAAGCTTTTGGGCGACGATCGCCTTCATGTTCATGGCAATCGCGCTGCGGAGGCTGGAGTGCATCGTCTGCGGGAACAAGTCGAGAATACGGCCGATCGTGCTCGGGGCGCTCGAAGCGTGAATGGTTCCGAACACCAAGTGACCCGTCTCGGCGGCATGGATGGCGGTGAGGAATGTTTCCTCGTCACGCATTTCGCCGACGAGCATGACGTCGGGATCTTCACGGACGGCGTGCTTCATGCCGATGCCGAAGTCCTTCACGTCCAGGCCGATCTCGCGTTGGTTGATCAGGCACTTCTCTTCGGTGAAGACGAATTCGATCGGGTCTTCGAGCGTCAGGATGTGCTTGCTCTGGTTGCGGTTGATCCAATTGAGCATCGACGCGATCGTCGTGCTTTTGCCCGAGCCCGTGACGCCGGCCAGCAGCACCATGCCCTGATGGAACTTGCAAAGGTCGACCATGCCCGGCGGCAGGTACAGCCCTTCGAAGTCGGGAATCCATTGATTCACACGACGCGCGACCATGCCGATGTGACCGAGCTGCTGCAGCAAGTTCACGCGGAACCGCCACTGCACGTTGTCGACTTCGAGCGAGTAGGCGAAGTCAGCGCCACCCGTGTCTTCGAAGATTTTGCGATTGCGCTCGTTGAGCATCGGCAGACATAGCCGAATCATTTCGGCGTCGTCGATCGGTGGACGGTTCAGCGGCTTGAGCGAGCCGTTGACGCGAATGATCGGCGGGCGGCCCACCTTGAGGTGCAAGTCGCTGCCTTTCGCTCGCACGATGGCCCGGTAGAGCTTGTCGATTTCGAGCTCTTCCTTTTTCATCAGGAAGCGCTTCGCGAGGCGATCGCCGACGTCTTCGTCTTCCGGCTGTGCGGCGTCTTGTTCGATTACTTGTGCCATGTTCGAGTCCTTGACGTGATGCTAAGCCGCAAGCGTCGCCCCGTGCTGCAGCTGCTCTTACAATCTTACGTGAATGCCCCGCGCCGCCATCAGTTCTTTCGTCTCTCGAATCGTGAATTCGCCGAAATGGAAGATGCTCGCCGCCAGCGCCGCGTCGGCCTTCCCCACGAGAATCGCGTCGGCCAGGTGTTCCGGACTCCCCGCCCCGCCACTAGCCACGACGGGAATCGAGACGGCCGTGCTCACGGCAGCGGTGATCTCTAAATCGTAGCCATTCTTCGTCCCGTCGGCATCCATGCAGGTGAGCACAATCTCGCCTGCCCCCAGCCGTTCGACCTCTTTGGCCCACGCAACGGCCTCGAGCCCCGTCGGCAGCCGGCCACCGTTGATGTGAACCTCCCATACCTCGCGACCGTCGCGCATCACGCGCTTCGGGTCGATGTTCACCACCGTCGCGCAACTGCCGAACTTGCGGGAGATCTCGGTCACGAGCTGCGGCGTGGTCACGGCCGACGAATTGATGCTCACCTTCTCGGCCCCGGCCTGGATCAACGCCGTGGCGTCATCAACCGTTCGAATTCCTCCGCCGACCGTGAACGGCATGAACACCGTTTCCGAAACGCGGCGGACCATGTCGAGCGTGATTTCGCGACGCTCGTGGCTGGCAGTAATGTCGAGAAAGACGAGCTCGTCGGCCCCCTCGGCCTCGTAGCGACGCGCGACCTCGACCGGGTCGCCGGCATCGCGAAGCTGAACGAAGTTGGTGCCTTTGACGACGCGCCCCTGATTGACGTCCAGACACGGGATGATGCGTTTGGCGAGCATGCGCTCGGTCGTGGGGCGAGAACCGGCAAGAGAAGGCCAAACCCCAATCTAAGCCGAGGGTTTAGGCCGGTCAATCGGAGCCTCGACAGCAGACCGCGCCGCGTTTGAAGCTGGTCGAATATCGAGATTTTAATCCAGCATGCACGATGCGACGTGCGAGATGGCTGTTGAACGTGTAGCACTAATCCATTCGCCCGGGCCCGCCAAGTTCCGCATCGAGGCCAGAATGGACGCGCGCACTCTTCTGCAGACGACATTTGCTGCGCTCGTGTTGACGTGCTCCTTGCGTGCCGCGGAGTACGAGTCGCACAAGTTCACCGGTCCCGAAGGCAAAACGCAGCCGTACCGGTTGTTGAAGCCCGATGGGCTGGAAAAAGGCAAGCGCTATCCGCTGGTCATGCTGCTGCACGGCTATGGCGAGCGCGGTATCGACAACGAGAAGCCGATCAAGACGGCCAGCAGCGGAGCGTCGCTGTTTCTGAAGGCCGAGGCGCGGAAGCAGTTTCCCTGCTACGTCGTCGTGCCGCAGGCGCCGGGAGCGTGGGTCCCCGAACCCGACTTCAACGTCAACACACCGTTTCGAAAGCAACCGCATGATTCAATCCTGCTGGCGGGACTATTGATCCCGTCGTTGACCAAGCAGTACGCGATCGATCACGACCGCATCTATATCATGGGCTATTCGAACGGCGGCTGCGGTGTCTGGGACATCCTCGCGCCGCGCCGGCGATGTTTGCGGCAGCCGTCGTGATTAGTGGCGCGGGCGACCCGACGTATGCCGCCGCGACCAAGCCGGTGCCGCTTTGGGTCTTTCATGGAGCCAAAGACAAAACGGTGCCGGTGGCAAGAGCCCACGATATGCTCGCCGCGCTGAAGAAGGCCGGTGGCCATCCCACTTACACCGAATACCCGACCGCCGGCCATGGCAACACGCCGTCGCAGGCGCACGGCGAGCGCAATCTGCTGCTGTGGATGTTTGCACAACGGCGCGGCAAACCGGCTGTCGATGTCGAGACGATGAAAAGCTAAGCGTCCGCGGCAAGTTCGACTGCGGCCACGGCGGCGCGATCGGTTCCGCTATTTCAAATGCGCCTGAAAGAACGCGTCCATGTCATCGACCATCGTCTTGAAGTACGCGGGTTGCATTCAACGGCCGTGCTTTCCCTTCGGATAAACCTTCTGCTCGGTCCACACGAAAGAAATCTGTCCGACGGCGAGCTACCCTTTTGATACGGCTCGCCAATCCTCAACCATCATCCCCTGAATCCAATCAAAATGGTCAACGTTGCCGGTGACGAGCGTCGCGCCCTGCTCAAGGGCGGTTGCCGCGATGAGCAGGTCGGCGTCGTAAGTCTTGTGTTGGCGGCCGAGGGCCGCAACCCAGAGATCGGCAGCCAAATCGAGCACACGAGGCGTGACGGGCAACATCAATGAGTTTCGTACAAACTCTTCGAACCGCGCAACCTTGGTTGTGGATTTCGCCTTGCGTAATCCGCGGACAATCTCGTACCAGGTGATTGCCGAAAACATGAAGGTGCCGAACTGCTGAAAGTAGGCCTCGGCGCGGGCAAGCACTTGAGGATTCTTTTGCTTAAGAACCTCGCTGAGCGTGTCGGTGTCAACGACACTCAGATTCATGGCTGCTGGCGCGATTGAGTGCGCACCGTGATCGACGTATTGAGAGCATTCTCCTCCTCGGGGGTGAGATCACTCAGAACCGCACACCAAGTTGGGAGTTTCGCTCCGGTCGCTCCTGAGGCTCGAGTTTCGACTCCCTTGCCTTCGAGAATTTGAATGATCAGCTTTTGATCGCTCGAAAGCGCATGACCGACTAGCGATTCGATCGCCTGTCGAATCTCGGGTTGCAAAGCGTGGACGTTGTGACTGGTCGATTCCATAGTTCTCAATTATAGCCGCAAACAGATCACTTCAAATGCGCCTGAAAGAACGCGTCCATATCGTCGACCATCGTCGTGAAGTACGCCGGTTGCATCCAGCAGCCGTGCTTTCCCTTCGGATAAATCTTCTGCTCGGTCCACACGCCGAGCGATTTGAGCTTCTCGATCGACGGCAGGTCGCGCTCGGGATTGTCGAGCTCGCCGGTCTGGAACAGGATCGGCGGCGTGTCTTTCGTGAAGTGATCGTACGGCGATGACAACTTGTAGAGCGCCGGATCTTGGTCGATCGTTTTGCCCAGCCAAACGTTCGAGTTCGACTCGCCGCCGGCGCGCGAGCGCTCGGCCACACTGCCCGTGGTCATCTCCATCGGGCCCGCCATGCACACGGCCGCCGCAATGCGCGACGACTGAATTCTATTCCCGCCATCTCCCTGGAGTTCGTTGGCATTCGGCTCCGCCGCCATGAGACCGACCAAATGGGCGCCGGCCGAACCGCCGACCGCGCCGATGCGCTTCGGGTCGACGTGATACTTGTCGGCGTTAGCCCGAAGAAATCGCACGGCGGCGTTGCAGTCCTGAATCCCCGCGGGAAATTTCGCATCGCGACCCAGACGATATTCAATCGCCGCCGTAACGTAACCTCGCGAGGCCAGCGTTTGCGCCAATGTGCGAAACTTCGTCTTGTCTCCTTTGATCCACGCGCCGCCATGCACGATCACCAGCGTCGGCCGCGGCCCCGGCTTGTCGTTCGGAACGAAAATGTCGGCCACCAGCTTGCGATCGCCGTATTGCGCGTAGGGCACGTCGAAATACGGCGTGACATTGCCGGGCGTCAGGGTCGACAGCTTGGTTTCGTCCGCAGGCTGATCCTCGCTTCGCGTCGGCGGCTGCGACGGTCGGCCGGTGATGTTCATCTGCTGCGAATACAACCCGCCGACGGCAGTGATGTATAGCGTCATCATGTCGCTGCCGCCGAACGTGCAGTTGATCGGTTTCGTCGGCGTTTCGATCTTCGTGAGCAACTTGCCGCCGGGACTCCACACCCAAATGGCCGTCGGTCCCGCGCAGTACACGTTCCCGGCGCGATCGACAGTCATGCCGTCAGCCCCCTTCTCCGGACCATCGTCCATCGAAGCGAGAATGCGACCATTCGTTGGCGAGCCCGGCGTCTTCACGTCGTACGCCCAAATCTTCTTCGGCCCATACGACGCCACGTACAGGGTCTGCTCATCGGGCGAAAGGATGATGCCGTTCGGCGACTCGATGCCGTCGATCGCCACGGTCGGCTTGCCCCCTTCGGGAACGTACATCACCTGCTTCTGCCCGGTGAGCGTGTAGTAGATGCCGCGCTGATTGTCGACGACGAGATCGTTCGGCTTGATCGGCGGCTTGGCGTCCTTGTCATGTTCGGCGATCGGAATCTTTTGGCCATCCTTCAGCCAAGCGATGCGGCTCTCGCCGTTGTCCGACAGGTACAACCGTCCGTGATTGAAGTACGACGCGCTGATGCGCCCCGCGTCGTCGAGCACCACCTGCAACTTCTTCTGGCTCGGACGATAGCGGTACAGTTTCCCGCCTTTCACGTCCGGCACATACAACGCGCTCCCATCCCACGCCGGCCCATCGCACATGCCGAATTCGGTGTTCAGCGTTTGCAGTGGCGACGATTCATCAACCAGCGGCTCGCCCCGAAGCGATGCCGGCAGAACGACGAGAACCAGCGAGGCGAGCACGTGCGAGAGTTTCATAGCGGCGAGGATCCTCCAATGCGGGGTGGGAAGACGGCATCTTAATCGGATCGCGGAACGCGAGCGAGTCGGCGGCTCGCAACCCTCGCCCCTTCGGGGAGAGGGTGGTTCGCCGCAGGCGGACCGGGTGAGGGGATCGTGAACTCTGTACCCGCTTCGCCCCTCACCCTAGCCCTCTCCCCGAAGGGGCGAGGGGAACTGTGTTTGCGCGTGTTATAATCCCACCCATGAAACACCGCATTCCTCTCGCCGCCACCATCCTCTTCATCATCGCTGCCTTGGCGTATCCGCGTCCCGAGACGCTGGTCACGCCGGGCCTGAAGATCAAGGTCGAATCGAAGAACCCGTGGACGAACCTCGGCCTCAACAATCGGCCCGAGAACTTTCAGTTCGCCATCGTCACCGACCGCACCGGCGGCCACCGTCCCGGCATCTTCGAAAGCGCGATCGGCAAGCTGAATCTGATGCAGCCCGAGTTCGTCATGTCGGTCGGCGATCTGATCGAAGGCAACGGTGAGAAGCAGCCGCCGGCCGAGGACCAATGGCGCGAGTTCAATCAGTTTGTCAGCCGACTGCAGATGCCGTTCTTCTACGTCCCCGGCAATCACGACCTGCAGAAGTCGACCGCTTCGCTGTGGCAGAGCCAATTCGGCCGCACGTACTTTCACTTCGTCTATCACGACATCCTGTTCGTGATGCTCAACAGCGAAGACCCGCCAGGCGAAAAGTACGGGCACGTCGGTGACGAGCAGCTTGCGTGGCTTGAGAAGGTGCTCGACGAAAACACGAAGGTCTCGTGGACGATGGTCTTCATCCACAAGCCGATGTGGGGGTTCGGCCCGCTGGCGAACTGGCATCGCGTCGAAGCGCTCGTCAAAGATCGGCCGCGCACGGTGTTCGCCGGACACAATCATCGCTACGCGGTCGCCAAGGTCGGCGACTACTTCTACTACACGCTCGCCACGACCGGCGGCGCGAGCAAGCTGACCGGTCCCGCGCTGGGTTCGTTCGACCATGTGGTGTGGGTGACGATGACGCCCAAGGGTCCGAAGATGGCGAACCTGATGCTCGACGGCATCTGGACCGACGACCCGATGAAAGAAGCGCAATCGCAAGAGACACCAGCGTCAGAAAAGCCAACGCCGAAAGAGCCCACCGTTCCCAAGAAAGTTCCGGCGCTGACGAATTGAGTTTTTGAAATCGCGGGGGTTTCGCTATTGCAATGCCTTTTTCGGCGTTCCTCAAAACAAGTGGTTGGGTCATTACATTGACGGCCGACGAAAAACACATACTTAAAGCAGCGTTATTCGTGGGTTCGACCACGACCTGTGGTTTTGCGAAGTGTGATCGCGTCATTCGGCATGCGCTGCTTGACCAGTGGAATCACGAGTTGGAGTCGGCCGCATGCGTCTCCGGCTACGAGCACCCAGCGGTTGCTTCCGCCTACGACATAATTCGGTCGCTTGCATCTTATGGCTTGCTCGATGGCCGCGGTGATCTCGCACTGCCTGCAGGCCCACGTTACACCGAATGCCGCATCAGTGCTGCAGGTCGTCTTGCCCTCGAATCGACGACCTAACCACCCGCTATAGATTTCCGCAGCTTCTAGGCGCTTCGTGCTCTTCACTTTCGGCTACGGTACCATCAGCTTCACGCTTCTTCTCAGACAGTGTCGCTCCGCGCGAACTCGCCTACGGGCGTGCTTACGAACACATATCGATATGTTGGAGCGCTGCCAACCGAATGAACCTGATGCCGCCGAACCAGTCGCGGCACTTGGCATGCTTCTTCGGTTGAGTCGATTTGCGTTTTGAGTAACGTAGCAATGCGCTCTCACAAGCCCACGGACTGCCGTCCGTGGGTTGGAAGCGCGAGTGAGGTTGTGTCGTGTCGATGCGGTGGGCCCGCGTTCGCTTTCGCGACCATGGCCCATCGTAAGACGCGAAAAGTCGCGCGTGCAAATAATCAAAAAGTCGCCGACTTATTGCACGTTACCTGGGGCCCCATGGGCCTGGGAATAAGTCACACGCCAGAGTGGGTAGAAAGTCATGGACGCTGGGATGCAACACGCCGCGTTAAACCGCGACCTCGGACGAACGGAGTCGATCGGTGATCGCTTTCGCCCAATCGGCGTCGACGTTGGCGAGAATGCGAAGCAGTTCTCCCGTGCAACTCGGCGGCAATGTGTCGCGTTCCATCATCGCTATCAATTCGCGACCGAATCCATCAGCCGCGGGTTCGTTTTTGATATCGAGCGCCAATTCGAGTTGGCCGATGACCGCGAAATAAACGTCTTTCGTTGCGTGGGCTGCTTCACGTGCGCCGCGAAGATGCTCGGCCGCCGCCGCAAAGTCACCGGCAGCGCGATCGCATCGCGCCAGGGCGCCGTGAGACATCGAGACGCCCGCCGCGTCATCGATCGATTCGGACAGCCTCAGGTCCTCAACGAAGTGAATGCGGGCGGCGTCGTAGTCGGGCGGCTCTTCGCAAAGCGCCAATCGCCCAAGCCCGCCGTGAGCGCGAGCCTGACCGGGCAAATCGATCAGCCCGCGCGACGTTCGGATCTCCAACCCGCGCTCGAAATACGTCCTCGCCGCAGCCCGGTCGTCGGCATCGCCGTAGCTCAGTTGCTCGCCGAGCGAACTCAGCAGCTTGGCCTCGAGCGCGATCCGTGTCAGATCGTCGGACGGATCGCTTTCGACGAGCGTCAATCCCTTTTGCAATGCCGTGAGCCGCTCGTCTGCATGACGAAGGGGCAGACTCACTCCGAGCAGGTGATACCCGGCGGCCTGCTCCAGCGATATCTCGCTCGACGCGATAATGCGTCGAGACAATGCGACACCGCGATCGCACCAGATGGGCTTTCCCGTATCGCGCGAAGCGTCGTAACAACTGCGTGCGGCCAACACGAGCAGCGCGTGTTCGGGATGAGCCCGATGTTCGACGAGCTGCCATGCGCTCTCTGCCGTCGCCGCGCGATTGAGGCCCGTGACGTGCGATTCATCGCAGTCGATGCGCAGCTTTTCGAGTGCCGCATCGAACGGCTTGCCGGCGACTTGCGCCGAATGCTCGGCCAACGACAGCCATCGCCGCGCTTCGTCGAACGTGAAAGCAGCCCTAGCCTGGCGCACCGCGAGCAGGCAGGAGTCGAAGCTCTTGGCGGCATGGCGATCGCCGGCCAGCGACCAATGCCGAGCCAGCGCGAACACCAACTTCGGATCACCGCGCCGTTCCAACGCCGTTGCGATGCGGGAGTGCAATTCTTGAATCAGCTTCGGCGGTCGCTGCCCTGCAACGCGGGGTTCGACGAGCTCGTCACGGACGGTTTCGAACATGAATGCCGACGAGAACGCGTACCGGTCGTCGTCATTGGGCACGTCGCAGACGAGATGCGCTGTCTGTTCCAGTTGCCGCAAGGTTTCGAGCAGTTCGAGGCGGTCGAGCTCCAGCGATTCGGCGAGCGTGGTGACGGAGAACATCTCGCCGAGCAAGGCCGCGCTACGGAGAATGAGCTTTTGGTCGTTCGAGGCGTGCAACTTTTCAGCAAGCGTGCGACGCAAGTCGGCAGGGACCGGGAGACTGTCGGCGTCGTTGCGGAAAGCGAAGCCGCGATCGGTCGGTTGCAGCGTTCCCGCGGACGCCAACTCGCGAACCGATTGAAACAGCCAAAACAAACCGCCTGGCTCGTCGCCGAGCACGCCGAGAGCGTCGACGATGCGCTGAGCGGAACTCGCTTCGATGCTGAAGGCTTCGGTGAGAATCGACACTTGTTCGACACGCGATGGCGTGTTGAGCTGCATCACGCAGTCGCCGATGCCCGAGGTTTGGAACGGCGTTTGGTCGCGAGCGCACAGCAGCACGGTCAAGCGTGTGTCGCCGCCGGGAGGCATACGCTGATGCAAATGGCGGAGCAACGCTGCGGAGCCTTCATCGATCCACTGCAAGTTGTCGAGAAACAGGATGATCGGCTGCTTGCGAGCGAGCCGCTTCAGCGAAGCCGTTACCGCGGAATAGAACTCGCCGGCCGCGCCAGGCGAGGTGGCCGACGGGTGTCCGATGCCCGACAACAGGCTCCAGTAAGGAACGATCGCGCCCACGAGCTCTTGCAGCACGGTATCGAGACCGCTGGCGGTGGCTTGCGGGCCAGGCGTCGACATCGATTCCCAGATATCGCCAAGCGCGTCGTGGAACGGCTGATACGGCTGCGCGTTGCTGCGACAGTTGCCGCTCAGCACGCGAGTGTCGGGATGCAAAGCCCGCATGTCGGCGATCAGGCGCGTGGCAGCGGCCGATTTGCCGGCGCCGCTCGGACCGTGCAGCGCGAGCCATCGAGTCCCTTCCTTAGCGTCTTTCTGCAGATATGCCTTTGCTTCGATATAAGACGGCGAGGGTTGAAACTCGGGAGTGCGCGCACGGGCTTCCAACTCGGCAAGCGTTTGTGGTCGAGCCGAGGACGAAGAAACTCCATCAACGGTGGGCGAGGCGCCGCTGATGACGGTGCGATGTGACGCCACACGTATCGCGAAGAGAACGTCGATGATGAGGGCCGCGAAACCAATTCCCGCAACCCAGAGTGTTTCGACGGCCATCGTCGCAACGCCCAGCACCGTCGCCATCGCGACAGCCACAGGGGCGAGCAGTGTCGGAAAGCGATCGGTGGAGTCCAAAGCTCGGCCGAACATGTACAACACGCCGCACGCGGCGAGCGTCAACGCGGGGACGATCGACAAAGCGCTGCCGCCAAGCGCGAGCCAAGCCGTCCGCGCGAAGAACGCAGTGACGCCGCAACCGGTCGCCATCATCGCCAAACCCCAGCGGCCATCGCAGCGGAGGCCGGGTACGACGCCGGTCAAACTGCGAGCGCCGAGATTGAACGACACCGCCGGAGCCATGAAAACCAACAACCCAACGAGCGCGGGCCACCACGCTGCGTGCGAGATCGGCGTGGTCGCCGTCGGCGCAAGATGTTCGAGCACCGGAGCGACCAAACTTGGCAAGACGAAGCCAATCGCGAAGCCAACCGCCGGCGGAAGAATCCACTCCGGCCAAAGGTCTGGCGCACGGGTGCTGAAGTAGGCCAAGCCGACATAAAGCAGCATCGCCAGCGCGCATCGCGCCGCGGCGGACTCAACGATCAGCGTTGCGTGCCGACTGCGGTCGATTGCGGACCCGGAGCCGACGTATTCGCGTGTCGATTCCAGCGTCGACGGACTTTCGGCTTTGAGAGCCGCTTCGATAGACGACGAGTAGAAGGCTCGCCATTGCACCTGATACCAGGCGTAGTCGGTTGGCTCGGGATTCAGAGCGCGGTACGAGCACGATGCACAGATTCACGGCTTTGCCATCGTGGCCCTTGCGATGAACGATCTGACGACAACACTCGGTGAAGGCGGCGTCGGGCGCGTCCCATGCCGGTGCAGTGAGCTCCGAAGACTTGATGTCGGAGATGAGCGTCAGGTTGGGCATCGTTGCCAGGGCGGAAGGTGCGACGCGTTCGACGAGGTCGTCGACGATTTGTATCGAGCGATCATCCATCCCCTCGCGAGCCACGAGCACGACGGCGTGCATGTTCGCGCCGGGAAGGAAATCGAGCGATTGCGAGAACGCACGCAGCAGCGCCATGCGCCGCGCCGCGTCGGGAACCGTCGCGATCTTGACGACTTGGCCGTCGGTACTGTCGGTGCCGACGAGAAGTCTCGCCAACGGGAAATATCCGAAGAATGTGCCAGACGTCGTTGCCCGCAGCTTTGCGATGTCGGTGCGAAGCGCGAGCGCCTTGTCGCGTAATGCGTTTGCTTGCGAGTCGTCCGCTGATTCTGACTTGAGGGCAGCGAGCGCCGCGTTCACCGCTGCATCCGCGCCATCGAGCGATTTCAAGTCGCCTTGCTCGATGAGATCGAAATGAATGAGCGTGCGTGCCTCGGCAATGGCGCGGCGCGCGGCGACCACGGAAGCATGCTCCGGCGTCGCTTCGCCAGCAAGAGCGAGTCTGCAGCCCGAAGCGAAGAGAATCGCGACGAACGCGACACCGCGGATTCGATGGCCTTCAATAATCTTTGAGCTCACGGATCCCAGACCTCGTCGGGCTGAATGGCGACTCCTTCGAAATAGGGTATACCGTCGCGAAGCTCGACAAGACGCGACTTACTTCCTGGGGCCGGAGCGGCGCTTTTCGCAGGCATCAAGTGGCTCATCTCGGATCGGATCGACGCATGTTCCGGCGATGTGGCAAGGTTTGTCCACTCATTCGGGTCGTTCCTTTCGTCGTACAGCTCTTCGCTGCCGTCGGCGTAGTGAATGTATCGCCAATCGGTCGTACGGACGCTGTGATTGTCGGGGCCATGCGTCGTGATCGCGGGCCAGGATCGGGCGGCCGCCGAATTCGTCAGTTGTGAGACGAGCGAATGACCTTCGAGGTCATCACGCTTCGGCAGACCGCACAGGTCGATCAGCGTGGGATAAATGTCGAGCAACTCGGCAGGCTGTGCGCATCGCGCGTTTGCCGAGACGCCAGGACCAGCGAAGATCAACGGCACACGCGTCGAACGCTCCCAGAGCGTCGTCTTGCCGGTCGCGCCCTTCTCTCCGACGTGCCAGCCGTGATCGCTCCACAGCACCACGATCGTGCGATCGGCTTGGCCGGACGCTTCGAGAGCATCCATCAATCGGTCGATCTGTGAATCCATGAAACTCGTACACGCGAGATACGACTGCACGAGCGAGGTCCACTGATCGTTCGCCTTTAGCCACGACAGTCGCGGCTCGGGCAATCGCCAATTCATGTAACTCGCGAAGCGTGGCAGGTCGTCGCGGTCGTCGGCCTTAACGGGCGGCAACGTCAGACCATCGGCCGGGAACAAGCTCATCCACTTTTGATTGGCGTAGCAAGGCACGTGCGGCAGGTGAAAGCCGACCGCGAGGAAGAACGGCTGCTCGCCACTCGCATTGCGAAGTTGCTCGACGGCCCAATCGGCGGTGTGCGCGTCCTTTTCATCCTCATCGCGGTGCTCGAACATGCCCCAATCGACTGCGGGATGATTGCCTTCAGGGGTTTCGACGAGCTTCTTCTTCGGCTTCGCGCCCGCTGTGTTCGGCCCAAAGACGGTGAACTCGTTCGGGCGATCTTCCTTCGGCGGATACGCGCCGTGCCAAATCTTGCCGACCGACATCGTGCGATAGCCGCTCGCCATGAAATGTTGCGGCAGCGAGTCGCGTTCGCGAAGGCGATCGACCGTGCGAAACCATGGTTCGAGAGCGTAGATGCCTGTCGTCGACGGTCGCAGGCCCGTGAGCACACTAGTGCGTGATGGGTTGCAAAGCGGCGCCTGGCAATGAGCGTTGGTGAACAACGTGCCGCGCGAGGCGAGGCGATCCATGTGCGGGGTTCGCGCTTGCGGATGGCCAGCGAGACAGCCGGTCCAATCGTTCAAATCGTCAATCGCGATGAACAGGACGTTCGGTTTCTTGTCGGCCGCAGGCACCTGACCCACTAGCGAGCAGAATGCGAAAACATAGGCGAGACAACTTCTTAAAAGCCGCATTCCCAAACTCCTCGGGGACACGTTGAATAACCGTACCATTCTCATCGCCGGGAATCCGACAATCAACGACATGCGGCCCGGTGAAACCCACTCCCGAGCATTGTTGGTTCTCAGACCGGCAGCACATATCGTCAAATTGTTTAGTAATGCGGAGGCTTTTCATCCTCGAGCCGACGAGGCTGAGTCGTGTCCGTGAGTGCGCGGTCCACTTCGCCTCGGAGCAGTAACATCTGTTGGTCGAGTTGCTCGATGCGCCTTTGCTGCGCCAACAGCACGTCGTTCAAATCTTGCGCGGTTCGTTCAAGATGGGTGACCAACTCTTCGAGTGAAGTCAATCGTGATTCGTTCGATTTCAAGTTCACGGTGTTCTCCGCGCCCGTCAATCCAATGACCATGCGATTCAAGTCGCACACATTGACTAGAATGTTAGCAGCTGTGTCGAGCTGGTATTGGAACCTTGGCTGAATGGAACGAACTATGGAAACGCAAGCGGCGGAACAACTCGTACACAAGAAATGTAAACCCTGCGAAGGCGGCGTCGACCGCTACACTCGCAGCGACGCGGAATTGCAACTTGCGAAGCTCAACGGATGGCGCATTACTCACGATGGCCAGCGCATTCGCAAAGACTGGACGGTCCGCGCGTTCGCGGACGGCATTCGGTTCTTCAATGCGGTCGCTCAGTTGGCCGAAAGCGAGCAACATCACCCGGACTTGCATCTCGAAGGGTATCGAAACGTGTGGATCGAGTTGTGGACGCACGCGATCCAGGGACTGTCGGAGAACGACTTCATTCTGGCCGCCAAGATCGACCAGTTGCCGATCGTACTCAAGGGGTGAATGCCCTTTGGCCGTTTTGGCCGGGTTGTGGCGTGCTAGCGTGGCGGCGAGGTTGCTGTTCTATCTAGGGAGACATGCTCCTATACTCCCGCGTCATTTTCTGTACCCAGGAGTCGCGCTGATGCCATGGATGGCTTCTCATCGCAGGCTGGTTGTCGCCGCGAGCGTATTGGGAATGGGGCTGCTTGCTGCCGCGGCGGTTGTGGTCGGGCATCTGCCCAAGCACACGGACGTTCTTCGTCGCACGGCGGCCAAGTCGGCTACTGTGGCCTTCGAGGCGTCGGACGAACAGGCGGAGTACTCAGTTGACTTGCTACCGAACCTTTTGGGCCCAGGTATGCCCGACACAGCGCAGATGATTGTCGAGGCGGTCACCCGAGCGGGACTCGACGTGGTCGGTTCGTCGACTTTCGGCGAAACGACGATCGGCACATCGTCTGAGGAAGGCGAGAACAGCCGGGATCTACTCTTGGCCGCGCTGCGACGTCAGGAGCCGGAAATCGCTTCGGCGCTGAAGGCATGGCAAACCTGGCGTCAACTGAGCCGGCAGCTCGAAGAATCGGCCGCGATGCTCGAAGGGCTGCATTCCTACGAGCAAGCCGACGTTTTGCGCACCGCAGCCGAGCAACTGCGTCGCGACGCCCGTGCCGCTGAAGGCACGATGTTGCGGTAGCCGGACAACTCGATCTGCCTTGGCTCATGCTGGGCAACCGCTGCGCCGCGTGAAATAATAGCCCTCTCGGATGCGTCGTCAGTTCAACGACAATCCGTCGGTTGAACACCTCAGAGGGTTCCGTCTCATGCGTCGGTGCGCCTGGATCTCGGTCTTTACGTTCGCGTTCTTAATGTTTGGCCAAGTCGCAGCCTTCGCGGCCGACCGCCCTAACATTCTGTTTGTCATTTACGACGACTGGGGCTGGAACCACGCGGGCGCGTATGGCTGTTCGTGGGTGAAGACACCGAACTTCGACCGCATTGCCCGCGAGGGAGCACTGTTCCAGAACTGCTTCACGTCGAATCCAAAGTGCAGCCCTTGCCGAGCGAGCATTCTGACGGGACGCAATACGTGGCAACTCGAAGAGGCCTGCTGCCATCACGGTTTGTTCTCGGCCAAATTCGCCGTTTATCCCGACCTGCTAGAGCAAGCGGGTTACGTTGTCGGATTGACGGGCAAAGGTTGGGGCCCCGGCGACTTTAAGGAGGGCGGGTTCAAGCGTAACCCGGCCGGTCCGAGCTTCGACGAGCGAAAGTTCAAACCGCCCACAGCAGCGATGGGGCGCATCGATTGCGCCGGCAACTTCGAGGAGTTCCTTTCGACGCGCGACAAGAACAAGCCGTTCTGCTTCTGGATGGGTTTTGTCGAGCCGCATCGTGCTTACGAAGAAGGTTCGGGACTCAGCGCAGGCAAGAGCCTTTCGGACGTCACGGTGCCTGCGTACTTCCCTGACACACCGGTCGTGCGAAGCGACATGCTCGACTACGCGGTTGAAGTCGAATGGGGCGATCAGCAGGTGGGCCGCACGTTGGCCGCACTCGAGGCCGCCGGCGAATTGGAAAATACGCTGATCGTCGTGACGAGCGATCATGGCATGCCGTTCCCTCGCGTGAAGGGGCAGATCTTTGAAGACGGCTTCCACCTGCCGCTGGCTATGCGGTGGGGCAAGGGCATCAAGCCAGGCCGCAAGATCGACGACTTCATCAACGTGCGTGACTTCGCCCCCACGTTCCTCGAACTGGCTGGACTGAAAGTCCACGAGCAAATGTCAGGGCACAGCCTGACGAAGATTCTGAAGGCGGAGAAATCGGGCACGATCGAACCCGACCGCAATGTGATGCTCGTCGGCAAAGAACGTCACGATCTCGGTCGACCGAACGATTGGGGCTATCCGGTACGCGCGATTCGCACGCCTGAATACCTTTACATTCTCAACTACTTCCCCGAGCGCTGGCCCGCCTGCGACCCTGAGACCGATTACGGCAACTGCGATCCCAGTCCCACGAAGGAATTGCTCAAAGCGCTGGGCGGTTACTTCTACGACATCGCCTTCGCCAAGCGTCCAGACGAAATGCTGTATCGCATTAGCGAAGACCGCGAGTGCATCTACAATCTGGCGACCGATCCGTTCTACGCACCCAAGGCCAAGGAACTTCGCGAACAAATGCTCGCGATGCTGCGTGAGGAGAAGGATCCGCGCGCCCTTGGCAACGGCCGCATCTTTGACACCTACGAGTACTCGGGCTCGCGAAAGAAGAGCTACGAGACTTGGTTGAACGAGCAAACCGTGGGTCAAGGCAATATCAGCGGGAAGTAATCTCTAAATGGCGTCAGCATGGACGGCAGTGCCGCCTCGAGCGGCGTCCGAAAACGGTCATCCGCTCGCTGCTTCGAGAATCGCGAGAGCATTCATGGCGTCCCGCATCGCTTTTTCTGGCGTCATCGTGGCGCTGGCCGCGACGTTTCTGATTGCGACATCACATTCTGCCTTCGCTACAGCGGAGGGTCGCCCGAACATCGTTTTCGTCCTTGTCGACGACATGGGCTACGCCGATCTCGGCTGCTACGGTGCGACCGACATCCGAACACCCAATATCGACCGACTTGCGCATGAGGGCGTGAAGTTCACGGACTTCTACGCCAATGCGCCGGTTTGTTCGCCGACGCGGTGTGCCTTCATGACCGGTCGATGGCAGCAACGCGTGGGACTCGAGTGGGCGATGGGTTACACCGCTCAGCAACAACGGAAAGTCGACGGACAATGGGTCGACGAGCCCGATATGCACGCCCTCGGATTGCCGACGGGTGAGGTCACGATCGGCGAGCTCATGAAGAAGGCCGGCTACGCGACCGCGGCGTTCGGCAAATGGCACCTCGGCTTCAAGCCTGAATACAATCCCGTCCGACGCGGCTTCGATGAATACTTCGGCACCCTGCTCGGGCATGCCGACTACTACCGCTATCGCTATTACGACGGAACGTACGAGCTACGCGATGGCGAGAAGCCGGTCGAGGCCGACGGATATCTGACGGACCTTCTCAATCAGCACGCGGTCGAGTGCATCCGCGCCACGCCAAGGAACCGTTCTTTATTTACTTGCCGCATCAGGCGGTGCACTCGCCGTATCAGCCGCCCGATCGTCCGGAGCCGCCTGTTTCGAAAGAGACGATGGACCAAGGCGATCGCGCAACTTACGCCGCCATGCTCGAAAAAGTTGACGAAGGCGTGGGCATGATTCTCGCGGAACTCGAGCGACAAGGCATCGCGGACAACACCTTGATCGTCCTGTCGAGCGACAACGGCGGCGCGCACTACAGCGACAACTCGCCGCTGTTCAATGGCAAGGCATCGCTATGGGAGGGTGGCATTCGCGTGCCGTGCGTCGCACGCTGGCCCGCCAAGTTGCAGGCCGGCAAGGTCACGCATCAACCGGCGATCACGATGGATCTGACCGCTACGTTCCTGTCGATGGCCCGCGGCGCGGCAGCTCCGGACCGGCCGCTCGATGGAATCGATCTGATCCCGATTCTTACGGGTCAGCAGCCAGAACGATCTCGCACGCTTTGCTGGCGTATCAATCGTAACACTCGCGTTCAAAAGGCCATACGACATGGGCCATGGAAATACGTTCAAGACGGCGGCTACCTCAGCTTCCTCTATAACTTGGAGGACGACATCAGCGAGCGCAAGAACCTCTCTTTTCGGCATCCCGAGATCGTACGGGACCTGAAGCAAAAGCTGGCGGCCTGGGAATCCGATGTCGACGCAAGCGAGAAGGACATCTTCATTCACTGAGCCGTATTCGCCATTTGTCGGTCGGCGCAAATCGTTGGTAGTCAAGCACCTCGGCGATATACTCAATATTCTCACGATTGTCGCGACATTTAGCGCGTCGTATAAGCTTGCCCCGCGCCTTTCGCAACGTCTCGAATTCCGAAATTCCTTCCCGCCCGGTTTCGATAGCCGATGTCCTTGTCCATTTCGCCAACGCTGACGTTGCGCGTTTTACTCGTCTTCGTCCTTGGCCCGTCCTCGACCTTCGCGGCTGAGGCGAACGAGCGACTCCTCGAAAAGTACTGCCTTCGCTGCCACAACCCAGAGAAGCACGAGGCCGATATCGATCTGACGCATCTCAGTCCGCGGGCACGGTCTCTGCGCGAGCGGAAACTGTGGCAACGCGTCCTCATTCAACTGGAAAGTGAGGAGATGCCTCCCGACAATCCGCTGCCTACGGATGCCGAGCGACAACAGTTGTCTGCGTGGGCTGAGAAAGCGCTTGAAATCGATTGGTCGAAGGTGCGTGACCCCGGCCGCGTGACCCTGCCTCGCCTCACGCGTGATGAATACAACAACACGATGCGCGACCTGCTTGGCATCGACCTGCAGCCTGGCAGCGAATTCTCTCCCGACGGAGAAGGCGGCAACGGTTTCAATACTGATCGCGACGCCCTGTTTCTCACGCCAGCCCTGTTGGAGAAGTATCTCGCCGCGGCCGAGTCGGCGCTCAGCGGCGTCATCGCTCTCGAACACGAGCCGATGAGCCGGCGTTACGAAAGCGAAGCCATGTTCATGACTGAAACGAAAAGTGTCCCGGAGGACTTCGGCGATGGTTTCAAAGGCTACGTGCTCAATCGCGGACAGATGACGCTTTACGAGTCGGTCCCCTTTCCTTCCGACGGCTTCTATCGCTTCACGGTGCGTTTGCGCTCCGTTGGCGGGCCCTCTGGAACGAGACTGCGCATCGACGGAGATACCAAGGGCGACCTCTTCACCGCTTCCGCGATGGGCGAAACGGTCGAGCTTGTGACCCGGGTCAAAGGTGGAACTCACCAGATGACTTGGAATATCGAGCTACCTTCGGCCGATCTCGCGCGAAAACTTCGCACCAAGGCCGAGGCGGAACTCGGTGCAGTTGCCAAGCAGGCTCCTCAATTCAGGCAACTGCCCGAAAACGCGGCGGACCTCGTGAACCGTCACTCGCCGCAAAATGCGCCGAAGTACCCCGCAACAGGTACTGAATCGAAGAAACTTCAGCTACTGATTAAAGACCTCGACCGCGCAGCTTCCAGCGTGCAACGTCCGTTCGAATGGTTGCATTTGTTAGGAACCGAGGGCAATCCGTGGGAGATCGTTCGGTTCAAACGCATGATCGCCGAGCGAAGCGTTGCCGTTGACGTGGCAAAGGCCGCGCTCGCGCTTGAGTTGGGACAGTCGGTCGAGGAACTCAACACAGTCTATGAAACGCAGAATCGTGGCAAACTTCTGCGGAACACACGACTGTTAGAAGCAGTTGCAGCGGTCGACGACGAATACGTCGGAAAAATGTCCCAACTCGTGTCGTCGTCGCGCTCGATGAGCACGAAACAAAAGGGGCCAGGCACGATCGCGGTCGATTGGATTGACATTCAGGGGCCAATTCATCCGGAAGGTTCGGAAGCGAAGACTCAAGTGTTCGTCGCTCGGCCAAGCGACAATCGTTCGGCGAGAGCTGCGGCTCAGGCGATCTTGCAAGATTTCTTGCCGCGGGCCTTCCGACGGCCTGTGTCGGAAAGCGATGCGGCGCGCTACCTCGCGTTGTTCGATCGCGGGCAAGAGCAAGGCGACGCGTTCGAGCCGTCCGTCAAGCTGATGCTGACAGCGGTGCTCTGCTCACCGCACTTCCTGTATCGCAACGAACTTGGCGCGGCCAAGGGCGAGTATCGTCTCGACGACTATCAACTCGCGTCGCGGTTGTCGTATTTCCTGTGGATGACGATGCCTGACGACGCACTGATGCAAGCAGCCGCCTCCGGCGGTCTGCACGAACCGCAGACTTTGAATGCTCAAGTTGACCGCATGCTCGCCGATCCGCGTGCGCGGGCATTTGTCGCGTCGTTTCTCGGCCAATGGCTTGGCTTCAGCTCGCTAGGAAGCAGCGTCGTTCCCGACGCTAAGAAGTTTCCACAGTTCACGCCCGAGCTGTGCGAGGCGATGAAGCAGGAAACAGTCCTCGCGTTTGAATCGCTGATGCGTGACGGCGGCAGCGTGCTTGAATTGGTCGACTCTCGACATACGTGGCTCAATGAAACCTTGGCTCGTCACTACGAGATTGAAGGCGTTGAAGGTGACGAAATGCGTCGCGTGGCGTTGAACGACCCGAATCGCGGCGGCCTGCTGGGAATGGCCAGCGTGCTGACGGCGACTTCCAGTCCGACACGCACGAATCCCGTGATTCGAGGAAAATGGGTTCTCGAAACGCTCCTGGGAGAAACGATTCCCGAGCCCCCGGCCGACGCGGGGACGTTGGACCCCGAGGCCGGCGAAGCACGCGGCAAGTCACTGCGAGAAGAGTTGCTCGTTCATCGCCGCAATCCTTCGTGCGCCACGTGTCATAACAAGCTCGATCCGATCGGTTTCGGCCTGGAGAACTTCGACGCCATCGGACGCTTTCGCACGGAAGAGGCCGGGAATGCCGTCGATAGCGAGGGGCGACTGCCCGGCGGCGCGATGTTCCACGGCGCCGCAGAACTTAAGGACGTGCTCTTGGCCGAGCGCCGCGATGCATTCGTGCGCAATCTCGTCGAGCGTTTGCTGAGTTTCGCCCTCGGTAGGCAACTCAAGCTTTACGACGAATCCGCCATCAAGACCATTTGCGAAGCACTCGAGCGTGATGAGTTCTCGGCACGGTCGCTGATTCAACAAGTTGTGCTGAGTTACCCGTTTCAGTATCAAAACAACAAACCGCGAGCGCGTTAGCGTTGCTCGGCCACATTGCCAGTTGGTTGAAGGAGTTGCTCCCGATGTCGAACGCATGGCGTATTCCACGACGAACCTTTTTGCGAGGCGTCGGGGCGAGTCTGGCATTGCCGTACTTGGACATCATGCGGTCGACCGCTCGTGCCGCGGTGGACGCCGCGCCGCCCACGCGTTTGGCGTGTGTCTTCCAGCCGAACGGTGTTTACCCGAAGGCGTGGGACGTGTCCGGTGAAGGCCGCAACTTCAAGCTGTCGCAGATTCTGACGCCGCTCGAGAAGTTGAAACGCGACGTCATCGTTGTTTCGAACCTCGACAACACCGGCGCGAAGGGTCACGTGCAAATGACCGGCGCGTGGCTGACCGGAATCCCGATCCATGATCTGAAAAGTGGAGTGTCGCTCGATCAAATGATTGCCCGAAAGATCGGACAGGAAACGGCGCTCGAGTCGATCGTTCTCGGCACCGAGCCACCCCGCCAGGGCACGGCGGGGCCTGGCGAGCCGATTTCCTTTGCGAACACCGTGTCATGGAGTTCGCCGACCACGCGACTTAGCCCCGAGATCAATCCGCGTGTTGCGTTTGACCGTTTGTTTCGCAGTCATTCGAGTCCCGAAGCTCACCGCGCGGCATCCGACCGGCTGAGCGTGGTCGACCTCGTGCTCGACGACGCCCGCGACTTGCGAAGATCGGCTAGCAATCACGATCGCCATAAGCTCGACGAATATCTCGAAAGCGTTCGCGCAGTCGAGATGCAAATCGACCGTGCTTTGAACCCGCCCAAGCGCTCGTGGACGCCGCCAACCGAGCCTAAACTCGCCAGTCCTTCCGATGGTATCCCGGCACGGCGCGACGAGCATTTACGTCTGATGATCGATTTGCTCGTCCTCGCACTATGGACTGACACGACGCGCGTAGCGACGTTGATGACGGCGCACGGCTTCAGCCGGCAAAACTTCAGCTTCCTCGATGGCGTCACCAGCGATCACCACGGCATGTCGCATCACAAGCACCAGGCCGCTGCGGTTGCGGAGTACACGACCGTGAGCCGCTGGTACGTCGAGCAGTTTGCTTATTTGCTAGAGAAGATGAAACGCGTCGACGAAGGGGACGGCACGCTGCTCGACAATTCGGTCGTTTTGTACGGGTCGGAGATGAAAGACGGCAACGGCCACATTCGCGAAAACCTTCCCATGGTGCTCGCCGGCCGCGGTCGCGGCATCCTCGATCCGGGTCAACACGTCGTTCTGTCCGAGCACACGCCGATCGCCAACCTGCATCTCACGCTTGCGCAGAAGTTCGGCTGCGAGATCGACTCGTTCAACGAGGCGAGCACGGGAACGTTGACCGCTTTGGGGTAACTCGCCTGAAGCAATGGGATCGCAGGAGTTCGCGATAGTCAAAAGCCGCGGAGGCCTTGGGGAAGACCACCTTTCTGGCATTGTTTAGGGCGAAGGATTCTGCCGGATAGGTAAAAGATTCGTTGCAACGCTTCGCCCCGTCGCGATATGATAAAGCAGTATCTGGCCGCACTTTCAGTGTCGCCCCCGCGTCGGAGAATTGTCATGAATCGGACGTTTGCCGGGATCGCTGTAGTAGTCATCGGGCTTGCTTCGTTGGCGAGCGCTGATGAGACGTTCAAACTAGCGACCGATCGCGATGCGAACATCCAAGCGACGCCGGTGGCCGCCGAGGATAAAAACGCTAACGAACGGGAGGCGGACGCTCGAGCCGCCGAAGGGCGAGCCGCCGAGGGCCTGGCCGCAGAAGACCGTGCCGGAAAGAAGGACGGGGCGAAGGGCGGTGTCGGCGCCGACATACCGGTCGACCCCGAAGGTGTTTGGATGGCAAACCACTCCGTGCGCCTGCGTCGCGATGGAAACGTGCCCGGGCAGTTGCGTACTCTCGGTGCAAGTAATGAGCTGGTTCCCGTACACGCTCGCATCGCGTTCTTGCAAGACAACGAGTTGATCGGAAAAGCCATGGCGGAGGAAAACGGCTTTTTTCAAGCCGTCGGACTTCAGGAAGGCGTCTACGACGTCGTTGCCGTGGGCCGAGATGGCTTTGGAGCTTTCGCGCTAAAGGTCAGCGCGATGGGAGATCCTGTAGCGACTCCGGACACAAAGACGATCTCCCTCCGCGACGGCCGAGGTCGCGTGATGAGCGAAGAAGAACGTTGGGAGCACCTTGTTCTGTCCACGACTCTCATTCCAGCCGTTGATTTGTACAAGACTGGGCAGGTGGTCGCTTATCGTATCGCCTCGTTCCGCCAGCCTGGCGGCGCGCAGGTAAAGGGGCCCCGCGGCGTTCCCGCCCCTAGTACTGGGCCTGCTCCGAAGCGTGCCGAGTCGCTTCCTTCACCCGCCCAACCGGGCAAGCCGACTGGCTTTCAGAAAACGTTGGGCTCATTGCTGAAAGGCAATCGCTTGCCACTCGCCGCTACTCCGGTGGGACTTCCGGGCGGGAACCGTTCGCGAGCGATCGCCGATCTGCCGTCATCCGTTCTTCCAGACGACGGACCGTGGTACTCGGGGCATTCTGTGGCGCTACGCCCCAACGGTAACCTCAGCGGACGTCTTCGCACGTTCGACGGACAAGGAAACCTGATTCCTGTCGTCGCGCATATTCATTTCATTCAGGAAGGCAGAATCGTCGGCATGACGCTCGCTGACGGCGACGGCCGCTTTGCTGTCGACGGCCTCACGATTGGCAACTACTCGGTCGTTGTGGCTGGCGAGAATGCATTGGGTGCATTTTCGATTCGTGTGCTTCCATCTGACGGTCAGGAGAAGGACAGTCTGCCACCCCCGGCGGAAGGTAAGGCCGGGCTCGATAATAAGATTCCAGGGAGAGCAGTATCGCTACGAACGATCCCCTCGGGCTTGGACATGTTCATCTCGACGGTTCGGTTCGCGAGCTTTCCTCGAGTGCTCGAACAGATGTTGAACAACGAGAATCTCGCCGCGGGCATGCAGCAGCCTTCGATTGAATCCGGTAGCGGTGGCGGTGGAGCAGGCTCGGCGCCTGCAGGAGGTGGCGGAGGTGGTGGTGGTGGTGGTGGTGGCGGCGGCAGCGCGGCGGGAGGCAGCGGTGGAATTGGCGGCATCGCGGCAGGTTTAGGCGGACTCGGCGCATTGGCCGCCTTGGGACAGCAAACGAGCACCTCTTCAGCGGCCACAACTAACACGACGAATCCCTAATGCGGGATAATAAGTGCGATTTTCGCCATAAGGGCGGGGCCCTCATTGAAAGTCGTGCGTAGATCGTTACGGCGAGCTTGACCACACCGACAATCCTTCGATTTTTTCGCGACAACGTGTCACTGCGAAACGTTCAGCGGATGCTCGTATGATTAGCGGATCGGCGCGCCAAGGGCGGTCCAAGTCGTTCCCAGAGCGTGCCTCAGGCGAGTCCGAAACATCATCGGTTTGGAGCAAGCTTCCGGTTTGGGCGGTGCAAGCGCTGATGCTTTCCCTGCTCGTCGCCGCGCCTTGGTGTCTGGGCGGTGTCGAGAGTTGGTTCGCGGCGATCGCCTCAGTCACTATCGCGATCTGCTGCACATGTTGGTTGCTCACGTTTCTCACACAACGCCGTAGCAACGAATTACTCCCTTCGGTCGCCGTTCCGCTCGTTCTAGCGCTTGCGATTCCCTGGCTCCAAGTTGTCGAGCTACCCGTAGGTGTCACGGCGAATCTCTCGCCCGGCGTGACGGCGCTGCGACAACGGCTGCTGCCTGCCCAGCAACTGCCGCTGGACTTGCCTCTTCCGGAGGTGGCAGCGGCGTTGCATTCGAAGAACTCTCCGACGGCCGGGACAGCGCCTCTGAGTGTTTATCCTGCAGCGACGCGAAGTCGCGCAGCTTTGCTTGCGTTGGGTGTTGCGGCTTTCGCTCTAGGCGCGCGTTTCTTTCGTCGACAGCGAGCACTTACCGTACTGTTTGTCGTCGTTACCGCGAATGCTGTGGCGATTGTTTTTCTCGGGTGGGTCCAAAAGCTTTCGTCCGATCGAATGCTGATTTGGAACATGCCGCCGGGTCTCGCGCCTTTCGGACCATTCATCGCTCGTACCAACGGCGCAGGGTATCTGAACGTCACCTTGGGGTGTGCCATTGGTTTGCTGCTGCTTTTGTTCATGCGGCGCAAGTACCAGT
This sequence comes from uncultured Planctomycetota bacterium, assembly GCA_963708675.1. Taxonomy (GTDB): domain Bacteria; phylum Planctomycetota; class Planctomycetia; order Pirellulales; family PNKZ01; genus DATAXP01. The sequence continues at coordinate 463,332 of CAVPTO010000004.1, forward strand.
CGATTGACCTGAATCAACTCTTCGCAATCGACGAACCCGCGGGGGGTGGGTGGCGATCGGTTTTTGCCGCGGCACGAGAGACGCTGGCGACGCTTACCGCTTCTAAACTGGCAGCTCTTTTCGCTGTCGGTTGCATAGCCGCAGGCGTATTTTCGAGCATGTCGCGTGGTGGAATGGTTTCACTCGTTGCAGCTACGATCGTTTCGGCACTGGTCGCGCGTACCAAGGGGCATTCAATGCAAATGGGTACGATCGTCGTGATTGCGGTCATTACTGCCGGACTAGTCGCGTGGGTTGGATTGGGCGCGCAGGTCGAAAACCGTATTGGGCAAATCTTTAATGTTGATCGAAATTACGCAAAGTCGAGAGGGCAAGTGCTATTCGCCGGCACGACGTTGGCGGTTAGGTACTGGTGTACGGGCAGCGGTCTGGGCACGTTCCGATACGTAAGCAAGCCGGAAGGACAGAATCACCACGACACCTTCTTTGAGTACGCGGAAAATCAGTATGTCGACACTGCGATCGAAGCTGGTTTGGCCGGATTAATACTATTGTTGATCGTGATTGCTTGGCACGGGCATATCTTGTCGCGGATGTTCAAGCTCGACGCCGAGGCGTTGCCTTGGGCCGTCGCTGGAATCTTCATCCTCGCCTCGCAAGCAATTCATGCGCTGTCCGACTTCGGGCTCTACTTGCCGGCAACCCATCTGCTCATGGGTACGGTATGTGGTGCGCTCGCCGGCCGCGCCGCGATGTTGGCCGAGGAAAACAACGCACCACGCCGATTGTTATTGGTATTGCCTGCGGGTCGGCAATGGTGTCCCGTCGTCGTTGTATTGCTATTGATCGTCGCCACGGCCGGAGCTTTCGAGGCGCGAGCCGCTGCTGGAATCGAACGCGTTCGGGCTGCGACGAGATGGACCGGCGACCGAGCCGAACTCGATCACGGAAAGATCGAGTTCAATGCCGAAGAGCTTTCGCGAGCACTGCGACTTCGATGGGACGACGCGGCCGGGCAAGCGCGTCTTGCCGAGTTGGACATTCTGTTGTTCCGATTTCGGGCGTTGCAAGAGCTCGAAGATTCGGACATTCCAGAGTCGCAACGTTGGACAGCGACCGAGCCTGCTGTACTGCGTAGTCGTTCCCTGCAGATGGCCAAGGAAGGCGACCCCACTGCGCTTGATCAGCTTCGCAATCTTCCTAGCGTGGTGGCTTATCTCGGCTCCGCATGGAGGCACTTGGCACTCTCGCGTCAGGCTTGTCCGATGTTCGACGAGGTTCACCTTCGACTTGGCGAACTCGCCTTTCTTGTGGGAGACCCATTCGCTGATGAAATCGACCTTCAACGATCACTGTTCTTGGAACCAAATAATCCAAGGGTGCTCGTTAGAGTTGGCCTTCTCGATCTCGATGCGGGACGAATCGAGCGGGGATGTTCCGAGCTGCGGCGAGGGTGGGAGATCAATTGGGGTATTGCGTTGGAACCTGTTCTAGATGGCTTGGTTGGCCGAGTTCCTTTCTCGCTCATTCTTGACCACATTGTTCCGCATCATCCTGAGGATCTGCTTCTATTCGCTCGCCGACTTCGCGGAGATTTGTACCCGGACTACTTGCGGCGGACCCTGCAGTTAGCGGAGGAGTCGTTGGAAACGGATGAGATATCTCCGGCTGTCGCCGCTGCCTTTCGAGCACGGGTTGCGCTACTGCGTGAACTAGTCGCCGATGCCATCGAGCAATATCGCAAGGCAGTCGAGCTTGACGGCTCGGTGCCGGAATGGCACGCGGAACTTGCGACACTTTTAGAGCGTGTGGGACGCTTGGACGAGGCGCGCGAACAGGCGCGATTGGCTTGGAGACTCGAACCTGATCAGAAAGCGTATGCCGACCTGCTCACCAGGTTGGCGGATCGCAAACACCCCTAACGGGTTGATGGCTTCGCCGGCACAGTCGATGTAATCGACAAAGTGCTTGTTCTCGACCCTTTCCAACTTTCTTTCGTACGAATTCTCGCCAGTGCTGTTATCGTTTTTTGCGCCGACCTAACAAACCGCTCTGTATACTGGTTCAATGCTCGTTTCGTACTTCACGCTGCTCGTCGTAGCCTTCGTCGCAAGCGTGCTTTTGACCGCCATTGTTCGGGTCGTGGCCTTTCGCGTCGGCTTGGTCGACCTGCCCGACGAACATCGCAAGATGCACGTGCAGGCAACTCCGCTCGGCGGAGGTTTGGCCGTCGTTTTGGCCGTCATGACCGCGATCGCGGCGACGTGGTTCGGTCCGTATCTCTGGGACCGGATGGTACTTGAGAGCGGCTCGGACCTTATCTTTATCGCATTGTCCGTTGGAATTCTGTGCCTTGTCGGTTTGATTGATGACTTCAAGGCACTACGCGCCCGACAGAAGCTCATCGGCCAGATTGTGGCAAGTGTCGTCGCGATGTGTTCTGGTCTTGTCGTCTACAGATTGGAGCTGTTCGGCCATCATGTCGAACTCGGTTTGCTCGCCTGGCCGATCACGCTTTTTTGGATCCTCGGCGCCATTAATTCGGTCAACTTGATCGACGGCGCCGACGGTTTGGCCGCCACGGTCGGCGTGGTCCTCAGCGCGACAATCGCCGGTATGGCGTTACTCACGGGCGGCCACGAGCTTGAGGCGATCATCGCCTTGGCATTGACCGGTGCCCTCTTGGGATTCCTCGTTTTTAACTTTCCGCCGGCAACAATCTTCCTTGGCGACGCAGGAAGCATGGTCATCGGGTTATTGGCCGGTGTTCTCGCTATTCGTTGTGCTCTTAAAGGGCCTGCGACGTATGCGATGATGGCCCCGCTGGCGATTTGGGCGGTTCCGGCTTTCGACACAGGCATCGCGATCCTGAGACGAAAACTCACCGGCCGCAGCATCGCGGCCGTTGACCGCGGCCATTTGCATCATTGCTTGCTCCGTCGCGGGTTCGGCAATCGGCAAATGCTCTGTTACGTTGCCGTCCTTTGTTTGATTACCGCCACAGGTGCTATCGTTAGTCTCCATCGTGAAAACGAGATGTATGCCGTCGCCGGTATCGGTGTCACCATTGGCATCATGGTCGTGTCGCGGATGTTCGGGCACGCCGAGTTTCTGCTGGTCGCGAACTCCGTGAGAAACTTTGGTGCATCAATCGTGACGCCCTCCTGGCGAACGGGTCATGCCGTTCACAACAGCTCGGTCAGGCTCCAAGGTACACGCGATTGGGACTCCTTGTGGAAGTTGCTGATCCGCGCCGCTGACGATATCCCGTTGCAACGAATTCGTTTGAATCTGAACCTGCCGTGGCTGCATGAGAGTTACCACGCGTCGTGGGATCGCGAGCCTCGCGTTCCGCTCGACGAAAGTTGGCGTGTCGAATTACCCCTAACATCCGATGGACGGATCATGGGCTCGCTTTCGGTCGCTGGCCGCGTGCCGCATTCCGATGTCCCTGGTGCAATTGCCAAACTGTCTCAATGGATGGAGGAGATCGATGAGCACGTTCTCCTGCTGCTGAAGCCCCACCCGATGGAAATCGAATCGGACGCTGCAACCGCCGAGATTCGCGAGCCTCATGTGGCTCAGGCCGCAGCGACAAAGGGCTCGCGCACATCCGTACAACCGTTGCACGTCGATTGAACGGCCCCCGGCTGATTTTCGGTTCAGCGTCGGTCTCGCTTCTCACGTCGCGCCTTCCCACAAGTCATCCTCCACGACGGTGCTATCGTGGTACAATTCAAGGTTTTAGGGGTGTATCTGCCACCCACGGGAACGGAGTGCGCGCGGACCGAGCCTCGATAACTGCCATGCCCATCGCTGCCTACGAAACCGAGCTGTTTCCCACCGACCTGTTTACCCAGGCCGAAGCCGCCGTCGATCGGCATTGGTGGGTTCTCTACAGCATTTCCAGGCATGAAAAGCAGCTCATGCGAAAGCTCTTGAGTCACAAGATCGGCTTTTACTGCCCGATCGTGGCCAAACGACAGCGTTCTCCCGCCGGACGGGTTCGCGTCTCGTACATCCCGTTATTCAGCAACTACGTCTTCATGCTCGGCGGCGAGGACGAACGTCGAGCTGCCCTTGCGACGCGCTGCGTGTCGCGAGTTCTCGCCGCGCCCGATCCACGGCAGGTGACCCGCGACCTCCGGCAGATTCACCAGCTCATCGCCACCGGTGCTCCGTTGACCCCAGAAGGTCGCATCGAACCCGGCGCGCTCGTGCGTGTAGCCAGCGGCGCCTTCCGTGGCTTTGAAGGCACGGTGGTTCGGCGCGAAGGGCACACCCGTCTGCTTGTAGCCGTAAATTTTCTGCAGCAAGGCGCGAGCGTTCTGTTGGATGATTGCCAACTCGAGCGAATCGATTGATGTCTTTGGGCAATAACGATAACGGCTCGAAAACTCAACGTTCGCGCAAACCGCGCGTGCTGTTCATCAACCGTTCCTATTGGCCCGACGCCGAAGCGACTGGTCAGTTGCTGACGGAGCTATGCGAAGATCTCGCCGACGAGTTCGACGTCACCGTGCTGGCGGGTCAACCGAACCAGAACCCTGACGGCCAGCCGTTTCAAGCCTCGGGTCTCGATCGTCGCAACGGCGTTTCGATTCGCCGTGTCGCGCACACTCGATTCTCGAAGCGATCGTTCGCCGGCAAGGCCGCTAACCTGCTCAGCTATTGGTTCATGGCGGCATTCGCAGCTCTGCGATTGCCACGGCCTGACATGGTGATCGTCGAGACAGATCCGCCGATCCTGTGCGTCCTCGGAGCATTTCTGCGCCACTGGTACGGCTGCCGGTTGGTCGTCTATTTGCAGGACATTTACCCCGACGTGGCTGTCGCCGTAGGCAAGTTGCCGCGAGGACCGCTGACGGCCGCACTACGACGTTTGTTCTTTGGCATCTATCGCCGTGCCGATCGTGTCATCGTCCTGAGCGAAGAGATGCGTTCACTCTTGATCACCAGCGGGGTCGGTGCCGCTCGGATTGCGTGCATCCCAAACTGGACCGATACGCAACTCGTGAAGCCCGTCCGCGAAGAGAATCGTTTTCGCGCCGAGCATCAGCAACCAGGCAAGTTTGTCGTCATGTATTCGGGGAACGTCGGTCTGTGTCAAAGGCTCGAAGACGTGATCGCTGCTGCGGCGATATTGAGAGATCGATCCGAGATTCAGTTCTTGATCGTCGGCGAGGGGGCATTGAAGTCACAGCTTCAACGAACGGTTCGCGACGAACGGCTCGCTAATGTCACGTTCTTGTCCTATCAACCGAAGAGTCGACTCGGCGAGAGCTTGAGCGCCGCCGATTTACACATCGTGCCGGTTGACCCGCGCGTGACACGGTATCTCATGCCGAGCAAGCTGTATGGAGTTCTTGCATCGGAGACGCCGTTGGTTGCCGTTGCGCCGGCAGAGAGTGACCTAGCGAAGATTGCGCGGGACAATCGCTGTGGACTCGTCGTGCCTCCTGGCGAGCCCCAGGCACTCGCCGACGCCATCACGTGGTGTGTCGCGAATCGCCACGAGTCGACTGAGATGGGACGCCGAGGGCGCGAACTCGCCGTGGCTCAGTACGATCGACGCCTCGTGACCCAGCGCATCGCAAACCTTCTCGATGCACTCGTCGGCCGACCAATAACCGCCCGCGACACCATCGATCACCAAGCCGCGACCGTCGGTCGCGCTCCCCTGCCCGCAACCATCGCGCGCACCCCGTCCCCAGCCACTCCGCGACGAAGGATGCCGTCTACGACCTTCGTCAAGTCACGGAGAATTGTGGTCACAGGCGGTGCGGGATTTTTGGGCCGACCAGTTTGCCAAGCGCTCGAGAAGTTCGGACCCGCGGACATCGTCGTGCCGCGCAGTGCCGATTACGATCTTCGTCGTCGTGACGACATCTTGCGACTTCTGGATGACGCGAAGCCACAAATCATTGTTCATCTTGCCGCAGTGGTGGGTGGAATTGGCGCCAATCGGGCGAATCCTGGTCGTTTCTTCTACGACAACGCCATGATGGGCATCCAGCTTATGGAAGAGGCGCGGCTGGCCGGCGTCGAGAAGTTTGTCGCGCTGGCCACGGTCTGTTCATACCCCAAGCACACGCCGGTTCCTTTCCGCGAGGACGACTTGTGGGCGGGGTATCCCGAAGAGACCAACGCACCCTATGGCTTAGCAAAGAAGATGCTGCTTGTGCAGGCGCAGGCCTACCGTCAACAGTACGGTTTCAACGCCATCACGTTGTTGCCCGTGAATTTGTACGGGCCTCGTGACAATTTCGACCCTGCTTCGAGCCATGTCATTCCAGCCCTCATCCGCAAGATCATCGAAGCTCGCGACGCTGCCGCACCATTCGTGGAAGTGTGGGGAACAGGCAACGCATCGCGCGAGTTCCTATACGTCCGAGACGCGGCTGCCGCGATCGCTCTAGCGACGGAGCACTACAATAGCCCCGACCCCGTGAATCTCGGGTCTAGACAAGAGACAACAATTCGCGATCTCGCGCACCTGATCTCGGACCTGTGCGCTTATCGTGGCCAACTTCGATTCGACGTTAATCAGCCGGACGGACAGCCACGTCGCTGTCTCGACACATCACGCGCCGCGAGCGAGTTTGGCTTCCGCGCTTCGACCACGCTTCGCGACGGTTTGATCGAAACCATCGCCTGGTACGAGCATCGTCGCAAGGGCGCGATTGCTGAACCGCACCCTGCCTCGCCGCCTCCACTGCCCGACAGTGTCGCTTCGAACGTATCCGGTCTGAACTCGGTTTCGCATGTCGACTGATTCACTACCGACGCGCTTGGTCATCGAGCCGCAGCGAGGTTGGCGCGGCTTGGACTGGGGCGAGCTTTGGAAGTACCGGGAGTTGTTGTACTTCTTTGCGTGGCGCGACATCAAGGTTCGCTACAAGCAAACAGCTCTTGGCGCAACGTGGGCCATCATCCAGCCCGTCATGACGATGATCGTCTTCAGTATCTTCTTCGGCAAGCTTGGTGGCCTAGACCGCAATGTCACGATTCCATACCCGATTTTCGTCTACGCGGGAATTCTTCCGTGGACGTTCTTTGCAGCCGCTGTCGGTCAGGCGGCGACAAGCCTAATGGGATCGGGCGGCCTGATCACAAAGATTTATTTCCCGCGCATCATCATTCCGGGTTCCACCATCATCGCCGCGACCGTCGACTTCGCGATGGCCACGATCGTCATGGCCGCGCTGATGGCCTGGTACCAGGTCATGCCGTCCGTGTGGATTCTGTTGATGCCGATTCTCATTGTTGGTCTCTTGATCTTGGCGATTGGCGTCGGAAGTCTCCTGGCCGCTCTCGTGGTTGAGTACCGCGATTTTCGATACGTCATCGCGTTTGTGCTTCAGATATGGATGTTTGCCAGCCCTGTTGCCTATCCGCTCGATGTGGTGCCCACTGAGTGGCGACTGTTGTATTGTGTGAACCCGATGGCGGGACTCATTCACGGCTTTCGAGCAGCGCTTATCGGCGAGACCTTGGAGCCCGCCTGCATCGCGGTATCATTCGCGGTCGCGGTGGCCGCCTTTGCAATCGGGCTGACCTATTTTGCCCACGTCGAGCGCAGGCTTTCTGACATCGTCTAATAAGCAGACATGCATCCCTCGGCGCAACCATGTCTGTAACCGCAATGACACGCAGCGAACTCGTCAACTGGCTCTGGCGGCTAGGGGCGATGACATGCATCGCGATTGCCGGCGTATTATGGCTCGTTCAAATGTCGATCGAGCGCCGCATCGTAGCCGGGGAGTCAATCGACATCATCGCGTACTCGCCCGATGGTTCGAAGATAGCCGTCGTCAGCAGCGAGGGGCAAACGATCTACATCTGGGACGTTGCCTCGGGCGAGATACAAACACGATTTGAATTATCAAAGCTCGCTCTGAAGTGTATCGCTTTTTCACCCGACAGCCGCCGACTGGCATCGACGGCCCACGGAATGAGAGTCGATCATATTCTCCCCGCGCGTATCGACATCCTCCGAACCGACGCGAAACCGCCGCACGAACGAACGATTTTCATTGAGGATGGCGTCGCGGTTGGCGTCGATTTCGCCGACGCAACGAGCGTGGAGGTGATTCTCAGGCGCGTTCTCGCAAAGTTCGATGTGGAAACAGGCGTCCGTGAGGGGACGGTCCCGTTGATAAAAAACACCCTCGATCAATTGCTGATTACTGACAGTCAACATGCACTTGCTTTTGGAGTTACTGCGGACTATCGCCGAGTATCGGTCATCGATCTGACGCAACAGAAGGTCCTGCTCGACAAACCCGACCCGCTACCGAAAGTGAATTCGATTGATATGTCGCGCGATGGGAAATGGTTAGCCGTAGCCGGTCGTGGAGCGGGTAGCGGCGGTCGCCTGCGCGTTTGGGATGTCGAGAGCGATCATGAGTTGAGTTGCGACTCGGGAATACCAGAGCTTCTTGGTGTCCGGATCTTCCCCGATCATTCGGGTTTGGCGACAATTGATTTCGCAGAAATGCTAACCGTATGGACAGCGACACCTGACGGAATACGTCGTCGCCGACAGTACAAGCTTGATGGTTGGCCCTCGTCGATGGCGATATCACGTGACGCGACCCATGCCGCGATTGTGACGTCGCGAAGTCTTTCGATTTGGAATCTCGAATCCGGCGCGCTCGAACGCACGCTGATCGAACCCGGTCACCTCTACTCCCAACGTCGCATCTTTCGATACTCCAAGTTTATTTTCGTCGTCGTTGGACTTGGGTTCTTTGTTTGGTCCATTCGCGACCGTTTGCGACTACCGCGATGAGTCAGCCTGCAATTCGCGTTGAAGGCCTTTCCAAGCGCTACCACATCGGCGCGCTTCAACGCCGCCAAACGTCGTTTCGCGAAATGTTAAGCGATGCTGTGCAAAGGCCGTATCAATGGCTTCGCCATAGATCAAATGGCCGCGCTTCTGAAGAATCGTTCTGGGCGCTGGACGATGTCTCCTTCGAAGTGCAGCCAGGAGAGACGCTGGGCATCATCGGTCGCAACGGCGCCGGAAAGAGCACGCTACTTCGGATTTTGTCCCGCATCACGGAGCCTACGTCTGGACGCGTCGAGACATGGGGTCGCGTCGGAAGTCTGCTCGAAGTGGGCACGGGTTTTCATCCTGAGCTCACGGGTCGCGAGAATATCTTTCTCAATGGCGCCATTCTCGGCATGAGCCGCGCTCAGGTGATTCGCAAGTTCGACGAGATCGTCGCCTTTGCCGAGGTCGAGCGATTTCTCGACACGCAAGTCAAGCACTATTCGAGCGGGATGTATATGCGCCTGGCGTTCGCCGTCGCGGCGCATCTTGAGCCAGATATTCTTGTTGTGGACGAGGTGCTCGCCGTCGGTGACGCAGCTTTTCAAAAGAAATGCCTCGGCAAGATGCAAGAAGTCGGTCAGAGCGGACGGACGGTGTTTTTTGTCAGCCATAATATGGCTGCCGTCGCACGCCTGACGACACGATGCCTGGTGCTCCGCCATGGGAAATTGGAATTCGATGGCAAACCAGAAGCAGCAATTGGCAACTATCTAAGGATCGTCGATCGCTCGACGGAGACGGAATTCGACGTCGAAAACGTGCCGCGGCACCATCAATTGAGCGGTGCGGCTCGAATCGTAAGCCTACGATTCCAGCGAAACTCTATGCGGTTCGAAGCCGACGAGGATTTCTCGTACATCATGAAGGTCCGGGCGCATGATGAAATCTCACGTCTACGCGTGAGCATGACCATTTTTTCCGCCGACGGCTCGCCCATCGGCAGCTGCTTCAGTCATGAAATTGAAGGCTTACCCGCCACCGAAGTCATGACGCTTAAGGTGACGTTGCCGTGTCCACGGCTAGCTCCTGGCTCGTACTTCTGTGGCGTTGCCATCGGTAAGGGAAGCCATCGAACGGGACACGTCGATTACGATGTAGTGACGGACACTCTGCCATTTGAAGTTCTCGGGGCGGCGGGGGACGCCGATACCCACAGCTTCTGGACGGCCGAGTGGGGACGGATCGCCTTTGCAGATTTGTATTTGGAAGCTGGAACATCGGTCGCGCGTAACCAAAATGCCTGAATTCGATTATTCGATATACTATCGTCGCTTTCACGACGACTCCGCGGCCTCGAACGAAAGGACTGCCGCGTGGCAGGCACATTTTTTGGCACCGTTGATGCCATCTAGCCGAGAGGCTCGCGTGCTAGACATTGGTTGTGGCTTTGGGCACGCTCTCATGGCTCTACAAAAGTTAGGGTTTTATAACGTGATGGGTGTTGAAGCGTCACCGGAGCAGGCCGAAAGCGCAAGCGCCAAAGGATTTGAGGTACACGTCACATCTGACACCGCAGGATTCCTTCGCGACCGGATCGGTTCGTACGACGTCGGCTTGCTGCTCGATGTGTTGGAACACATTCCCGTCGCGCAGCAAATTGACTTTTTGCGAGCTTGCCACGATGCCCTTGCACCCGGCGGTAGATTAATCCTTACGGTTCCGAACGCCAATTCGCCGCTCGCGGCACGATGGCGCTACAACGACTATACCCACTCAAGTAGTTTCACTGAGCATTCACTTTTCTTCGTGCTCCGCAACGCGCGCTTCGATTCGGTCACTATTGACGCAGAGAAAGGAATTCGGCGGTTTCCACGGCGCTTTTGGCGTCGTTCGGCGCGCGACGCAATCCGAAAATGGCTCGTGCGCTTTTGTTGGCTGCAAGTCTTTAAGGCAGAACTGGACTTCGAAATGGAAAAAATCAAAGACATTTCCTTCGAACTCAACCTAAAGGCAGTCGCCGTCAAATCGGTGGTAGCAAACTAGGCTGCCGCATCCGCATGTTGATGACGCCGCGACGAATAAACACATGTATTTAGGCAAGCCAGCGACGACGAAACTTGCGGTGTTTGACGTGTTTGACACGTTGCTCACGCGTTGCGTGGGAGATCCGACATCGGTCTTTTACATTGTCGGTCAGCGCGCCATTGAACGCGGTCTGATTGGCGTTTCTGCATCGGCTTTTCGTGAGTTGCGTATTTATGCCGAAGCAAGTGCCCGTGTGGGTGCACTCGGCGCAGAAACGACGTTCGACGAAATTTATGCAGTTCTCGCGGAACTGCTCGTCCTCGATCCGACGGACATGAACGCTCTTAAACAGCTGGAGTTGGAAGTCGAAAAACAAATCATAGTTCCAGTGGAGCCTGCGCGATGTTTGGTTACCGAGGCGCGCTGTCGAGGTGAGCACGTTGTATTTGCATCGGACATGTATCTCCCGTCCCCATTCATTTGCGATCTGCTCAAAAGGCATGGTTTTTTCCAAAACGCCGATCGCCTTTATGTCTCCGCGGAACATCGCAAAAGTAAATGCTCAGGTTTGTTTCAACAAATCACCGACGAGTTGAAGATCGATCCAAGAGAGGCCGTTCATTGCGGGAATGACCCGGTGGCCGATGGTGATCATCCTCGCCGATTGGGTTTGTGCGTATCGCCTTGGACGGAAGCAAATCTAAATCGTTATGAACAAAGGACCGAGCGTCATGCGGTCGCGACAGACGGCCTCGCGAGCCTATTTGCCGGGAGCAGCCGACTGGCGCGCCTGCGAATGCATGGACTCGTGGGGCGCGAGAAAGTCCTCAGCGACATTGGGTGCAGTGTGGTGGCGCCGATTCTGACATGCTTCGTCCTTTGGACTGTTCAGCGAGCACGCCGTCGTGGCTTGCGACGGCTGTATTATGTCTCCCGTGACGGTTATCTATTGCAGCGCATGGCAATTCGCCTGTTTGGCGAAGTATCGGATATAGAATTTCGATACTTATTTGGTAGTCGACACGCATGGCATGGTGCGGCCGCAGCAAACCTCACTGACGTTGATGCTTCTTGGGTACTCAAGAATGTCGGAGTACTGACACTTCGCATCGTATTTGCGCGACTTGGAGTAGAGCCAAAGATTCTGGTCGAAGCGCTTCGGGCCTGCGATTTATCGACTATTGAACCCGATCGCGAGTTGTCGACCGTCGAAGTCGAGCGGCTTTGGGCTCTGTTGACGCATGCCTCACCGTTACAGGAAGCAGTTGCTCTGCTATCCGGGCCGCGGAGAGAGCTATGCCTCGAATACCTCCGGCAAGAGGGTTTATACGATGGTGTGCCCTCCGGATACGTCGATTTGGGTTGGGCAGGAAATGTAGAGAGATCGATGCGAACCTTGCTCGGGCCTGCAGCAAGTTCGAACCTGTTCGCGATGTACTTTGGGCTTACACCGAATTCATCCGAGGAGATCGCATCTGCGTCGGAAACCTTTCTTTTCGGCGGTCGCATGCCGACGCGAACTTCTTGGCAAATGAACTGCCTCATCGAAACGTTTTGCACGGCACCACATGGTTCTGTGGTTGGTTATTCAAGACAAGGCGTTCGGATCAGCCCAGAGTGCAGGAGCGACCAAAATGGGCGTCTAGCAGCCTGGGGCCATGAAACCGTACACCGCGGGGTGCTTGAGTTCGCCGAGATTCTGGGGCCAATGATTGTGGAACGCCGAGAGTTTCCGCCGCTCCAGACCGTTGCTGATGATTTGTTAACCGAGTTTTCAGAGCGGCCAAGCCTTTCTGAGGCTACGGCGTGGGGATCGTTTCCTTTTGAAAACGAACAGGCGGGCGATTCGATGCCTGCTTTAGTGCCGGCGGTGCGACCCACGCTACGCGGGCTATGGCGTACGTTGTGCAGCGGTGATCTGCTATCGCTTTGGGATGCAAAAAGTCAGCCCGTGCGTTGGAACGCCGGTGCTTATGCAATCGCCAAGCGTGCGCCTTGGTGGGTTCGCGTGCCGCTGCGCATGAGTCGATTGGCCAGGTCAATTGTGCGACGTCTTAAGCAACGATTCCGTCATGACAACAAACTGCGGTTGGCATCGACGCATGTAAGTAACCGTGCCGCCAATCGAGTTTCGATGTCACGTGCCCGCGATAGCAGTACCAAGGTTAGTCTTGAACGTATTGAAAGCATTCAACATGATGCGGCTTATCGCGCACCTCAAGCCGGCAACGACAATGCTTTGAAACGGTGACACCTAGTGAAAGAACATCATCAACTTGCCGTCCTCGGCGCCGGCGTTACGGGGTTGGCGGCGGGAATGACGTCGCATGCGCCCGTGTTCGAGGCGGCAGGAGTGCCAGGTGGCATTTGCTCGTCCTACTACCTGAGACCTGGCCAAACCGAGCGACTTTTTGCGCGCCCCGACGATGACAGCGCATATCGGTTCGAGATCGGCGGCGGACACTGGATCTTCGGCGGGGATCCCACGATTAAGGAGATGTTCGCTCGGCTCGCACCGATGGAGTCATATGCGCGGAAGTCCTCCGTGTTTTTTCCGGACAGCGGGACGTATGTGCCCTATCCGCTGCAGAATAACCTCGGGTATCTGGAGCCTTCGATAGGTCGCGCGGCGGTTGCAGAAATGGAAGCACGCGGCGCTGGTGGTGCAACGATGAACGAGTGGTTAACTGCCAACTTTGGCCGCACTCTTTGCGACTTATTCTTCGAACCATTTCACGCCTTGTACACGGCAGGGCTTCATACGTCGATCGCCCCACAAGACGCCTATAAGTCTCCGATCGATATTCGAGAGGTCAAATCTGGCTTAGAGCGTCAAGCGAGCGCTGTCGGATATAACGTCCGCTTTCTTTATCCGCGCGATGGTCTCAATCATCTGGCACTACAAATGGCCAAGCGAGCGGACATTCGCTTTGGCAAGCGAGTCACGCGTATTGATCCGCTTCATCATGTCATCGAGTTTGCTGACGGTAGTTCGATAGCCTACGAGCGTTTGCTTTCGACACTGCCGCTTAACCGAACTTTGGAACTGGCGGGACTCAAAGTCTCCCAGCGAAGCGATCCTTACACTTCGGTCCTCGTCCTGAATATCGGCGCCCGACGAGGTCCACGATGTCCGGACGATCATTGGATTTACATCGCGCCGACAAAGAGCGGGTTTCACCGCGTAGGAATCTATAGCAACGTTGATCCAACATTCGTTCCACGCTCCGACGCTCGCACTATGGCGAGTTTTTACATCGAGCGTGCTTTCGAGGGGGACAAGCCAAAGCCGTCCTCGCAGGACATCGATGCGTATGCAAAGGAAGTAGTCGAAGAGCTACGTAAATGGGGCTATCTCGACGAAGTCGATGTTCTCGATCCGACATGGATCGATGTCGCGTACACGTGGCAATGGCCCGGATCGACGTGGGTGCGCGAAGGTATGGCAAAGCTCGAGGCGTTGAAGATTTTTCCCGTCGGTCGTTACGCTCGTTGGACTTTCCAGGGTATCGCCGACTCAATTCGTGACGGCCTGTATGCAGGATCAGCGCTCAAAGAGTGCGAAGCGTGAGCAACGACAAGCCCACTGACGGCGCTCCGAGTATTGCCGCTGTGGTGGTGACTTACAACCGGTTCGAACTACTTAAACAATGTATCGCGGCGCTGCGCGGTCAGATCGCTTCTTTAGACGAAATCATTGTGGTCGATAATGGCTGCACCGACGAGACGCCTGACTGGCTCGCTGATCAGGCGGACCTCGTTGTCATTCGACAGAAGAATCAGGGTGGCGCAGGGGGGCAGGCCACCGGTATTCGTGCCGCCTATGAGCGCGGGCACGATTGGTTCTGGTGCATGGATGACGACACGCTCCCACACGCCGATGCCTTGGAGCAATTGACGGCAAGTCCGCGTTTTCACGAGGCTGAAACCGGTCTATTGGCGAGCTTAGTGATATGGAAGGACGGAACAGCCCATGTCTTGAACTTGCCTGCTATCCAACCGCCGGCTGAATGGCTGCCTTCGGTACTGACCGACCCGAATCTACGTATCACGCACACATCATTTGTATCGGTGTTGATTTCGCGAAAAGCTGTAGCTGCGGTAGGTCTGCCTATCCGAGAATTTTTCATCTGGTTCGATGACAGTGAATACACGTTGCGCATTACTTCGAAATGCCGCGGCTATTTGGTTATTAAAAGCGTTGTCCTACATGCCACGCCCGAGAACAAGGGAATTGCGGTGAATGAGTTGCGCTGCGCGGACCAATGGAAGTACCTTTACGGGGTGCGCAACCGGGTTTACATGATCAGAGCATCGGGCCTCCGTCGCAGACAAAAAACGCGTGAAATTCTCCGCTTGGTACGGAACCACCTGCGCTGGGTCATTCAAGGTCGGCTGCCATGGTCCACGTTGCTTTGGATCGGGCGAGGGCTGTTTTTCAATCCGCGTATCGAAATGGTTTCTGATACGCTTCCAGCCGACCAGCCGAAAGAACTGATCGATCAGTCGACGCGATGACAATCTTGAAACTTGTGCTATGGCCAAGCTAACTGCCTGTATATGCACACATAATCCGCGTCGCGACTATCTTCAGCGGACAATTGCCGGGCTGCAGGCACAGACTCTACCGCGCGACTCATGGGAGCTGTTGCTCATCGATAACGCCAGTGTCGAACCGCTAAAGTCGTGGATCGATTTGTCCTGGCATCCGCTAGGAAGGCACTTGCGCGAAGAACGACTCGGACTTACTCCCGCTCGGTTGCGGGCCATCGATGAGGCTGCCTCGGGTATCCTGGTGCTCATCGACGATGATAACGTGCTGGATGCCAGTTACCTCGAGCACGCGTTGGGCATCATGTCCGAGAACGAACATTTGGGAGCGATCGGAGGCAAATCGTTAGGAGAATTCGAGGTTGAACCAGCCCTTTGGGCTCGCGACTTTTTAGGCTGCCTTGCATTGCGGGATCTTGGTGATGCCCCACAGACAGCGTGGTTGGATCACGCTGAATCTCAGTTGAAGGCATATCCAGCCTGCGCCCCTGTGGGAGCGGGCATGGTGCTTCGACGCGCGGCCGCGCTTGCGTACGTCCATCGACTTCATGAGAACAAGGACCGTCTCAGTCTCGACCGCCGTGGCGATCAACTTGTTTCCGGCGGCGACAATGACATCGTCCTGACGATCATGGAGGGCGGGTGGGGAGTCGGTTACTTTCCACAGCTTCAACTGAAGCACCTTATTTCTGCGCGACGCCTCACGCGCGATTATCTAGCACGCTTAAACCGCGCGATATCGCGATCATGGGTCCATGTTCTCGATGCACACGATATCCGACCATGGCAGAGTATTCCGTCGTGGACCGTCCTGCCGCGAAAGCTGCGTGCGTTCTTTCGTTATCGCGCCTGGTCGAGTGATGCCGCTTACGTGAGATGGCAGTACGCATGCGGCATGTTCGAAGGGCAAAGCGCCTTGTCGAGACGTCCCCTTGTCAACCTATGAGTAGTCTCGCTCGAGAAACGGTGATTGCGCAGGCTCGGCGAGCGAAACTTGGCCAGCTCGTTTACCAGCTCTACTACCGTCCCCGAGGATTCTTTCAACGTTGTCTGCGCGAAGGACCGTTGAACATACTGCTCGACCACCATGGGCGACGGGAAATGGAGCGGGCGACCTATCGTTTGAGCCCTCTTGAGAATCCCGCTCATAGCCAGCCACTCGAGCTGCATTTTCTAACCGGCAAACCGTTTTGGTATCAAACCTGTTTCTGTGCCTATTCCTTTGCGAAAGCAAGCGGCGTGCCAATTCGTGTGGTGGTCTATGATGACGGTACTTTGTACGAATCACATCGACGAGAAATTAAGCGGCTGTTTCCGGATTCCCTAATTGTCTCGACGAGCGACATTCAGAGGCGTCTCGATGAGTATCTACCGGAAAGCAGGTTTCCGACGCTACGAGCGCATCGATTGCGTTACCCACACTTACGCAAGCTGACCGACGTGCATGTCGGCTCTCAGGGTTGGAAGCTGGTTCTTGACTCGGACATGTTGTTCTTTCGCGAGCCGATTTATCTCATTAACTGGCTTCGCGAGCCGAGCAAACCGTGCCACATGGTCGACAGTGAAACGAGCTACGGCTACTCGAATGCCTTAATGACGCGTCTCGCAAGAGCACCTATTGCCGAGCGCGTGAATGTCGGCATTTGTGGCCTGAAGAGCGACGCTTTTGATTGGCTGGAGGTTGAGCGTTGGTGTAAGACCCTGCTGGAAGCCGAAGGCAGGACCTACTATCACGAACAGGCACTCGTAGCGATGCTCGTCGCGGGGAAGCCGTGCGCTGTTACGCCCGCTGACGATTATCTCGTGCTACCGAACTTCAACGAGGTTGAGCATCCGCGAGCCGTGCTCCACCATTATGTCGCTAGTTCAAAACGGTGGTATTTTCGGTCCGCGTGGCGTCGGGTGTCGAGTGTACGACACGTGCCGCCTACTGAATACTAAGATGGTGCCATGCCGCCCCTCGTCTCAATTCTCATGCCGTGCTACAACGCCGAACCCTGGTTAGCAGCAGCACTGCAGTCGGTGGTTGCGCAGACTTGGCCGCGCTGGGAGGCAATTGTTGTTGACGACGGTTCGAATGATAATAGCCTCGCTATAGCTCGCCAATTCGAATCACCGCGAGTTAAGGTTTTGCAACAGACTAATTCGGGGGCCGCAGCAGCACGCAACCGCGCGTATGAGATCTGTCAGGGAGATTTTATCCAGTATCTCGACGCTGATGATTTACTATCAGTAAACAAGATCGCCTTGCAGGTCGACCGACTCACTTGTTCGGATGGATGTGGTTACGTGTCATCCACGACTTGGCGGCGCTTTGAGACTGTTGTGGAACAAGCTTCCATAGCAGCGCCTCGAGGGATGCGTAATATGGAGCCGATAGAGTGGTTAATTCTGTCGTGGTCATCAGGAGAGATGATGCACCCGGGAGCGTGGCTTGTGCCAAGATCGATTGCTGACGCAGCGGGCCGTTGGGACGAGTCGCTAACGCTTAACGACGACGGTGAATACTTCGGCCGTGTGGTATTGTCGAGCCGTGGCATTCGTCACTGCGAAGCGGCGACGTCATATTATCGGTCAGGCATTCCTAGTAGTCTCAGCGCGACAAAAGGCGAGAAGGCGTGGCGAAGCGCATTACGATCATTTGAGCTTTGCTCTCAGCATCTTTTACGCGCGAAAACAGCCCGCGCACTCGGTTGGCTTGCGCGAATCTGTATCAACGATTGGTGTTTGAGGTGTTTCCCAAGGAGCCCGCGATTATTCTTGAGGCGGAGCGACGCATAAAGGAACTGGGCGGTTCGGATGAATCCATCGATGGTGGAGTAGCACTGCGCGGCCTCGCGAAACTCGTGGGATGGAAGCGCGCTAAGCAACTAAAGCTTCTGATACATCGGATCAGGGCACGCAGAGCCTTCCGTACAGCTGACGTTTAAGGTTGATTCGACGTGCCAGCAATCTTTTCCGCGAGTGATCCTCCCGACCAGACACGAAACGTAGGCAGCGTGCCGATCGTCATCCTCACTGGAGCTCATCTCTGTCACAATCCGCGAGCCGTCAAAGAGGCCGATGCTTTAACCGCAGCCGGATATGATGTTGAGTTGCTCGGTGCATGGTCCAGCGAGTCACTCGCAGCGTACGACCGGCTGCTTATATCGGAACGAACCTGGAAGTACACAGTCGTTGCCGATCTTCGCCCTGAATCGACTCTCAGTCGATGGCGAAGGCGTTACAGTTCCCTTCGTCGCAAGGCCGCCAACTATCGCTTTCGCGCGCTTCGCTCGGCGCATCCATGTCAACTCGGATACGTGGTGAGCGAACTGTACCAGGCGGCTCGATTGAGACGCGGATTGTTTATCGCGCATTCGGAACAAGCAATGTGGGTCGCCGAGCGATTGCGTCGTCAGGGGCACGCCGTTGGCGTGGACATGGAGGATTGGTTTTCGTCAGATCTGCCGCAGTCTGCACGTCGCGAACGTCCGGTGAGCATGGTTGAGCAACTCGAGCGATCACTTTTACACAACGGCGCGTATCGGCTTTGCACGTCGCGAGCAATGAGTCAACGTCTATCGGTCGCGTATGAAGTTCCGCCGCCAAGTGTAGTCTACAATGTGTTTCCTTGGAGCGACCGTGGCCGAATGGACGGCATGTGTAAAGATCGACGGAACCGCTTTACTCCGTCCATTCATTGGTTCTCTCAAACTCTGGGCGCGGGGCGTGGTATTGAGCAACTCTTGTCGGCACTTCCATTGCTAACACGTCCTGTTGAAGTTCATCTGCGGGGCCGGCCGAGCGCCGATTGGCCTGTGCTGTTGAATCGGCATTGTGCGCCGTCTTTTCGAAGCTCAGTGTTCGTGCACCCGCAAGTTTCGAACGACGAGTTGCTATCGCGGATTGCTGAGCATGACATTGGCTTTGCCGGCGAGCAGCGGTACGCGGAGAACAAAGATGTGACCGTATCAAACAAGCTATTTCAGTACTTCTTAGCCGGTTTAGGCGTCGTCGCTACCGACACCTCAGGTCAGCGCGAGATCGCCATGCAGGCGCCCGAGGCCGTTAAGATTTGCCGTGGCGACGACGGAGCTGCCTTGGCGGCGGCTTTGAACCCGTGGCTCGAAAATCCCGACGCTCTACAATCTGCGAAACAAGCGGCCTTAACTGCTGCACGCGAGCGGTTCTGCTGGGAAGTTGAATCAAAGCGATTGATCGCCGAAGCGGGAGCAGCACTCGGCGCTCGCGCTTAACGATCGAAGGCCATTCTGTTCGTCAGATACCTACTCACGTATGCGTGATATCGAGGCCCCAATGATGGGAGCATGCTATCTCACGAAACGGACAGAAGGGCTCGATCAATTCTATGACGTCGGGTCTGAGATTGAGACTTATCGAACGGCAGCAGAGATGCTCGGCTAATGTGCGGCATTGGCGGCATCCTGACGAATCGAGCCGACCTTGATCTCAACAAGATCATGGAGTCTTTATTAGCCGGCGTTCGCCATCGTGGCCCGGACGACGAAGGCGCCGTCGAACTCAATCTGCCTGGACCGTGGAGGTTGGGACTCGTTCACTCTCGATTGTCGATTCTCGATACGAGCGCGTCCGGCCATCAACCGATGCATGAGTCGGCATCGGACACGTGGATCGTCTATAACGGCGAAATCTACAATCATCGAGATATCCGTCAACAATTGGGTGATGTCGGCTATCGGTCGCAATGCGATACGGAAACGATCCTCAAAGCATGGAACTCGAGAGGTTCTCAGACGCTCGACTCGCTGCGCGGCATGTTCGCGATGGCCATCTACGACGGGCGGTCTCGAGAATTGTTTCTCGTGCGCGATCGTGTTGGCATCAAGCCTTTATACGTCTATCAGTTCGATGCCGGGACTTGGATCTTTGCATCCGAAGTGCGTGCCCTACTCGCCTCGGGGCTTGTTCCGCGGAGGCTTAACCCGGTTGCGGTCGATTCGTACCTCGCCTTCGGTGCACCCGTCTGCCCTTGGACCATGATCGATGGCGTTACCAGCGTGGCGCCCGGAGAATACTGGAGGTTCAAACTATCGGACGATTCACGGCCTGTTGTACCTGATGTCGCGCGTACTGGCGATTGAACTTCGCGCCCGAGTCATCGCGCATGAGTCATGGTGAGGCGGTCGAAAGACTTAGGCCCGTTCTACTCGATTCGTTCTCATCGCACATGATTTCGGACGTCCCGGTCGGCGTCTTTCTTTCTGGGGGTGTGGATTCGAGTAGTCTCGTCGCCGCGTTGACGTATTGTGGTCATCAGCTGCACACGTTCTCTTTGCATTTTGGTGAGCGCGAGTACGACGAGTCGCTTCACGCATCAATGATTTCGAAGCAGTTTGGCACGCAGCACACAGCCCTCACGCTTTCACCATCGACGGCCGTCGAGCAGTTTCAATCGGTGTTGACCGCTTACGATCAACCATCGATCGATGGCTTTAACACGTACTTTATTTCGCAGGCCGTTGCCAAGGCCGGTATTAAGGTGGCGCTCTCCGGGCTCGGCGGCGATGAGTTGTTTGCGGGATATACGAATTTTCGTCTTGCGGCTTACCTCGATCGCCCCGTGAACCGCGTGTTAGCCAGGTATATTCAAGAATGTATGCGGGTTACAGCTCCCGGTTCGTCGCGGGCGGCGAAACTCGACGCGATTCTCAAAGGTGATGGTCAACGATTGCGTAATTACACGATCATCCGTCAGTTGATGATGCCCGATCGTCGCAATCACTGTCTTTCGCAGCCGGTAGAAGACGACACGATGGCGATTCCCGTCGAATCGGCAGAGTTGCTTGGGGACGCGGCACGAAAGCTCGATCCGATCAATGCATACTCACTGTTCGAGTTGTCGTTATACCTCTCCGACATGCTTCTGCGCGACGCTGATCAAATGAGCATGGTGCATCCCGTCGAAATCCGGGTGCCTCTATTGGACCATGTTCTTGTCGAAACGATTGCGGGCATACCAGGTGGGTTGAAGGCACAGCGCTTGGGAAGCTCTTTGAAAAAGCGTCTTCTCGTCGACGCTCTTCCGCAGCCGCTGCCTACCGAAGTTAGTCAGCGTCCTAAAATGGGCTTTGTGCTGCCGTGGGAGCTGTGGCTGCGTAATGAGCTAGCATCAACCGTTTCGTGGATTCTTCACGATGAACCGACCGTACTCAATGCGTCGCTGCGACCGGAGGCGGTGATCGGATTGTGGAATGGCTTCCTCACCGGGCAACCGGGAATTCGATACACCGACATTTTGGGCTTAGTCAATCTTCTGCACTGGGTTCGCGAACATCGCGTGGCGGCTTAGTCGGCGACGATGCAAACGGCGATGAGTCAGTCAACAGATCGAATCATGACCGCTGATTCCTCGAAGGCGAGTGATTCGTTGCATGTGTTACTGACGGCAGATCCTTATCTTCCCGTGCCGCCCGTACACTACGGAGGTATCGAGCGAATCGTCGACTTTCTTGCGCGGGGGTTGGTCGAACGAGGACACCAAGTCACGCTCATTGCGCGACCTGAAAGTCAGACCGCCGGCTGTCTCGTTCCTTATGGACAGAATGATGGCTCCGGTCGCACCGCACGCCTGCGCACGCTTTGGCAACTTCAACGCCTCGTTTGGCGATACCGACGTCGGGTTGATGTGGTTCACAGCTTCGGCAGACTTGCCGGCATGCTGCCCATCATGACATCGAAGCGGTTGCCGAAGGTTCAGAGTTATCAGCGAGCAATTCCTTGGAAAGGCGTTCGACGCGCGGCGCGTCTTGCACGTGGATCGTTGACCTTTACGGCATGCTCATCGAGCATGCTTGCCGAACATTGCGGCCATGACCGCATCGACGGAACATGGCGAGCGATTTACAACGGAGTGGAGCTGAAGCATTACGACTTTCGACCCACGGTGCCTGAAAATGCTCCGCTAGTGTTTCTCGGGCGTATCGAGCGTATTAAAGGTGTCCACGCAGCTCTCGATATCGCGGAACTTTCTGGCCGAAGATTGATTATCGCGGGCAATCGGGTCGATACGGGAAACGATCGTCATTACTTCGAGGAATGCATTGCCCCGCGGGTCGACGGCAAACGTGTGAAATACGTAGGGCCCGTCGATGACGTCGCGAAGAATCAGTTGCTTGGCGAGGCGGCTGCTTTGCTGATGCCCATTGAGTGGGAAGAGCCTTTCGGCATTGTCATGGTCGAGGCCATGGCTTGTGGAACTCCGGTCATCGGTTTCCCTCGCGGAAGCGTTGCCGAAGTTGTCAGTAATGGCGTCAACGGCTTTGTTGTAAGCGACGTCGCCGCCGCGGCGAAGACCGTTGAGAGGCTGACATCGATCGATCGCTGCACCGTGCGTCGAATCTGCGAAGATCGCTTCAGTAGCAACGTCATCATCGAGCAATACTTGGACTTGTATCGCGAAGTGTTGAAACCGCGACAATGACACTGCATCCGAGCCAGACAATCCACGAATGACGAGACGGCGAGTCTTGATCGTCGTCAGCAGTTTTTATCCAGCGATGTGCGCCGATATGCATCGCGCGCGAATGCTGTGTTTCGATTTGCCAAGGTTCGATTGGGATGTCGAAATCCTATCTCCAGACGATAGTTATCAGCGTCCACAGACCTTGGACCGCGACGCCAAGCCGTTTTTTGCGGCTGGTATTCCGGTGCATCACGTCGGGCCTTGGATGACCAGCGGTTTTCAAGTTTTGGGGGTCGGAGGCATTGGCTGGCAAGCGTGGATACCGATGTACCGAGCAGGTGACGCGTTGTTGTCGACTGGACGATTCGACCTCGTCTACTTTTCGACGACGCAATTTCCGCTCATGTGCATCGGGTCGCGTTGGAAGTCGAAGCACGGTGTGCCATACGTGCTTGACTTGCAAGATCCTTGGTATCGTCCCAAGCGCGCATATTTCACGACAAAGCATGTTCTCAAAGCACGGGTCACGAATTTGCTGTACAAGCGCATGGAGCGCATGGCCATTACGGGCGCGGCCGGGCTTGTTTCGGTTTCGCCGCGCTACTTGGAGGAAATGAACACGCGATATGCGGATGCTGCAGGCAGTTGGCGCCGGCCATCGCATCAGGCTGTTATGTCTTTCGCCGCATCAAACCGTGATCTCGACTGCGTGCGACAAAGCATGACAGGTTCGGACGAGCGACAAGATCGGGAACAACTCAAGCTTGTATATGTCGGCGCCGGCGGCAACACGCGAGCGCCCTCATTTGAAGCGGTATGTGCCGCGCTCAAGGTGGCGCTCTCGTCGCACCGCGAACTGGTTGAACGTGTGCGTGTCTGCCTTTACGGGACGACGGGTAGCGCATCTGCGGGGACCGGGATCCTCTTTGAAATTGCCCAGCGCTACGGCATCGGACATTTAGTCGAGGAAAGCACCCAGCAGGTTAGTTACTTCGAGTCAATTCGACTGGCAGCAGATGCCGACGGCCTTCTGATTTTGGGCGTCGACGATCTCGGCTACACGCCGTCGAAGCTCTTCAGCTACCTACTGTTTGGTAAGCCTTTGCTCGTGAGCTTTCAAGTGGGTTCGCCGGCGGACAGCTTTGTGATGCACCATCCACAAGCAGCTTCGCTCATTCGTTTCGGCGGAGTTGAGTCGACGCCGCCCGAGGTAGCTGCCAAGATCCTCATCGACTATCTGCAGAATGTGAAGGACGGTCATCGCGCCGATCGGACATCGCTTATCGGGGAATACCTCGCGCCAGCGATGGCATTGCGGCACGCGGAGTTGTTTAACCGCATCATCGGAGACGGCGTTCTGCCGACAGTCGCGGCACGTCAGGAGACACCGGTTGCCTAACCGTACGGAAGGCATTCTGTTCGGCCATCCGACCGGCGGGGCCTCTTCGCACAACGCGGCGCTTGCACACTGGGAACGCCGACGCCTAGCGGCGATGTGTGTGACTTGGATGCCCACGCCACGTCAGCTGCGAATGCTCGACATGGTTCCTGGGATGCGTCGTTATGGTGCTCGGTTGTCGCGACGCAGTTTCGATCCACTTATCGACGCGCCGCGGATCGAGGGCCGATTCAATGAGTTCGGAAGGCTGTTTCGCCGTCTCGTCAATCAAAAGGTCGACACGGCCGCGCTGGCCTACCAGGCAAATGATTGGCTTATGGACGTCATGCGCCGGCATGTGAGTGACGCCAACGTGAGGGCAGTCCATGCTTATGAGGACTGCTCTCTCGAGAGCTTCGAAGAAGCAAGGCGGCGAGGCAAACCTCGAATTTATGATATGCCCATCGGATACTATCCCGCGTGGGTCGAGACGCAGCAACGGCTATTAGAAACGTATTGCGATTGGGTTGCTCCGGGTCAAGCATCAGGATGTACGCACGTTCGTCGCGATCAGAAGGAAAAAGAGATGCAGCTGGCCGATATCGTGCTGGCTCCTAGCACGTTTGTTGCCGATACGATACATCGCTTTATAGACAAACGAGTCTTTGTCACTCCGTTTGGTATCGACACCGATCGCTGGCGTCCCGGTCCCGAGCAACAAACTGCCGATCGGCCGCTGCGCGTCCTATTCGTTGGGCACATCTCGATACGCAAAGGCGCTCCGGTGCTCTTCGAAGCGTGGCGACGTGCAGCTTTGGGCAAGGAATCGCGGCTGGAGATGGTCGGATCGTGGCATCTTTCCGAAGCGAGCAAGCAGCGGCTGCCTTCGGGCGTCGAGTGGCTAGGACATCGCACGGTTGATGAGTTGCGACAACATTATCATCGCGCAGACTTGTTCGTCTTTCCCTCGTTCTTCGAGGGCTTCTCACTGGCGATCGGTGAAGCGCTGGGGTCTGGGTTGCCCGTTCTGGTGACCGAAGCCAGTGGCGCGGCCGACATCATCGACGAAACCTGCGGGCGAGTAGTACGTTCGGGAGACGTCGACGAATTAGTCGAGCAACTACGTTTCTTCCATGGCAATCGTGACTTGTTGGCAGGCATGCGGCGAGCGGCTCGGGCGAAGGCCGAATCGCTGACGTGGCCCCGATATCGAAAGCTTGTTGCTGAGGCTGTCGAGACGATCGGGTTGTGAGTTTGCTGCAACTGTTGATGATCGAGAATAACGAAAAATGCCAGGTGTCGCCCATTCGGCTAGCAATCGTTGTTTCACATCCCATCCAATACTACGTGCCGGTATATCGAATCCTGGCGGCGCGCCCCGATGTCGAATTGCGAGTCTTTTACACGTGGCACGGCGGTGATCAACAACACTGGGATTCCGGATTCGAGCAAAACGTCGCGTGGGACATTCCATTAACAGCCGGCTACGATTCTGAGGTCGTGCCTAATGTGGCCTCCAATCCAGGCACGACGCACTTCTTCGGGCTTCGCAATCCCCGCCTGCTCGAAACGGTGATGGCCTGGAAACCCGACGTGGTGCACCTCACCGGGTACGCCTACGCGAGCCATCTTCGTCTGCTTCGCGCTTTGCCTCGAAATGGGGTGCCCGTACTATTCCGAGGGGATTCGCATCTGCTTGGACCGCGCCCTTGGTGGAAGCGGTTGGTTCGTACTGCGGCATTGAAGCAAATCTTCCGCGGTCCGTCGGGATTCCTCTACGTGGGTCAGCACAACCGCGACTACTTTCGCGCCTGCGGGGTGCCCGAGAGCAAATTATTTTACTGCCCTCATTCAGTGGAGTTCGAGCGGTTTGCAGAACCCGAAGATCGGCTCGAGGCGGAAGCTCGGCAATGGCGAAGATCGCTCGAAATTCGAGACGATCAGGTAGTGCTTCTATTCGCGGGCAAGTTCCAGCCGAAGAAGCAGCCGACGGAGCTTATGCAAGCCGTGTTGCGCATCAATAATCCTCGTTTGGTGCTCGTTCTCGTTGGCGACGGTCCGCAGATGGACGCCGTTCGCGAGCTCGCGACGTCGGCGTCTGAGCGTTTCCGAGTTTTGCCATTTCAGAATCAGAGCCGGATGCCCCTGGTCTATCGACTGGGCGATGTGTTCGTGCTCCCATCCTATTCAGCAGACGAAACCTGGGGCTTAGCCGTCAACGAAGCGATGGCGTGCCGTAGACCAGTCCTGGTGAGCGACCTGGTTGGCTGTGCGCCAGATTTGGTTACTTCGGGGATGACGGGTGAAGTTTTCCGAGCCGGCGATTGGACTGAGTTCGGCCAGGTATTGATGAGCCTCCTGGCCCGAGGAGCAGACGGGTTACGCCGATTGGGCATTGCGGCACACGCAGTTTCCGGTCGGTTTACGGCTCAGGCGACTGCCGATCGCTTGATTTTTGCTGCCAATAGCGTTTTCGCGGATACAATGGGGGTTCATGCCAATCCGACCGTGATCGGGGAGTGTTCAGCGTCACCATGAAGCTCGGGTTCCAGTCGTACCAAGACAGATCGCAACGCGGCGCCAAGCGGTTTGAAATCCCGCTGACGGTCAAGCACGGTTGGATGCCGATCGCATTCATTCTGTATTGCATTTATCACAATCAGAATTTCGCTGCGTTGTCCATCGCCGAAGCGTGCGCGGGACTCATGATTGCGTTTCTAAGCGTGTTGCCCCTTTTCATTTGGGCATCACAGCCGATGCGCGAGCCGCCCGCGTTTCAGTGTTTCTGCGCGATTCACTTCCCTTACTTCGCGTATCCGATTCTGGTGACGAAACCACAGTACATGGCTTTCCCAGAGCTAACAAGGCTTACGTCGGCCGGGTCGGTGATCGCATACCTGACAGCAGCGATCGTTGCCTATTACGCTCGTTCGGAGATCGGAGCTCCTAGCCGTCTCGCCAAGCTTATTCCTTACCGGGTTATCCCTGTCAAAACGATGGAGAGGATTGGCATCCTGTGCATGATCGTATGGTTTTTGCACACGGTGCTTTTCCACTTTGGCTATTACGACCCTATCCATAACGCTGTTCGTGGCAGTCGAAATATCTTTCAATCGCTTGGGTTCGGATCTGCGTTCTTAGGCAACTGGACGATTTGGCGTCAGTGGGGTGAGGGACGGCTTACTGTTGGCCAAAAGCTCCTTCTCGGGACCATATTTGTTCTGTCGCTCACCATCATGTTTTCAGCGACACTGCTTATCTATGGAATGATCATTCTCGTAGTATGCTGCGTGGCCTACACGCAGGGCCGCAATCGCGTGCCTTGGATTCTGATTGTGATGACTATCGGGCTGCTGTCATTCTTGAACTTGGGCAAGTCCGAGGCGCGGGCTTACTACTACAGCGGTCCGTCGGCGATGACAGTAGATCGGATGATAGACATCTACGAACGGTGGTTCAGCGCGTCGATGCGAGTCATTGGTAATCCTGAGTTACGTATCCGCGAAAACCGCGACGTGCTTTCTCGCGCGAACCTGATCCATGTGCATGCACAAATCGTAGATCAAACGCCGGCAATAAAGCCGTTTCTCTATGGCAAAACGTATCTCTATATTCCGCAGTTGCTTGTTCCGCGTATGTTGTGGCCCGAAAAACCGCACATCCACGTGGCGACAGAAACAATCGGTATCATGTACGGCATTGCCGCGAAAGCGAGCGTGAAGTCCGGCACGACGATTGGCATTGGGCCCATTAGCGAAGCTTGGGCTAACTTCGGATGGGGCGGCGTAATTCTCGGCGGTCTGGCGATTGGCTTTGTGATGCGGGTCGTCGGCCGTGCGTGCATCGGAGCCAGCGAGCGTTCTCTTCACATGATCGCAAGCGTCGTGTGGGTCGCGAACAGCTTCCAGATTGAAATGCCCGCAAGCGGTTGGCTAGCATCGTTCGAGACGCAACTCGTCGTGTTGCTTGTCTGCTTGTATCCAATAAGCAAACCGGCGCATCGTCCGTCGACTGCCCCGCGGTCGATGGTTGCACTGGCTTAACGTCATAGTGCCGATTATGGAGTCGTGAGCCCGCGTTCGACGATTCACGTTTGGTTCCCAGATCTGTATGCCAAGGGCGGTATTCAGGTCTATTCGACCTTTTTCTTACGCGCACTGGTCGAGTCGTTTCCGCAGCATCATTACACGGTGATCGTTAAGAACGACCCACCGAAGACTCTCGATGGTCTTTGGCCCGCGAATGTTACGATACGGCAGTTAGGCGGGTGGCATCGGCTCACGCGTACGCCACAGTTCGCCGCGCGATTGGCCTTTGAGGCCTTGAAAGAGCGGCCTTTACTTATCATTTGCGGCCATCTGAACTTCACGGTCGCGGCGCATTGGCTGAAAAAGACGCTCGGCACCCCTTACTGGGCGATTGCCCACGGCGTCGAGGCATGGGGCGTGAGCAATCGGGGCGTCCAAGAAGGGATTCGTGCAGCCGATCGGATTCTCTCCGTCAGCCATTTCACCGCCGACCGATTGTTGCGCGAGCAACGCCTCGATCCAGAGAAGATCTCGATACTTCCGAACACGTTCAATCCCACCGACTTTGCGATTCGGCCGAAACCGGCACACTTGCTTGCGCGCTACGGTTTGCAATCTGATACGCGCGTGCTCCTTACAGTCGCAAGGCTTGATTACAGCGAGCGGTACAAAGGCTACGACCGCATCATTCAATCGATTCCCGCCATCCGACAACACGTTCCCAACGTCCATTACCTTCTCGTCGGCAAGGGAACGGATCGCCCGCGAATCGAACGCCTGATTTGTCAACATCGCGTTGGCGAGCACGTCACGCTTGCCGGATTCATTTCGGATGCGGATTTGCCGTCGTATTACAACCTTTGCGACGTCTTCGCCATGCCCAGCAAGAAGGAAGGATTCGGCATCGTGTTTCTCGAAGCGTTGGCTTCTGGCAAGCCGGTGTTGGCTGGAAACCGTGATGGTGCGACCGATGCCCTTTGTAATGGAGAATTGGGCGTACTCGTCGATCCAGACAATCGAGCCGCGATTACGTGCGCGTTAATCGAAATGCTTAATGGAACTCATCCTCTGGCGATTCTTCGCGATCCGGAACTGCTCCGCCAGCGCGTAACTGACAAGTTCTCGGTACGGCAATTCGAGCGGCGACTCAAGGCCCTGTGGGAAGAGTATTTTCTCGGCTTCGATCATCTCTCCTCGAATGAAACGGAATCGGCAACCGTTGGTTGAAGCGTCGGCCGTTCAATCAGGCGTCATCGCGACCAGCCGTCATTCCGGTTGGATTGCGACTGTGGTTCCTTCGTTGGAGCCGAAGTATGGCGGCCCGTCCGTTTCAGTGCCAGCGCTGTGTTCGGCCATGCATGCCTTGGATGCTCGAGCGAGGCTCTATTTCGCCGGCCATAGCTGGTCGGAAGTGCTAGCTTGGCCTCATTATTTCCGTCACTTCGAAGACGGTTGGCCGAAGGCGTTGCGAGTCTCACCCACGTTGCGCCGAGCATTGTTCGAAGACCACCTCGCGCTGGTACATCATCATGCCCTTTGGTTGCCCACGTTAGGGTACGCCCATTCCGCAGCGCGGCGACAAAAGGTGCCGCTTGTCATTAGCCCACGTGGGATGTTGTCTGTCTATGCTTTAGGGAACTCCCGCTTCCGCAAACGTCTAGCGTCGTGCATTGTGCATCCTGGCGCTCTTCGTGGCGCCGCGGGCTGGCATGCCACGAGTGAAGGCGAGGCCGAGGAGATTCGTCGTGCTGGATTCACTCAGCCCATCGCGGTAGCGGCCAATGGGGTCGACGTGCCCGCATGGACCGAGCCGCAAGATCGGCAACGCTGGCTCGATCGATGTCCCGAGCTCGCAGGACGTCGTATCCTCCTATTCTTTTCACGGCTCCATTCGAAAAAAGGTATCGCACCACTGCTGCAATGGTGGGCTGCAATGGTGCCGCGATTTAAGGACTGGCATCTTCTTGTCGCCGGCACTCCGCATGAGTTCAGTGTCGACGAGGTCGCGCGAAAGGGTCGTCAGCTGAAGATTGAGAACCGCACGACCGCTGTGTTGTCGACCGGCCTTCCGAAGCCTTATCCCATGGCGGAGCTTTATGTACTTCCCACGTCGTCCGAAAACTTCGGTTTAACGGTCGGTGAGTCGCTGGCATCGGGGGTTCCGGTGCTTGTTTCGGATCAAGCCCCCTGGAGCGAGGTGAACTCATTGAACT
Organism: uncultured Planctomycetota bacterium; assembly: GCA_963708675.1. Classification (GTDB taxonomy): domain Bacteria; phylum Planctomycetota; class Planctomycetia; order Pirellulales; family PNKZ01; genus DATAXP01. Next base: position 493,732 of record CAVPTO010000004.1, read on the forward strand.
GCGGGCGATGCGTCCCACTCGATAGTTTTCAGACAACGTTGGAAATGCTTCTCAGTCTACCGCCAGAGGATTTGCGAGCGATGGGCGCGATTGGCCGCGACTACGTCGAGCGCACGTTTTCATGGGATCGACAAGCGCGTATTCTGCTCGACTTTTATGCTACCCTTGGCTGACGTGTCCCGAACTCTGCCATCGGCTTCATGAATCTCGAACAGATCACGCCCCTGGTGCTGTCGTATAACGAGGCGCCGAACATCGCGAGAACCCTATCGCGTCTGAAATGGGCAACCGACGTCGTGCTGGTTGACAGCTTCAGCACGGACGGCACCGTGTCCATTGCTGAACAATTCGGAAATGTTCGCGTGTTTCAACGTTTGTTCGACACCCATGCCGGGCAGTGGCAATACGGGCTGGAGAAGACCGCCATTCATACGCCTTGGGTTCTGGCCCTCGACGCGGACTACTTCGTGACGGATCAATTGCACGAAGAGTTGCGCGAACTACTACCCTCACCTGAAACTTCTGCCTTTATGGCAAGGTTCGTGTACGCCGTGTTCGGGCGACCAATTCGCGGTGGCGCGTATCCACCGGTGGCGGTGTTGTTCCGCCGTGATGCCTGCGAATATCGTGCGGATGGTCACACGCAGCGCTTGTTCGTTCGCGACGGCGCAGCAGCCTGGCTCCGCTCGCCAATTATTCACGACGACCGCAAACCGCTGTCTCGCTGGCTACAGTCGCAAGCGACCTACATGGATTACGAGCTCAAGAAACTAGTAAGCACACCGAGCGATCAATTGAGTCGCGTCGATCGCATGCGCATGAAGCTGGTGGTCGTGCCTCCGTTATTCTTTCTCTATAGCCTGCTTTATAAGCGTGGAATTCTGGACGGATGGCATGGCTGGTTCTACGCTTTGCAGCGCTTTGTCGCCGAATCGCTGCTCAGTCTGAAGTTGCTCGAGCACCGCCTGTCGGGTGCGCATCTAAGTGAAAGCGCCGAACTGCCGCCGGCCGAAACCACCGTAGGAGGCCGCAGCTCTTGATCATCTTGGGCTTGAACGCCTACCACGGCGATTCGGCGGCATGCATTGTCGTTGACGGACAGTTAGTGGCGGCCGTCGAAGAAGAACGCCTGAATCGCCTCAAGCACTGGGCGGGCTTTCCGACCGAGGCGATTCGTTATTGTCTCGAAGCGGCCGGCTGTTCGGCCAGCGATGTCGACCACGTTGCTGTGAATCGCAACGCTTCGGCAAACTTGATGAAGAAGGCGATGTTTGCGCTGCGCAAACGTCCGAGCTTCGAGCTGATTCGTGATCGCCTCAGCAACGCGTCGCGAATCCGTGATATCCGTCAGCGATACTGCGAAGAATTCGGAATCGATGCGAAATCACGACGTCCCGAGGTGCATCACATCGAGCATCACGTCGCCCACCTTGCGAGCAGTTATCTCGTGTCGCCTTACAATCGTGCCGCGGTCGTTTCGGTCGATGGGTTCGGCGACTTCGTCGGCGCCATGTGGGGAGTCGGCGAGGGGGACCAGCTTCGCGTCGCCGATCGCGTGTACTTTCCGCATTCGCTCGGGCTGTTCTACCTGGCGATCACGCAGTTCCTCGGCTTTCCGCACTACGGTGACGAATTCAAAGTGATGGGATTGGCCGCGTATGGTAAGCCGTCTCAGATGGATGCCATGCGTAAGCTGGTACGTTTGCTTCCCGAGGGTAGATTCGAGCTCGGCCTCGACTATTTCAGGCATCATGCCGATGGCGTCTCCATGACTTGGGACGCCGGCGCTCCGACGATTGGAGCGGTTTTTAGCCAGCGAATGACCGATCTGCTTGGCCGCGCGCGTCTTCCGAATGAGCCAGTGACGGATCATCACAAGGACATCGCTGCTTCCATGCAAGCGATGTACGAAGAGGCGTTCTTCCACATTCTTCATCACGTCCATCGAACGACCGGCCTCGATCGTATTTGCCTCGCAGGCGGCTGCGCCATGAACAGCGTCGCCAACGGCAAGGTATTGCTCGAAACTCCGTTCCGAGAGGTCTACATTCCGCCATCTCCCGGCGATGCCGGCGGTGCCGTCGGTGCGGCATTTCACGTGTGGAGTCATGCCCTCGGTCAGAAACGGCAATTTGTCATGGAGTCGCCGTACTGGGGGCCTTCTTTCACCGATGGTCAGATCGCCACTGCCGTCGAAAGCAGCGTGGCGCTTCGAGAGGCTGGAAGTGTCGAGCGGCTCGATGAGGTCGCTCTTTGCCGCCGTACCGCGGAGGTCATCGCCCAGGGCAAAGTCATCGGCTGGTATCAGGGACGGATGGAATGGGGGCCCCGTGCGCTCGGTAACCGAAGCATCCTGGTCGACCCGCGCCACGCTGAGATGAAGGACATCCTGAACTCCCGCATCAAGCGCCGCGAGTCGTTCCGCCCTTTTGCTCCCGCCATCTTGTCCGAGGCGACTGGAGAATACTTCGAACAGGCTCAGCCTGACCCGTTCATGTCGAAGGTCTACAAGATTCGCGAGGCCAAGCGAGAATCGATTCCCACAGCCACCCACGCTGACGGCACAGGACGTCTTCAGACGGTCGACCGACGAATGAACGAGCGGTATTGGCGTGTCATCGACGAGTTCCGCCAGCTGACTGGCGTGCCGATCGTCATTAATACGTCGTTCAACGAGAACGAGCCGATCGTCCATTTACCGCAGCAGGCCATCGACTGCTTTCTGCGGACGAAGATGGACGTGCTCGTCCTGGGGCCGTTTTTCTGCACAAAAAGCGGCGTCTAGCGGCCCGGACGGCTCTGTCCATCACGCAGAACCGGGCGGCCACACGTCCGTCTTGGGCCGGTTATTGCGATTTTTTTGTTTGCGGCCTTGCTTTTCCTAATGACCGCTTACGATTGGCACGACCGGAATGAACGTTCTCAGCGTAAGCCCGTAACACGCATTGGGTAAATTCTGCTGGGTATCGCGAAAAATTCTGGTCAGATTTCGCGGGGATCGTTAAACTGAGGGTCATGGCGGACGGGTGGGTTTGTGGCTCTTCCGCTCTCTTCTCTCCGCCAGTCGCGCGTACACGGTTTTAAACAGCTGCCATAGGAGTAGCATCGTCGTATGGTTCAACTCCCCGAACGTAACGACCACGAGGGAAACTCTGCCGATAGTGCTGCGGGCGGCGGCGACTTTGTCGCCATCATGCTGCGGCGCAAATGGGTGGTCTTCTTGATCGCCGCAGTCGGTTGCGGTCTGGGGTACTTCTATTACACCCGATCGACGCCGATCTATAAATCGAGCGCTCAGACGCTCATCATCAATAAAGAAGCGAAGTTGCCCACGCAGCAGCAGACGACCGGAGAGCAATCGGTCGGCCTCGACATGCTATCGACGGCAGTCGTCGTCGTGCAAAGCCCGATGATTCTTGAGCGCGCCGTCAAAGAGCACAATCTCGGAAGTCTGCGTTCGTTTAACTCGCCTGATCCGGTAGCGGTGGCTGGTTCCCTTCGCAGTGGTCTGTCGATCACGCGCGGCGGTGACACCATGAACACCGAGAATGCGAATGTTCTGAACATCAGCTTTCGTGGTCTTCATCCCGATGACTGCCAGACCGTCGTAGCCGCAATCTTGGACGCTTATGAAGGTTTCTTGAACGAGAGCTCGCGCAATCTTTCAGACGAAACATTGCAGCTTATTGCCAATGCTCGCGATATCGTCGACAAGCAACTCAAGGATAAGGAAGTTGAGTATCGCGAGTGGCGCAAAAGCTCTCCCTTGGTGTTCTACGGAGATGGCGGCAAAAACCCTGCATCGATGCGCCTCAGCACGATCGAGTCCGAGCGCGCAAAGCTGCGTCTGCAAGCTACGGAGATTCGCGCCCACTCGCAAACGATTGAACAGGCGCTCCGCGACAATGTCGTGCTCGAAGCGCTCAAATTGTTAGTCGAGCGTTCTGGCGTACGGGGCCCGGATTCGGGGAAAACCACGACGACCAGCATTGTCGAGCAGCAGTTGTTCCCGCTCATGGTTGAAGAACAGTTGTTGATCGAGAGTTTTGGCGAAGCACATCCGAAGGTGAAGGTCGTTCGTAAGCAAATTCAAGTCCTTCAAGATCTCGTCATGGGCGGCAAGGCGCGAGACCAAGACGTATCGTCGCCGACGCAATTCATGGACGTCTACCTCACGTCGTTGAAACAGGAACTGAAGGAAATCGACCAACGCGAGCGGGAGCTTTCGGATGCGTTCGAAATGGAACGCGAAGCCGCCAAGGAATCGATGAATTACGAGATTCGCGACGAGCAATTCCGCTCGGAGATCGCCCGACACCGCAAGTTGTTCGATGAGATCGTCGAGCGTATTCGTGAGATGAATTTCGTAAAGGATTACGGCGGTCTGATGATGCGAGTCATCTCGAAGCCGCAAATCAACAACAACAAGGTCGAGCCGGTCATGACTCGAACGGTCGCCATCGGCGGCGTGTTGGGCGTGATTATGGGGATCGGTCTGGCTTATCTCATCGACTTGGCAGACAAGAGCTTCCGCACGCCGGACGAGATTCGCGGCCAACTGCGGTTGCCAGTTATCGGCCATATTCCGGTCATGGATCCGAGCATGACTCGCCGCCGGAGCAACAAAAAGAGTACGGCGCCGGATAGTGCTGTGGACGACATCGTAGCCGCTTATCACCGGCCGCGCTCAACCGTGTCCGAAGCATATCGCTCGATTCGAACCGCCTTGTACTTCGGTACACGTGGCGAAGAGCAGAAGGTGCTGCAAATCACTAGTGCCGACGCGGGCGACGGCAAAACGACACTGGCCGCCAATCTGGCCGTTAGCTTTGCCCAATCTGGCAAGCGAGTCTGTCTTGTCGACGCGGACTTCCGTCGTTCGCGGCTCCACGCTCTGTTCGGTTGCGACAACACCATCGGAATGTCGTCGGTAATGGCCGGTTCAGCGGAACTGCCCGATGCTATTCATCCGACCGAGATCGAGAACCTCTCCGTCCTTCCTTGCGGACCGAAGCCGTCGAACCCGTCCGAATTGCTCACGTCGCATCGCTTCAAAGAACTTTTGGACGTGCTGCGTGGGAAGTTCGACATGATTTTGATCGATACCCCGCCGCTGTTGGCCGTCACCGACCCTTGCGCGGTCGCCCCGCGTGTCGATTCGGTGCTGCTCGTCATGCGTATCACCAAGAACGTGCGACCCAACGCGATGCGGGCTAAGGAAGTCCTCGACGGCCTTGGAGCCAAGGTCATTGGTGTCGTGGTCAACGGCGTCGAAATGCGTCGCGGTTACGGGCACGATAGTGGCTATCGTCGCTACGGCGCCGGCGGCTACGGATATCGCGACTACGATTACGGCGATTACTACGAGGAAGAAGAAGCTCGGAAGGACCGCAAGGCCGCCGCCTCGGGGAAGAAGCCGAGCGTTTCAGAAAAGAAGCCGAGCGCTTCGGCATAAATGCTCGCACGATCCGGCAAGGCCGGCTACGATTGCGGTGAGTAATCCGGCGTCATTTTGCGGGAATGTTGAAGCCGTGTCCGCCGTCCAATAGAACATGCGAGCTTTGCCGGTCCTCGTCGTCCCGTTTGCTCTTGTGTTGATCGCTGGGTGCGGTCCAGAACGGCCGAAGTATGTTCGTACGACGGCCGAACCCATCGACGACACAGGTTCGGGGCTTGCCCCGTTCGGCGAGTCGAGTCTCAGTCGCCCGCAATCGTCACAATCATCTGTATCGTCGGCTTCACCGTCTTCACCGCTCTCAAAGAACGCGGTCGCTGAACTCGCTGCCAGGTCCGATTCTTTGCCCCAACTCGACATGTCGGCGTTAAACGCAGCCCCGGGTTTGGCCTACACAGAGGCGGCACGTCTGGCCGCGATTCCCCAGGCGCCGACGACCTTCGAGCAGACGTCAAAGTCCGACGATGGCTTGATCGAAGACGCGATGCGTCTGTATCAGGCTGGCAAAGTGGACGAAGCAATCGCGGCGGCACAGCAAGCGACGGCGCGCCATCCAGAGGATGCCCGTGGTTATGAGTTGTTGGGCATTTGCTATGTGAATAAAGGAGAGTTGGCTCGAGCCATCCCGAATTTCGATACCGCGATCCGTGCGCAACCCAAGAACGCTGGCCTTTATACTCAACGAGGTGTCGTGTACGCGCGCATGCGCTTCCCGACGAAGGCAGAAGCCGACTTCGACCACGCGATCGGGCTCTCCCCGCGCGATCCCGTTCCATTCGTCTGGCGGGCGATCGTTCATTTCAATTCTGGGCAGCCCGCTAAGGCGATCGAAGACGCGACAAAAGCGCTAGAAATCAATGAGAAGATTCCCGACGCCTACTTCGTTCGTTGCCTTGGGTATCTGCAGACTGGCCGTCGCGACGAGGCTCGTAAGGAATACGAAAGCGCGACGGCGTACGGACTCGACGAGGCGTCGCGCAACATGGTCCGGCCGTATTTCGAGCAGAAATGACGATCGGACCTCGCCGCGCATGGATGATCGTCGGCTTGGCGGCCATTGTGACAGCCCTGGCGACGTATCCTTATGTGCTCCGTGGGGCGGCACACTTCCTATTTGTCGCCGAAAGTGCTGACGATGCAACGGTCATTGTCCCCTTCGGCGGCGACAATGTGTATGGCGTTGGTCTGTGGCATGAAAACCCCGCTCGAAGCATCCTGTTCGTGACGGTCCACCCGAGTCGCGTCCAGCGACTGGGCATCGTCCCGCTCGACGAGATCAAAAACACGCAGGAGTTCCAGTCGCACGGAGTTCCCGCGACGGCAATCGAGCAGGTCGACTGCGGGTGGCGGAGGCCGCGCGAAGCAATGCGATGCCTTGCCTCCTGGCTCGAAGAGCATCCGAACGACGTGGCCGCCGTGCTCTGCATCGGGCTTTCGAGTCGTGGACTGGCGTGCGACCGTGATTGCGCCATGTCCGCGTCGTTGGCCTCGCGAGTCCGCATTATTGGCGTCGAGGATCGCGAGTTTGATCCTGACGCGTGGTGGCGAAGCCGCGATCAAATCAAGATGATGTTCAACGCGTGGTCGGATCTCCTCATCTCTTGGTGTTTCGGCGACCTTCCTACGGAACCTGAGACTTGGGATCCAGACGAGTACGAAAGGTCGCTGCGATGATCGCTTCGCCACGCAACCGTTTGATGCTGTGGGTGCGTCGCCTGCTGGTCGCGGGCGGATTGATGGTCGTGTTGGCGTGCGTGCATGCGCCGGTACTGCGCGGCGCTGCTCGTTGGCTCGATGTTGGCCAGAAGCCGGTTGCCGTCGATTACGTCGTCGTGCTTCCCGGGGAATTGAACACGAGGCCGTTCGTCGCCGCGGCGCTTGTGAACGCGGGGCTGGCACGACGCGTGATCGTCCCCGAACCTCGCACGAGTCTCGACGTTGCCGAGGGCCGAGTGAAGGCGCATGAAGAAGTTACGCGCATGGTGCTCGAATCGCGCGGCGTTGCAGCCGATCGCATCCTGGTTGCAGTCGGTCAAAGCAGGAGCACTTTTGACGACGCGCGAATCGTGTCGCGTCTTCTCGAAGACCAACCACAAGCGAGCGTTGCCGTCGTCACAAATTCGCTGCACACTCGGCGAGCCAAGTGGGCCTTCGAACGCGTCTTTGGCAACACGGGCCATCGTCTGTACTTCATTTCGGCGCCAACGGATGGCTTCTCTGCCGAAAACTGGTGGCAAACGCGCGAGGGACTGCAGGCGTATGTCAACGAGTTCCTGAAGTTGCCCGTGTACTGGATCTATTACGGTCACGGGCTCGCGTGGCTGACCGCGGGCGGAATCGCCGCGATCGCGATGCTTGTTGTCGTTCGCCGTCGTCGCAGACGAACATCGGCGCAAAAAAAAGCCGCCGACGCCATGACGGCGCCGGCGGCTTGATCGATCGACGTTCAGTCGATTACTGCTTGCTCTTCGGCGGCGACTTAACCTTCGGAGCGTCGGCTGGATTCGACTTCTCCGGCGGAGCACTGGCCTGCTCCTTGTTGCCCGGTCGCAACGACTCAAGGTTGATGTCCGGGCGGAAGCGCTTCAGCATCTGCTCGGCTTCAACTCGATACGGGAACGGCCCGCTGAACTGCAAGGCCTGCTGCAACACCTTCACGGCGTTGTCCAACTGATTGCGCGCCACGAAGACGTTGGCTAGATAATAGGCCGTGCTCGGCGTCGCCTGGTTATTGGCGCCGCTAACAGCCGTCTTCAAAGCCTGCTCGGCTTCGTCAAGTCGCTTCTGCTTGAAGTAAACCCAACCAAGCGTCGAAATAGCGTCGGCCGACTTCGGGAACGCGCGAACGTTCACTTCGGCGAGGCTCACAGCACGATCGTGCTTGGCCTTGGAATCAGCCCCTTCGCCCGGAGCTTCGATCAACGCGAGCGCCAGGTTGTTGCTGGCGAAGAAGTCGTCAGGCTTCTTCGTGTACATCTCGCTGAAGATACGCTCCGCGTCGGTGTAGTTCTTCTGATACAACGCCAACACGCCGATCAACCGCTTCAGTGCGTCCGACTCTTCGTCGGCCTTCATAGCGGCCATGGCTTCCTTCATGGCGTCTTCCGGTCGGTTGTTGACGAGCATCCATTGCGAAACCGCTTGATGAACGGCCGCGATGGTCTTCTTGTCTTTCACCTTGCCCGATTCAACGTCCTTAAGGGCCATGGTCATGTAGTCTTCGGCCGTCGGCTTCTTGTCGTCGTTCCGCTGAGCGGCCAGCAGGCCGAGCGAAATGAGAGGGTATTCGACCGTCGAATCGACGGCGTAAGCCTTCTCGAAGTGATCCTTGGCCGCGTCACGGTCATCGGCCGAGAAAGCCGAACGACCGAGGTGTTGCTCGGCCAACGCTTGCTGTGCTTTGTCTTCCGTCGAAGCATCGAGCCACAGCGAGGCAGCCGACTTTGCCTTGGTCCAGTCCTGACGCATCTCTGCGACCATGGTCAGCCCGGCGTAGACCTGCCGCTTGAAGCGGTCATAAGCGGGATCCTTCGGGTTCGGCGAAAAGACCGCCGGAGCCAGCGACATCGCCTTTTCAAACTGCAACTGACCGTCCGATAGGCGGCCTTCGGTCACGGCCAGGTTGCCCAACAGCAAATGCGCGTCGGGCGAGCTCGGGTCATCGGTGACGGCCTTTTCGAGTTGCTGCCGAGCCATGCTCAACAGCTCTTGTCGGTTGGTCGCGAACAGCATGCGCGCTAACATGACGCGAGCATTCGGCAGCGACTTGTTCTTTTCGCGGGCGGTTTCGAGCAATTCCAAGGCGCGATCTCCGTTGCCTTCTTGCAACGAGGTGATCGCCTTTTCGAGCTCATCTGATCCTTTGCCCGAGAACTTCGGGTCGAGACCGAAGATGGCCAACTGGCCTTCGGTCAATTTCGCCTGTGCGACGGCCGCGCCGCACGAGAGGCCTGCTACAACGACCGCGCCCGCCAGAAGCCGAGACACGCGGCCTGGATGGCGCGTCCGTTTGGCGAGCCAATCCGATAAGTGCATGAACCCAAAGAACGACATACCCAGGGTCTCCCAAAGAGAATTCGATTTCGAGATACGAAAGAAGACGAGAAGTTGCCCACGTTGCGAACCGCCCTCCGCAAGCTGCATTTAACAGCATGAAGGGCCGTCGCTTCAACCGCCTGGCGCCGAGAAAAATCGAGGTGACCGCCTCCAACGGCCGCCCAAGCAACGCTAAAACCTTTTGATTGTCATAAAGGTTGCCACAGCACCCGGTCGCCTTACCGAGATTGTTGAAATTTTCTTAAATGTTCGCCCGCCTTATCAGGCATGCCCAATCGCTGATAAACCTCCGCGATCAAGCGATGCACGTTGCGGTCGTCTGGCTTCGACTTCGCAGCGATCTCCAAATCCATCAGCGCGTCGAGCCACTGCCCGTTTCGTGCCAAAAGATCGCCACGGCAGTAACGAAGTTCCGCGTCGTTCGGCCAAACCTTCAATCCCAGGTCGACCATCGCCATCGCCTGAGGCACGCTCGGCGGCGGAAAATCGACGTAAGAATGTGCAATCTCGCTGATTCGTTGTGGCACGCGCGGGTCGACGTCCCTAGCCCGCGAAAGGTAAATGCTCGCCGAGTCCATTTCCCCGCGATCGGAGGCGTCAATCGCCAACAAAACATTCACAATCGAAAGCGACTTGCCACGCCCCAGCGCGTTACGGACTACGCCGCGAACGATCTCCGTTTCCGCCCCGTCCGCCCGTAGCCCGTTGATCATGCGACGCATCAGCAGCTTGCTCGTCGGATCGTATTCGAACGCACGAATGAGCAGCGTTTGGTGATCTTCGACCGTCGCTTTTGGCGATCGTCGCAGCGATTCTTCCCACGTCAGATAAACGCGACCCAAAGCCACGGGGTATCGCAGATCGGTGCTGACCTTGAATCCCTTGTCCAGCACTGCGGCGGCATCACCGAAGCGTTCGAGAAACGTGAGCGCCTCTGCCGCGAACAGCCGAGCCTCGTGGTTGTCCAAGTCGCTTTCTTCGAGCCGGCTGTAATACTCCAACGCCTTTTCGGCGTCGCGGCGGCCCTGATCGAGTTGGCCTTGCAAAACATGCACGCGTGCAAGCGCGATCCACATCTCCGGTCGCCCGACCGCCGCTGCCGCAAAGTGTTCCTCAGCCTGCTTCCACCGACCCGAGGCCAGGTACATCTGTCCCAAAAGCGCGTGAGCGTCGGTCGACACCTTGCCGCGGCCTCGCACGGCCCGCAGAAGATGGGCCTCGGCGAACTCCACCGATTGCCGCCCGCCGGCCGGATCGCGAAGCAATTGAAGCGCCTGCCACAAGTGAGCCAACGGAAAGCCCTGCGCATCGCGCGGGGCCAAGCTGTTCATTAACGCCGATGCCTCATCGCGACGCCCCGAGGCTTCGACCGTTCGCGCCATGTTGTAACGGAAGATGTCGTTATCGGGCTGCAACTGCACGAGCGCGCGATAGAAGATCTCCGCCGTCTCGTAGTTCTTGTGCTCGAAGGCTTCGCGCGCGGCGTCGAAGTAGCGCTGCGGGTCCTTGGTCGAGCTTTCACCGAGCAGCGGAACGATCACCGCGCCGGCTAACATCACGGCCGGCAAGCCCTGGAAAAAGTATCGCCACTGGGCATGTGGCAGCCAACTCACGAACGACTCGAAGACCCAGCGGAACAAGCGTCCGACTTCGATGAACGGCCGAACGCTGAGGGCCAATAAGAAGCCGAACCAATTGAACCGCCCCGACCGGCGACGGAACGGCATTCGAAACGCGAGAACGCTGCTGTAAAAGCGTCCCAACATGACGAACGGCAGCGACGCGGTCTGGATCAGCCACGACACGCTCCACGCCATGCCGTCTTCGATCCGACGCCACCACGTACGTCGCCAGCCTCGGTATGGGCGATTCTTCATGTGCGCTCAGTTCGATAAGACTGCAAAAGCCGGAATGATCTCGCGGCCTCAAACCGGGGGCGGCCGACACCGCAACTCGTTAGACAAGCGCGACGGCACGCGTCGCTGGTACAGTTCATGGTAGACGCGATCCGTAAGAGGGTCAACGAATCGCTACGCACGGTTGCAACGGTTATCGCGAATGTAGCAGGAGGACTGCCAAGTCGACGAGAATCACCGTAACTCGAGGAATGATGATAAACGCTTGCCTCTTCGCGGCGGCAATTGTGTGCACGACCGTCGACTTTGCAGTCCGCGTGGCGAATATGTAGCGGCGATTTGACGACGTCGCCGACTCGCGGGCAAAATACCGGCCTCGGGACCACCGCTTGCGGGCTTTCCGTAATCGGGGTCGCTCCCGCAGGGAAGTTGATTCGTCGCTCATATGCAAAGACGCGCTCTCGTCACAGGCATCACTGGTCAGGACGGCAGTTACCTCGCGCCGTTCCTGCTCGATCGCGGCTACGAAGTCCACGGCATGGTGCGACGGTCGAGCACCGACTCGCTCGAACGCATCGAGGACATTATCGACCGCGTCAAGCTGCATCAGGCCGATCTGCTCGATCAACTGTCGATCATCAACTTGATTCGCGAGATTCAGCCGCACGAGGTCTACAACCTCGCGGCGCAAACGTTCGTTCCCACGAGTTGGTCGCAACCGGTCCTCACCGGCGAATTCACCGCGCTCGGCGTGACGCGCATCCTCGAAGCGATTCGCCTGGTCGATCCGTCGATCCGCTTTTATCAGGCCAGCAGCAGCGAGATGTTCGGCGCCGTCGTCGAAGAGCCTCAAACCGAGAAGACGCCTTTCTATCCTCGAAGCCCTTACGGCGTCTCCAAGGTCTACGGCCATTGGATCACCGTGAACTATCGTGAAAGCTATGGCCTCTACGCTTGCTCCGGCATTCTGTTCAATCACGAGTCCCCGCGCCGCGGCAAAGAGTTCGTCACGCGCAAAGTCACCGACGCCGTTGCACGCATCAAGCTGGGGCTCGAAACAAAGCTCAAGCTCGGCAACCTCGATGCCCAGCGCGATTGGGGTTTCGCAGGCGACTTCGTCGAAGCCATGTGGCTGATGTTGCAGCAAGACCAACCCGACGATTACGTCATCGCCACCGGCATCAAGCATGCGGTGCGTGAGCTGGTCGAAGTTGCATTCACCCACGTGGGGCTCGACCCTTACGAGCATGTCGAGATCGACCCTGCCTTCATCCGCCCGGCCGAGGTGAACCATCTGCTTGGCGATGCCACGAAGGCGAAGACAAAGCTGGGCTGGCAACCGCGCGTCGATTTCAAGGAACTCGTCACCATGATGGTCGACGCCGACCTCGAACGCGTCGCGCGCGACCAGGCGCATCGCGTCTGATCGAGCTTCCAAACTCGAAAAACTCGTCTCGAGTTATTGCGCACCCTATGGAACGGGGTTAGTGCGCAAAAACGCCGCGTCATTGTGGCTCGTTCTTGATCTTGACCAGCCCATCTCAGTGCTGGCGCTAGCGTCGCATCGCATGACGCAGCGGTTAAAGTCCGCAAGATTTCGCGCCGCGCCTGACGATGAACGCAATATGCTCCGCGCTCTCGTACGAATCGTGCTGGTTGCCTGCGTACTGCCGCTCGTCGCGCCCGCGTCGTCGAATGCCGAATGGCCGAAGGCTGGCATGAAGCAGCCCGGCGGGTTCTGCCACTACGGGTACTATTACAACCCGTGCGCGGACTACGGACCGTACTACCGCGGGCCTCGTTGTCCTGCGGCTCGGTTCACGGTGCGAAAGTTCTGCGGTGTTCCGTACCCGGGATATTACTACGGATACGTGCCCGGCGTTCGTCCTGGCCCACACCAACCGTACTCAGCGAGTATCGGCGGCTTGCCAACCTACAGCAAGCCCGCGATGTACTATCTCGCCCGGTCGTGCTCAAGCTGCACTCCTAACCCTTAATCACGCCAATCGGCCGCATCCGCGCGACCTTCTTCGCCAGCCCCGCTTGATGAACCACCTCGACCACGAGGTCGACGTTCTTGTAAGCATCGGGCTGTTCTTCGGCCAAGCCTTTCCAACTACGCGCACGCGCGATTACGCCGCGCTCCGCAAGTTCGTGATCAATACGTCGCCCCTTCGCGTGCGCAATCGCCTTGCTGCGACTCATCACCCGCCCTGCCCCGTGACATGCGGTGCCGAACGTTTGCTCCATGCTGCCGGCCGCGCCAACGAGCACCCAGCTCGCGCGGCCCATATCGCCGGGAATGATTACGGGCTGACCAATCTCGCGGTAAGCGTCGGGCACTTCGGCATGCCCAGGCGCGAACGCGCGCGTGGCCCCCTTGCGATGCACCCACACGCGCTTCTCGCGTCCGGCGATCATGTGACGCTCGAACTTCGCGATGTTGTGAGCGACGTCGTACACCAGATTCATTTGCAGCGACTGCCACGGCCGTGCGAATACGGTCTCAAACACTTCGCGCGCCTGCCACATCAGCAACTGCCGATTGCACCACGCGTAGTTCGCCGCCGCGCCCATCGCTCCCAGATACTTCTGTCCCGCCGGGCTGCACACCGGCGCACAGGCCAACTGCCGATCGGGCAGCGCGATGCCGTACTTCTCGGGCACTCCGCGCAGATCCTTGAGCGCGTCGTCGCACACTTGGTAACCCAACCCTCGCGATCCCGAGTGGATCATCACGCAAACCATACCCTTGCGCAGCCCCATCGTCGCGGCAGCACGGTCGTCGAACACTTCGTCGACGACCTGCACTTCCATGAAGTGATTGCCCGAGCCGAGCGTGCCGCACTGATCCGCGCCCCGCTCGATGGCGCGGTCGCTCACCAGGTCCGGGTCCGCCTCGTCGATGCGGCCACGCGCCTCGGTGTGGTCGAGATCGCCCGGCGTCGCAAGCCCGCGCTCGATCAGTGCGCGCGGACCTTCCCCCATCAGCCGATGCAGTTGCTTGCGATCGAAGTGATACTTGCCCGAGCGTCCGACACCCGTCGGCACCTCGGCGAACAATGCTTCGATCAGTCGTCGCAGATGCGGCTGCACCTCGGCAACGTCGAGGTTCGACCGCACGAGCCGCACACCGCAGTTGATGTCGTAGCCGACGCCGCCCGGTGAAATCACGCCCCCCTCGTCGGGATCGGTCGCACACACGCCGCCGATGCAAAACCCGTAGCCCCAATGAATGTCCGGCATGGCGAGGCTCGCCATCTGAATGCCCGGCAAATGCGCGACGTTCGCCACCTGATCGAGTGCCGCGTCGTAGCGGATCATCTCCATCAGTTCTTCGCTGGCATACACGAGACCATCGACGCGCATGCCCGCGCGGTAATGCTTGGGAATGCGCCAGCAATTCGCGTTGACTTGCTCGAGCGGTCCCTGGAATGGCCCGTTGGGCATGATCGCACCGTGGTTGTGTGTCGTCGTTCTTCGGTTAGCCGCGACCCGCAAGGGGAGCGCGGTTGTGTACTCCACCTCGACACGCGCTCCGCTGGCGCGTCGCGGCTAACCGGTTGCACTAAATATCGACGATCACTTCTGCCAACCATCCATTATCGGTCTGCTCGACCTTCAGGCCGTGATAAGTGATCGCCTTCACTTCGTGTTCCAGCGGACGCTCGAACTCGGTCCAAGGTTCGCCGCGAATCTTCGCCGTCAGCTTGCAGTCCTCGACATGCACTTCGAACTCGCACGACACAATCTTCTCGGCCTCGAAGCGATACAACAGCTCGTTCAGCCAATCGAAGAACAGGTCGTCGAGTCGTTCTGTCGCGAGCTCGATGGCAAACGAAGTCGAAGGTCGCACATTCGCCAGATCGCCCGCGATCACCGTAAGCAATCCCCGCGCAGCCTCGACGAATAGCGCATCGAGATCGGCCGCTCGCACGCGGATGCCCAAATCGGCCGTGTGATCAAACGTCTCGAACATCGTCGCCTCCAGCGGTATCCTAGGGGCCGCGCAGCCAATTGAGTACCGACACACGCAACCTCGGTCTGTGACGTCCTGTAGGGAACGCCCTCCGTGGCGTTCCGTGGATCGCCATGGACGATCAACAGCAGGTTCACGGAACGCCACGGAGGGCGTTCCCTACAAAGTTGCTGAAAGGCAAATCCGAATGCAAAATGACGATCCCGAAGACCCGCGCGTCCGCTTGGCCGGCGAGCGCACGCTGCTCGCTTGGGTCAGGACCGGGCTGGCCATGATGGGGTTCGGCTTCGTCGTCGCGCGATTCGGCCTCTTTCTGCGCGAGCTCGCCGCCGTCGGCACGGTGGACCATGCGCGTCACACGACCGCGTCGCTGTGGATTGGCACCGTGCTGGTGCTCTTGGGCGTCGCCGTGAATCTGATCGCTGCGTGGGAGCACGTGCGATTCCTTCGCCGTATCGACGCTCGCTTACCCTACGCGCCGCCGCGCTGGTCGCTCAGCGTGATCGTCTCCGTGATCTTGTCGATCATCGGCATCGCGATGGCCGCGTACCTGGTGATCCTTCGTGGTTAAAACCCTCTCCCTTTGGGAGAGGGTGGCGGCGCAGCCGCCGGGTGAGGGCGGGTTGCAGTAGAAAGCGCTTACCAATTCAACCCGCCCTCATCGCCGCTTCGCGGCACCTTCTCCCGAAGGGAGAAGGGTTGGAAACGCGAAATATCCCCGACAGGGCTCGAACCTGTAACCTCTGCCTTCGGAGGGCAGCGCTCTATCCAATTGGGCTACGGGGACATGCTGAACGACGGACATTAGAGAAGATGTCCGGAGCTCGTCAGGTTACCCCATGCTCTGGTCGATGTCACGAGCGCGGGCGATTATGACGCGTAAGCGTCATGTGGCTCGATGAGCAGCGGCCGCGGGCGACTGTCGCAGGTAGTTCGGGCGGCGGAGCGGCGACTCTTGCAGGCTTCGCTTCGTGATGCCGAAGAAGGCAGCCATCTCGGCGACGACGATGTCCTGTTCGGCAGCTTGCAACTCGGGGAAGATCGGCAGCGCGATCGTCTCGACTGCGGCGGCCTCGGTGTGCGGCAGGCTTCCGACGGCGTAGTTGAGATACGCGAAGCACTTCTGCTGATGCAGCGGAATCGGGTAGTAGATCTCGGTGCCGATCTTGCGCTCGGTGAGATACTGACGCAGCGCATCGCGCTTGCCGCCAGGAATGCGGACGATGTACTGATTCCACACGTGACGACGATCGGGCAGCGCGATCGGCAAGCTGATGTGTTGGTCGAGGCCGTAAGCGGCGAAGAGCTGCGTATAACGCTTGGCGTGAGCGGCGCGCATGTCGGTCCAGCGATCGAGGTGCGGCAACTTCACTTTCAACACCGCAGCCTGCAGCGTGTCGAGCCGGCTGTTAATGCCGATGAGTTGATGATGATAGCGCGGTTGCATGCCATGAACGCGCAGCAGCTTCAAACGTTCGGCCAAATCGTCGCGGCGCGTCGTGCACAGTCCGCCGTCGCCGAACCCGCCGAGGTTCTTGGTCGGATAGAAGCTGAAGCACGCGATGTCGCCGAGCGTGCCGGCGCGCTGGCCTTGGTACTCGGCGCCGATGGCCTGGCAAGCGTCTTCAATGACGGTGATGCCCGTGGCCTTGGCGATCTTGTTGATGCGATTCATCTCAGCCGCCTGACCATACAGATGCACGGGGATGATGGCCCGCGTCGACGGCGTGATGCGCGTGGCAATCGAGTCGGGGTCGATGTTGTACGTCGACGGATCGATGTCGGCGAAGACGGGCGTCGCGCCGAGGCGCGTGACGGCGCTGGCCGTGGCGAAGAACGTATAGCTGGGAACGATCACCTCGTCGCCGGGACCGACGTTGATGGCCATGAGCGCGAGCAACAGCGCGTCGCTGCCCGAGGCGCAGGCGATCGAGTGCGGTGCGCGGCAGTAGGTGGCGAGGGCTTGTTCGAGCTCTTGGCATTCGGGGCCGAGCACGAAGCGCCCCGAGCGGCAAACGCTGGTGAGGGCGGCGAGGATTTCGCCTTCCAACTCGCGGTACTGACGCTGCATGTCGATCAGCGGTACCGGAACTCCAGCGGATTGATTCGATGCTCCGGCGTCCTTGCCTGATGTTGCCATAAGTCGTAGCCTCGCTTGGGTCGCAGCCGCGCTTGGTGGGTGAAGCGGCGAACGTTACGAGCATGGACGGGGTGCGTCAAGCCCAGGGCCTGCCGGCCCTGGGTGAGCAGGAAATACGCACAATTACCCAGGGCCGGCAGGCCCTGGGCTTGGGCCGCAAGGGCGCAGCAATGCAGTGCTAGCAGACCATTGCCGACTTGTGCGGGACGCGATCGACGAGAGGCAGCACCTTCGGCTGATAGATCGTCGTGTAGGCGGTTGCCTTGCGGTGGTCGTCGAGAAACTCTTGCGAGAGCCAATGCTCGCAAAGGATGAACACCTTCGCGTCAGCCTCGGAGTGATAGACGTCGAACCGCTCGCAGCCGGGTTCTTGTCGCGACAGCCGCCCCTGCTCGCGCAGCAACTCTTCGACCTTGGCGATGTCCGCTTCGTTCTTCACGGTCAACAGAATGAGCAGGTGCAGCATCGTTAATACTTTCGCTTGTTGACTTGTCCTTGCACGCGGATCGGCAGGCCTTGGATGCGAAGAAAGCCCTCGGCGTCGGTCTGATTGTACGAGCCGCCCCCTTCCATGCTGGCGATGGCCTCGTCGTACAAGCTGTGCGGGCTGCTACGGCTGGCGACGCTGATGTTGCCTTTGTATAGGCTAAGCTTCACCTGCCCCGTCACCGGCTTTTGAGCTTCGCGAATGAATGCCAGCAGTGCGTCGAACTTCGCGTGATACCAGAAACCGTAGTACACCATCTCGGCAACTTCCGGCGCGAGGCGATCGCGCAAGTGCGTCAGGTCGCGGTCGAGGGTGAGTTGTTCGACGTAGCGATGCGCGTCGTACAGCAGCGTCATGCCCGGCGCTTCGTACACGCCGCGGCTCTTCATGCCGACGAAACGATTCTCGACCACGTCGATGCGGCCGACACCGTTGCGTCCGCCGATGCGGTTCAGTTCTTGCACGATGGCGAGCGCAGAGAGCTTCTTGCCGTTCACCGCCGTCGGCACGCCCGACACGAAATCGATCGTAACGATCTCGGCCTTGTCGGGAGCTTCGCGCGGTGAAACCGTCATGCCGAAGTCAACCAACTCGACGCCGTTGACGGTCAGGTCTTCGAGCTTGCCGGCTTCGTAGCTGATGTGCAGGCAGTTCTCGTCCGAGCTGTAAGGTTTGGCGGCACTCGCCTTGACGGGAATTTTCTTCGCCTCGCAATAGGCGATCAGTTCCGTGCGACCTGGGAACTGTTTGCGAAACGCTTCGATTCGCCACGGCGCGATCACCTTCACCGAAGGTTCAAGCGCCTCGGCCGCGAGCTGGAAGCGGCATTGATCGTTCCCTTTGCCGGTCGCGCCGTGGGCGTAGGCGTCGGCCCCGACTTCGCGGGCGATTTGCAGACATGCCTTCGAGATCAGCGGCCTCGCGATGCTCGTGCCCAACAGGTACATGCCTTCGTACTTCGCCTGCCATTGCAACACGGGGAAGGCGAAATCGCGGCAGAGTTCTTCTTGCACGTCGACGATGCGCGAGCTTTTCGCTCCGCACTGCCGGGCCTTGGCGAGCGTCGCCTCGCGATCTTCGCACGGCTGCCCAAGGTCGACGTAGACGGCATGCACCTCGTAGCCTTGGTCTTGCAACCAGCCGAGGATGACCGAGGTATCGAGACCGCCCGAATAAGCGAGAACGCAACTAGGCATGGCGAGAATGTCAGTGGTCAGGTGTCAGTTGCCAGAACGAACCGCCCATCATAGAAGAGGCGCGCCGCATGCGAAAGCACCGGCTTTTCAACTGACCACTGACCACGGACAACTGACCCTTTAGTGTTCCGCGCCGACTTCGTGCACGCGGACCATGTTGTGTCCGCGGCTGGCGAGGCCGATTCCGGCGACGAGCACGACGTGGCTGCCGAGCTTGAGAGTTCCAGTCTTCTCGCCCCAGGCTTCGACGAACTTTAGCAGGTCGTGACTGTCGGTCGTCGGCGCCCCGATGAGCGGAATGACGCCCCAAAACAGGTTCATCTGCCGTAGCACGTCGGGCCTGTCGCTGATGCCGATGATCGGCACCAGGTGCCGGCGCTTCGACATCGACAAGGTCGTCACACCGCTGCGGCTGACGACCGTCATCAGGTCGGCGTCCAAATCCTTCGCGATCTGCACGGCGCCGAGCACCACCGATTGCGTGATGCGCTTCAGGTCGCCGGGCAACTCGATCGGTGGTGGTTGCGGAGGCCGGTCGGCGAGCAACTCTTCGGTCGCTAGCGCAATGCGATTCATCATCTCCACCGCAGCCACGGGATATTCGCCCACGGCCGTCTCGCCCGAGAGCATCGTCGCGTCGCAGCCATCGAGAATGGCGTTGGCGACGTCCGTCACCTCGGCACGCGTCGGTTGCCGCGAGTGTTGCATGCTGTCGAGCATCTGCGTGGCAATGATGACGGGTCGATCGTAACGATTGCACGTCGCGACGATGCGCTTCTGCACGACGGGCATGCTCGCCACGTCGATTTCGACGCCCAGGTCGCCTCGCGCGACCATGATGCCATCGGCGGCTTGCACGATTTCTTCGAGTTGGTCGACCGCTTCTTGCTTCTCGATCTTGGCGATGACCTTGGCCGTGCTCTTGTGATAGCCGAGCAACCATTTGAGCTCGGTCACTTCTTTCGGCGAACGCACGAAGCTGAGGCTGACGAAATCCGCGCCGACCTTGGCCGCCCAGGCGGCGTGTTCGCGGTCGAGGTCGCTCATGGCCGGAAGGCTAATCTTCGCGCCGGGCAGGTTCACGCCTTGGCGGCTACGAATCATGCCTGATTGCACGACGCGACACGTGAGCGCTTCGGACGAACGTTCGACGACGTCCATGCGCACGGTGCCATCGACGAGCATGATGCGATCGCCGACCGACAGTTCGTCGATCAACACGGGATAGGAAGTTGCCAGCTCGCCGGGCTTCGTGGTTGCATCGCCTCGAACGAAGCGATACGTAGCGCCAGGCGCGCAGTCGGCCTGTCCGCCGGGCATTTCGCCCAGACGAATCTTCGGACCTGCCAAGTCGACCAACACGGCGATCGGCTTGTTCAAGGCCTCGCCGATGCGACGGATGCGATTGAACACGACTTCGTGTTGATCGGTTGCGCCGTGCGCCATGTTGAGCCGGAAGACGTTCACTCCGGCTTCGACGAGTGCGGCCAGCTGTGCTTCTTCGCGACAGGCAGGGCCGACGGTTGCGACAATCTTGTTGTAGGCGTGCTTTGCGGACGAAGTGACAGGGATGTTCGTCACGCGCGGTTTACTCGCTTTTAGGGCTAAGTTGAGTTTGTGCTGAGATGCGACGACAATGTACCAAGTCGAATCTGGATTCGACAGAGATTGCATCGCGCATTCCGAGCATTGTCACGCGCTAAGATTCGTCGAAGTCGCAGTCCGCATTAGCAGTTCTAATGATTGAATCATCACGTCGATTGCGTCGCTTGCAGATGCGCGCGTTGGCGGTGATGCTTGGCGGCGGTGTGGCGCTCGTGCTTGTCGCAATATTTGTGATGCGATGGTCAGGCCCGTCGCTGCCGCCGCTGACACGCGCGATGTTTGACGAAGCGCATCGCAAATGGCGCGACGCCGGCATTCTTGATTACGATTTGGACATCGAAATTCAGGGGCGACAGCCCGGCGTGGTGCATCTCGAGGTGCGTGGCGGCGAGCCGACCGCCATGACGCGCGATGGCCGCACCCCCAGCCAGCGGCGCACGTGGGACGCGTGGACCGTCGAGAATCAACTGAGCATGATTCACGACGAGCTCGACGGCGCAGGCGATGCCGCAAAGACTTTCGGGGCGCCGCCCGGTTCACGTGTCGTGCAGCGAGCGCGCTTCGATCCCGAGCTGGGCTATCCACTCGATTATCAGCGCGCCGTGCTTGGCACACCGCTCGAAGTGGAATGGCGCACGATCAAATTCGTGCGTCACTAACTGATCTTTAGGTTAATCGTCGAAGGACGACGACGCAGTTTGCTCCCTCATCCCCTTGCGCGAGAGGGCCGGGGTGAGGGGTAATGAAGTGTGTACCGCCTCAACCCCTCACCCGGTTCGCCTGCGGCGAACCACCCTCTCCCGCAAGGGGATGAGGGTATGAGACATGCCGCTATGCTGGATTCGACAATCTCAATATCAACCGTCACACGAAGTCGCTTCGCGTTCACTTCTCTTCGTGCTCGACGTACACCGCATACAGTTGCAGATCTTCGGGCCGCACGCCGGTGAAATCGACCCGTACGCGAATCGGCCCGTCGGCAGTGACGTTGCGACGATCGCCCCACACGGCACGTTGCGACAAGCCCGACTGTTCGGGGCCGGTGCAATCCTTGGCCGAGAAACCAGGCAACTCGCGAAGCTGCTCGTCGAGGAGTGAGACCTTGACACCGCTCCATTGGCCGACGCCGTTGACGTTGAGCTTGATCGCCACCGGCTTGCCGTGAGTTTCGACCGGCGCTGAGATAACGTGCGCCTTGTTCTTCGGGCCGCTGAAAGGTTGTAGGTAGCCGAGTCGGTCGCGGTCCCACCGAGCGACGCGGAGGCCGGCACTCGGGACGACCCACACCGAATACCAGAACAGCGTGTCGTTGCCGACGTTGGCGAACCCTTGCCCTTGCATGAGTGCCGGCGCGCGTTCGAGCGGCGTCGCCTTGCCGCCGGGAAGCCACGACGACGTGTTCTCCGCAGCCTGCACGATGCGAAAATCGGGAATCGGCTCGCGGAAGTGCAGCGCGTCGTGACTGACGACGAGTCCCAAGTCCATGGGTGTCCAACGACGATCGTTCGTCGGATCGCCGTGCCATTGGCCGTAAAACCCGACGACGACATTGCCGCGGTTCCACAAGCCCGCGCCCAGATGCACCTGCTCTCCATCGACACCGCCGGTGTGACCGACCGGACGCGGCGGTAACGGATCGCGGCGGAAGCCCATCGCGGTCGATTGCGTCCAATGCTCGAAGTCGTACGAGATGTGCGTGACGAGCGTGCGTATCCAGCCGTCGGGCGCCCAGTGCAAGCCGCCTTGGCCGTTGACGTAATACGCGCCGTTCCAGTGGATGCCGCCTTGTGGCTCGAACTTGATCGATCCACGCGGATTGTCGGGCGACTCCTTCCACGAAACGCCGTCGGCACTATACGCGACACCGAACAACAGCCCAGGATACTTCGTGCCGGTGAACAGCATCTTGAAGCGACGCTCGGCGTCACGCTCGTCGGGATCGTAGTAAACGACACATCCCTGTACCGAGAATCGCCCTTGGTCCAAATCGACGAGGTTGTTCTGACGATTGCCGCCGTATTCGACCAAGCCAAGGTCGGGCTTCTCCCAAGTCTTGCCGTCATTGCTCTTCGCGAAACAAATCCGGTAGTGTCGCGCTTCGTCCTGGTCGCCCATGCCGAGATACCACATCCATAGCTCGTCGTTCACCTCGATCACGGTGCCGTAATAGATGACGCCTCGCCCATCGCACGAGCCCGGCGGACCAACCGGCACGGCGACCTTGGTGATTCCCTCTTCGCCCGACGAGCGGTTGCTAACGAGCTTGAGCCGCAGCCCGTGTTGCAGCGGCAGAGCGTGGTCGTCGAATGCGAACAGCACTTGTTGCTTCGGCGGCTTGTCGGATGTCTTTTCGTCCGCCTCGGCAAATCGACTGGTGAAAACGATCACGGTGCAGACGGCGATCGCAAAGTATCGGAGCATCATGGGAGTGGCGTCTCAGTTGGCTTTTCGCGGTAGCTGGTCAAACATGCGAACGAGCGCGGCGGCTCGTGATTCAGAAACGGATGACGAGTCGCTGCGCTCCGCTTCGGAGAGGGCTCGCATCAAAGTTTCGGCGTCGAGGCGGCCGGCAACGAGTTTGTCGAACCCGTCGGCCCAAACCTTGGCGGTCGTCGCCTTAAGCGGTTCGTTGGGCCTCACGTCGTAATCGGCGAAGAAGCCTTTCGTGCCGAAGTATTCGGCGGCCGCGACCCACGACTCGTCGCTCGAAACATCGACATCATTGAAGAACGAGATCATCGATCGTTGCTCGGCCAGACGTCGCACTAAACGATCGGTGTCGATCTTGGCGGGCTCGACGCCATCTTTGACGGCCATCGCGGCAGCGAAGCCCGCCGACTCCCCGATCTGCATCCACACCGGCTCGAGCCGCACGGTGCCCCACGCGACATGAGTGGCCGACAAACATACCGGCACAAGCAGGTTGTCGACATCCTTCGGCAGTAGACAGCGATAGGGAATCTGCCCCGGGAAAGTTTCCTGGTGCAGCATCATTTTGCCTTCGTCCAGGCTGTTGGGCACACGATCGATCGTGCACCCGTGCGTGTCGAGATACCACTCCGTCATCGCGATGCTGTCGGCATGCACCGGCGCGTGCGAGGAGCCCTGCGACAAAACCGCGTCGTGTTCCGTGAAGACATAACGGCCGACGAGCCGCCGAGTCTCGCGGATGTACATCTCATACGGCCGATGACCGTTGTCGGTGAACTCGTCTTTCGCCAGGCCGTATTGCAGCCAGCCGTCACGCACCTTTCGCGGGATCGAACCGTCGTGCTGCAGGAAGTACAGCAGCGCGAGCGTCGTCGCCCAATGCTCGTCCATAATCTGCTGTCGCTTCGCCCAGTCCGCCTCGATGTAGGCCGTCTGCCAGCCAAGAAGCTGTGGCCGATTCCAACTGAACTTCTCGTTCGGCACCGATTCGACGCCGGAATAAACCTCCAGCGACTTGAGAAAGTACGGGTCTTGTTTCTCGGACGGCGGAATCGCGACCGCATTCTTCGGGTCGCTGGTGAGCATCGTGCGATAGTTGCACGCTTGCACGACGTCGCTCGCCGCGCCCGTGCTGGCCGGCAAGATTTCCTGATAGCCAGCGAAAGGCCGCAGCTTAAGCTTCGCATGCAGTGCGGCGAGTTGCGACGCGGCGGCGCTCGGCGGTTCGAGCGTCGCGCGCATAAAGAGGACGCCCGCGTGTGGCTCATTGTATTCATCGCGCGCCTCGCGGCCGACGCGGTATTGCGTCTTGCTGAGCGCCAGCAAGTCGCCTTCGTACGTGCAATCGACGAACACCTTTGCCGTCGCCTCGAAGGTCTGCGGTCCTCGCAACTCGCGAAACTCGACGGAGGTGATCTTCACTTGATCGCGTCGCACTTGTGCCGGAACGTAGCCTCGCACGATGGAAATCTTCGTCTCTCGGGCGACCATCGCGTCGATCAACTGCTCGGCCACGTGCGGCTCGTATCGCCCGTTCGTGTGACCGGTCGCCCCAGGCCGTGCGTCGCGGTACTGTGGTGAATCCGCGCCATAAGTGCTTCGGTAATGCGCGAGAATTGCCTCGCGTAGCTCGTCGTAAATCGGCGAACGTTTGCCTTCCCAGCGGGTGTCCCAGACGCCGAGGCCGCTCGAGAGCATGCCGCCGAGGTGATCGTGACGGTTGACGAGCAGGACGCTCAAACCTTCACGGGCGGCGCGGATGGCACAGGCGATACCGCCGGGCGTGCCACCAACAACGACCAGGTCGTACTGTCGCCCGGCAGCAGATAGAACGCCGCCAAAGAGCAAGGCGGCGCAAGCCAGCGACGAAGCGAGAGGTATGCGCCAACGGTAGATCATTGCTGCACTCGCACCGCTTCGGACACTCCGCCGCATGAGAGCCCGACTATAGTTCGACGAAATCGCGAATTCAATTGTTGAACGGACGTTCGTCGCGCTGCGAGAATCGGCAAGTCGCCTCCGCGAAGCAGCTTACTGACACGAGTGGGCACCGATGCAGCAGAACTACTGGAACGGAAAGATCGCGATCGTCACCGGCGCCTCGGCAGGCCTCGGATTGTCGCTTTGTCAGGCGTTGGCGGCCGCCGGCGCTCGCGTGGTGATGGCGTCGCGAAACGGGGAGACGCTCGAAGCCGCCGCAAGTTCGCTTTCGGCCAATCTTGCCGACGTGCTGACCGTTTCAACCGACGTGACGAATCAGGAGTCGGTCGATGCGCTCGTGAAAACGACGGTCGATGAATTCGGCCGCATCGACGCGGTGTTCAACAATGCGGGCAAGTCGATGCGTCGCGCCGTGTTGGAGACGACTCCCGATGACTTCCGCGAGCAGTTCGAGCTGAACGTGATCGCCGCAGTAAGAATGACACGAGCCACAGCCGCACATTTGATCGCGGCGCGGGGGCATCTCGTGAATATTGCGTCGTTGGCCGGCAAAGCGCCTGCCCGATATATGGGCGCATACGGACCCAGCAAGGCAGCGCTCGTCGCGTATACGCAGCAGTTGCGACTCGAGCTCAGCGAGCAAGGGCTGCACATATTACTGGTGTGCCCAGGGCCGATCGCCCGAGCGACGCCACGAGAACGGACGCCCGAAGAACTCGCCGGTCTGCCCCCCTCGGCAGCAAAGCCCGGCGGCGGCGTCAAAACCTCGGCCATCCCACCCGAGCGGCTCGCTCAGTTGATTCTCACCGCATGTCAGCGGCGTCGATCCGAGATCGTCATTCCCGCCGCCGCTCGTGCGGTTCTGGCAGCAATGCAAGCCTCGCCCGCGTTGGGTGACTTCCTCATTCGTAAACTGTCCTAGGCGAATTGCTTAGCGCGGCTGTCTATTTTCGCATAACCCTTTGCGAAAAACCTACGCTTTCGTAGAATGGGCGTGGGGGATTGGGACATCATGAGTACGCGGTGCGAGACATCGGACGCTCAAATTGTTGAGCTGCTCCGTAATCGGGGAGCGTTGGGCGTGGCCGAAATGGCCACCGCTGGCGGTGTCACTCCGACTGCGGTTCGTCAGCGTTTGTCGCGGCTGATGCGGCAAGGGCTCGTGGACCGCGAGATCTCTCGCCGTGGCCGGGGTCGCCCGAGCCACCGCTACGCGTTGACCGAGAAGGCCCGCCGGCAGCAAGTCGGCAACTTCGCCGATCTCGCGATGGTGCTCTGGGATGAGGTCCGATCCGTCAAGAACGTCGAAGTGCGACGCGGGCTGTTGCAGCGTTTGGCTGATGCGATGACCGATCGCTACGCCGGGCGCGTGAGTGGGCCGACCGTCGAGAAGCGGATGGAACAACTCGCCGAGGTGTTCGCCGACCGCGGCGTCGCGATCGACGTGGTTGCGACGACGACCGGGCCGCAGCTGAAGGTGCTCGATTGTCCGTACACCGAGTTGGCGGAGAAAGACCGCAGCGTGTGCGCAATGGAAAAGATGATGTTCGCCTCGCTGGTCGACAGCCCCTTGCGGCTGTCGCAGTGCCGATTGGACGGACACGATTGCTGTGAGTTTGAAACAACTGGGCGTGTGGATATAGTGGCCACTTCGTTGGAAGGGACCCCCGTTTCGTAACGGATGCCAACACCATGACCAAACCTTGGATCGAAGGGCGCTTTGAGGAGAACGTCGTCACGACGACGCTCGAACAAGCGATCAACTGGGCTCGGCAGTCGAGCATTTGGCCGATGACGTTCGGGCTGGCGTGTTGCGCCATCGAGATGATGGCCGCCGGCGCGAGTCGCTTCGACCTCGACCGTTTCGGGGCCGGCGCTTTCCGCGCCACGCCTCGTCAGGCCGATTTGATGATCGTCGCCGGCACGGTCACCTACAAAATGGCCAGCCGTGTGCGACGTCTTTACAACATGATGCCCGACCCGAAGTTCGTCATCGCGATGGGCGCCTGCACCGTCGGCGGCGGGCCGTACTTCAAGTGGGGTTATCACGTCGTGAAGGGCGTCGACCTTGTCGTGCCCGTCGACGTGTATGTGCCCGGTTGCCCGCCTCGCCCCGAAGCATTGCTCGAAGGGCTGATGCGCATCCAAGACAAGATCAAAGGCCATCGCATCTCGAAGCCGAAGGCCAACCAAGGCACCGAAATCACCGGCCTCGAGCTTGGCGACGAGTTGCCGATACCGCATCACTCCGGCTATGTGGCCGTCGAAGAGAAACAACCGTTGTTCGATCACCAAAAGATTACAGGGTAATGAGTCTGTTTAGCCGCGACGCGCAGCGAGCGCGCTCGCTGCGCGTCGCGGCTAAACGAAGGAAAATATGACTGAAACACTCACGATCAAGAACCTGCACGTTTCCGTTGAAGGCAAACCGATCCTCCGCGGCGTCGATCTGACGATCAATCGCGGCGAAGTGCACGCCCTGATGGGCCCCAACGGCTCGGGCAAAAGCACGCTCGGCTTCGCCATCATGGGGCACCCCGGTTACGAAGTGACCGAGGGGAGCATCACGCTCAACGATCAAGACGTACTTGAGATGGACCCCAACGAACGAGCGCGAGCTGGGCTGTTCCTTGCGTTCCAACGCCCGATGTCGATTCCCGGCGTGAAGATGGCCGACTTCCTACGTCACGCGACGACGAACGTTCGCCGCCCCGACCGCAAGGAAGGCGAAGAGCTGATTCCGATGCGCGAGTTCCGCAAGGAATTGAAGGCCAAGATGGAGCAGCTTCGCATGGACCCCGAGTTCGCGCGACGTTACGTGAACGACGGCTTCAGCGGCGGCGAAATGAAGCGGGCCGAGATTCTGCAAATGGCCATGCTGCGGCCGAAATTCGCAATCCTCGACGAAACCGACAGCGGCCTCGACGTTGATGCGGTGCGGTTGGCGAGCCAAAGCATTGCCGAGATCGGCGGCGCCGACATGGGAATTCTAATCATCACGCATCACGACAAACTGCTCGAACACAACCGCCCCAACTTCACGCACGTGATGCTGGGCGGGCGAATCGTCGAGACCGGCGGACCGGAACTTGCGGAAGAGTTGTACACCAGCGGATATGACCGTATCCGCGCCACGCACCCCGAAGCCGCCGCCGATGAAGAAGCGATGAAAGAGAACAAGCAAACCGCGGAAGTCATTTAATTTAACACGACGCGATTTCATGATTGACGACATTCCCGGCATCGCGATCGAACTCGTCGGTGCTGTGATTGAAGTGGGAATGAATGCCGCCATTGATGGCGTCTTCAGTCCGTCATCGCCTGCGAATGATTGCAAAACCGAAAATGAAGTGAAGCCGGATCCCCAAGCGCTGATCGATTACATCAAAAATCGAGCGAACGTATTTTCGCCGATTCCGTACGATTCAATCGAAAACGACCGAAAGCAGTAAAATCATGGCCACCGACATTAAATCCGACTTCGACGTCGGCCTCGGCGAAATCAACAAGTACGATTTCCGCAACGAGGAAAAGTACACGTTCAAAAGCCGCAAGGGACTCGATCCCGAGATCGTCAACATGATCTCGGACATGAAGAACGAGCCCGAGTGGATGCGCAAGTTCCGCCTGCGAAGCCTCGAGATTTTCAACTCGAAGCCGATGCCGCACTGGGGTGGCGCGATCGACCTGAACTTTCAGGACATCTTCTATTACATCAAGCCGTCCGACCGCCAGGGCCGCAACTGGGAAGACGTTCCGGCCGACATCAAGAAGACATTCGATCGTCTCGGCATTCCCGAGGCCGAGAAGAAGTTCTTGGCCGGCGTGAAGGCGCAGTACGAAAGCGAAGTCGTCTACGGTTCGTTGCGTGAAGACCTCTCGGCCAAAGGTGTAATCTTCACCGACACCGACTCGGCAATCCGCGAGTATCCGGACCTCGTGCATCGAGTATTTCAGCACCGTCATCCCGCCGGAAGACAACAAGTTCGCGGCCCTCAACTCGGCCGTTTGGAGCGGCGGTTCGTTCATCTATGTCCCCAAGGGCGTGAAGATCGACTTCCCGCTGCAGGCCTACTTCCGCATCAACGCCGAGAACATGGGGCAGTTCGAACGGACGCTGATCATCGTCGACGAAGGTGCCGCAGATTCACTACGTCGAAGGCTGCACCGCCCCGATGTACAGCACCGAAAGCCTGCACTCGGCCGTCGTCGAAATCATCGTCAAGAAGCACG
Organism: uncultured Planctomycetota bacterium; assembly: GCA_963708675.1. GTDB lineage: Bacteria > Planctomycetota > Planctomycetia > Pirellulales > PNKZ01 > DATAXP01. The sequence continues at coordinate 523,110 of CAVPTO010000004.1, forward strand.
CTCGCTGCCGTTACACGACGATCCAAAACTGGGCGAACAACATCTACAACCTCGTCACCAAGCGGGCCATGGCCTACGAAGACGCGACGATGGAATGGATCGACGGCAACCTCGGCAGCCGGCTGACGATGAAATACCCGGCCGTCTACATGATGGAACCCGGCGCTCGCGGCGAAGTGTTGTCGATCGCCTTCGCTTCGCACGGCCAGCATCAAGATGCCGGCGCGAAGATGGTGCACTGCGCTCCGCACACGAGCAGCCGCATCATCTCGAAGTCGATCTCCAAAAACGGCGGCCGCGCCAGCTACCGCGGTCTTGTGAAGGTCGAACCGAACGCAGCCAAGAGCAAGAGCAACGTCGTTTGCGACGCGCTCATTCTCGATCCTCAAAGCCGCAGCGATACGTATCCGTACATCGAAATCGAGAACCAAGACGTGAGCATCGGCCACGAGGCCAGCGTTTCGCGCATCGGTGAAGAACAACTCTTCTATCTCACGAGCCGCGGCCTCAGCGAGGCCGAAGCCAGCACCATGATCGTCAACGGATTCATCGAGCCGCTCGTTCGCGAGCTGCCGATGGAATACGCCGTCGAGATGAACCGCCTCATCGAGCTTCAGATGGAAGGAACCGTCGGTTAGACGACGAGGTTCGAATCATGGCAACCATCGTGTGGAACGCAACCGTCGAGGATCTCTACCGCGTTGAAGGGAAAGCGGAGCTGGTCGACGGAGAGATTTTGCACATGCACGGCAGCGGCGATTTGCACGGCATCGCGACGGGGAATATCTTCGTGAGCCTGCACAGCTACGTGAAGCAGCACAGGGTCGGCGTCGCTTACGGCGACAATACCGTATTCCTTTGCGATTTGCCGAATCGTCGTTCCTTCAGTCCCGATTGTTGCTACTACACCGGGCCTCGCGCGGGTAAGAAGTTTTTACCGCAGCCGCCCGTGTTCGCCGTCGAAGTTCGTGGGCAAGAAGACGTCGGCCCCGGCGCGGAACGACGCATGGCACGCAAACGAGCCGACTACTTCGCTGCCGGCACTGAGGTCGTGTGGGACGTCGATCTCGACAGCGACGACACGATTCACGTCTATCGCAACGACAATCCCGAAGCACCCACCGTCTACCGACGTGGCGAAACCGCCGAGGCTGAGCCCGCCGTGCCTGGTTGGACTTTCGCCGTCGACGAGCTTTGGGCCTAGTTCATGGCCTCAGAGATCGTAGACGTTTCGTCTCAAGGAAAGTTTTGTGTGGGCGAGTATTACTATCGCTGTTATCCACTCCACGCGGACACCGAGGTTCGGGGGATCGTCCAGACTTGGATTTTTCAAGGCGTGGCGAAGAGCGAGTGCGGTTCGGTGAACTGTGACCGGCCAAATCATTTCTATAGGTTCGCGATGCACAGCGGCGGCGTCCGAGGAGCGATTGAAGAGAACTGGGCGGCCATACTGATTCCATCGTTGAAGCAAGCGGAAGAAAGCTTTTACAATTGGAATGAACTGCCCGCCGCATTCGAAGAAACACGCACCTGCGTTATCGACCAAGATTGTTGAAGAAAAGACAAGGCGTACACGAAGAGCATGACGACCACCGTTTCTAGGACAGGTTTCACGAACGAAACGTTCGAAGCATTTCTCGCCTCGCGCCGCGAGCCTGCGTGGCTCACCGATCTGCGGCGGCAGGCGTGGGCGAAGTTCAATGAACTTTCGTTGCCTTCGCGGCGCGAAGAAGAGTGGATGCGGACGGACATCCGCCTGTTCCGCTTCGACAAGTTCGGCTTGCCTGGCGAGTTGAACGCGGGCGCGAAGCCGCCCGAGGCGTTGCTCACGCATGGCGTCGACTTGGGCGGACACGCGACGACGCTCAATAGCCGCTCGTTTTCGGGCGATCTGGCGGACGAGTACCGTCGGCAAGGCGTGCTCTTCGGCAGCCTCGACGAACTCGTGGCCGAGCACGGCGATCGAATCAAGAAGCATTTGTTCCGCGCCGTCGATTGGCGCGTCGACAAGTTCGCGGCGCTGCATGCCGCGTGCTGGTCGGGCGGAACGCTGCTGTACGTGCCGCGCGGCGTGAACGTCGAGAAGCCGCTGCACATGCTCACAGGGCTCGTGGATGGCGACGTCGATCTCTCACACACGCTCGTCGTCTTGGAAGACGGCGCTCAGGCTACGCTGTTGAGCGAAACCGCTGGCGATGACCGCCCTGCCCTGCACTGCGGCGCGATCGAACTGCTCGTCGGTCCGAATGCGAAGCTCCGCTATGTGAACCTCCAGAACTGGGGACGCGGCGTGTGGCACTTCGCGCATCAGAAGGCGCTCGTCGATCGCGATGCCCGATTGCAATGGACGATCGGCGCGCTCGGTAGTCGGCTGGCGAAAGTGAATCAGCACGTCGCGCTCGTTGGCGATTATGCATCTACGCAGGTTAACGGCGTGATGTTCACCGAAGGCAAGCAACATCTCTCGTATCACACGCTGCAACATCATCGCGCGGCCAACTGCAAGAGCGACCTGCTCTACAAGGGCGCGCTGCAGGACCAATCGCATGTCGTGTGGCGAGGCATGATCAAGGTCGATCCCGGCGCAGAAAACCAACGGCTACCAGCGGAACGACAACTTGATGTTGTCCGAGGCCGCGCGGGCTGATTCGATTCCTGGCCTCGAGATCGAAGCCGACGACGTGCGTTGCACTCATGGCTCGACGGCCGGTCGCGTTGACGAGTCGCAAGTGTTCTACGCACGCTGCCGCGGGCTGACCCGCAAGGAAGCCATTCGCATGATCGTCGCCGGCTTCTTTCAACAGGTGTTCGATCGCATTCCGATCGAGAGCGTGCGCGACGCTTTGGGTGACGCCATCGGTCGACGCATTCGAGAGTTCGAATGACGTCGGCGCGGGTTGCGCTGATCGCACTCATTCTTGCGGGCGGCATTGCGCCTGTACGGGCCGCAGACGTCATCGGGCCTTCGGTCTCCGACTACGCCTCGATCCAGGAGGCTGTCGCTCGCAATCCGGGGCGCATGATCTATGTTCCCGCAGGCGATCACACCATATCGAAAAAGATCGCGCTGACGACCGAAGGCTGCGGCCTGTTCGGTCACGGTCGGATCATTCAAACGAACGTCGACGAACCAATTGTCGAAATCGAGCACGCTGCCGATGTGCGACTGAACGATCTCACGCTCACGCGACCCGAAGGTGCGCAGGAAACGCGCTGCGAGGCGGTGCTGGCGATCGGGTGTCGCAACCTTTCGCTGAAAGATCTGCGCGTGGTCGACAATCGCTCGAACTCTGGGGCGATTTCATTGCGGGAATGTTCGATGTCTCGCATCTGTGGCTGCAACGTCGTGAATTACTCGCGAATCGCCATCGACGATCGCACGCGTGGCGACATGTACGGCTACGCGTTCCATTGCATCGACGGCAGCGGCATCGTCGTGCAGTACAGCAGGGGAACGTTAATCGAAGGCAATCGTATCGTTGAGCAGCATCTTTTGCCGACGCCCGAAGTGCAGCAGCGATACGACCTGGGCAAGTTCGTCAAAAAGAACGCCGTCAAAGCCACACTGATGAGCCAAAAGGTTTGGGACGACGAGCGCGTGAACAACTGGCATCAAGGCTCGGCCATTGTCGTCACGGCGCCGGAGGTTTCGGACTACACGCAAATTCTTGGCAACACGATCGAGAACGCCGCGCAGGGCATCGACTTGCATGTCGATCACGTCATCGTCGCCAACAATATCGTGAACAATGCGTTCATCGGCATGAAGGCGATGCACGGCTCGCGGCACGTGCTGATCATCGGCAATCAGTTCTCGAAGAACGACCTGTGGGCGATCGGCTTGATGCCCGGCACCGCTTCGCATGCCGCGTCGGCTGCCTCGTCTGGTGAGTCAGCACGTGGACCAAATCACGACGGCGGATCGATCATCGCGAACAACGTTATCTCCGACTTCGGCTACGGGCATGCGCGCTGGATTTGGCGCGAGGCGAATGGTTATCCGATCCGTTTCGACACGAGCATCGTCGGTTCGCCGCCGCTTGAAGACGTGATCGTCCAGGGGAACATCGTCTATAACACTGGCAAGGACGGCTTGATTGTCGATGGCAACGTGACCGTCGAGCCGCCGCGATACAAGTATGCCGTTCTCTTGCCGACGGGTGACGGAGCCCCACGCGGCATTCATTTTTCGGGTAACCTGCTGCATCCGGGGACAGACGGCGTGTCGAACGTCGATCTGCCGCACTGACGCCACCACCCCTCGCAATCGATCGCATCCATGTCCGACTTCGTTCGTGTCGCCAAAGTTTCCGATATCGCCGATCCCGGCCGAGAGTTGGTCGAAGTGGACGACCGTTTGATCGTGCTGTTGCACGTCGGCGGCGAGTTCTTCGCAATCGACGACGTGTGCACGCACGACGGCGGTCCGCTTGGCGAAGGAAAGCTCGAAGATCACACGATTGCATGCCCGCGGCATGGGGCCAAGTTCGACATCCGCACCGGCAACGCCCTCACGATGCCCGCCACCCGGCCGACACACGTTCACGAAGTTCGCATCGACGGCGACGACGTGTTGGTGCGCGTGGTAGAATGACGTTTGAAACCCCTCTCCTTCCGGGAGAGGGTGGCGGCGCAGCCGCCGGGTGAGGGCGGGTTGAAGTAGAAGGCGATCACCATTTCAACCCGCCCTCATCCGCCGCTTCGCGGCACCTTCTCCCGGAGGGAGAAGGGTTCGAGTGACAATCCGAACCTCAATCGTCGAGACGACTCACGAAGGAACTGTAGCCATGCCCATCACCGAAGATTCCGTTCGCGAAGCCCTGAAGGCGGTTGTCGATCCCGAGTTGTTCGTCAACATCGTCGACCTTGGGCTGATCTACACGGTCACGGTCGCCGAGAACGAAGACAAGAGCGATGTCTCGGTCGAAATGACGATGACCAGCCCCGCGTGTCCGGCAGGGCCGCAACTATTGGGAAATTCGAAGGACGCGGTCGGTCGCATGGAAGGCGTCGGCAACGTCGAGATCAAGCTCGTGATGACGCCGCCGTGGACACCTGATCGCATGACCGAGGATGCCCGCGACCAGTTGGGCATCTTTTAAGCCGCAAGGTGCGCCCGGTTAGCCGCGACGCGCCAGCGGAGCGCGGGTTGTGCGCCACGTCGGTCAACAATGCGCTCGCCGCCAATCGCGCTCCGCTGGCGCGTCGCGGCTAACCGGGCGCTGGCAGATGATGGCCTTAGGGCGTCGATAGCGCCGGGCCGCGAGCGGGCTGCTCAAGCTCGGCAATGCGACGTTCTAACTCCTCGATCCGCCTTTCGAGCGCGTCGATGCGCGCCGCATCGGAGCTTCCGGAGATTGACGGATCAGGAAGCGGTGGGCTGACGGTCGCGTTCGCCGGAGGACTCAGCGCCGTGGAGGTTGCAGGCGTCGCACTCGATGGCGCCGTACTCGCGGAAGTCGTCGGACGACGGCCGAGCTGTACGCTCAACGAGGTCGGAACACCGACGCGCTGAACCTGCACGACCAAGATCGCGCCCGGCCCTAGCCCGCGCAATGCCGCGGCAAAATCGCTCATTGAACGGATTGTCGTGGTGCCGACGGTGGTGATCAGATCGCCTGGCTTCAACCCCGACGCGTCAGCCGGGCCGCCGGGCATGCAATCGAGCACTCGCACGCCGGCGTTGTTCTCATTTCGATCGTCAGCGATGAGTCCCAGGAAGCCCGGCTCGGCGGAGCGCGAGGTCGCGGCGCCGCGAAGTTGCGACTCGAGTTGATTCAACGCCGATTGTGCCCAAACTGGCGTCGCTGCAAGGCAAATCACACTCACGACGGTTACCGCACTCGCTTTGGTCAGCCGCATGGCCGCTGCTCCTGGAGTTCCGAAGATCGAGGCTTGTCTACTCGTTATTATAGGGCACTGTTGTTCGAAGCCATCGGAACAATCGCGCCGCGATCGAAATGAGCAATGCACCGTTGAGTTTCGGGCCGCCAACGACCGCGCAACGTCGGCAGGTGCTCGAGATTCTCTTGTCGGCGCGTCCGTCGGAGGAAATCGCCTCGGCCGTCGACGAGCTGCTCGCCGCCGAGCGTGCGGGTGAGACGTCGCTCGACGGGCTCACGGCAGCATGGCGCGGCGGTCAGCCGGTGGCTGCGACATGGGTGCAGCGGCATGGCCAAGGGGGCGCCGAGCTTTGGCCTCCGCGCCGATCGCGAACCGAGCCGGCCGCAACTTCCGACGCCTTGCTCCGTCACGTGATCGACGACGCTTTCTCGCGGAGGGTGACAGTCGTTCAGTGTCTGGTACGCGAAGTGGACACAGAGGCGGTAACAAGTCTCCAATCCACCGGCTTCGCCAAGATTGCCAGCCTGCTCTACATGGTTTGCCTTGGTCGCGAGCTGTCGCGCGAATCGCCGGCGGCATCATCATCGGCGACTTCGCTGACCTTCGAGCCCTACCGCACGACCAACGCCGCTCGCATGGCCGCCGTCGTGGAGCGCACCTACGTGGGAACGCTCGATTGCCCGGGCTTGGGTGGTTTGCGTGATGTGCGAGATGTGATCGACGCCTACCACGCGACGGGGCGATTCGATCCGGCATCGTGGTGGTTCGTGCGTCGCGAGGACGTCGACCATCAGGTTTCCGACATCGGCTGCGCGCTTATGACCGGTCACCCACGCAACACGCAGGCGGAACTCATGTACATGGGGCTCGTGCCCGAAGCGCGGAGCCAAGGGCTCGGACGCGAGGTTGTGCAGCACGTGAAGCGAGCCGCGCGGACTGCAGGGTTCCGCCGATTGGTCGTTGCCGTCGATCGCAACAACACGCCCGCGCTGAGAGTTTACGAGGGCGAGGGGTTTCACGTTTGGGATGAGCGCGACGTTTGGATCAAAACAAACGCGACGCCTACTGCCACGCAAAACGACGAGCAGTGATTCGCTCGGTGTTTTCGACAATTCTGCATCGATCGTGATTTTCGTCGGCACAAATCTCGTGCGGCAGTAATGGTTTGCAACGTTGGCGATTCACGTCGCGCACGACAGCGATCGACCGACGACAGGTTATCCACGACGTCGATTCGCGCGAGAAAAAAATCTTGAGCGTCGCGTTAGGATGCAACTCCAAGTGGATGCAGGAGTACGCAAACCGACGCTCGGCGCATCTTCGATGTGTGCAATCGGCGCGCTCGAATCTCGTTTGACAGCGTCGCTAGCGTTCGTACAATCCACGCCTCGGACATGAGTCCAAAACGATCGACCGCACGAAACGTCGGCTCGATGCAGGCAGCTTCGCACCTCACAACACTCACGGCCGTGGCCCTCTTTTTTGGGCCGTGAGCAGTTCGCGTCAGCAAGTCGGAATCAACGTGCGCTCGCGGTGCGCGCACGACAGCAGGAAGTGACGATGAACGATATGGAAGTCGTTTCCGCTCTCAATTCGGCATTGGCTGAGAAGGTGGGCGTGGAGCGTTTCGACTTGTGGTTCAACGGTCACACGCAGCTCAGCGTTTCGGGCGACGACGTGCTGGTGAAAGTGCGAGCACGCCGTTCCTGCAGGATTGGTTGCGCAAGACGTTCCGCCGCGAGATCGAGTCGGTCTGTGAAGAGACGTTGCGACGGGCGGTCAGCATTTCGTTCGAGGTCGATCCGCAACTGGCTGAGGCTTTGTCGGCTTCGGCGCCTTGCGAGACGCGATCGACAAGCGCTCCGTCAAATGCGTTGCGCTTGACGCCCTCGGTTCAACGGGATTTGCCAACCTTGAAAGTTGCCAACCCCGAACCTCCTGCCGCTGTCGATCACTCGCAGCGTCGTCGCTTCGCCACGCTCGATGACTTTGTCGTCGGCGCGGGCAATCGCATGGCGCACGTTTCGATTTGCGACGTCGTCGACGGGCACGGGCATGCCAACCCGTTGTTCGTTCACGGACCGACCGGCGTCGGCAAGTCGCATCTTCTCGAAGGCCTGTGGTCGGCCGTGCGTCGTCGTCGAAGCTCGGCGCAGACGGTGTTTCTTTCGGCTGAACAGTTCACGAGCTACTTCCTCGGAGCGCTGCACGGCACGGGGTTGCCGAACTTCCGTCGCAAATACCGCGGGCTGGACCTGCTCATTATCGACGATGTGCAATTCTTCGCCGGCAAGCGAGCGACGATTGTTGAGTTGCTGTACACGGTCGACACGCTGCTTCGCGAACATCGGCAAATCGTGCTGGCCGCGGACCGTCCGCTCGACCAGCTCGGCGAGCTTGGCCCCGAGTTGCTGGCGCGGCTCGAAGGTGGGATGGTCTGTTCGGTCGAATCGGCGGATTACGAGACGCGGTTGGGCGTGGTCGAACGGTTGTGCCGACAGTTGCGAATCGATGCTCCCGCCGACGTGCAGGAGCTTGTCGCTCGGAATGTGACATCGCACGCACGAGCGCTAGCCGGCGCTCTCAAGCGACTGCGAGCCGCAAGCCTGGCGAAAGGCTGCCCGATCACGTCGGCCTTGGCGGCCGCGACGTTGACGGAACTTACCGGCGTCCAGGCACGCGAGGTGCGTTTGAGCGACATCGAGGCGGCCACCTGCTCGGTATTCGGCATCGAGCCGAGCACGCTCCGCAGCGGCGGGGCCAAGCGTGTCGCCTACCCCCGCATGTTGGCGATGTGGCTGGCCCGGAAACACACGCGAGCGGCGTTGAGCGAAATTGGCACGTACTTCGGCCGACGCAGCCACAGCACCGTGATCTCGGCTCAAAAGAAGATCGAGGCGCTGCTCATCGGGCCGCAGCAGGCCGGGCAACTTTCGACGGACGATGCGATCCGCCGCGTGGAAGAGGCGCTGCGGGTGGGGTGACCGTGCGGGACATGGCCGTGCGTCATGTTGGCAGCGCATAAAAAACCCAGGGCCGCGGGCCCTGGGCTTGTGATTGCCATTTCAACGATCGTCGTCGCTTAGAAGTAGTTGCGTCGACGGCCGGCGTGTCGCTCGGCATTCGGGGCAGCTAAGTGTCGCCAGCGTTTTACCAGTTCATCCAGTTGCGTATCCATCCAAGCATCGAACGTCTGAAAGGCCAAATCCTCGGCCGTCGCCGTGGCGGCGAGTTCTGTCCCTTGTTCGAATTCCGGTCGTTCGTCGGGTCCCAGTGGCTTATTCATGACAACGCCGCCTTTCTACAATTCCGTGCGATCAAAAGGTCCGTCCCGGGCCAGTTGCCGTACGTCCTTATCTATTACGCAAGACACGCTTCTTTCGTTCAGGTTCGCAGCTTTCATAACGGCCGCGTAACCGACATTGTTGTCGTTCGTGGCAGTCGAAAGTTGCCAACAAAAATACCCGGCAACAACCGTGCCGGGTATGAACCCATGAAAGTGGATTTTGGTGACAGTCTGGGGTCGCGGGAACCGGCGGACGACCGGCAACCGCGACGCAAGGCGAAGCCGGGACTACTTCTTCGCGCGGCCCATCATGCCCTGCAACTCTTGCTCGTCGATAAACCCGTCGCCGTTTTGGTCGATGCGGTCGAAGTTGTCACGCATCCTTTCGGGGGCCTCGTCCTTGCTTAGTTTGCCGTCGCCGTTCTTGTCGGCCTGCTTCATCATCATGGCCAACATGCCGCCCCCCGCAGCACCCGCCCCCGCCGGTCCCTTGCCCGGTCCGGTGGTACGCGAAAGCAACTGCGCGACTTGTTTCATCTCCTGCTCGTCGATAAAGCCGTCGCCGTTTTGGTCGATTCGGTCGAAGTTGGCTTGCATCCGCTCGGGAGCTTCGTCTTTGCTGAGCTTGCCGTCGCCGTTGGTGTCGGCCTGTTTGAGGCGAGCGATCATCGCCTCGGCATTCATACCGCCGACCGCGCCGGTCGCAGGCGCCCCGCCGGGACGCTTGCCGGGTTCGCCTTCGCGTGGGGCCGCGCTGGCTTCTTGCAATGTGATCGTTCCGTTGCCATCGCGATCGAGCTTTTTCAGCGACGCGGTGGCCGCGTAAAGCTCATCGCCCGAGATCTTGCCGTCGCGGTTCGTGTCGAGTGCCGCGAACAACGGCGATGGCGCCCCTGGGCCTTGCGGGCCGCCTGGAGGACCGTCCGGGCGCGGGCCCTCGACGGGCATCCCGCGCGAAATCGCAAAGCCTTTGCGGAACTCTTCGAGGTTCAACTTTCCGTCGTTGTCAGTGTCGAAATTGTCGACCATGCGATCGAAGCCTTCACGACGCCCCTCCGGAACTTCGCTGCGTTCGAGCTTCCCATCGCCGTTGGCGTCGGTGTGTTGGAAGACCACCTCGGCAGGAGGGCTATCATCGGGTCGGCCGGCACCAGGACCACCGGCGGGGCGGCCTTGATCGCCTGACGCCAGGAACTCGTCTTTGCTGATCTTGCCGTCACCGTTCTTGTCGGCGCCGCGAAGCAGGCGTTCGAATTGCCCGCGTTGCTCTTCGGGCACTTCGTCTTTGGTAACAATGCCGTCGCCATTGCTGTCCAGTCGTTGAAACAGCGCGGCGCGGTCGGGCTTTCCGCCTTCAGGAGCGTCTGCCAATGTGAACGCCGGCACTGCCAGCAATCCGCCGGCAGCAATAACCCGCGTGGTCCAAGTGAATTTCATGGCCGTTAGACTCCAGAAGAGAAATTGAATGCGAAGATTTGGTGGTCTGGCGATGCTCTGCCAGCGAAAGCATGCATGCATCGCAAGTATGCGTTAACTATGAAACCATGCGGGTTAGGCAAAAGTTCCGCTCGCGGGGGGCAGAATCATGACCTTTTCGCAACTCTCCGCGGGCAGAGCGGTTGCGTTGCGGTATTGTCGCTTTGTGATGGTCAGGCCTATAATCCGCCGCCTTTCTTCCGCACCGGGCGAACCCAGGCCCGACACGCGGCGTAGGAAGGGCGTCCAGCAACCTCCGGCTGCGAGGATCGGGCAACGATGACTGCTTGTAGCAGCCACACCGAAGCCCGGCAAAGGTGTCAGGACTGTCGACTCATGGCTCTTCGCTACATGCGATCGACGATCGAGAAGACTCATCCGCTAGCGTGTCGATTGACGATGGCTACTCGTACAGTGGCCCGCGAGTCGAACGACACGGAATGCGGCGCCGGCAATAACGTTCGACATCTTTACTGCGCAAACCCAGGCGATTGGATTGACGGACCTCGGTGGTTGACTCGCTCAACCGCTCACCCAGGCCGCAAGGGTTTCGCGACTACGCAGGTTTCGATCCACTCGGTTTTCGTTGGCCATTTCGATACTCGTTTGCCGCGACCCGCTGCGGCGCGACGACCTCGACCCGTTCGGTCGAACGTTGCCGCTCGACGCGCGGGCACATAGGGGAAATCAAATGCAGATTCATGGACCTTCGTCAGTTCACGGTTCGCAAGCTCTGGGCGGCGCTCACAACATCAAGCCGATGGCCACGCCATCGACGAGCGCTCCGATCGTCGATCAACTCGACCTGTCAGCCGCTGCTCAACACCTCGAGCAGATCGGTTCGATGCCCGACGTGCGTGCCGATCGCGTGAGCCAACTGCGTGCTCAGATTGCCAATGGCACGTATGAGACCGCCGACAAGCTCGACCTGGCGGTCAATCGTTTGCTGGACGAATTGGCATAATCGCAACTCTCGACGAGCCCAGGGCCGGTTTGGCCCTGGGCTTTATGTCTCTCGCGTCGTTTGTAAAGCGCGGCGGCCCTTTTCTCGGTTCGATGGCGTAGCCTACAATTGACGGTAGGCTTGTTGAGTTCTCGCCACGTTGACCGCCCGGCCGCCGTATGACGCAAGATTTCTCGTTAGGATCTGTCGAGGTCGCCCTTTCGCCGCTCGAGCGCTTTGAGGAGTTCCTTCAAAGCCGCGGCAAACGTGTGACCAAACAACGGCGGATCATCGTCGACCACGTCTTTGCGCGGCACGATCATTTCGATGCTGACGAGCTATTGGCGAAGGTCCAAGGCGAAGTCGGCGCTCGCGAGGTCAGCCGCCCGACGGTATATCGCACGTTGAGCGAGCTCGTCGACGCCGGCCTGTTGCGACAGATGACGCTCGGCGGCCGCAGCGTGTACGAGCACGACTACGGCTATCCGCAGCACGACCACATGTACTGTCAGCGCTGCGAGAAGTTGATCGAGTTCAGCAGTGACGAATTGAAGGCCCTCCGCGACGCCGTCGCCCGCGAGCATCACTTCCGCGTCCTCGGCCATCGCTTCATCATTCAAGGCGTCTGCGCCGACTGCGCTCGCACCAAGCGCCGCACGCAACCGCTCGACTTGATCTAACGATCTCGTCGGCCAATCTTCTCTCGCGGCATCGCCTCACCGCTTGCGGTTTCGCGCTTACACCCGCACTTCGGCGCTAACCCCCGCGCCGCGATACCTCTCCCGTATCGGCTCGACGATCGCCGCAACAAACTCGTCGACTTGTTCCGGAGCACGCCCCACATACCCGCTCGGGTCAAGCACGCGATCGAGGTCCACCCCCGCGAACGCCTTATCGCCGCGAAGTCGCTCGATCAGATCGTTCGCGCCACCGTGCTCCTTCACAACCACCGCCGCCGCCTGGCTGTGTTGGCGGATGTGCTCGTGCAGCTCCTGACGATCGCCCCCTTTGGCGACGGCCGCCATCAGGATGTTTTCCGTCGCCATGAACGGTAGTTCGGCCATGAGCCGTTCGTGCATCACGCGCGGCCAGACGACGAGCCCTTCGGCGATATTCTGATAGAGGAGCAAAATCGCGTCGATCGCCAGAAACCCTTGCGGCAGCGTGAGCCGGCGGTTCGCGCTGTCGTCGAGCGTGCGTTCCATCCACTGCGTCGCCATCGTCGCGGCGGCACTCGATTCGAGGCTTATCACGAACCGCGACAAACCACAGATGCGTTCAGCCCTCATCGGGTTCCGCTTGTATGCCATCGCCGAGCTGCCGATCTGGTCGGTTTCGAACGGCTCTTCAACCTCATTGAAGCTTTGCAGCAGACGCAGATCGGTCGCCGATTTGTGCGCGCTCTGGCCGATGCCTGAGAGCGTCGCGAGCACCTGGGAGTCGACCTTGCGGCTATACGTCTGCCCGGTCACCGCGTAGCTGCCGTTAAAACCCAGCCGCGAGCTGACCATCTCATCGAGCTTGCGAACCTTCGCGTGGTCGCCGCCGAACAACTGCAGAAAACTCGCCTGCGTGCCGGTGGTACCTTTCACACCGCGAGCGCGAAGCCGATCGAGTCGCTGCTCGACATCGTCCAAGTCCTGCACGAGGTCGTAGATCCATAACGTCACGCGCTTGCCGAGCGTCGTCGGCTGTGCGGGCTGCAAATGCGTGTAGCCTAAACATGGCTGCGCCCGTTGCTTAACCGCGAACGTGGCGAGTTGATCGATCACCGTCGCCAGCCGTCGGGCGACCAACTGCAGCGACTCGCGAATGAGAATCAGGTCGGTGTTGTCGGTGACGTAGCAACTTGTGGCTCCGAGATGGATGATGCCTCGCGCGGTCGGGCAATCGTCGCCATACGCATGCACGTGCGCCATCACATCGTGCCGCAGTTTGCGCTCGTAGCGCTCAGCCGCCTCGAAATCGATCGTCTCGACGTGCGCCTTCAGCTCGGCGATTTGTTCGCGCGTGATCGAAAGGCCCAGCTCCGCCTCGGCTTCGGCCAGCGTCACCCACAGTTGCCGCCAAGTGCGGAATTTGCGACGCGGGCTCCACAGCTCCAGCATCTGCGGCGACGCGTAGCGGGCCGTCAACGGATTGTCGTAGCGGTCGAGTTCTTGCATATCTTCAGAATACCTGTTGGGCTTCGAATGCGGGAGCCATCAGGACGCGCCTGGCTGGAAATGCGTGGTGCGCATCGGTACGCTTTCTAGCGATCGCAGTTCACATTGAAAGGGCGAAACAATGTTGGGCTCAGACGACGAAGAACTTTTCTCCAATAGCACGCTGAAGTTCCTTGGCGTCCTGTTTGTTGTCTTCGTCGTGATAGCCTTTAAGTCGTGGGAAGAACTGCGATTTCGTATGAGTGGGCTTACTGCCCAAGCCATCGTCACGCATATTACTCCTACCCACAGCAAATACGGCGATCTCACGGGTTACGCCATTGCGTACGACTTCGACAATGCGAACACCAAACGCAAGGGGCATGGGGAGTCGCATGTCGGCGTTGACGAGGTCAGCGCCTTCGCGGTCGGCAACCGTCTCGACATTCAATACTACGGCGAGAAGTACCCCACCACGCGGTTCGCAGGCGTCAGCAATTGGACGTGGGTCACTGCGTTCTTTATCACACTTGTCGTGCTGATCGCAACGCTTGGCTGGCTGACGTACAAGTCGTGGCGCGAGGAGCGAGACTACAAAGAACGGCACATTCGCCGGTTTTGAGGTTGTGTCTGGAGTTCGCGGTGCGTTGTCTCGATCGTGCGGGCTGTGACGCCTTGCATCGATGTTCGGCGCGAGCGTGAGCTACGCTTCAAACATAGCGAGACCGTTCGAGACTTCTCGATAGCGGTTCGCTCCAACGGCATCTGAAGTCGACGGAATTCGTAGTCAACGAGGTCGCGATGAATCACGCAATGCGACAGGTACTCGTCGCGGTCGGCGGCGCGGCGTGTGGGGCACTCGTTGGAGCGGTCATGGGCATGGCTGTCGGCATCACCTGCGGACTGCTCGCTCAAGTCGCGTATCCGAACGACCTGAGCGCCGGCAGCGCTGCCGAGATCGTGTTTCTCACACTGCCGTTGGGCTTCATCGGCGGAGCGATGGCCGGCGTGCCGATGGCGATCAAGCGCTTCGGCAAGAGCCCGATGGAAAACGGCTGTGCGTAGCCACAGCATTCAGCGGCGAAGCGCGATGCGCCAAGGATGGTTAATCCGCTGCAGTGACGAGGCCGTGCGCCGAGTGCGTGTGTTTCGTCGATTCTCTGCGCTTGCGACCCGGAAACGTTAGCACGATGCCAGCTAAATACATGCACGCTCCGACAACAGCCGGAGCGAGGTGCAGGGCATCGACGTAACCAACGACGAAATGAATTCCAATCGAGCAGGCGAAGCCGATGGCGCCAACGAGCGTTAAAACTTCCCACAAGCTACGCGTCGGCTTTGCGCACCAGATGCAGGCTAGCAGCGCCAAGCCGCCTGAGCAGAGCCCTCCGCCGAACCCTGCTCGATCGTGGGCGATCAACGGAATCAATCGCGGATTGACTCCGTTTAGATAATCTGCCGTCACGTCCATGAATTCCAGGTCTTCCGGAACGAAGACATTGGTCATCCCGATAGCCGTGATCGTGACTCCGGCGCCCACGATCCCGAGCGCAGCTAGAAACAAAAGCATCTTTCCGATGCCGACGGCCGACAGCCAGGGATAGGCGGTCGATGGCACCAGCAGAGCCCTGGGACCGCTTGGCTCGTGCAACAACTTCGATGATCGAAGCATGCCCGTGACAAAGCACGGCAATAACGCGAGCGTCGCGGCCCCGTGCCACGAATCGAGATAACCGTAGCCCAAGTATGCGAGAAAGCTCGCAAACCCCACCGCCCCGCTAACCGCCAGCGCCCACCAAGTCCAGGCTTCACCGTTTCGCAGCGGCGACGCCGCCAGCCACATGTAGACCACGCCGATGCCTATCAAAACGCCAGCGAACGAGACGCGGTCGTGAAACATGAAATGAACAATGCGACATTCGTTGATGCTGCATAGTTCGTCGGCCTGCATCCCCAAATACGCAATGTCGTGCGGCAGAAAGTGTCCCGTTGCCGATTGAAACAACGCGAATCCACCCGACAACAGCAAGCAGAGTCCGGTCAGCACGATGAGGAACCGCCCGTCGTCCAAAAGCATCTCTAAGATGCCCGCGTCATCGCTGATGGTTTCGCGTCGAGGCATGTGCGGCGGACTTCGTCAGTTCACGCGCGGCAAATGGATGCGCAACTGCTGCCGGCTAAAAACCTAGGTAGATCTATTCCACCCCAGCCTCGTCCAAATGAGGGTCGAGTCGTTTAGCCAGCTTAGCCCAGTGTTGATGAGGAACCCGAGGATAAAGATGATGTTCCAGATGATAGAGATGTTGTTGAAAAAGAATCGACGCTACCCTGCCGCGAAAGCGGCGCGTTTGTTCGATCGCTGTTCGACCGTCAGGTCGATGCGGGATGTACGCGGTCATGAGCGGAAACGTCCAGCTTCCAACGACGACGATCAAAACGTATACGGCAGGAATCGGTGTCAACGGCCATGCGACAATTGCGGCAATGATCGTCACCAAACATGCAATGCCTTCAATGACGATCCAGCCGCGGTGGAATCGCGTGTTTCGAACGGCCCACAGCCAGACACGTGCTTGGTGGAACGGGCCCTGGGCTAATGCTCGCCAAAGAGATCCGTGTGCAGCAGATGCCTCGATATCGTCAGACTCCGGGAAATGAGCATGGTGATGCAGATGGGCGGCGCGATACGCATGGCCGCTCCGAACTCCAGCGAGTTCTGTGACGAATAGCAAAGCATGGTTCAGCCAAGACGGTAAGCCGATATTTCCATGAACCAAGTCATGGGATGTCGAGCCGTAGCTATAAAAAGGGTAATAATATACTTGACTAAGTGACCCGAGGCCGATAAACTTGGGGCATGAGCAACAAACAAGACGACCTGCCCTCGACTTTAGTTCAGGCTATCCGGTTCTTTTCTGACCCGAAAGTCTGCATCGAATTCATGGCCAATCTTCGCTGGCCAAACGGTCCTGAGTGCCCGCATTGCGGTCGCAAGGACGTCACGTTCCTTGAGAAGCAAGCAAGGTGGGAATGTAAGGGCAAGCATCCGAAGCGTCAATTTTCCGTTAAGGTCGGGACGATCTTCGAGGATAGCCCTCTTTCCATCGACAAGTGGCTGATCGCCATTTGGCTCGAAGCGAACTCGAAGAATTCGATTAGCTCCTACGAACTCGCCGACACGCTTGGCATCACGCAAAAGTCGGGCTGGTTCATGCAACAGCGCATCCGGCTCGCCATGCAAACCCGTAGCTTTAACAAGCCGCTAAGCGGTGAAGTGGAAGCCGACGAGACGTTCATCGGCGGCAAGGCTCGCAACATGCACCCTGGCAAGCGCAAGGCCAAGGGAAGCGGTACGGTCGGCAAGGCCGTCGTCATGGGCCTCCTTGAGCGTCATGGCGAAGTAAGAACGAAGGTCGTCGGCAACACGAAGCGCGTCACGCTTCATGCCGAAATTAAGAAGCACGTCGCTCCGGGATCGGAGCTATTCACGGATGCCCTCAAGTCCTACGAGACTCTCGCGGACCAGTACAAGCATCAGGTCATTGACCATGCTGAGTGCTACGCCAAGGGGAAGGTCCACACGAACGGTCTTGAGAACTTCTGGGCGCTGTTTAAGCGCTGCATTAAAGGCACGCACGTCAGCGTTGAACCGTTTCACTTATTTCGTTACCTTGACGCCGAATGCTTCCGGTACAATAACCGTGACCTGAAGGCCGTGGCCCGCTTCCTGAAAGCTGCAAAGGGAATCATCGGCAAACGCCTCACCTATGAGTCGTTGATCGGCGAGAGTCACGCGGAGGATCACACAGCGAGCGACAGCGCCGGGGGCGGCGCGTATGAGGCAACATATGTTCCTGCTTACTGAAGCTGTCGATGAACTGTCGATTGGCGTCGGAATGGAACGTGGTGTCATCGACCTGATTGCCTTTTCTACCGTCGTTGAGCAAAGCAGAAAGATTCTGCGGGTACTCGACCGAGACACCCTGATTTGGGGCCTTGCCAGAGCGGAAACGCACAGTCCTTTGCAGATGCGATATGTCGCCAAGCCTGTGGCCGAAGTGTATCAATATCAAACCGGCGTCGGCCTGGCGTATCTTGAACTGTTTCGCCAGCTTGAAGTCGGCAGCGGAATGCTGCCGCCCAGTATTCAACGAGCGATTCCTCATGCCGATAAAATGTTGCGAGTTCTCATCAGGCGTTCGGTCAAGGTAACTTTCAGTTCTCCGGCGCAGAACCGATCGCGCCGACTCGACGCGCCAGAAAGAATCTCCATGCCTGGAGCGCGTTAGGTCTCGGAGAATTCACCGACTACGTTGCAATCGAGGGCACGATCGAGGGTGCCAGTCGGCATGGCGGTGACAAGATATACGTTTATGACAAAATGACCGGGCATCGCGTAGAGTGCATTGTCTCTGCTGATAAGCTGCCTGATTTTCTTGAGCTGATGAAAACCGGCAAGCCGCGAGCGCTCGTGTATGGAAAAGCGCACTACAAAGACGGACAGCCGCAAACGATCAAGGTAGAGAGCACCGAGCCCCTCCCCGATGCCTCGCAGCATCCAGGCTTGCGAGCCGTGCAGGGGATTAACATCACTGGCGGTATCGACTCCGTTGATTACGTTCGGGGCCTTCGCGATGCTCAGTAAGCCGGCCGTCTACTGGGACTCGTGTGTTTTTATCGACTGGATAGAGAACACCCGCACTGAACGGATTAAAGTCATCAAGCCGGTGATCGAAGCCGCCGAAGCCGATGAGCTTTTGCTCGTGACTTCGGCATGGGGAATGGCCGAAGTCGTGCGATGCACCGGAAAGAACCCCGTAACTGGCCAAGACAATCCTCTAACCGTCGATGACGAGCGAAAGATCGTCGAGTTTTTCAAGAGCCCGTTTATCGAGGTGCGCGCGCTCGATCGAATGATTGCTCAGCGCGAGAGCATTCGTTAGGCGCAGCAAGGAAGAAGGGTTCAAACTTCCGGTTGCCGACGCAGTTCATCTAGCAACTGCGTCGTTTTATGGAATCACGATGCTGCACTCATTTGACGAGGCGCACCTAATTCCGCTAAGCGAAAAGTTTGGCAATCCACCAATCAAGATTAAGCACCCCTATCACCGCCCACTTGATTCGCTGGGCATTCACCCAACTCTCCCAGGATTCGATGATGACAAAAGCACAGCCAGCGGAAACATCGAAGTCATCGAGCCCATTTCAGGCATTCAAAGAACTGACACAGCGGCTGCTGACGGTGCCGCGCAGCGAAGTGTCGAACCAGAAGGCAGCGAAAGCAAAGCCGGGCCGGAAGCCGAAGCGTAAGCCGTAGCATTCGCAATGACGAATACTCTCTACTACGGCGACAATCTCTACGTTCTGCGCGACAGCATCGCGGACGAATCGGTCGATCTTATCTACCTCGACCCGCCGTTCAACTCGAAACGCGATTACAACCTGCTGTTCAGGTCGCCCAAGGGACAGCAGAGCGAAGCACAGATAACCGCCTTTGAAGATTCGTGGCACTGGGGCGAGCAGGCCGAGCGAGAGTACGACGAACTGCTGCATCAGCCGAACACGGACGTTGCTGAGCTGACGAAAGCGCTGCGATCGTTCCTGGGCGAGAACGACATGATGGCCTACCTAACAATGATGGCCAATCGCCTGATCGAATTGCATCGAGTTCTAAAGGCGAGTGGTTCGCTATACCTGCATTGCGACCCAACGGCGTCGCACTATTTGAAGATCGTGCTAGATGGCGTGTTCGGCAAAGAGAGTTTTCGCAGTGAGATTAGCTGGAAGCGCTCAAGCGCTCACAACGACGCGAAGCAAGGCCGGATGCAACCGGGCAACATTCGCGATGTGGTTTTCTTTTACTCAAAGGCCGATCGGTGGACGTGGAACTGGCAGTACACACCATACGACGAGAGCTACGTCAGCGAGTTTTACAAGCACGTCGAGGAAGGTACGGGGCGGCTTTATCGTCTCGACAATCTGACGGCAGCGAAGCCGGGCGGCGACGTTTCTTACGAGTTCCACGGCACCTATCCATATAAAGGCCGCTTCTGGGCATACTCCCGTGAGAACATGGAGAAGTTTTACGCCGAAGGCCGGCTGTACTTTCCAAAAAACGGCGGCACTCCCGCCTACAAGCGATACCTAGACGAGATGCCCGGCGTTCCGCTGCAAAACGACTGGGACGACATTCGGCCAGTCCCCGCAAATGAATACCTTGGATACCCAACCCAAAAGCCGCTCGCGCTTCTGGAGCGAATCATCTCGTCTAGTAGCAACGAAGGCGATATCGTTCTTGACCCATTCTGCGGCTGTGGGACCGCCGTTCACGCGGCCCAGAAGCTCAACCGTCAATGGATTGGCATCGACATCACGCACCTCGCTATCTCCCTCATCGAGAAACGGCTAAAAGACGCCTTCGGGCCGGCGCTCAAATTTGAAGTCCACGGCACGCCGACCGACGTCGACGCCGCTCGCGACTTGGCATCACGCGACAAGTACCAGTTTCAATGGTGGGCCGTGTCGCTCGTCGATGCGCAGCCGTATCAAGGCAAGAAGAAAGGCGCGGACACCGGCATCGACGGCCTGAAGTTCTTTCACGACATCGAGGGCGAAGCGAAGAAGATCGTCGTCAGCGTCAAGGGCGGCGCAGCGCTCAAGCCCGATGACATAAGGGCTCTAAACCACGTCCGCGATCGCGAGGGGGCGGAGATAGCTCTATTGATCTCATTGGCCCAACCGACGGCCAAGATGCGAGCCGACGCCGCTTCTGCTGGCATTTATTCGTGGGGAACCGACGACAAGATGAAAGCCTCGCGCGTTCAACTGCTGACCATCGAAGGCCTGCTGTCCGGCAAGCAACGGGCCGAGCATCCGGACTACATTCCGAACATCGGCTTCAAAAAGGCCAAGCGCGAAAAGCCGGCGGACCCGCAGAAGCGGCTCGGCCTTTAGGCTGTCACTTAGCCAACTATATTATTACCATAAAAAGTGTATGCAGCGGCAGCAAGCACTGCCGCCGGCCAAACGTCATACCATGCGGAAACGAAGAACGCCGCGACGCAGAGGAGCGGCGACACGATTGTCGCGAAGCGCTGCAGGAAGGTCAGCGTCACCAAATCATGACCAAGATCGGAAAGCGTTGGTAGGCTCACGGGCTCCAATCGCATCAGAGTTCCGACAAGGAGAATCGATAATCACTAATGTACCTACCCCGAAATTGTAACGAACAAGACGTTCGACGTCACATTTGAGCTAGATAGGACGCTGCGCGTGACCCTAGGTGGTTAGGATTTCGGCAGTGTGAACGTCAGCGTCGTGTAGTCTTTCAACGCGGCGAATGCTTTGCCGTCTTGCTCACCCGGTTCGTTCGTCGTCGTGCCGACGTAGCAGCCGTACATTCCTGCCCCGGCCAGCGGCCAACGTGCCATTCCTTGCTCATCGGTTGTCAGCTCCACGCGGCTGCCATCGGGAGGCGTGGCTTTGATCGTCGCGCCGGCCAACGGCTTGCCGAGATGAAACGCCTTCAGCCGCACACCATCGCCGTCGAGCGTCGCCATCAATTCGATGCGTAGTGACTCGGTGGGCTTCGTGTCGGCCCACGTGCTCGGCGAACCGACGAGACACTTCGCCGTATACCGCAGCCACGAAGGCGGATTGCCGCCGAACTGAATGACGCCGAAGTCACTCGCCGCGAGAATGGCCGAAGGCAGCGGGCCGGTCAGCTCCGTGCGGTATTCGCTTTCCTTTTTGTCGACGGGCATTTCGATCGTCTTCGTCGCGCCGTCGGTCGACCGCGTCCAGAACTGCGTCTTGGCCATGCGCTCGATCAGATCGGGATCCCAACCTCCCGGCTCACCGAAGCCGCTACGAACGAGCAGTCCCTCGGCATTTGGGGTCGCTTCAATCCAGACGAAGTGCGCGAGCGCTGCCTCAACGGTCACGGTCCATACGAGGACGACAAAACAGCTGCGGAACAGGAATCGGCCGGCCATGCTCTCGCTCCAAATAAATGAGACGCAGTCTCAATAGTCGCTGCGGCGATGATAGCGGGTCGCAGACACGCTGCCAAGAGTCGCTTTAGCGGACCGCGCGTGTTCGCCCCAACAATTTCTCGCGGCAGGCGATCAGCCCATCGGCAAGGGATTGGACCTCGCCGAGCGTGTTGTAAAAGTAGAAGCTCGCGCGGGCGCTGGCGTTTACGCCGAGACGCTTGTGCAGGGGCATCGCACAGTGATGGCCGGCGCGGACGGCGACACCGTGACGATCGAGCAACTGGGCGATGTCGTGGGCGTGGATGCGGTCGAACGTGAAACTTACGATGCCCGATTTGTGCTCGGGTGCGGGGCCGAGGAACCGTATGCCGTCGATCTGACTGAGCAGCTCGTGAGCGCGGCTGCAGAGAAGCAACTCGTGCTGATGAATCGCGGCGAGGCCGATTTGATTTAGGTAATCGATCGCCGATCCGAGGCCGATGGCGGGGACGATCGGTGGTGTGCCGGCCTCGAACTTCGCGGGAAGCTCGGCAGGCTCGAAGCCGTCGAGCCGCACGCGGCGGATCATGCTGCCGCCACCCAGGAACGGCGGCATCGCGTCGAGCAGTTCGCTACGCCCCCACAACACGCCAACACCGCTGGGGCCGAGCATCTTGTGGCCACTGAAGGCTACAAAGTCGGCGCCCATCGCCTGCACGTCGGTCGCCAGATGCGGCACGCTTTGCGCGGCGTCGAGCAGCACGACGGCTCCGGCATCGTGGGCCATGCGAGTGATCTGTTCGACAGGGTTCACGGTGCCCAGCACGTTCGAGACAGCCGTCACGGCGACGAGCTTGGTTCGCGAGTTGAGCAGTTTCGCGAACGCCTCGAGATCGAGACGACCATCGTCGGTGATCGGCGCGAATCGCACGACGGCGCCCGTCCGCTCTGCCAGTTGATGCCACGGGACGATATTCGCGTGGTGCTCCATCTCGGTGAGCAGCACCTCGTCGCCGGCTTTCAAGTTGGCGTCGCCCCAACTGCGGGCAACAAGATTGATGCTCTCGGTCGTGCCGTGCGTGAAGATGACCTCTTCGCGCTTAGGGGCATTGATAAAGGCACGCACCTTCTCGCGAGCTTGCTCGAACAGGTCGGTGCTCTGGTCGCTGAGCCAGTGGATGCCGCGGTGCACGTTGGCGTAGTGCTTTTCGTAGACGTCCACGAGCGATTGGATCACCTGCCGCGGCCGCTGGGTGGTGGCTGCGTTGTCGAGATAGACCAGCGGCACGCCACGTCCGGCGTCGGCATGGAGCGTCGTCGCCAGGATCGGAAAATCGAGGCGGAGTCGGTCGACGTCGAGCGTTGGGATAGACAGCTGCGTGCTGGAGGCGGTGGTCATGCCAGGTTGCGATCGCTGGTCGAGCCTTGCGGCGCAGGATTGCTCGAATTGCTGTTGCCGGCTTCGGCTGAATCGTTGGATTCGACGGGCGAATACAGCGCCGCCTGTAGCACCCGCCATGACAACAGGCAGCATTTCTGCCGATTCGGCGTCAGGCGAGCCCCGAACAGCGTCAGCATGTCGGCGGCCGTCATGCGTTTGACGTCTTCCAGCGGTCGGCCTTCAACGGCCTCCATCAACATCGAGGCCGACGCCTGGCTGATGCAGCACCCGTCGCCGCTGAACCAGGCCGATGCCAGCCGGCCGTCGTTGTCGACACACAGCTCGACGCGCACCACGTCGCCGCACAGCGGGTTGTCGTCCTCGTGGGCGTGCGTGGCCGTGGGGCAATGGCCACGGTGGAACGGCTCCTCGTAGTGTTCGAGGATGTGCTCTTGGTAGATATCGTCTTCAGACGCGTCGGCAGGCATGTGCTTAAGTCTAGGAACGCAAGGCCCGAGCGACCAGGGGCTCGACGCATCGAAGGCGGGCTCAGGGACGTAATCTGGCGTTGACCGGGCAAAAAGGTCGGGTCTACGTTAAGATCACAACTTTCCAGGAAACGAGTGAGTTCGACGTCGCCGACATGCAAGTTGTCATCTTCGAGGATCAGCGCGTCCCGCAGCTTTATCCCGCAACGATTGGCCGCGCAGCCTGCGCGATCTCGTGCGGAAGCTACAACCTCGTCGAGTTGCTCGCGCCGTTGGGAAAGTTGCACGTCGTCGTTCGACCGCACTTAACCGAAATGTTGACGGCCGACGGATGGAATGTCGGCGTGCCGTCGGCCGTTCGCGATGGACTCGTGCTGGTCAACGCCCGGCTTGTGCCGTCGATCGCCACGCTGAACGAAATCAAACGACTCGTCGCAGCTGGCCGCCACGGGGTGCTGAAGCAAGGCGAGGTGATCGTTTTAGCGATCGTGCCGACGGGAAAAGCGCCTGCCGACCTGAAGGCCGACGGTCTCGATCGCTGGGCGCAATCGCTCGACCCGCTTGCCGCGAATGTTGAGTTGCCGATGTTCGACTACCCGCACGACATTGTGCGGCATCATCTGACGACGCTTGAATCGAACCTTGCTCACCGGCTCACGAACGGCGTTTTCGAGGAAGTCGCCGACGGCGTGTTTCTTGGCGCGGGGGCGAAGCTTGGCCAGTTCGTCGTCACCGACACCTCGGCAGGTCCGATCGTGCTCGACGAAGGCGCGACCGTCGGGCCGTACTGCTACATGAGTGGCCCGTCGTATCTGGGTCGTGGATCGCGCGTGTTGGAACATGCGGCGATCAAAGATGGCGTGGCGCTGGGGCACACGACGAAAGTCGGCGGCGAGGTCGAGTGCTCGATACTCGAACCCTACACCAACAAGCAGCATCACGGCTTCATGGGACACAGCTACCTCGGTTCGTGGGTGAACCTAGGGGCCGGCACGTGCAACAGCGATCTGAAGAACACCTACGGCCAGGTACACATGGATTACCATGGTCGCAGCGTTCCGACCGGTATGCAGTTCCTCGGCTGCATCATCGGAGACTACGCCAAGAGCGCGATCAACACGGGCATCTTCACCGGCAAAACCGTCGGCGTGTGCAGCATGCTGTACGGCTTCGTCACGACGAACGTCCCGAGCTTCGTGAACTACGCGAGGCTGTTCGGGCAGGTGACCGAAGCGTCGGTCGAGGTGATGATCAAAGCCCAGGCGCGGATGTTCGCGCGTCGCAATGTCGAGCAGCGGCCATGCGATATTCAACTTCTGCACGATATGTACGAACTGACGCGGCACGAGCGGCAAATTGCCGGCGAGCCACTGTCGCTATGATGATGCAAATCCCGAGCACCCCATTCAGCGATTCATGAAAGACGCTTACGGACCCGGAAGATTCGGCCTTAGCTTCGAGCTTTTTCCGCCCAAGACCGACGCAGGCGAGGTCGAGTTGTTTCGACACTTGGCCGATCTGATGGCCTTCGAGCCCAGCTACGTCACGTGTACCTACGGAGCCGGTGGCTCGACGCGCACAAAGACGCTCGACGTGATTTCGCGCGTGCGGCGCGAGTACGGCTGCCCCGTCGCGTCGCATCTGACCTGTGTCGGTTCGACGGTTGCTGATCTGCGCGATTACTTGCGCAAGGCGCTTGAAAACGATGTTGGCAATATCGTCGCTCTGCGCGGCGATCCGCCGAAGGGGCAGACCGAGTTTTGCGCCGTCGAAGGCGGCTTGCGATGGGCCAACGAGTTGGTGTCGCTCGTGCGTGAAACGTTCCCGCAGTTCGGCATTGCTGTGGCCGGCTATCCGGAGAAACATCTCGAAGCGCCGTCGATGGAAGCCGACCTGCTTAATCTGAAACGCAAGGTTGATTGCGGCGCGGACGTCGTCATCACGCAGTTGTTTTACGACAACGACGACTTCTTTCGCTTCCGCGATCGTGCGCAGAGCATTGGCATCAACGTCCCCATCGTTCCCGGTGTGCTGCCAGTTACGAACCTCGCACAGGTGCAACGCATCACGTCGATGTGCGGCGCCCGATTGCCCGAGGCTTTGGTCGCTGCAATGGCGCGGTGCGAGAACGAGCCCGACGAGCAATTCGAGATCGGCGTACACTTCGCGACGCTTCAGGTGCAAGCGCTGATGGATGCCGATGTGCCGGGCATTCACTTTTACGTGCTCAACAAATCGCCAGCGACGTGCCGCGTGTTGCGTTCGGTCGTGCGGCCGGTGTAGCGAATCGCGCTGTCCGGATATCGTCAGCTCGATGAGGTAACTACGTTAGGACATCCGCGCTCGTTACCACTTCTGGTCGCCGGTAATCGAGCGAGTCGCGGTCAGGGTAAGACGCAGGGATAGCCAAGTATCGTCAATTCGTGGTGATGGAACCGACATTGACCCGACTGACCTATTCGAGTATTTCGTTAACCCCAGCATCGGGCGTCCTTGTGACGTCCGGGTCGATCCGGCTGTCGTCACCACTGATTTGCCTCGAAGAATTCGGGCGGACCGGCCAAATAACTGGGCCGCGGTTCCGACGGACTTCGAGGACGGCAAGGTGGCGACGCAAGATGCTCTCCGCAACCCGTGGGCTCCTTCGGCCCAGGTCAGCAGCGTCCGAAGGCGTGTCGACGCGCCGCGCCGCGTTTCCCCAGGGCTTCAAAGCCGATTGCTTGCACGTCCGTGGATTCGTCCCGTCGTAAGGATAGTCCTCGTCGCGCTGCTGATGGTGGCGGTGTTCGAGTTCAGCCTTCGGACGTTCGAAGCGCTCAACGGCACGCCGCTGGCGATGCTCGACCCGATCGCCGATTTCAAGCACGCGCCAGGGGCATTCTTCGGCAGCGGCATCAACCAGATGGGTTATCGTGACGACGAGTTCCGGCCTCGGCTCGTTGTCGATCGATATCGGGTCGCCGTGCTAGGCAACGAGTTGATGTTGGCCCCGAACAATCAGCCGGGCTGCCTCCATCATCTCGAACAGCGACTTCCCGACGTTGAGATCTATAACTTCGCATTGCCTGGCGCCGGCCCACAAGAGTTCTTCCATCAGGCCGCGAACGAGCTGTTGCTTTTTCGGCCTGACGTCGTGCTTGTCTTCCTAACTGTCGGCGACGAATTGACACTTGCTGATGAACCGGTGTTCGACTGGCGAACTGCTCGCGTTGCCAGCCACGCGTTGAAATCGCTGTGTTCTGGTGCGACGACAATCGGTTCGGCAATAACGACCGAGAAAGGCCCGATGCCGACCTACGAGCAGTACCTGAACGGCGCGGCGCGAAGGTTGTCGACGTGCCGTGTTCCGTCCACGGCCGATGATCAACAGCGCTGGCGTCGCACGTACGGCCATCTCGACGACGTGATCGCGCACTGTCGTGGCGGCATGACGGAAGTCGCTCTGGTCGTGTTGCCGGCCGATTTTCAGGTCAATGCGTCGCTTCGCCAGGTATTGACGCGGAGAGCGGGCGGAACTGCGAAGGACTATGACGCCGATTTGCCGCAGCGTCGTCTGGCCCGTTACGCGCAGGATCAAGGTGTCGCGCTGCTCGATCTGACGCCGGCGCTGCGGGCGAAATCGCAGTCGGTGTTCGAGGCCTCCTCGCCGCATCTCAATGCCAACGGTATGGCCATCGCCGCGCAGACGGTCGCCGAGTGGATCGATTCTCGCTACGGCGATGAGATTCGCAGCATGGCGAGTGACGCTCTCACGCAGCATCCCTGAAGCTGAGATTCACCTCGATTCAAACAGACTCTTTGACGTGGCCCACGACGCGGCTCACAATGTTGTGCGTCTTCGATCGTTCCTCTCGCCGTACACGTCGAGGTTTCGCATGCGCCACGTTCTCGCGTTCTCCTTGATGTTGCTGTTGGTCACGTCCGTAAGCGGCCAAACGAAAAAGGCTCGCGCGGAAGGCAAGGAGAAGTATCCGCCGGAGTTTTCCGACGCGAAGGAAGAGGTCTATAAGACCATCAACGGCACACAGCTCAAGCTGTTCATCTTCAATCCCGAACGCTCGAACCCGACCGAGCCGCGACCGGCGGTGGTCTTCTTCTTCGGCGGTGGATGGACAAACGGTTCGCCTGGGCAGTTTCAGAACCAGTGTCGTTATCTGGCTTCGCGAGGCATGGTGGCCATCACGGCCGACTACCGCGTCGCCAGCCGGCAGAATGTGAAAGCGGTCGACTGCGTTCGCGATGCGAAGAGCGCCATCCGCTATGTTCGCGAGAATGCCGCGCGGCTGGGCGTCGATCCTCAGCACATCGCCGCTGGCGGTGGGTCGGCGGGCGGACACATTGCGGCGTGCACGGGGACGATCATCGGCCTCGACGAAGAAGGCGAGAACACGGCGATCAGCTCGGTGCCGAACGCGATGGTGCTGTTCAATCCCGTCATGTCGTGGGACGGACTGACGACGAGTGACGAAGAGGCGCGCATCGGCGAAGGACGTCTTGGCATCGACCCCGACAAGCTATCGCCTCACAAGAATGTGCGGGCCGGTCAGCCACCGATGATCATGTTCTTCGGCACCGACGATCGATTGCTCGACGGTGCTCGCGCGTTCGCCGCCGAGTCGACGAAGGCTGGCAACGAGTGCATCGTGAAGGAATACGACGGGCATAAGCACGGCTTCTTCAACTTCGGCCGCACCAACGGAAATGAGTTCTTTTTGAAGACGCTCACCGAGGCGGACGTGTTTCTCACATCGCTGGGGTATATGAAGGGGCTGCCGACGGTGGATGAGTTCTTCGCGAAGAACTAACGGCACGCCAAGTCGATGCCCCGCTCAACCGCGCTCATAATCCGGTCAATCTCTTCCACCGTAATCGCCAGCGGCGGCATCACGACGATCACGTTCCCCAATGGCCGCAATAGCACGCCCTCGCGGCGAGCGTGGTCGCACATGCGCTGCCCTCGCCGTTCGATCCAAGGATACGGCTCGCCCGTCGTCCGATCGGCGACCAACTCGATGCCCGCAATGAGCCCCCGCTGACGGACATCGCCCACGTGCGGCATGTCGCCGATCCGCGCGAGATGCTCCGTCAATTGCGCGATTTTCGGTTGTAGCTGTTCGAGCGTTTGCTCCTCTTCGAACACGTCGAGCGATGCCAGCGCTGCGGCGGCCGAGAGCGGGTTGCCGCCGAAGGTGTGACCGTGAAAGAACTGTCGCCCGTCGGCATACGTGCCGAGAAAGGTTTTCCAGACCTCGGTCGTCGTCAGCGTCGCGGCGATCGGCAGATAACCGCCTGACAGCCCCTTGGCCAGACACAGAAAATCAGGCGTCACCTGCTCTTGCTCGCAGGCGAACATCGTCCCGGTGCGGCCGAAGCCTACCGCCACTTCGTCGGCGATGAGCAGCACGTCGTAGCGAAGCGTCAGCTCACGCAACCCGGCCAGGTATCCGGGCGGATGTGTCACCATCCCCGCCGCACATTGCATCAGCGGTTCGATGACGAGCGCCGCGATGCGCTCGTGTTGTTCCTTCAGCAGCGCCTCAGCCTCGGCGAGATAATGCGCACACGCTCGTTCGATCGTCCCGCCTTGCGGACGTCGATACGTTGTCGGGGTCGGCAGCCGCAACACTTCGAACAGCAGCGGTCGGAACATTGCGTGGAACCGCTCGACTCCGCCGACACTCACGCTACCCAACGTGTCGCCGTGGTAGGCGTCGCCGAGCGCGACGTAGCACGACTTCTCGGGTCTCGGCTTCGAGCACTGTCGCCAATACTGAAACGCCATCTTCAGCGCGACCTCGACCGAAGTGGCGCCGTCGTCGGAAAAGAAAACGTGTTCAAGTCCCGCGGGCGCAATGTCCACCAGTCGCTTCGCCAATCGAATGGTCGTCGAGTTCGACGCGCCCAGCGACGTCGTATGTGCGACGCGATCGAGTTGCTCGCGGATCGCGGCGTCGATGCGCGGATGCCGATGGCCGTGGACGTTGCACCACAAACTGCTCACGCCGTCGAGATACTCGCGGCCGTCGATGTCGATGAGCGTGCAGCCTTGCGCACGTTCGATGAGCAGCGGCTCGTACTCGGCCATCTGCGTGAACGCGTGCCAAACGATCTCGCGGTCCCAACGCTCGAGATCGTCGCGGCTTGGCATGCCGGTGTCGTCGCGGCCAGACATGCCGTTCACGTCCACACAACGCTCACCGCTGCCCCTTTGCGGATGCCGAGCATTTCCGAAGCGCTGTCGCCGACGATCGCCATCTCCAGATTGCCCGACGACCCGATGATCGCCACCAAGGTCATCGGCGGCTGTTCGGCGTAGGTCTTGAACAGGCCGGTCGTCTCGTGCTCATCGCAGATGATGCGCAGCCGTTCGTCGGTCGGTGTGTCTTTCAGCATGGCGGCCGTGATGTCGGTGATCAGATTCCCAAACGAATCGACCGAGCTAACGGTCCCGGTGATTTTTCCAGGCAAGATGCGAACCTCCGGCCAGTCGAGCGTGACGAGCGATTTGTGCGGCGGGCCTAGCTGCTGCGGGTCGAGTCCCAAGCTCAAGTGGGCTGCGACCGGCGCCATGATGTCGCGTCCGTGGAAGGTTCGCGACACCTCGGGCAGCCAGAACTCCTTCCGGGCGACGGTGACGATTGTAGACGCCGATTCTCGGCGGGCCAAGAAGGTCAAAAGTCCATTATCGGGACACACGTACTCCTGGTTTCCGAACCTCGCGTAAACAATCGCCCGCTCGGTGCCGACCCCTGGATCGACGACGGCCACGTGAATCGTCTCGGCCGGAAACCACCGCGATACTTCGTCGAGTGCCCACGCGCCGCCATAGATGTCCTGCGCCTTAATGGCGTGCGTGAGGTCGACGATCGTCGCGCCGGGGTTGATCGACAAGATGACCGCCTTCATCGCCGCCACGTACGGGCTGCTGACGCCGAAGTCGGTCGTGAGTGTGATGAGAGAGGCCATCGCGATGTAGGAACAAGTTTAGCTGCCCCATGTGCGGGCCGCGTCTGCCGAACTAGCGACGATTTACCTCTCGCTTTTCGTCACATAGGTGGCAACTGCAGGTCGACACGGAGGGGGGCAAACGGTTAAAACATTGTGTTCCGCGTCGCTGTGCAAGCTTGCTACTGCTCGTTGCCGCAGCGATGGCGGTCATCGGCCCTTGGCACCCCGGAGATAATAGAGACGGTCGACGAAAGAGGTTGGCTGCAAGGTTCGCCAAACCTCGCAACACAATTCGGACAATTTGAACAATTCGGACAACTCGGTAGCTCGCCCAGATGGGCGGAAGTGATTAACGCATGAACGCCAATGAACTGCTGCGCATCATCGATACGATCCATCGCGACAAGAACATCGACAAGGAGGTCATCTTTCTGGCGATCGAGTCCGCTCTCATCACCGCCGCCAAAAAGCAGTATGGCGAAGAGTCGGACATCGTCGTGGTCATCGACCGCAAAGACGGATCGATCTCCGGCACCCACAACGGCGTACCTCTCGACCCCGAAGAGACCGCCGGCCGCATCGGCGCCCAAACCGCCAAGCAAGTCATCATTCAAAAGGTGCGCGAAGCCGAACGTGACGCTCTGTACGACGAGTACGATCGCGAGAAGGGGCAACTCGTCACCGGTGTCGTGCAGCGCTACGAAGGTGGCGCCGCGACGGTGACGCTTCAGAACACTGAAGCGATCCTCCCGCGCAGCGAGCAGATTCCCGGCGAGACCCACCACCCGAACGAACGCGTGCGTGCCACGATCTTCGAAGTGCGCAAGGTCGGCAGCCGCGTGAAGGTGGTGCTCAGCCGCATCCGCCCAGCACTGGTCGCGCGGTTGTTCGAACAAGAAATTCCCGAAATCGCCGACGGCGTGATCGAGATCAAGGCCATGGCTCGCGAGCCGGGCTACCGGTCGAAGGTCGCCGTGAGCAGCAGCGACCAGCGCGTCGATTGTGTCGGCGCCTGCGTCGGTGTGCGTGGCAACCGCATCAAGAACATCGTCGACGAGCTAGCGGGCGAACGCATCGACATCGTCCGTTGGAGCGACGACATGCAGGTGTTGATTCCCAACGCCTTGCAGCCTGCCGAAGTCGACGAGGTCATCCTTTGCGAGATGCTCGGCCGAGCCATCGTCCTGGTGCGAGAAGATCAGCTATCGCTGGCGATTGGTCGCCGCGGGCAGAACGTTCGCCTGGGTAGCAAGCTGTGCGGGTGGGACATCGAAATCATGACCCGCGAAGAACTTGACGAGCAACTCGACCGGGCCGTAACGGGCTTTTGCACCATCGACGGACTCGACGAAAACCTCGCAGGCAAGCTAGTCGAAGAGGGGTTTTTATCTTACGATGATCTATCGGTCATCGAGCCCGACGCCCTGATGGAGATGGGCGGCCTGACGATGGAGCAGGTCAACCACATCGTCGAGCAGGCCGAGGCAAAGGCCTTGGAGGCCGAACAGGCGGCTAGCGAAGAGCGTCGGCGTCAGCGCGAGCAGCAGCGAATTGATGCTGCCACGGCGGACTTAGAAGTGCGCGAGGCGGCCGAGCGGGCCGCGTCTGATTCTGCTGGTACCGAGGCGGTTGCTGGTGCGGAAGCTGCGGGTGGTGAGCCCTCTGGCATGATTGCCGAGGGGGGCGAGCCGGCGGCTGAAGGCGCCACAGCGGCCGAAGAACCGAGCGGCGCTGGACCGACAAGCTAGGATTGTTTGCACCGATTGTTCCGCTTCCCACATGGTCGGCGGCCAATGGGAGTCTACAAGGAGTTGGTGGTTATGAACTAAATCGCACGACACCGTCCGCCGTCGATGCGGCCTTCGCCAGGCCCAACATCCACGAGCAGGACCAACGCGTTGGGAGAGTCAGACTTGGCCGTACGGATCTATTCGTTAGCAAAAGAACTCAAGCTGGATAGCAAGGACCTGGTGGACCTCTGCACCCGAGCGGGCGTTCCCGGTAAGGGATCGGCACTGGCCAGTTTGACGGACGAGGAAGTCGTGAAGGTCAAGGCCTTCGTGGCCGGCGGCGCGAAGCAGCCTGCCGCCGCCGCCGCGAAGCAGCCTGCCGCGCGAGCCACAGTGACGAGCGGCGGAGTGCCCACGGGCGGCGGAGTTGCCGTCGCCGCTCCTCCCGAGCCACCCGTCTTCCGTCGCGAAGACTACGTTCCTCCCGCCGGCGCTCCGGTCAAGCCGTCGATGATGCCGCAGCGTCCCGAGCGGCCGTCTGAGCCGCGCAAGATGGAATCGCGTCCGGCAGGCAAGCCGCCGTCGTCGAGACCCCCGGTCACAAAGCCCAGTTCCCCAGGGCCGCGTTTGGCGCCACTGCCTCCGTCGGCCGTGCAGCCACCGCCGTCAGCGCCTGCCGAGCCCGAGCCGCAGAAGCCCGACATCAAGCTGCCGATGGACGCCATTCGCGCCGGCAAGGCCGGTGGCGCAAAGCCGCTTCAAGCGCACATGCGTGCCCACGAGGCGAAGCGCAAGATGGAGACCAAGCCCCCCGCCGCGCCGCCGATGCGGGGTCGTGGCCCCGGCGGCCCAGGGCGTCCATCGCCGCAAGCGCCTGCCGGTCCGCCCGAGGAGGGCAAGGATCGCAAGCGAACCGTCGGCAAGCCCGCCGGAAAAGGGGACGATGGCCTTTTGGGTGGTCGCGAGCAGCGCCAGCTCAACCGTCGTCGCACAGGGACCGACAGCGCGCGTCCGCCGTCACTGTCGGGTGAGGATGAACCACGGTTCCGCAAGCTTCGCAAGCCGAAGAAGAGCGGCACCAACACTGCCGCCCCCCGCAAAAGCCACATCGTCGTGCAAATGCCCGTCACG
Source organism: uncultured Planctomycetota bacterium (assembly GCA_963708675.1). GTDB lineage: Bacteria > Planctomycetota > Planctomycetia > Pirellulales > PNKZ01 > DATAXP01. Next base: position 556,454 of record CAVPTO010000004.1, read on the forward strand.
GTGCGCAGCCTGTCCGAGTCGCTCGGCTTCCGCGTAACTCAGGTGCTCAGCAAGCTGCTGACCATGGGCCAGATGGCGAACATCAACACCGAGCTCAACACCGACATGGTCGAGTTGTTGGCCATCGAGTTCGGAGTCGAAATCGAGCTCCGCCAGGCCTTCGACGTCGAAGAAGAATTGCTCGCCTCGACAGAGCAAGAGACCGACGATCCCGCATCGCTCGAACCGCGTGCCCCGGTCGTCACGTTCCTCGGCCACGTCGACCACGGCAAGACGTCGCTGCTCGATCGCATCATCGGCATCAACGTGGTCAGCGGCGAAAGCGGCGGCATCACGCAGCACATTCGCGCTTACCGCATCGAGAAAGACGGCCGACCAATCACGTTCGTCGACACTCCAGGTCACGAAGCGTTCACCGAAATGCGTGCTCGCGGCGCCAACGTCACCGACATTGCCGTGCTTGTCGTGGCGGCCGACGACGGCGTCATGCCGCAGACCGAAGAAGCCATCAGCCATGCCCGCGCGGCCGGCGTGCCGATTGTCATTGCACTCAACAAGACCGACTTGCCCGGCATCAACTACGATCGCATCTACACGCAGTTGGTCACGGCCGGTTTGCAGCCGACCGAATGGGGTGGCGATGTCGAGTTGGTGAAGTGCAGCGCCCTTACCGGCGCAGGAATCGACGACCTGCTCGAAACGCTGCTGACCATTTCCGAGTTGCACGACTATCGTGCCAACCCACATCGCACCGCTCACGGAACGTGTCTCGAAGCCTCGTTGCACGAAGGCCGTGGTGTCATCACCAAGTTGCTCGTGCAGAACGGCACGCTCAACGTTGGCGACGCCATCGTCTGCGGCGACGCCTTCGGACGCGTCAAGGCGATGTACGACACGCTCAATCCGCGCAAGACGTATGAATCGGCCGGCCCTTCGACACCGGTGAACTTGACTGGTCTCGACATCGCTCCGGGCGCGGGACTTCCGTTCTACGTGGTCGAGGATGTCATTCGTGCTCGCGAGATCGCCGAGAAGCGTGCTGCCGAAGCGCGTGCCGTCGTTCTCAGTGGCGGCTTCCGCCATGTGACGCTCGAAACGTTGCACGAACGCCTTGGCGACAAAGACGTCGGAACGTTGAACCTGATTCTTCGTGCCGACGTGCGTGGGTCGATCGAAGCGATTCAGAAAGAACTCGGCAAACTCGTCCACCCCGAGGTGCAGATCAGGGTGCTCCTGGCCACGGTCGGCGGCGTGACGGAAGCCGACGTTCACTTGGCCGATGCTTCGGACGCGATCATCATCGCCTTCAACGTCGTGCCCGACGATAAGGCCCGCTCGTTGGCCGAGAATCGCGGCGTTCAGATTCGCCGTTACGACATCATCTACCGCGTGACCGAGGATCTGAAGGCTGCCCTCGAAGGCATGCTCAAGCCCGAGAAGCGCGAAGTCGACTTGGGTCGAGCGCTCGTGCAGCGGACCTTCGTCATCAGCCGCATCGGAACGATCGCGGGCTGCCGCGTGTTGTCGGGACATATGGAACGCAACAGCCGCATTCGCATCATCCGCGACAATCGCATTGTCGGCGACTATGCGTTGGAATCGCTGAAGCGCGAAAAGGACGACGCCCGCGAGGTGCGCGAAGGCATGGAATGCGGCATGAAGCTCGCCGGATTCAACGACCTCAAGGAAGGCGACATCCTTGAAGGTTACCGTGTCGAAGAGGTCGCGAGGACCCTTTAATCGTCGAATCGCGAATGCTTCATGCGTCATTCCGCACGAGGCATTCCGCCCACCGATTTCAACCCATGTCGCGTCGTACCGAAAAAGCCGCCGAAGCCGTTCGTGAAGTGGTCAGCATGGCCATTCTTACCGAGCTGCAAGACCCCCGTGTTCGCGACGTTACAGTCACAAGCGTCGAGGTGGCCCCCGATATGCGGCAGGCGAAGGTCTATGTTTCGATCATGGGCAACGAGACGAAGCAGCAGCTCAGCCTTCGAGGCCTGCAAAGTGCCGCGGGATTTCTGCAGTCGAAGGTGGCCCGGCGCATCGACACGAGGTACACTCCACGCCTTGAATTCGTGCTCGACCAGGGCGTGAAACAGTCGATCGCCATTGCCGAAATCCTGAAGCGGCGTCCTTCCCGCTGACGAACCCGCTGCCGCTGCCGAGCCCGTTGCCGATACGTTCGCTGCCAACGGCCCGTCCGACGACGACGACTGATTTTCGAATGGCAGCCCGGTTGCAATCCGAAATCCCAAATCCGCAATCCGAAATTCCGAGTATCCATGTCCAAACCCGATCGCGGCGCTCTGATTGGCAAGACGCACAAGGTTCTCAAGAAGCACTACAAGCCGGTCGACTACGTCGAGCGGCCGTTGCTCGAGAACCTGCTGTTCGCGGCGTGTCTTGAGAATAATCACTACGAGGCTGCCGAGGCCGCCTTCAAGGCGCTTAGCCAGAACTTCTTCGATTGGAACGAAGTGCGCGTGAGCACGGTCGAAGAGTTGGTCGAGTCCGTTTCGATGCTCAACGAGCCGAAGACGGCCGCCGCCAACGTGAAGAAGATTCTGTACAGCGTCTTCGAGTCGACATACTCGTTCGAGCTCGAAGGAATGAAGAAGCAGAATCTCGGCGCGGCCATTCAAAAGCTCGAAAAGTTCGAAGGCGTTACGCCGTTTATTGCCGCCGTAGTCACGCAGGCTTCGCTCGGCGGGCATTCGATCCCGCTCGATCGCGGCGCCTTCGGCGTGCTGAAGGTTGTGGGCATCGCAGCTGATTCGGATGAATCGAAGGGCGTGGTCCCCGGCCTCGAACGCGCCGTGCCAAAGAGCAAAGGGGTCGAGTTCGGCTCGCTGTTGCATCAGTTGGGCGCCGACCTCGTCGCGAGCCCGTACTCGACGAACCTTCACAAGATCTTCTTGGAGATCTCGCCTGCGGCGAAAGATCGGTTGCCCAAACGGCCGCCAAAAGGTGTGAAGCCGCCTCCGCCGCCGGAGCCAAAGAAGTTGCGTAAGCCCGAGGACAAGCCCAAGCACGTCGAAGCAGACAAGAAACCTGCGCCGATGAAAAAGGCCGAGCCGCAGAAGAAGACTCCGGCGCCGGCCCCCGCCGCGCGCAAGCCTCAACCTCAGCCGGTAAGCACCAAAAAGAAGTCCGGCACGAGCATCGCAAAGCGCAAACCGCGTTGAGCACCACGTTCGATTGACCAACCGCACACACAAGCCCAGGGCCTGCCGGCCCTGGGTTTTATTGTGCGCACCCACTCATGGACCGACGCACCGACCAACGAACGCTCGACCTCTGGCACATGCGACGAGCTGTGAGCTTGGCGCGGTTCGGCCTCGGTCATGTCGAACCGAACCCCATGGTCGGATGCGTGATTGCTCGCGGCGCCGAGACGATCGGCGAAGGTTGGCATCGCCGCTTCGGTGGGCCGCACGCCGAGATCGAAGCGTTAATTGTCGCCGGCCCCCGCGCTGCCGGCGCGACGATGTACGTCACGCTCGAACCTTGCTGCCATCACGGCAAGACACCCCCCTGCACCCAGGCGGTGATCGCGGCAGGAATTAACCGCGTCGTGGTCGCCAGCGTCGATCCGTTTGCAGCCGTCGCCGGACGCGGCCTCGAAGAACTTCGCGCCGCCGGCGTCTCGGTAGAAAGCGGCGTGCTCGAAGCGGAATCGCGTGAGCTCAATGCGCCGTATTTTAAGCTCATCGAAACCGGTCGCCCGTGGCTTATCGCCAAGTGGGCGATGACGCTCGACGGGAAGATCGCGACCCACACCGGCAGCAGTCGCTGGATTTCGAACGAGGCGTCGCGTGCAATCGCTCACGCCTTGCGAGGCCGCGTCGATGCGGTGCTCGTCGGTCGCCAAACGGCTGAGACGGACGATCCGCTTCTGACCGCGCGTCCGCCGGGCCCGCGTGTCGCTACACGGATCGTTCTCGACAGCGACGCGAGTCTATCGATGAACAGCCAACTGGTGCAAACGTCGCGAGAAGTGCCGGTGCTTGTCGTGGCCGCTGTCGACGCCGACGCGGAACGTTGCGCTCGATTACGCAACGCGGGCTGCGAGGTATTGAATCTCGCTCCTCGGCATCAGAATGGCGAGCGCGTCGCCGCGCTGTTGGAAGAACTCGGCCGGCGGCGTATGACCAACGTCCTCGTCGAAGGTGGCAGTCAAACGTTGGGGCATCTGTTCGACGTGTCCGAGATTGACGAAGTCCACGTGTTCATTGCTCCAAAATGCGTGGGGGGCAGCAGCGCTCTCAGTCCTTTGGGCGGTCGAGGGCTGGCCGACATGGCGGACGCGATACCGATCGAAAGGCTTGAGTGGGAAGTTCTAGACGGAGACATCTATGCGCATGGCCGTACACGCTCGACACGCAGCCATTAGTTGTCTGAAGACCATCGCGTTGGTGGGCTGGGCAGCGGTGATCGGCGATGTTCGCGCCGCCCCTTCGGCCGAGCCCACAGATTACTTCGGTATCGAGGTTGTTGACGAGCAAACTGGGCGCGCCGTGCCGCTCGTCGAACTGCGAACCGTCAACGACATTTGCTACTACACCGACAATGCAGGTCTGGTCGCGTTCTACGAGCCGGAGTTAATGGACCGCGAGGTCTTCTTTCATGTGCGCAGTCACGGCTACGAAATGGCAAAGGATGGTTTCGGTCATGCCGGCGTCAAACTGGTGACGGCACAAGGTAAGCGTGAGCAAATCAAGCTTCGGCGCGTGAACGTTGCCGAACGCCTGTATCGCACCACCGGCCAAGGACTCTACCGCGACAGCGTCTTGCTTGGCGATCGAAGGTCCACCGCTGCATTGTCTCTGAATGGCGGCGTGCTCGGGCAGGATACCGTCATGGCAGCCGTTTTCGGCAAGAAGATCTATTGGTTTTGGGGCGACACGAATCGGCCCGACTATCCGCTTGGCAACTTTCTTACATCGGGCGCGACCAGCGAACTTCCAGGTGTCGCTAAAACCAGTCCTGACGCCGGCATCGACTTTGAATACTTCACAGACAAGCGAGGTTTTTGCCGTCCGATGTGTCCAGACATGGGGCCCGGCCCCGTTTGGATTGATGGGCTGGCCGTGGCGCCCGACGGGCAACGCCAACGCATGATCTGTCGCTACCGACACATGGAGTCGCTGGAAAAAGTGCTTGAGCACGGTTTGCTTCATTTCGTTGAAGAACCTGAATGCCGATTTCAACATCTCGCGACATTCGACCTTTCACGGTCGTGGCAATGTCCGGCAGGTCAGACGTTGCGGCAGACAATCGACGGCCAGGAGTACCTGCTGTTTTCGTCGCCCGTTCCGAACGTTCGCGTGCGGGCCGACTTCACCAGCGTGCAGCAGCCTGCAGCATACGAAGCATTTACCTGTCTGGAGCAGGACGAGCCGACTGATAATCCACGGCCGCGCGTGCGACGAGATTCTCGCGGGCAACTCATTTGGTCGTGGCGGAGCGACGTGCGGCCGGTCGGCCCCGTCGAAGAGCAGCACCTTATCAAAGCCGGCGTTATGCGGGCGGACGAGGCCCGCTTTCTGCCCCGCGATATTGAGTCCGGCGCGGTCGTGCAGATCCATGCCTCGGCGGTCCATTGGAACTCATATCGCCGGCAGTGGGTCATGATCGCGGAGCAGATGGGAGGGACGTCGCTGTTGGGTGAAATCTGGTTTGCGACGAGCGATGCACCACAGGGCCCGTGGACGTGGGCGCGGAAGATCGTCACCCACGATCGCTACACCTTTTACAATCCCGCATATCACGACTTTATGGACCGGGACGGTGGTCGGCTGATCTATTTCGAGGCGACCTACACGCGTACGTTCTCAGGCAACGAGATGCCGACGCCGCGATACGATTACAACGAGATCATGTATCGCCTTGATCTCGCCGATCCGCGACTTGCGTCGCCGAAGACGCAGAATTGATCGCTCACTAGGGTAGTTCTGTGCGCTTCTGCGACAGAACGATCAGCCCTTCGTGCCGATCACGCCTTCGACGGGGCTGCTGGCCGTCGCGTACATCTTGCGAGGAATGCGCCCCGACAGGTAAGCGAGACGCCCGGCTTCGGTCGCGGCACGCATGGCACGGGCCATGTTCAGCGGATCGGCCGCGTGAGCGATCGCGGTGTTCAGCAGCACACCGTCGACGCCCAATTCCATGGCGAACGCTACGTCGCTCGCCGTGCCGACTCCGGCATCGACGATCACCGGGTAGTCGGGCGATCCGTCTTTCAGATACTCGAGGCAGATGCGAATGTTGTTCGGGTTGAGCACCCCCTGCCCCGAGCCGATCGGGCTGCCAGCGGGCATGACGCTCGTCGCCCCCGCTTCCTTCAGTCGACGCGCGATGATCGGGTCGTCGCTCGTGTAGCAAAGAACTTGGAAACCGTCCTTCACCAGACGGTGCGTCGCTTCGAGCGTCGCCACGGGATCGGGCAGCAACGTCTTCGTGTCGGCGAGCACTTCGAGCTTTACCCAGTCGGCGCCTGGGTTGTTCAACCCCAACAGAATCTCGCGGCCCAAGCGCGCCACGCGCACCGCATCGTCGGCGGTGAAACAACCTGCCGTGTTCGGAAGCAGCGTGTATCGCGATGTATCGAGATAATCGAGAATGTTGCGGCCTTCTCGATCGACCAGCCGTTCGCGTCGCACGGCAACAGTGATGCAGTCAGTGCCCGACAAATCGAGCGCATCGGCCATGACGTCGTAGGTCGAATACTTGCCGGTGCCAACGATCAAGCGGCTGCGCAGCGTATGCGTGCCGACACGCAGCGCTTCGCTGGCGTCGTCTCCCGCAGTCGTGCCACGCGTATGCGGGCCTTTGATCGTTCCGAGCGATTCGATCGACGTCACACTCTCACCCTCCTCCGACAAGCGTCACCACTTCGAGACGATCGCCATCGTTCAACCGCTGTTGCCCATGCTGCGCACGCGGCACCAATTCTAGATTCACCTCGACGGCCACCGGCTTGGTCGCCAACTCCAATTCCTCAAGAAGCCCTGCGACCGTCGTGCGATCGGGGACTTCTCGCGGCTGTCCGTTGACAATCACTTGCATGAGAGTGGCAATCGCATGAGAGTGGCAATCGCAAAGGCTATCGCACCGCGGCCTGACGAATCGGAACGATCTGCAGCGGAATGAACTCGCTGGTGATCGTGCCGCCGCGATTGTTGTTTTGAATGGCCGGGTTAAACGGATAGGCGTAGATGCCCAGTAGTCCCGTCGTCACTTCGGCGATATACACGAACGAGTTGCCGTACTGCATATTTCCGACCGGTCGCAACTCTCCGGTGCCGGTGCACATCACGTATTTGGGCGTCTTGCCGGGCTCGACCTTCAGGTCCGACATAATGTTGCGCTTGTACGTGGCCGTGAACTGACGCGTCGTGGGATTGATGACGGCCCCCGAAAGTTCGCCCGTGAGAAAGTCGAGCGTGAACACGGCCTCCATCGATCCGTCGGCCGAACCGGTGCAGATCGCGAAGCTTTCGCTACGGTCGGTTGCCGTGGCCTGAAGCGGGGTGCGAGCCCAAAACGCTCCAGCGATCACGCCAATGAATACTCCCGCAGCGAGCCAAAGGATGCGACCACGCAGAAGTCGCTCGATCATGACGGTCTCCTTCGGACAGTGGTGAATACGTGATAGATGAGGAAATGCGCCCGTCATCGTACAGCCACTGCGATAAGCACGCCAGACGAGGTGAATCCCGCATGAAGGATCGAAAACGCCCCCGCCGCCGCCCTGGAGAATCTGTCGAATCGCCGCGCCATCTGCTAAAAGTACGAGACTTCCGCATCGTCACCGCTTCCACGGAGTCACGCTCACCATGGCGACCAATGGCGCCCTCAATCGCAAGCTTCGCATGGCACTCGTCGGCGGCGGGGCCGGTTCGTTTATCGGCCGCGTCCATTGCACCGCAGCCGTGCTCGACAACCGAGCGGTTCTCGTTGCCGGCGCCCTTTCGAGCGACCCGAAGAAGGCGAAGGCCTCGGCCCCCGATTACGACATCCCGGCCGACCGCGCCTACGGCAGCATCGATGAGCTAATCGCCAGCGAGCTCAAGCGACCGGTCGGTGACCGCGTCGATTTCATCTCCGTCGCCACGCCCAACCACACGCATTTCGCCATTGCCAAGGCCGCCGCCGAGGCCGGCTTCAACGTCATTTGCGATAAGCCGATGACGTTCGACCTGAAGCAGGCCGAGGAGTTGGCCGAGATCGTCGACCGCACCGGAGTCGTGTTCGCCGTAAGCCACAACTACACCGGTTACCCGATGGTGCGGCAGGCACGCGAGATGGTGCTGGCCGGTGACCTCGGCGAGATTAATGCCGTGCGCTCGAACTACATCCAAGGTTGGCTGCGGACACGGATCGAGGCGGGCGATCAAAAGCAAGCTGCGTGGAGAACCGACCCCAGCAAGAGCGGCGCGGCCGGTTGCTTCGGCGACATCGGGACGCACGCCTACAACCTGGCTCGTTACATGACCGGCCTATTGCCCGAGTCGATCAGCTGCAATCTCAAGATTTTCGCCGAGGGCCGCAAACTCGACGACTACGGCCACGCCGTGATTCGCATGGAAGGCGGAGCGCTGGCGACCGTCACCGCATCACAGATCAGCCACGGCCGCGAGAACGACCTGTTCATCGAGATCGACGGCACGAAGGGCGCAGTCGAGTGGCACCAGGAGGAACCGAACAAACTGCTCGTGCGTTGCAATGGCGAGCCATTGAAGATCTACACGCGTAACCCGGGCGCCCCGTACATGATGGATCTCGCCAAGGCTTCGTGTCGTCTGCCCGGCGGACATCCGGAGGCGTTCTTCGAGGCGTTCGCGAACGTCTATCGTTTCGCTTTCGACGCGATGGTCGAACGCGCCGCCGGCAACAAGTTCGAGCGCGTGAACACGATCTACCCGAACGTGAACGACGGCGTCGAAGGCATGTACTTCATCCAGCAATCCGTCGCCAGCAGCCACGACAACGGCGCGTGGTTACCGATGAAGCACCCGCGAGCGCGGCGGTAACGATCAGAGTTGATCGGGCATTCGACGTGCGCCATGTACTACGGCGACAACGTCGACCTGCGTTTCGAGTACGCGATAAACGATTCGATACGGCGATTCGAATACCTCGCGCAACGATTCGTCATCATGTTCAGCGACTCGCACGCCCATGAGCGGGAACTGCGCCAGTTGCTGACTGCGAGAGAAGATTCGATCTACCATACCACGAGCGTATTGCGGAGAACGATGACCGATATAAGCTTCGATCGCTTTGAGGTCTGAAAGCGCGGCCGATGTCCAATGGACGTTCATTCGGAGCTTAGACCGAACTGCTTCCGCGCTTCGCTCAACGGCGTCGTCCGACCGTCGCGCGAGTCCTTAAGCCCGGCGTCGATCGCCTGACGCACGTAGATCTGGTATTGCAGGTCTTCCCAGGTCGCACTGTCGGGCAGATGCTCGATCAGTTTTCGAGCTTCTTCCTTCACTGTTGGTGTCGACATTGCAGAATCTCGTTCAGAGTCTGAGGTTCCCTTCAATTGTAGCAGGCTCACTCCCCCGCCAACTTCAATAGCACCGTCGGCAGGATGCCGCCGTTGCGGTAGTAGTCGCGCTCGACTTGCGAGTCGATGCGGGCGATGACGGAGAACTCCTTGGTGCTGCCGTCGGGGGCGGTGGCGCGAACGGTGAGCAGCGACCGCGGCTGCAAGTTGTCGTCGAGGCCGAGGATCTCGTAGGTCTCTTCTCCGGTGAGGCCAAGCGTTTGCCAGGTTTGCTTGCCGACAAACTCCAAAGGCAGCACGCCCATGCCGACCAGATTGCTGCGGTGGATGCGCTCGTAGCTGAATGCAATGACCGCCTTCACGCCCAAGAGCATCGTCCCCTTCGCGGCCCAATCGCGGCTGCTGCCGGTGCCGTATTCCGCGCCGGCGATCACGATGAGCGGAATATTGTCCTTCTGATAGAGCATCGAAGCATCATAGATCGGCATCACCGTTCCATCGGGCAGATGGCGAGTCACGCCCCCTTCGGTGCCCGGCGCGAGTTGGTTGCGGATGCGGATGTTGGCGAACGTGCCGCGCGTCATCACGCGATCATTGCCGCGCCGCGAGCCATAGCTGTTGAACTCGGCCGGTGGCACGCCGTGCTTTTGCAGAAACTGACCCGCGGGGCTCTTTGCGGCAATCGACCCGGCAGGCGAGATATGATCGGTCGTGATCGAATCGCCCAGGAGCGCCAATACCCGCGCACCGCGGATCGGTTGGATCGTGCGAGCCTCGCGGCTCACCTCGGTCAGGAACGGCGGCTCTTGGATGTAGGTGCTCGACTCTTCCCACTTGTAAAGTTCGCCGCCAGCGACGGGCAGGCTGTTCCAACGTTCGTTGGATTCGAAGACGTTGTCATAGCGAGACGTGAACATCTCCGGACGCACCATCTCATCGACAACCTTCGCGACTTCCTCGGCACTCGGCCAAATCTCGCGCAGATAGACGGGCTTGCCGTCTTTGCCAATGCCCAGCGGTTCGTTAAGCAGGTCAATGTCGGTCGTTCCTGCGAGCGCGTACGCCACCACCAGCGGCGGGCTTGCGAGGTAATTCGCCCGCACGAGCGGATTCACGCGCCCCTCGAAATTGCGGTTGCCGCTCAACACGGCCGACGCCACGAGGTCGCCTTCCGTGACTGCCTTGGCGACCGGATCGGGCAGCGGACCACTGTTGCCGATGCAGGTCGTGCAGCCGTAACCAACGGTGTTGAAGCCGAGCGCGTCGAGCGCCGACGTCAGGCCTGCACGATCGAAGTAATCGGTGACGACGCGCGATCCCGGGGCTAGGCTCGTCTTCACGTAAGGCTTCACTTTGAGGCCACGCTCGACGGCCTTCTTCGCCAAGAGCCCCGCGCCGAGCATCACCGATGGATTGCTCGTGTTCGTGCAACTGGTGATGGCAGCGATGACGACTGCGCCATGGCCGATGGTTGCCGAGTGGCCGTTGTCCACCACGTTGCCGGTTCGCTTGAGGGCGGCGCTGTCGAGGGCGAAGCCTCGCTCGGCCAGCGGGGCGCTGAGCGCTTTCTCGAACGATTGCTTCATCGACTTCAACGACACGCGATCTTGCGGACGCTTGGGCCCCGCGAGGCTTGGCTCGACGGTCGACAAGTCGAGGCTGAGCTTCTTGGTGAACTTCGGCACCGGCGCGTCGTCGGTGCGGAAGAGTTGCTGCTCCTTGCAATACCGCTCGACCAGTTGCACTTCTTTCTCGGTGCGCCCCGTCCGACGCAGGAACTCAAGCGTCTCGGCATCGATCGGAAAGAAGCCCATCGTCGCGCCGTACTCGGGGGCCATGTTCCCGATCGTCGCGCGGTCGGCGAGTTTCATGGCTGAAACGCCGGGGCCGAAGAACTCGACGAACTTGTTGACCACCCCTTCCTTGCGAAGGATTTGCGTGACGGTGAGCACGAGGTCAGTCGCCGTCGTGCCGGGAGCGAGCTGCCCGACCAACTCGAAGCCGACGACTTCGGGCATCAACATGAACAGCGGCTGGCCGAGCATGACGGCCTCGGCCTCGATGCCGCCGACGCCCCATCCCAATACGCCCAGACCGTTAATCATCGTCGTGTGACTGTCGGTGCCGACAAGCGTGTCGGGCACGGCGACGGGGCCGGCATGATCGGTTCGCAAGAAAACGCACTTCGCGAGGAACTCCAGATTCACCTGGTGAACGATGCCCACCGAAGGCGGCACGACGCGGAAGTTGGTGAACGCTTTTTGGCCCCAACGCAGAAACTCGTAACGTTCGCGGTTGCGGCTGTATTCGAGGTCGACGTTGATCTCGAGCGAGTTATCGGTGCCGAACTGGTCAACCTGTACCGAGTGATCAATCACGAGGTCGACAGGGATGAGTGGGTTAATCTTCTTCGGATCGCCGCCGAGGCGGGGCATCGCGGCGCGCATGGCAGCCAGGTCGACCACGCACGGCACGCCGGTGAAGTCTTGCAGCACCACACGGGCAGGCTTCAGAGGCACCTCGACATCGGGCGCCGAGTCGGGCTTCCACCCTGCGAGCGCCTTCACATCGGCCTCGGTCACTTCGTAGCCGTCACAAGTCCGCAGCACCGCCTCGAGCATCAAGCGAATCGAGTACGGAAGTTCTGCCACGCGGCAGAGCCCGAGCGATTCGAGTTTGGAGAGACGATAGATGCCAGCCTGGCCGCTGCCAGTGTCGAATGTGCCGCGTGCCCCGAACGGATCGCGAGACCGAGAAGCCGAACTCATGGACATTTCCCCACTCTGTGAACGTTTGCCATCGATTGATCAACCGATGTGAGAAGAGTTTAACGTATCGCTGGGCCGCTCGCACGCGGTCGGTCGACGATGAGGGCATCGGCGGCATGCGGACTGACGTGGGCAGCGCCAGCGCCGGCGTGTACACTCGTTGACGTCGCCGAGGATTCCATGAGCACTGCCCCTCCGCAAAAGCCCAAAAACCGCGAGCAGACGCCGCAATCGCCAGAGCGGCCCGCCGCGAAAACCACCGGCGGTTCGCCCGCGGCCGCCTCGTCGCAGCGGCTTCTGTCGCTCGACGCCTACCGCGGGTTCATCATGGTCATGATGGCTTCGGACGGTTTCGGCCTGGTGCAACTGGCCGAGAAGGAACCGGGCACTGTCGTCTCGTTCGTCGCCTCGCAGCTCAAACATGCCGTCTGGAACAGTTACACGTTCTGGGACCTGATTCAGCCGGCATTCATGTTCATGGTTGGCGTCGCGATGCCGTTCTCGTATGGCGCACGGAGCGCGCGAGGCGATAGCTTTTGGCGATTGGCGTTGCACGCGCTCATCCGTTCGGTCGTCCTCGTATTCATCGGTGTCGTCATTCTGCACAAAGTCAAGAACGGCTATCTTTTCACCGACGTGCTTGCTCAGATCGGGCTTGGATACTTCTTCTTGTTCTTGTTGTGGGAATGCAAGTGGTGGTTGCAGCCGATTGCGGCGCTGGCGATCCTCGGCGCCTATGGCTGGTTTTTCTACGACCACCCGCTTCCGCCTCCCGAGCAGTGGCCCGACTACGGCATCACGCAGCAGAGCATCGAGCAAGGCGTGATCTTCGAAGGCGAGAAAGCGCCGTGGAGCAAGAACATCAACCTTGCTGGCGAGATCGACCGCAAGTTTCTGAACCTTCTGCCGCGCGACAAGCCTTACCAATTCAACGACGGCGGTTATCAAACGCTGAACTTCGTGCCGTCGCTGGCGACGATGATCTTTGGTCTGCTCGCGGGACAGTTGCTTCGCAGTGACCGCAGCCAGTTCTTCAAGCTGATGATGATGCTCGGCATGGGCGTTCTGTCCATGATCATCGGCGTCGCGCTCGACATGACAATCTTGCCTTCGGTGAAGCGAATCTGGACGCCGTCATGGGTGTTCGTCAGTGGCGCGTGGACGTTGTGGTTCCTGGCGTTCTTCTACGGCGTGATCGAGATGCGCGGCTGGCGACGCTGGTCGATGCCGTTGGTCGTCGTCGGCTGCAATTCGATTGCTGTATACTTGATGTCGAAACTTTCGCGCGGATGGATCACCGACGTGCTGCACACGCATCTCGGGGCCGAGCTTTTCGGCGGCGTGTACGGTACGGTGATACTCGACTGTTCGGTGTTGGCCGTCATGTGGCTGCTCTGCTGGTGGTTGTATCGTCAGCGGATTTTCATCCGAATCTGATGGAAAGTGTCGCGGCGATCATTCACGCTACAGAAGGCCCACGCTACAGAAGGCCGCGACCATCACTTTCGAGTTTCACTAGCGACGCATGCGACACCAGGGCTATGTCCAATACGGGTGCGGCGACACTTGCCCACCGTCGTGGACCAACTTCGACGTCAGCCCGACGCTGCGAATTCAAAAGCTGCCGGTCGTCGGACGATGGCTGACGCATGGCCGCACGGTATTTCCGAAGGACGTGCTTTACGGCGATGTCGTCGCGAGTTTGCCGATCGAGCAGGCATCGTGTGAGGCCATCTACTGCGCTCACGTCCTCGAGCATCTGTCGCTCGAAGATTTGCGAACCGCCCTGCGAAACACCTACGCGTATCTCAAGCCTGGCGGCATCTTTCGCTGCGTGCTTCCCGATTTGCGGCAGATTGTGCAATGGTATCTCGATACGACCGTCGAGCAGCCGGCGATCGAGTTCATGGAAACGATTCAGCTCGGATACCACCAGCGGCCTCGCGGCCTGATGGGCGTGCTTCGCGAGATGCTCGGAAGCAGCAGGCATCTGTGGATGTGGGACTACAAGTCGCTGGCGATCGAGTTGAGCCGCGTGGGTTTCGTCGATGTTCGTCGTGCCGCAATCTTCGATTCGTCGGAGCCTCGCTTTCGCGAAGTCGAGGAAGAAAGCCGCTGGGTTTATTGCCTCGGCATCGAGAGCCGCAAAGCCGCCGCTCCTTGAACCGATCCGGTGTTGCTCGCCTTCTCCGTCATGCGCAAAACGGTGCGCGCTGACGAAACGTTATTGCGCACCCTATGGACTACGGTTCGTGCGCAATAACTGGCTTCTTTCTCGCGGTTGACTTCACGGCGGGGGGCGTCCGATTTGGCGCTATCTGGCGGAAGCCGTATGGTACGGGCGTGACGGCATCGAGCGACAAGACAACGAGCGACGAGTCATCCAGCGATAGGGGGAGAACTCATGCAACGCCGCGACTTCCTGAAGTCGGCTGCCACCACGGCGGCCGCTGCCACCGGATGGCAATCGACTGCGTCGCACCCGGCATGGTCGGCTCCGAAGGCCGACGAACCCGCCTGCTGCGGCGCCACTTACGCGTCGGTGGCCGATGCAATCAAGTCGCCGCGCGAAACGCTGCTTTACGTGCCGTGCATCTACACAGGCACGAAGATCAACAAACCCGACTATCTCGCCACGCTCGACGTCGATCCGTCTTCGTCACGATACGGACAAATCGTTCATCGTGTCGAAATGCCGAACGTCGGCGACGAGCTGCACCACTTCGGTTGGAACGCGTGCAGCAGTTGTCATGCGAAGACGAACGCCATGCGTCGCTGGCTCGTCATTCCTGGCCTCGCGTCGAGCCGCATCCACATTCTCGACACGAAAGATCCTAGCGCGCCGACGCTGCACAAAGTCATCGAAGGGGACGAGATTAAACGGAAGACGAACCTCTCGTGGCCGCACACTGTACACTGCCTGGCCGACGGGACGATCATGATCTCGATGCTCGGCGACGCGGCGGGCAAAGGCCCCGGCGGATTCCTGCTGCTCGATCAGGATTTCAACATCACGGGCTCATGGGCCACCGATGCCGAGGGCATGAAGTTCAATTACGACTTCTGGTATCAGCCGCGTCACAACGTGATGGTCTCCAGCGAATGGGGCGCACCGAACACGATCACGACCGGCTTCAGTCCTAAAGACGTCGCGGCCGGTAGCTATGGCCATCGCTTGCACTTCTGGGATTGGAAAGCTCGCACGATCACGCAGAGCGTCGATCTCGGCGACGAAGGTTTGATTCCGCTCGAGGTGCGTTTCCATCACGATCCCGACAGCACCCACGGCTTCGTCGGCGCCGCGCTTTCGAGCGCGATCTGGCATTGGCACAAGCCGGCCGATCGTTGGGAAGTTGAGAAGGTGGTGCAAGTCGATCCTGTGAAGGTTCCCGGCAGCGACTCACCGTTGCCGGGACTCATCACCGACATCGTCCTTTCGCTCGACGACCGTTGGTTGTACTTCTCGAACTGGCTGCACGGCGACATTCGGCAGTACGACGTTCGCGATCCGGCGAAGCCTCGCCTGGCCGGCCAAGTGTGGTTGGGCGGATTGCTCGGCAAGGGGCGAAAGTTTGGCGGCACACAACTCGACGGCGGGCCGCAGATGTTGCAGTTGTCGCTCGACGGCAAGCGGCTGTACGTCACGAACTCGTTGTTCAGCCCGTGGGACAACCAGTTCTATCCCAAGATGGAAGACCAGGGCTCGTGGATGCTGCAACTCGATTGCGACACCGACCGCGGCGGTCTGGCCGTCAACGAACGATTTTACGTCGACTTCGGCAAAGAGCCGCATGGTGCCGCGCGAGCGCACGAGATGCGGTTTCCTGGTGGTGACTCGACGTCGGATATTTGGGTTTGATTGACCCCTCTCCCTTCGGGAGAGGGTGGTGGCGCAGCCGCCGGGTGAGGGCGGGTTGAAGTAGAAGGCGATATCCAACTCGACCCGCCCTCATCCGCCGCTTCGCGGCACCTTCTCCCGGAGGGAGAAGGGTTTGCGCTAAGCCAAAAACCCCCGCATCGCGGCGTTCACCGCCTCGGGATTCTCCATCGTCGTCATATGCCCGGCATGTGGAATGACGACGAACTCCGCGTTCGGCATTGCCGCGGCGATCGAACGCATTTCGTCGACGGTCGAAATCGCGTCCTGCTCGCCGACGATGACCAGCGTCGGCACGCGAATCGTCGGCAGCATCGCGGTCACGTCCGGGCGCTCGGCCATGCCGAGGGCAGCGGCGGCGATGCCCGATGGCGAAGCCCGATTGATCATCGCTCGCGCGCTCTCGATGAGCTGCGGTCGTTCGGCAGCGGTTGAAGTCGCGAAGAGTTTCGGCAGCATCGCCTGGGCGACGAACTCGGTTCCCGCTTTCATCACGTGCTCGGCCATCTTATGTCGGCCGGCGGCGGCTTCGGGCGTGTCAGCAATGGCGCGCGTGTCGCAAAGAATCAACCTTGCGAGACGTTTCGCGTGCAGGCCAACGAACTGCCAGGCGACGTATCCGCCCATCGACAGCCCGCAGAACGTCACGGGCTCTTGAATGTCGAGCGCATCGAGCACCGCGGCGCAATCGTCGGCGAATTGCCACATCGTTGTTGTGCCTGCCGCTGGCGCGCTCGCGCCGAAACCGCGCAGATCGACGGCAACAACTTGGTGCGTCTTTGAGAACTCCGCGACCTGCGCCTCCCACATGTGATGGTCGAGCGGAAAGCCATGCACGAATAGCAGCGGCGGCCCGTCGCCTTTTACATAGGCCGCGAGTTTCGTCCCTTGCACGTTGAAGTGTTTCAGCATCGCTTAGCTCCCAAAACAAATCGCCGGATTCCGATCTCTGTAGGGAACGCCCTCCGTGGCGTTCCGCGAATCGCCATCGAGCGCCGACTCTCATTCCGCGGAACGCCACGGAGGGCGTTCCCTACAGTCCACACGCCATGTTCATCCGAATGTTTTAGAGCTCCTCGATCGTCACACTCAGTGTGCCGCGGTTATCGGCCAACTCAGCAGGCGAATCGTTCACGCGAAGGTACAGCGTTCCGCTTCGTTCGGGAAGCAGTTCGCCGTGCGAGCCAATGACGGTCGGTGTTAGAAACGCGCTCGGCGACGTCGGTTCGTCGGGACGCACGACGGCCAACAGCGCCCCCAGCGGATGACCGCCCTCATAGCGGATCGACACGCCGTCGGCTTCGCTCTCCCACGCCGGCGGACCAGCGACGATTTGAAAACGTCCCGTTGCACGCAGGCGATACTTTCTGCCTATCTCCAAGCGAATACCGGTCGACTGCCAACCGCGATCGACGGCGACTTCGACTTTGGCGTCCTTCGCGGGGCGCGTTTCGCCGCTGCCGAAGTCGATTGCTGAGCGCTCAAGGTCGTGCCCGTGCGTGAGCGTGGTGGCGAAGACCTGCCAGTCGTCGCTCAATTTGTCCCAGTCGGTGGCGAAGCGTCGGCGAAAGCGGTCGTTGAAATCGTGTTGCGTGACGTCGGCCTGTTGCGCGCGAAACTGCAAGCGGTACTGCGGCGCTCCCTCCAAAAGGGCCGCCAGTGCCCAGCTCCAGGCGTAGTCTTCGTTTTCGAGTTGCGTTTGTGGCTCGAACGCCATGATCGTGTTGATGGAGAGCAAGCGACCTGCGGCGACCGCGTCGCGGACGAGCTTGATGCGTCCCAACTGTGGCACGTCGTTCTTCGACGTCGGTATCGTGTTCAGCGTCAGCTTGCCACCATTGTTGCCACCGACCAGCCGATGCGTTGCCAGCAACTCGGCCAAGCCTTCCATATACCACGTGGGCCCGCAGCCGCCGAGCACGGTGTTCATGAAGGCGTGCGTCCCCTCGTGCAGCAGCAGATGCCGGCGATAGTAGTCGGTCGGCTGTTCGACCAACCACAAGTCATCGTCCCAAGAAAAGCCGTCGCGGAAGTCGGGGAGTCGATCGGGCAAAAACCCGGCGCGACGAAACCGCTCGCGGTCGAGCATGAGGAACGCCGTCATGCGATGTGGCGCGGTGCGTTGCTCGGGCCGGTTGAAATACTCGCACCATTGCGGCCACGCCAAATCGAACGCCGACGGCAAAGCGTCGATCGCTTCCGACGATGGAAGGTCGGTGCACAGCGTGAGTCGTTCGCTCTCAACTGTCCGCAGGCCCGCGCGTTGTGCCGAAGTTTTGTCGAATGTTGGCGGCGTTGACGCTTGCGGCTTCGGCGTTTCGGCGACGGTGATCGGCTCGGGTTCGACAATCCGTGGCTTGGTTTCAGCCTGAACAGCAGGGACGGACGGCTTGCGGACCGGCGCGGCGGTTGACGCTGGCTTCGTCTCGACGGCGGCGGGCTTGGCTGACGGCCGCTTGTCGCAGGCTGACAGCAGTAGCGCCAAAATCGCGATCGAATAATACCGCATCGTCATTGTTCCAGTAGAGTCGCAGGGGACCGACGACTCAAGGAAGCGGTGCTTGGATCCAGGCGAACTGCAAAGTCGACGGTTATGCACGCAAGTGTGGCCGCGAAGAGGCAAGCCTTTACCACCGTTCTTCGAGTTACGGCGCTTCTCATCAACTTTGCAGTCCTCCTGGGCTTGTGTCCCAATTTCTCTGGGGAATGTAGTTCCAAAACCCTCAATTGCCTCTGCACGGCTGCTGCGTAGAATGACCGCAGTGAGGGGAAAAGGGCCGGATTGCGTGGAGAATTGCCGTGATTGATCTTGAGTTGGCCACGACCGAGCAGATTGTCGAAGAACTCGCCAGGCGGCCTCTGCAGTTCATCTTCGTCGCGGCATTTTTCGACGGCCAAGATCGCAACACCGGCCTGCTCGGCCACACGCCGGACCTCGAAGGGTCGGACGCTCTGCACATGCTTCACAAGGCCGAAGAGTTTTTTGTCGCCAAGGGCGATACGCTTGGCGAAGAGCCGTTGGGCGGCTAACGGAAGCCCCATCTCCGACTGCCTCCCGCTGGCGCTCGCATCGCAATGTTGGTAGGCTATGCGGCCATGACCAACGCATCGCCCTCGCATAACGCCCCTTCGCCTTACGAGCGCTTCGCCACGCCGCTGCGTGAGCCGATCAGTCTGTTCGCCACCCGACTGCGCGAGATCGTCAGCGATTCGCCGTCGCTGG
This sequence comes from uncultured Planctomycetota bacterium, assembly GCA_963708675.1. Taxonomy (GTDB): domain Bacteria; phylum Planctomycetota; class Planctomycetia; order Pirellulales; family PNKZ01; genus DATAXP01. Next base: position 575,839 of record CAVPTO010000004.1, read on the forward strand.
GCTGGCATCTGTACGGATCCGTCACGCGCGGCGTCGTCGTGCCGGGGCAACGAATCCAAAGCGTCCTGGTGCTCGACACGTTCGACTTGGACACCTTGCGACGCCTGGCGGCAACCGGGTCGCAGTTCCATCGCGAACAATTCACGCCGCCGGTGACGATGACGCCCGAGACGATTCGCACGTCGCGCGATAGTTTTCCGTTGGAGCTGATTGAGATTCAGCAACGGCACGTCACGATTCTTGGCGACGACGTGTTCGCGTCGCTCGATTTCGATGCCCGCGATGTTCGCCTGCAATGCGAGCGCGAGTTGAAAACGATGGCGATGGCCATGCGGCAAACGCTGCTCATGTCGGGTGGCGACGAAGCGACGCTCGCTCGCTGGCATCGCAACATCGGCGACGGTCTGCTGCGTGTACTCCGCGGCATGTTGTGGGTGAAAGGTAAAAAGACGTTCATCGAGAGCGCCCAAGTGATGATGGAGATCGAGGCCGTCGCCAGCCGCCCGCTGCCCGGCGTTCGCGAAGCCATCGAGCACGAAAGTCGTCGCGGTTGGGCGATGTTACAGCGTCTCTACGCCGACCTCGACACGCTCGGGAAACTTTCCGATGCGTGGTAACGCAGGGAGTAAAAGGTCGCGCACGTCCTTCTCCCTTCGGGAGAAGGTGGCCGAAGGCCGGATGAGGGCGGGCGGCGCTGTCGTCGATGTTGCGCCACTTTTCGTCGCGTCCCTGTTCGTCGCGCCGCTCTCCTTTGCTCAACGCCTGTTTGCAGGCCACCCGCCCTCACCCGTCCGCCTTCGGCGGCCACCCTCTCCCAAAGGGAGAGGAGTTGCTGCGCTCCTTGCGGTCGTCGTTCTCCTTGCATCCGCGGTTCCGGCGACCGCCGAGATCACGATTCCCGACACCGGCGAATACGTCATCGATACGGCGCATGTGCTTTCGCCGACCCAAGCAAAGCAGCTCGATGGTTGGTTGCAGGAGTTGGAACAAAAGACGACCGCCCAAGTGAAGGTGTTGACGGTCAAAACGACGGCGCCCGATGAGTTTTTTAGTTTCGTGCAGCGGCATGCTGAGACATGGAAGCTCGGTCAGAAAGGAAAAGACAACGGTGCTCTCATTGTGCTCGATGTGGACGAGCACCACTTCCGCGTTCAGGTGGGACGCGGTCTCGAAGGGATCATGCCCGACTCCTGGTGCGGATCGCTCTTTCGACAAATCGCGAAACCTGCGTTTCAGCAAGGCCGCACGGCCCAAGGGCTGTTCGAAGCAACCGTCGCTGTCGCAAACCGTATTGCCGACGATGCCGGCGTGACGCTCACAGGCGTCCCCGATCATCGGTTGCGTCATCAGCAACAACAGGATCCGAACGTCGCACTGTTGTTGGTCATTATCTTTGCGGTCATCGTCGTGATCACGATCATCAATGCACGACGAGGCCAACGTCCTGGCAGATGGAACAACTACGGCGGCCCGTTTTGGGGTGGATTTGGTGGAGGGTCGTTCGGCGGCGGGTCGTTTAGTGGTGGCTCATTCGGCGGCGGCAGCTTCGGAGGTTCAGGCGGTGGCGGTTCGTTCGGCGGCGGCGGAACGTTTAGCGGCGGAGGCGGAGGCGGTAGCTGGTAGTAAATCCCGACGCCCGTACAATCATTGGTCATACGCTTATCGCATCGTTACGCATCTGATTTCCTTTGAGGTCCAAGGCATGAAATCGTTTCTACTGGCGGCTGTTGTCATCCTCGTCGTCATTGCCGTCGCGATCGGGGCGGCGGTGCTGTCGGGCTACAACAAGGCGATGACGCTCGACGCCGACGTGAAGAGCAACTGGTCGGAGGTCGAGAATCAATTGCAACGTCGCTTCGATTTGATTCCAAACCTTGTCGAGACCGTAAAAGGTGTCGCGGGGCAGGAGCAGAAGATATTTCTCGGCATCGCCGAAGCGCAGAAGTCGTACTTCGGCGCTCAGACTGTCGGCGACAAGGCCGCCGCGGCGAATCAGCTTGATTCGGCGCTCAGTCGTTTGATGGTTTTCGCCCAGCAGTATCCCGAGCTGAAATCGAACGAGAGCTTCCTGAAGATGCAGGACTCGATCGAAGGCACCGAGAATCGGCTGAGCGTCGCCCGCAACCATTACAACGGCGCCGTGCAGACGCTCGACGTTTACATGCGTCAGTTTCCGTCGAGCATTTACGCGAGCCTCGCGGGCATCGAACATCCGAAGTATTTCCAGGCCGACGAGGCCTCGAAGACCGCCCCCAAGGTCGACTTCAAAACCTAACATAAAGGAGCGCGACCGGTGGTCGCGCTCCGCGAACGATCACGTCGCGCACGATTCGCGGAGCGCGACCACCGGTCGCGGCTTTATGCAATCGCACGGATTTGACCATGGCCAAGCACTCACCGCGATTTCTAAAACTCGCCGAGGACGCCCGCTCGACGGTTCGCGAAATCTCGCTCGAGCAACTGCAGCAGCGTCAAAAGCGCGGCGAGCCGTTCCTGCTGATCGATGTTCGCGAAGACAACGAGTGGGACAAGGGGCATCTCCCCGGAGCGAAGCACCTTGGCCGCGGCGTGCTCGAGCGCGATGTGGAGAAGGAAATTCCTGATACCCACGCCGAGATGGTGCTCTACTGCGGCGGTGGCTACCGATCGGCCCTCGCTGCCGAGAGTCTGCAAAAGATGGGCTACGACAACGTCTGGTCGCTGGCCGGCGGCTTCACAGGCTGGAAAGACGCGAAGCTCCCGATCGAAACGACATGAGTTCGGCTAACATCGCATTGCTACGCGGGCCCCAAATCGCCTATAATCTGCCCATTAAATGGGTTCGGCGCACCGCCGGCGTTCCATTCTCACCCTCGTTGGAGGTCTCTCAGCCGTGGCAAGTGGAAAGTTCTTGTTCACCAGCGAATCGGTCAGCATGGGTCATCCCGACAAGCTCGCCGATCAGATCTCCGACGGAATTCTCGACGCTCTGCTGGCCCAGGATCCCTATAGCCGCGTCGCTTGCGAAACGCTCGTGACGACGGGTGTGGCCGTCCTCGCCGGCGAAATCACCACCAAGGCGACGATCAACTACGCCGAAGTCGCGCGGAACGTCATTCGCGACGTCGGCTACGACGACGACCAGAAGGGCATCTGCTTCGACACGTGCGCCGTCATGGTGTGCATCGATCGCCAAAGCCCCGACATCGCCGTCGGCGTCGACGAAGACCAGACCAAGGGGAAGGAAATCGGCGCCGGCGACCAAGGCCTGATGTTCGGCTATGCCTGCAACGATACGCCTGAGCTGATGCCGCTGCCGATTGCGCTGGCCCACCGCATCACCAACGCGCTGACCACCGCACGCCAGGAAAGTCTGGTGCCGTGGCTGCGTCCCGACAGCAAGAGCCAAGTCACGGTGCAATATGAGAACGGCCGCCCGGTTGCCATCGACACGGTTGTCGTTTCGACGCAGCACTCGCCGGACGTAAGCAATGACGAGATTCGCAAGTACGTCATCAATCACGTCATCAAGCCGTGCTTGCCGCCCGAGCTAGTTTCGAACGCGATCAAGTACCACATCAACCCGACCGGACGCTTCGTTGTCGGCGGACCTCACGGCGACTGCGGCCTCACGGGTCGCAAGATCATCGTCGACACCTACGGTGGTTGGGGTCGTCACGGCGGCGGAGCCTTCAGCGGCAAAGACCCGACCAAGGTCGACCGCAGCGCCGCGTACATGGCCCGCCACATTGCCAAGAGCATTGTCGCCGCCGAGTTGGCCGAGCGTTGCGAGGTGCAACTCGCCTACGCCATCGGTGTGACCGATCCGGTGAGCGTGTATGTCGACACCGAGGGCACCGGCAAAGTCGACGATGCTCGACTGGTCGAAATGGTTCGCGACCTGTTCCCGCTCTCCCCGGGCGGCATCATCAAGTACCTCGACCTGCGTCGTCCGATCTATCGCAGCACTGCCGCGGGCGGGCACTTTGGCCGCTCGGGTCCGGGCTTCACGTGGGAGAGCACGCACCGCGCTGCCGACCTGCAAGAAGCCGCCGGTATGGCCGCGACAGCCGGCTAAGGCAAGTCCGCCGTGTCGAAACCACGAATGCTCGCAGCCGCCGTGTTGATCGCGCTGGCGCTGGTGTTCGCCGTGCGCCGACTTGCCGGTGCGCTCGTCGTGCCGTTGCATCCATTCGTGCTGCTCGGCATTGGTGTGTTGATCACGGCAACTACGTTGGCCGTGCGTCGTGCGATGGGTGTGCCGCGCAACGTGCCGTTCGAAGCGGCGCTTTCGATGGCGCTCGTCGTGACGTTGTTCTCGCTGGCGCTGCCAGGAACCGGGACGTTGGCGCTCCTCGGACTCGCGATGATGGCGCTCGCCGAAGAGACGCGCGCCTGGTCGACGTTGCCAAACCAGCAGCCGTTGGTGGTCGATACGCCGGTCATCGACTCGCCCATCGAAGAAGTCGAAGGCCAAGTGACGCAACAGCTCACGCGGATGCAAACCGCCGACGGCGCCGACATTATCAACGCTCGCGTGATCGTCGCCTTCGAACCCGGCCAACGCGCGGCGTCGATTCACGTCGCGTTCTGTCCGCCGTTCGATGTTCTGCCTGAAGTCGAGTTCGAGCAAACCGATGGCCCCGAGTCACGCATCAAGCTCGGGCAGTTATTGCCGCAAGGCGTGCGGCTCGATGTGAAGCTTGCCGCGCCGGGCCCCGCGGCGGTTGAGGTCGCCATCTCCGCGATCGCAAACCTCGGCATTCAGGAAGCGTGACGATGGCACGCTGGCCGCGCAACTTTTGGACCTCGCTGTTCACGTACCTGACGATTTTCGTCGTATTCCCGATCCTGTGCGCGCTCGCGGCGTGGTGGGTCCGCGGCGGATTTTGAATGGCGTTCACGCCACACGCGAATGATCGTTAGCCGCGTCGCTTGCGACGCGCTCGCTACGCGTCGCGGCTAAACAGCACCGCATTCTGAAACGCGCTCACGGTACAAAGATCTGCGCCGGAGGCGGTCCCGCCCACGGCGTCTTCATGTCGAAGATGTCGGCCAGGAACGCCAGCGCGTCGGTGGCTTCGTCGATTGTCTTCGTCGTCGGCTTGCCGGCGCCGTGGCCGGCGCTGGTGTCGATGCGAATCAGAACCGGCGAGTTGCCGACCTGCGCGTATTGCAGTGCGGCGGCGAATTTGAAGCTGTGCGCCGGAACCACGCGATCGTCGTGATCGGCGGTTTGAATCAACGTTGGCGGATACTCGACGCCGGGCTTGATGTTGTGCAGCGGCGAGTATGCGTACAACGTCTTAAAGTCCTCCGCGTTGTCGCTCGTGCCGTATTCGGTCCCCCAGGCCCACCCGATGGTGAACTTGTGGTAGCGCAGCATGTCCATCACACCGACGGCCGGCAGTGCCGCGCCGAACAGGTCAGGCCTTTGAGTGATGCACGCGCCGACGAGCAACCCGCCGTTGCTGCCGCCAGAAATCGCCAGCAGGTCGCGCGACGTGTACTGCTGCTCGACGAGATATTGCGCCGCGGCAATGAAGTCGTCGAAAACGTTCTGCTTGTTCGCCTTCATCCCTGCCTCGTGCCACTCGCGGCCGTACTCGCCGCCTCCGCGCAGGTTCGGCATCGCCCACACGCCGCCCATTTCGAGCCAGGCGATTCTCGGCACGCTGAACGTCGGCGTCAGCGTGACATTGAAACCACCGTAGCCGTAGAGGTACGTGGGATTCGTGCCGTCGAGTTTCAGACCCTTGCGATGCACGATGAACATCGGCACGCGCGTGCCGTCGCGGCTGGTGCAGAAGACTTGCTTCGTCTCGTACTTGCTCGGGTCGAAATCGACGTTTGATTGGCGAAATACGGTCGACTTGCCCGTGATGAGGTCGTAGCGATAAACGGTCGTCGGCGCCGTAAAGCTCGTATAGCCGTAAAACGTTTCGGTCGATTCGTCGCGGCCGCCGAAGCCAAACGACGTGCCGAGACCTGGTAAATCGAGCGGTCCAATCGACTTGCCTGACGCATCGAACATCTCGACGCGCGAGTGGGCGTCTTGCAAATACGACGCGAACAGCCGCTTTCCGACTTCGCTCACATCGTCGAGCAGTTCATCGCGCTGCGGGATGACTTCGCGCCAATCTTCGGGCTTCGGCTTGTCGAGATCGACCGCCACGACACGATAGCGCGGCGCATCGCGATCGGTGCGGAAGCGAAAGGTCGCGCCGTCGTTGCCCGTGAACGAGTAATCGGCATCGAAGCCGGTAATCAGCTCGTTGACCTTCCAATCGGGGTCATCAAGCTTGGCGTAGAAAATCTGATTCTTCGGGTCGCTGCCGCGCGTGACGTAGATGACGAGATACTCGCCGTCGTCGGTCACGGAGCCATAAAAACCCCATTCCTTGTGATCGGGCCGTTCATAGACGAGGCGATCGTCGGCCTGATTCGTACCGAGCTTGTGGTAGTACAGCTTTTGGTTGTAATTCGTGCCGGTGAATAACTTGCCCTCAGGCGGTTCGTCGTATCGGCTGTAGAAAAAACCTTCGCAGTTGGTGTCCCAACTCGCGCCGGAGAACTTCACCCACTCGATGCGGTCTTTGAGGTCATTGCACGTGGTGACATCGCGGACGTACCACGTTTGCCAATCGCTTCCTTTCACCGCCAGTCCGTAGGCAAGATACTTGCCGTCGTCGGACATCTGATAACCCGAAAGTGCGATGGTTCCATCCTCGGACAGCTCGTTGGGATTGACGAGCATCCGTGGTTCGGCCTCGAGCGAGTCGAGGACCCAGAGAACATTCTGACCCTCCAAGCCGTTATTGTGCGTGTACAGGTAGCGATCGCCGCGTTTCGTGGGGACGCCGAAGCGCTCGTAGTTCCACAACCGCGTGAGCCGCCATCGAATGGGCTCGCGCTGCTTAATGCGATCGAGAAAGCTGAACGTCAGCTTGTTCTCGGCCTCGATCCAAGCTCGCGTCTCGGGGCTGTCGGGATCTTCGAGCCAACGGTAAGGATCGGCGACCTTGGTGCCGAAGTAGTCGTCGACCTGGTCGCTGCGACGGGCCGCGGGGTACTCGATCGACCCGTCGGGTGCAATGTCGCCGGTACGCGCGTCATTTTTAGCAGCGTCGATGGCGGGCGTCTCTTTCGTTTCGTTTCGACTGCACGCGAGCGGCGCAGTCACGATTAGGGCGAGTGCGAGGATGCGTTTCATGCCGAATCGTAGCACGCATGGAGCGCAAAGAAAAACCCAGGGCTGGCAGGCCCTGGGCTTGGAGTAAAACACGCGCGAGATCGACCACCGTTACGAAGTCTTGACCTCGATGCGCTTCGCCGTCGCCTTGGGCGACTTCTCGAGCGTCACGGTCAACACGCCGTCCTTGTAGTCGGCCATCACCTTTTCGGCATCGACTTCGGTCGGCAGCGTCACGTCACGTCGGAATGAGCCGAAGTGACGTTCTTGCTGAAACAGACCTTTTTCTTTCTTCTCGGACTTCTCTTCTTTTTGGCCCGAAATGGACAACACATTGCCCATCACCGAAAGATTAATGTCCTCGGCCTTCATTCCCGGCAGCTCGGCCTTCACGACCACTTGCTGCTCGTTGTCTTCGACATCGACCGACGGTACCCACGCGCCTCCCGTCAGCCAACGGCCTCCCATCGGTTCGCGAAAGAACTGGTCGAACAGTCGGTCGACTTCAGCCCGAAAACCATTCCAAGGGGCGACGTCGCCGCCCTCTTGGCGTCGATTTTTCCACGGAACTAATGGCATGTGCGTTCTCCTTTCCTGTTGTCGGCAATCGCTATCCTTGCGGTCAGCAGCCGCCGACATTGTATCGACTCGCCAAGCAAGCTGCTCGCGCTCAGTTCGCACGAACCTCGATCTTGCGCGGCTTGACGGCCTCTGTCTTCGGCAGATGCACCGTCAGCACGCCGTCAGCATACTCGGCCGCGATCTTCGAAGCATCGACGTGTTCGCTGACGCGGAAGCTGCGGTAGAAGTCGCCGACTCCGTACTCGTTCAGCAGGAAATGCGTCGACTCGTGGTACCGCTTGGCGACCGGGGCGTGGACGGTCAGTTGGCCGTCTTCGAAGTTGATGTTGATCTCATCGCGTTTGGCCCCCGGAACGTCGGCCCGCAATAGCAACTCGTCTTTCGTCTCCAGAATGTCGACCGGCGGACGGTAGAACGTGCCGGCGCGAGTGCGTTCGGTATCGCTCGTTTGCTGTTCGGGTTCTTTCGTGGCCGTTGCTTGAGACATAGTCGCTTGGTTCATCGTGGCATGATCGGACATGGTCGTTCTCCTTCGTTCATTGCGATGTTGGGTTTGAATGCTTGGATCAGGGGCGAGCTGCGCGGCAGGAACCTGCATTCCTGCCGCGCCCCTGCTCAACCACCTGAAACGTTGATCTTTCGCGGACGAGCAGCGGCTGCCTTGGGGAGCGTGATTCGCAGCACGCCGTCGCGGAGCGTGGCCTCGACCTTGTCGGCATCGACGTCGACCGGCAATCGCACCAGACGCGTGAACTCGCCCGTGCTTCGCTCGCGGCGATGATAGGTGACGCCCTCGGTCGCGGTGTCGACGCGACGTCCCTTGAGCGTCAGCTCGTTGCCGACGACCTGGATTTCAAGGTCCTCGTTCTTCATGCCGGGCAACTCAGCCTCGGCGTACAACTCGTTCTCGGATTCCCAGATGTTGAGCGGCGGGAAGGTGCTCGTGCGGACGGCGTGACGTCCTTGGCCGAAGAAGTCTTCCATGAGCCGATCCATTTCGCTGCGGAACTGCCCCAACGGCGGAAAGCCATTCGTGCGGAGACGTGACATAGGTATGAACTCCTGTAAAGGAATGGATGTTTTGGCAAGAGTCGATCTGACTGCACAGGAGAAAAGCAATGGCCGTGCCAAGGCAATCGCGACGCTGTGTGAATGCGCAAGGTGTTTATAATTAGCGACTTGCGAGCAATTGGCGCACGGTTCTGCGTGCTGCCAATTTGGCATTTTCAGTGATTGTAAATGCCAATCTTGCGCTCGATCGATGGTTAGCCGCGACGCGCCAGCGGAGCGCGGTTGTGGGCAACCAACGAGCGCCGCGTGTCAACCCGCGGAGCGCTCCGCGGGCGCGTCGCGGCTAACCAGGAGAACAAATCAATGCACGCGTTGACCGGGCTTCGCGCCCGAGTCGGGGCTCAACAGATAAATCTCTTCGCCACCGGCGCCGGCGGCGACGACCATACCTTCGCTGAGGCCGAAGGTCATCTGACGCGGCTCGAGATTGGCGACGACGATCACTAATCGCCCGACGAGCGACTCGGGTTTGTAGGCGGTCTTGATGCCGGCGAAGACGTTGCGTCGCTCGTCGCCGCCCAGCGACAGCGTGAGCTGCACGAGCTTCTTCGCCTTCGGCACTTCCTTGGCCTCGACGACGCGGGCCACGCGCAGGTCGACCTTCGTGAAGTCGTCGATCGTGATGCGCTCGGCCACCAACGGCTCGGCCGCGAGCGATTCGGGACCATCGGCCGGCGCGGCGGGGGTGTCAGCCACTAGCGGCATCTTCGGCGTTTCTTCGCGGCTGGCGTCGATCATGGTTTGTACCTGCTTGGGGTCGATGCGGGTCATGAGATGTTGGAACGGCTGCACCTTCGAGCCGACGAGCGGCGTCTGCGCCTCGTCCCAGCGCTCGATCGGTTTGCCGAGAAGCTGCCCGGTTTGTTCGGCGAGCTTCGGCAGCACCGGCGACAAATAGATGACGAGTTGTCGGAACAGATTCAGCGTGACGGAGCAAATCGCCTGCACCTCGGTCGCCTTGCTCGGATCTTTGCGAAGCGTCCACGGTTGATGGTCGTCGACGTATTTGTTCGCGCGATCGGCCAGCGCCATCACGGTTCGCATCGCGCGGTTGAAGTCGCACGACTCGTATCCGTCGGCGATCTCCGCGCCTTGCCGAGCGGCTTCGGCGAACAGGCCGCCGTCGTCGGGATACTTCCCCGCCAGGCCGGTTGGTTCGACGAAACGAGCCGTGCGGCTCGCGAGGTTCACGATCTTGCCGACGAGGTCGCCGTTCACTTTCTCGACGAACTCGTCGAGGTTCATGTCGATGTTGTCGAGCTTGGGCACCAGCTTCGACGCGTAGAAATACCGCAGCCATTGCGGGTCGAGGCTGCTTTCAAGGTACGTGCTCGCACGAACGAACGTCCCCTTCGACTTCGACATCTTCTCGCCGTTGACGGTCAAGAAGCCGTGGATGTGTACCTTCGTCGGCAGGCTGTAGCCGGCGGTCTTGAGCATCACGGGCCAAAACAGCGTGTGGAAACGCGTGATGTCTTTGCCGATGAAGTGGTGCACCTCGACCGACGGGTTCTTCCACCAATCGTTCAGGTTCTCGCCATGCCGGTCGCACCAATCGCTGGTGCTGGCGACGTAGCCGATCGGGGCGTCGAACCACACGTACCAGTAGTTGCCCGGTGCGTCGGGAATCTCGAAGCCGAAGTATTTCGCCGGCCGCGAGACGTCCCAGTCGTGGAGCGCTCCGGAGAGGAACGCCGACGCGAGCCAGTTGGCGACGTCCTGCTGAAGGTGGTCACCGCTTTGCGTCCACTCGGCAATGAAGCCGTGATAGTCCTCGGTGCGAATGAACCAGTGCATCGCGGGACGCAGCTCGGGGCGGGCGCCGCTGAACACGCTGTACGGGTCGATCAGCTCGGTCGCGCTGTAGGTTTGTCCGCACTTCTCGCAGTTGTCGCCGTACTGGTCGGGCGACTTGCAGTTGGGGCATTTGCCTTTGACGAACCGGTCGGCCAAGAACGTCTTCTCGACCGGGTCGTAAAGTTGCTCGACTTCGCGCTCGTCGATGAGCTTCGCCTTCCGCAAGGCCGCCCAGAACTCGGCGCACAGCTTCCGATTCGAGTCGCTGTTGGTGCTGCCGTAATTGTCGAAGCGGATGTCGAACCCGGCGAAGTCCTTTTCGTGCGCCGCCTTCATGTCGGCGATCACCGCCTCTTCGGTTCGCTTCTCTTGCCGGGCCCGAAGCATGATTGCGGTGCCGTGGGTGTCGTCGGCACACAGGTAGATGCAGCGGTTGCCAGCGAGCTTCTGATAGCGGACCCAGATGTCGGTCTGGATGTACTCGACGAGGTGGCCGAGGTGAATGTGCCCGTTGGCATACGGCAAAGCGCTGGTAACAAGGATGCGTCGCGACATGCGGCCAATGTAGCGAAACGCCGCTTTTGACGGCAGGGGGCGCGACGTTAGCCGCGTCGCTTGCGACGCGCTCATGACGCATGAGAATACGTCGACGCCGCTGCAATCGCGGGTGCAAATCTCGCGGCTAAATGGGCGCGGGATTTGGCATTGTGCGAGGCGAGAGTTTTGAGGATAGTCCCGCTCCCTTCGCCCATCTCTCGGTGCACGACGCATCGACGATTCAGCGATAGCAGTGAATGACGCCGCGATCCCCGCAGATCGTCGGCACCCATCGGCCCGACTCCAGGGAGGGAGTAGCATGGTCTGGTTCCAGGCGGCGGTATGCGCGCTGGCAGTGTCGGCAGGCGGCGAGACGGTGCTCTTGGATTTCTCCGCGCCCTGGTGCGGACCGTGCCGGCAAATGGAGCCGGTCGTCCGTCAGTTGGCCGCCGCGGGACATCCCGTGCGTGCGGTCAATATCGACCAACAACAAGAACTCGCCGCGCGCTTCGGCGTGACCGGCGTGCCGTGCTTCGTGATGCTCGTCGACGGTCGCGAAGTCGACCGTGTCGTCGGGGCCACGAGCCAGGCGAGACTCGAACAGATGCTTGCTGCGGCGCGATCGCCCAGTGGTGGTGCAGCCATGAACAGCGGGCCAGCGCCCATCGCCAGAGCGCAATCGCCCGAACTCGCCTCGGCGACCAATGCGCCGTCAGGATTGGTGCGCGTCTCGTCGGCTCGCACGAAGGAAGTCGACGCGCGACTCATCGCCTCGACCGTTCGCCTGCGGATCACCGACTCCGACGGCAACTCGGTCGGTAGCGGCACGATCATCGACTCGCGTTCCGGCGAAGCGCTGATCGTCACCTGTGCCCACATCTTTCGTTCGTCGAACGGCAAAGGAAAAATCGCTGTCGACATGTTCGGCCCCGGCGCCGTCAGCGGGCTGCCCGCTCGCATGGTGAGCTTCGACTTGGACAAGGACGTGGCGCTGGTGAGCATTCGCCCCAGCGTCCCCGTCACCGTCGCTCCGCTTGCCGCCCAGGATTACGCCGCCCGTCAGGGTGAGCCGGTCATCAGCGTTGGTTGCGATCACGGCGCCGATGCGACTGTGCAGCGGACGCGCGTCACGGCCATCAATAAGTATCTCGGTGCCGCGAACCTGCAAGTCGACGGTCAGCCGGTGCAAGGCCGCAGCGGCGGAGGCTTGTTCACCGCCGACGGCCGATTGATCGGCGTGTGCAATGCCGCCGACCCGCAAGACAATGAAGGTTTATTCGCGTCGCTCCCAGTGATTTACGGCGAGCTCGACAAGCGTGGATTGACGACGCTGCTGGCCGGCGGTGGCAACGTGCCAGTCGTGCCGAAGCAGATGCCGCCGATCGTGCCGACGGTGACCGCGCCGCCGACAGCCACGGCACCGGCGCCTGCCCCAGAATCCACCGCTGCGCTGTCGCCTTCGGAGGCCGACGCGTTGGCGGAGATTCAGGCTCGTGCCGCCAATCCCGATGCCGAGGTGATTTGCATCGTGCGTTCGCGAAGCAATCCGACCGCCAAGAGCGAGATCATCGTCCTCGATCGCGCCAGCCCGAAGTTCATCGAGCAACTGGCCTCGCAGGGAAATAAGACGATCACGCGCTAATCAGCGCGAAACCGCAAGCGGCGGCATCGGCGCGAACTCACCGCTTACGGTTTTGCGCTTACTCGCCGCCAGCCAACAGCTCCGCCAGGTGCATCACGCGCACCTTCTCCCCCTGCCGCCTCAATCGCCCGCCGATGTTCATCAGGCAGCCCGTATCGGTCGACACCACGGCGTCGGCCTCGGTCTCGACGATGCACTTCGTCTTGTCGTTGACCATCGCGGTCGAAATGTTCGAGTACCTCACTGCGAAGCTTCCCCCGAAGCCACAGCATTGCTCCTCGTGTCGCAGCGGCACGTACGTTGCGCCGGCCACGTGACGGATCAACTCTTCGCCTTCACGCTGCAACCCAAGCCCGCGAAGGTGGCAGGCATAGTGATACGTCACCTTGCCGTCGAACTTCGCTCCCACGTCGCGCACGCCGAGCCGGTTCACGAGGAAATCCGTTAACTCGAAAGTGCGCGACGCCAACTCCTCGGCCCGCCGACTCCACGCCGCATCGTCGTGCAGCAAGTGCGGATACTCGACCTTCACCATCGCCGCGCACGACCCCGACGGCACGACGACCGTTTCGGCCCCATCGAAGACTTCGATCGTGTGTCTCGCCTGCTGCCTCGCGAGATCGCTGAAGCCGCTGTTGTAGAAGGGCTGACCGCAGCAAGTCTGGTCGCCGCGGAATTCGATTTCGTGTCCGAGGCGTCGCAGCAGCCGCACCGTCGCCTTACCGGCCTCGGGCCTCAGCACGTCGCCCAAGCAGGTGACCATCAGCGAGAGTTTCATGCGTCGATCATTTCTTCCAGCGCCTTGAGCGCGACGGGCAACGCCGTTTCGGTCGTGCGACACGTCCGCCACCAAGCGGCCAACGGCTCGGCCAACGCCGCGTCACCCAGGTTCCATTGCTCGATGGCCCGCGGCAAGAGGGATGTCGGATCTCGCACCAGCTCGACGTCCTCGGCCGCGGCCAAGGTGCTCGGCAGCAGGGCCAGTCGAATCACCGGCGACGACGCCCCGCCACGCAAGTTGTCGCAGTACTTCGGCAGATCGAAATTCAGCGCCGCCAACAGCCATGCCATCCGCACCGTCTCGGGTAGCTCGGGATTGGCGTTCGTCAGCACCGCCTCGATGCGAATCGAGTTGTAGAGCAGATGGGCACGCCCCCCGCCGCCGAGCACCGGCTGCACCAGGATCACGTCGGCCGCGTCGACCAGTACGCCGGGCTCGAACTGTCGCGCGATTCCCGCCAGCACTCCGGGGCTGCGAGCTTCCCACAGCTCGCGCAGCGGACCGCCACGCAGGGCCAACTCGCTGAGCAGCTTCGGGTTCTTCGCCGCGTACAAAGATTTAGATTCCGTGAGCAGCGACGCCAGTTCCCCCGCGTGCTTCACCGTCGCCACCGGCCCCACCGCTTTGTTGAGCGCGATCGTCGCCAGGTTCGCCGGAGTTTCGATCGCCATCGACAGCGGCACGAGATGATCGAACAGCCTCTCGACCGAAACGCCTGCCTCGCCGCACATCGCGGCAATCTTCTCTGCCGGCCCCGCCAGCGCCTCGCCAAGATCGTCGGCGACGAGCTCTCGCCCCTCAGCCAACGCGGCGAGCACGTGCAGGCAACTGGCCGAGCGGTTGGCGATCCAGCGGAGTTCGACAGGCATCGAGGGGTGGGTGTCCGTCGGAAGTGGCGCAGGCGCTTGTCTTTCGTTGTCCTAAGATACAATATTCCAACTCGCGTTCACGCCCTTCGGGAGTGTTGTTTTGATGCTCGATCAGCAGGTCAAGGCATGGTCGGTTGCCGATGCGACCGAACTTTACGACGTCGATCGTTGGGCGCAGGCTATTTCTCGATCGACAAGGCGGGCCACCTGCGGGTGCATCCGACGAAAGATCCCGAGCGGTCGATCGACCTGAAGCAACTCGTCGACGACCTGCAGGCGCGCGGCATCGATCTGCCGATCCTCGTTCGCTTCGCCGAGATTCTCAAGCACCGCCTCGGTGAAATCCACACGGCGTTCCAGAACGCCATGCGCGATCATCAATTCAAAGGCAAATACTTCTGCGTCTATCCGATCAAGGTGAACCAGCAACGCCAGGTCGTCGACGAGGTGCTTGAGTTCGGCAAGCCGTACAACTTCGGACTCGAAGCCGGCAGCAAGCCCGAACTGTTAGCCGTCATGGCGATGGCGTCGAACGATACGCCGATCATTTGCAACGGTTTTAAGGACGCTGAGTTTATCGAAGCGGTGATGTTGGCCCAAAAAATCGGGCGTCAAATCATCCCGGTCGTCGAGAAGTACACCGAGCTCGAGTTGATTCTCGACTACGCGCAGCGCATCGGTGTTCGTCCGCAAATCGGCATGCGCGTGAAGCTCGCCGCCAAGAGCACAGGCCGCTGGCAAGGCTCGGGCGGGTTCCGTTCGAAGTTCGGTCTCACGCCGACGGAAATCCTGCCGCGCTCGAAGAGTTGAAGAGCCGCGGCATGGCCGACTGCTTCAAGCTGCTGCACTTCCATCTCGGCAGCCAGATGCCAAACATCCGGCACATCAAGGGCGCGCTCAACGAAGCCGCTCGCGTGTACGTCGAGCTCGTGCAACGTGGCGCGGGACTCGAATATCTCGACGTCGGCGGCGGCTTGGCGGTCGATTACGACGGTTCGCAAACCAACTTCGAATCGAGTGCGAATTACACGCTTCAAGAGTACGCCAACGACGTGGTGTACCACATCCAAAGTGTCTGCGACGACGCGGGAATCAAGCATCCGACAATCGTTTCCGAAAGCGGACGCGCGATCGTCGCCTATCACAGCGCGCTCATCTTCAACGTGCTCGGCGTGTCGGGGCTCGGCGAAGCCGACGTTCCCACCGAGCCGCCGAAGGACGTCGAGCAGCCGGTGCTCGATCTGTACGACGTCTACAACAATCTGACGGTCCGCAATGTCGCCGAAGGTTATCACGACGCCCAGCAAGCGCTCGACGTGGCGATGGGTCTGTTCAACGGCGGATACTTGCCGCTCGATCAACGCAGCTTGTGCGAGAACCTTTACTGGGCCATTTGCCGCAAGATTCAACGGCTCACGAAGCAGTTGGAGTTCGTGCCCGAAGATTTGCAGACGCTCGACGCGGCACTGAGCGACACGTACTTCTGCAATTTCTCGCTGTTCCAATCGATGCCTGATAGCTGGGCGATCAAGCAGCTCTTTCCGATCATGCCGATCCATCGCTTAGCGCAGCAGCCGACGCAGAATGCCGTAATCGGCGACATCACGTGCGACTCGGACGGCAAGATTGACCAGTTCATCGATCGCCGCGACGTGAAACGAACGTTGCCGTTGCACTCTTTCAATGGCGAGCCGTATTACCTCGGCGCGTTCATGCTTGGCGCCTATCAGGAAATTCTCGGCGACATGCACAACCTGTTCGGCGACACGAACGCCGTGCACGTCAGCCTCGACGACCGCGGCGGCGTGGTGCTTGAAACCGTCATCAAAGGCGACACGGTGCGCGAGGCGCTGGAATACGTCGAGTTCGATTGCAACGCGCTGGTGAAGCAGTTGCGAACCGACGTTGAGGCCGCCGTCCGCGAAGGGCGCATCGACTTCCAGGCCGCGGGCCGTCTCCTTCGTTTCTACGAAGAGGGCCTACAGGGGTACACGTATCTCGAGGACGCCCGCTGAGGTTTATTGATATTCAGCCAGCCAGACGAACTCCTCTCCCTTTGGGAGAGGGTGGCGGCGTAGCCGCCGGGTGAGGGCGGGCTGCACTGCGATTCGCCCTGCTAACAGTTCGACCCGCCCTGATCCGCCGCTTCGCGCACCTTCTCCCTAAGCGAGAAGGGTTCGAATCGCAATCTGAAGATCAATAGCCGGCGGACTTGTCCGCCGCGGTTGTGGGCCGATACCCTAGCGCCTCATAAAACCGCGCCGCCGCCGTCCACGCGGTGTGCGTCTCCAAAAACACCTCGCGACCGCCACCGGCCCACACGTCGCGGTGCAGCGCGTTCATCAGCAGCCGCGCAACGCCGCGGCGTCGCCATCGCGGCAACACCGCCAGCCAGTGCACCACCGGCACCGCGCTCGCCCCCCTGCCTCGCTCGGCTAAGGTGACCGTCCCGACGGGCGAGCCTTCATACTCGGCGAACCACATCCGCTCGGCATTCCACCACGGCTTCGCCAAAAACTCCCGTTCGAAGTCCGCGGGCGTCCATTGTCCGACGGCCACACGCTGCCCGGCAAAGCCGCGATGCCGTAGCTCCAGCCAAGCGGCGATATCATCCGTCCCGCGGTACGTCCGTAACGCGATTCCTGGCGCCGCCTCCACGACGGGTTCTCGCTCCAATTCCAGCCGCATTTGCACGACGGTTTGCATGCAACGCAATGTACCATGCGATGAATCTTCCAATCGTAAGACTTGTTATGAAAGAATTTGATTGATTTCATGCACGATCTGTGTCAGTATCTATCGCATCAGTGCTAGAACACGCCAAAATGCGTCGCCATGCTTGCCGAAGAACGGCGGACTCACCTCTTAGAACTTGTCCGCACACGCGGGTTTGCGTCATTGCCAGAACTGGCGGCAGAACTCCAGGTATCGGAGTCCACCGTCCGACGCGACCTCGAGACTTTGGAAGAATCTGGAGCGGCGAAGCGAACGCACGGCGGCGTGTTCTACACCGGCAGTGCCCCGAAGCTTCCGCACTTTGAAGAACGCCAGCCTGCCCAATGGGACAAGAAACGCGCCATCGCCGCCCGAGCCGCCGAGCTCGTCCAGGAAGGCGACACGTTGCTGCTCGACGGCGGCACGACGACCTACGAAGTTGCTCGTCTGCTGTTGGGTCGCCGGCTGCAAGTCGTCACGAACTCGCTGCCGCTGGCGAACCTGTTCGCGTCGCAGCCGTCGGCCGACCTGGTGCTCATCGGCGGCTACGTTTATCCGCGCACGGGCGTCGCGCTCGGGCCGTATGCGAATCAAATGCTCGCCACGATCAACGTGCGACGCACGATCATGAGTGTTGCGGGCATCAACGATCGCGGCTTCTACAACAGCAACGCCCTGCTGGTCGAAACCGAGCAGGCCATGATGCGTGCCGCCGACGAAGTGATCGTCGTGGCCGACAGCACGAAGCTGGGGCACAAGAGCCTCGCCCATCTGTGTGCGCTCAACGCGGTCGATTGCCTGGTGATGGACTCCGGCATTCCGAGCGAATGGAAAAAGAAAATCACCGAGGCCGGCATCGAGCTGGTCGTCGTCCCCACGAATCAAGAGTCCGTTCGAGCGAAGGCATAACCCGATGAGCATCGCCGCACCGCAACTCGACCGATCGATGATCGAACGCATCGTGCGCGAGATCGTCTTCTCGAAAACCAACGGCAGTGTCGCGAACGGATCCGCGAAGAGTGACAAGCCGAATCTCGTCGTTAGCGTGTCGGCGCGTCACTGCCATTTGACCGACGAAGACGTTGAAACGCTCTTCGGCCCCGGCGCCACACTCACGCCGATGAAGGACCTGTATCAAGACGGGTTCTATGCGGCCGAGGAAACCGTGATGGTCGTCGGCCCCAACAAACGACGTATGTTGCCTAGCGTTCGCGTGCTCGGCCCCACACGACCTGCTAGTCAAGTCGAGCTCGCGTTCACCGACAGCATCAGTCTCGGCATCGACATTCCGGTTCGCGCCAGCGGCAAGATCGATGGCACGCCCGGTTGCGTGCTCGTCGGACCGAAGGGCGTGGTCGAGTTGCAACAAGGTGTGATTCGCGCCGAGCGGCACGTTCACATGAGTCTCGACGATGCGAAGTACTACGGCGTGAAGCCGGGCGAACGCATGAAGTTGCGGATCGCGTCAACTTGTACGACCGTGTTCGAAGATTTGCTCGTGCGTGCCGATGCGACGAGCAAGCTGGAAGTTCACATCGACACCGACGAAGGGAATGCGGCGGACTTGGATCACGCGACAAGCGTGGAGTTATTTGTGTAACGAGTGTTCGGTTAGCCGCGTCGCTTGCGACGCGCTTTCCGGCGGCGAGCGCGTCGCAAGCGACGCGGCTAACAGAACGTTTCCTTTTTTCGTTTTTTGGGAGAAACAGCATGGCGAAGAACGCAGAAGCGCTGGGCATGATCGAGACCAAAGGCTTTGTGGCCTTGGTCGAAGCCAGCGACGCAATGATGAAGGCCGCGAACGTCGAGTTCCTCGGTTGGGACAAGATTGGCAGCGGTTTGGTGACGGCATTCGTCACCGGCGACGTGGCAGCCGTGAAGGCCGCGACCGACGCCGGCGCCGCAGCCGGTGGTCGAGTTGGCGAAGTTGTAAGCGTGCAGGTCATCCCGCGTCCGCACGACGAATTGGGCATCGTGTTGCCCGGCAAGAGCGAGTAGTTCCGCATCCAAGCCGAGGCCTTTGGCCTCGGATGAACAACCATTTTCGGAGAATCCAAAACCCATGAACGAAGCTATCGGATTGATTGAAACCAAGGGCCTCGTCGCGCTCGTCGAAGCGACCGACGCAATGGCCAAGGCCGCGAACGTAACCATCGTGAAGAAGATTTCGATCGGCAACGCGCTGATGACCGTCATCGTGCGTGGCGATGTCGGCAGCGTTCGCGCCGCCGTCGAGGCCGGTTCGACCGCCGCCAATCAGGTCGGCGAGCTCGTCGCCAGCCACGTCATCCCGCGTCCCGCCGAAGGATTGGTCAAGGCGTATCTGTCGTAATGTTTAGCCGGCTCGCTTGCGAGCCGCGTCCGCGGCGATCAACGTCCCCGGCTAAGCAAGGAAACGGAAATGAAAGTCCTCATCGCCAACTTGGGATCGACGAGCTTCAAGTACCGCCTGTTCGACATGCGCGACGAGCGGCAACTCGCGCACGGCGGCACCGAGCGCATCGGTTCTGCCGAGAGCCGTTCGTTCGTCGAAATCGGCGGCGCGCGGAGCGAAGTCGTCGCGCCGGTGCCCGACCATGCGGTCGCAGTGCGTCGATGCTTGGAGCAATTGACTGATCCCGATCGGGGATGCCTCAAGGATGCGAGCGAGGTGGCGGCGATTGGATTCAAGGCGGTGCATGGAGGTCGCTACAGCGGCGTTCAAATCGTCACGGCCGACGTGCTGGCTGCCATGGAAGAAATGAACGCCGTCGCGCCGGCCCACAATCCGCCTTACGTGACGGCCATGCGGCTGTTGAGCGAGAAATTGCCCGACATCCCGCTGGTGGCTGCGTTCGAGACGGGCTTTCACGAGTCGATGCCCGAGCATCAGAAGCACTACGGCGTTCCGCACGAGTGGTCGACGGAATTCAGCCTCAAGCGGTGGGGCTTTCACGGCGCGAGTCATCGCTACATTTCGCAGCGAACGGCAGAGCTGATGGGCCGCAACGATGCACGCATCATCTCGTGCCACCTCGGTGGTTCGAACTCGCTGTGTGCCGTCAACGCGGGTCGTAGCGTCGCGTGCAGCCTGGGAATGAGTCCGCAGACGGGGCTGTTGCACAACAACCGCGTCGGCGACTTCGACCCATTCGCCTTGCCGATGTTAATGGAACGCACGGGCAAGAGTTTGCCGGAGTTGCTTGAGGAGATGGCGTCGAAAGGCGGATTGCTCGGCATCAGCGGCGTGAGTGGCGACATTCGCGATCTGGAGAAAGCGGCGAGCGAAGGAAACGCGCGGGCGCAACTCGCGCTCGATTGTTTCGTCGGCTCGATTCGTCATTATCTCGGCGCGTTTCTTGTCGAACTTGATGGAGCCGACGCGATCGTCTTTACCGGCGGCATCGGCGAGAACAGCGTCACGATGCGCCAGGGAGTGTGTCGCAATCTTGCACGATTGGGCATCGTGCTCGACGAGTCGGCCAACGCCGGTGGACCGGCTGAGCGCTCGATTCATGCGGCCAACAGCGTGACGCAGTTGTGGATCGTTCCGACCAACGAAGAAATCATCGTCGCACGCCAAACGCGCGACGCCCTCATGAACTCACGGTGAACGCCGCGGGTTGAAGGTGAAATTATGTTCGTCGCCAAAGTCACTGGAAGCATCGTCGCCACCCAAAAGGTCGCGTCGATGACCGGCCACAAGTTGATGATCGTCGAACCTTACCGCATCGACGGCAATGATCGTTCGCGGTTGGTGACGACCGGCCGCACGTTTGTCGCGGTCGACACCGTCGGCGCGGGACAAGGCGAGTTCGTGCTGGTCGTGCAAGGGTCGAGCGCACGCCTGACGCCCGAAACGAAGCCGTTGCCGGTCGATGCGACGATTATTGGCATCGTTGATACGGTGCAAGTGGACAACGCGAAGGTGTTTGATCGCAATACAAACGAGAAGTAACGCACAAGCCGCATCCCCCAGGGCCAGCAGGCCCTGGGCTTGAAAGCATAACGCGAGAGTAAAGTATGCAAGCCACCGAAGAATTGATTCGCAGCGTCGTGCAGGAAGTCCTGTCGCAGATGAACGGCGCGTCGAGCGTCGTACCGAGTGCCGTCGCCAGCGCCGGCCGCAGCTATGCCGGTCGTTACGGCATCTTCACCTGCGTCGACGAAGCGGTCGCCGCCGCGACCGAAGCCTTCGAACAGCTCTCGGAACGCACGATCGAAGAACGCAAGCGGATCATCGACCACATCCGCCGCATCTCGATCGACGACAGCGTCGAGCTGGGGACGATGGAGATGAACGAGACGAAGATCGGCCGCCTCGTGCACAAGATCGAAAAGCTCAAGACGCTGGGCGAAAAGACGCCGGGCGTGGAGTTTCTGCGAAGCGAAGTCTTCAGCGGCGATCATGGCTTGGCCGTCATCGAACACGCTCCGTTCGGCGTCATCGGCGCGATCACGCCGGTCACGCATTCGCTGCCGACGATCACCGGCAACGCGGTGAACATGATTGCCTCGGGCAATACGTTGGTCGTCAATCCGCATCCCAGCGGCAAGATGGTTGCGGCCGAGGGCGTGCGTCGCTTCAACCAGGCGATCTACCGCGACCTGGGCATCGACAACCTGATTAGCCTGATCGCCGAGCCGACGCTGGAGTCCGCGGACCAAATTTTCAAGCATCGCGGCGTGAAGATGATTTGCGTGACGGGTGGCCCTGCCGTGGCGCGTGCTGCGATGAACAGCGGCAAGCGTGCGGTTGTGGCCGGGCCGGGCAATCCGCCGGTCGTCGTCGACGAGACGGCCGACCTCGACAACGCCGCCCGCTGCATCATTCTCGGCGCCGCCTACGACAACAACTTGTTGTGCATCGCCGAAAAGGAAGTCTTCGTGGTCGACGAGGTGTTCGACGCGATGATGGCGGCCATGGAACGTGCCGGGGCTGTGCGATTGAATGCTCGCGAGATCGACGCACTCGTGAAGGTAGCGATCGCCAGTGTGGGCGAAGGGGACAAGAAGCACGATGTCGCCGCGAAAGATTTCATCGGGCAAGACGCGGCCGTGTTGGCCAAGGCGATTGGCAAGCAGATCGATCCTAAGGTCGAGCTGATCTTCGGCGAAACCGATGAGTCGAACCCGTTTGTGCCCGTCGAGCAGATGATGCCGTTCGTGCCGTTCGTGCGTGTCCGCAACGTCGACGAGGCGATCGCGAAGGCGAAGCACTACGAGCACGGTTTTAGGCACACGAGCATGATCCATTCGACCAACGTGAAGAACATGACGAAGATGGGCCGCGCGATGGACACGACGCTGTTCGTGAAGAACGGCCCGTCGATGGCGTCGCTGGGGCTGGGTGGCGAAGGATATCTGTCGTTCTCGATCGCTACGCCCACGGGCGAGGGCGTGACGACGCCGCTGACGTTCACGCGTGAGCGACGTTGCTCGATGATCGACGCGTTGCGGATCGTAGGAAAGTAATCGCAGTCACAGGTAGCGAATCGTGCAAACGGGTCTAGTCATCGGCCGAGCGACAGCAAGCGTCAAGCATCCTTCGATGCGCGGCGCGAAGTTGCTCGTCGTGCAACTGATGATGGCCGACGGAAAGACAGGAGACGGCGAGCCGGTGTTGGCGATCGACGCGCTTGGCGCCGGCATCGGCGACACGGTATTGATGACGAGCGATGGGTCTGCTGTTCAGGAAATCCTAAAGGACAAAACTACGCCCGTGCGCTGGAGCGTGATGGGCGTTCCGGACTAATGGTTAGCCGCGACGCGCAAGCGGAGCGCGATTGTGGCCAAAAACAAGTGAAAACCATGCGAATCGGCAAAGTCATCGGCAACGTCACCCTCAGCGCGTGGCACCCCACGTTGACGGGCGCGTCCTACAAGCTGGCAATCCCGATGACGTGGAATGAACTCGCGAACGACGCAACGCCCTCGGGCGAAGAACTCATCGTCTACGACGACTTGAACGCCGGCAACGGCGCGACCATCGCCATTAGCGAAGGTGGCGAGGCCGCGCAGCCTTTCACCCCCGACATGAAACCGATCGACGCTTACAACGCGGCGATCCTCGACCAAATCAGCATCCACGAAATCAACATCGCACATAGGCCGAAGGAGTAACGAAAGCGATTATGAACGTTCACAAAATCAAGCAAGAGATCTGCGAGATCGGTCAGCGAATCTACAACAAAGGGTTCGCGGCCGGCAACGACGGCAACATCACGTATCGCCTCGGCGAAAACGAGGTGCTTTGCACGCCGACGATGGTGTCGAAGGGTTTTCTGAAGCCCGAGGATATCTGCACCGTCGATATGCAAGGCAAGCAGCTCAGCGGACATCGCAAGCGGACGAGCGAAGTGCTGCTGCATCTGGCGATCATGCGGGAACGGCCCGACGTGAAGAGCGTCGTCCACTGTCACCCGCCGCACGCCACCGCATTCGCCATCGCTCGCGAGCCGATTCCGCAGTGCGTGTTGCCCGAGATCGAAGTCTTCCTCGGCGAAACGCCGATCACGGTGTACGAAACGCCGGGCGGGCAGGACTTCGCGAACACCATCCTGCCGTTCGTTCACAAGACGAATGTCTGCATCCTCGCCAATCACGGCACCGTCAGCTACGGCGAAACCGTTGAGCGTGCGTACTGGTGGACCGAGATTCTCGACGCGTACTGTCGCATGTTGATGATGGCCCGCGACCTCGGTCGTGTGACGTATCTCAGCGAGCAGAAGTCGCGCGAGTTGATCGATCTGAAAACCAAATGGGGTTGGAAGGACCCGCGCACGGAGCCGGGCATGGAGAACTGCGACATCTGCGCGAACGATGTTTTCCGCGAGAGCTGGAAGGCGGCGGGCGTGGAGCGTCGGGCGTTCGCAGCGCCGCCGGCGATGGGGAAGAACGCGAAGACGACGCCTTCGAAGCCCAGCGAAAGCGCGAAACCGCAAGCGATGAGCGATAACGAAGCGCTGATTCAGGCAATCACCGATCGCGTCGTGGCGGCGCTGTCGAAGAAGTAGTACCCGGTACTCGTGTACTCAGTACTGAGTACTTCCCTACTCACCACTCACCTATTAACCCATTACTCCGCAACCCATGAAAGTCAGCATCATCGGCGGCGCAGGTCTCGTCGGCTCTTGCACCGCTTTCGCCTTGCAACTAGGCCGCGTCGTCCGCGAGATCGCGCTGCTCGACGTCAATGCCGACGCCGTCGGCGGGCAGGCGCTCGATCTGCTGCACGGCGCGACGAGCGTGGCCGACCAACGCATCGTCTCGGGCGGCTACGATCACGTCACCAACAGCGACCTGATCTGCATCACGGCTGGCCTGCGTCGCAAGCCCGACGAGAGTCGCCTCGACCTGATCAACCGCAACGTCGACTTGTTTCGCGGCATTCTCAGCGAGATCAAGAAGGTCGGACACAAGAAAGACGCCGTCGTTCTCGTCGTCTCGAACCCGGTCGACGTGCTGACCTACCTCGCGGCCGACGCGCTCGATCTGCCGACGTCGCAGGTGATCGGCCTGGGCACGCAGCTCGACACGATTCGCTTTCGTAGCCTGATTGCCGAGAAGCTCAACGCGCCGCCGACTCAGGTGTCGGCGCTGATTCTCGGCGAGCACGGCGACAGCATGGTGCCAATCTGGTCGAGTGCCACCGTCGCGGGACTGCCGCTCGAAAAATATCCGGGCTGGTCGCCGAATCTCGCGGCCGAGATGTTCAAACGGACGCAAGGTTCGGGGGCCGAGGTCATTAAGAAAAAAGGCGGCGCGGGCTTCGCCGTGGCAGTCGCCATTCAGGAAGTCATCGAATCGGTCGCCCTCGATCGCCACCGCATTCTGCCCGTGTCGAGCGTGCAGAACGGCTGTTACGGCATTCGCGACGTGTCGATTTCCGTTCCGACGGTCGTCGGTCGCAGAGGTGTGGTCGCGACGCACGAGATCGACCTGTGGCCGAAGGAAGTGCAAGGTATTCGCAAGAGCGGCCAGGTGTTGCGGCAGACGATTGACACTGTATTGGCTCGTGCTCACTGATACATCGGAGGATGAAACCACAGATGAATACAGATTTTCACAGATGAGAAAAAAGGCAAATGCAGCGTGATCTCCTTCCGATCTGTGATTATCTGTGTGCATCTGTGGTTCCTTTCTGCTTGAACTAATGCAAAAGTCACTCGACCGAAAACTCGCTGCGATCCATGCCGACCCCTCGGGCGCGCACGATTTCATCATCGCCGACGCCAAGGACGCCGACATGGCGTTCGGCATCACGACGGCGGGCAAGCATCCCGAGTCGCGCGATGGCCACGAACGTCACAAGACGCTGGCGGATTATCGCGATCAGATTCGCCAGGTGATTCAACAAGGCGTCGTTGACATCGTGCTGATGTCGGCGAGCACGAACGATCAGCTGACGAATCGCGAGCGGTTGTTTGACAATAGCCACGTCACGCCGGCAGCGCGGGCGAACGACACAACCGACATTTTCGTCTGTCGTGGGAATCGCTACATCACGGAGCCGTCGCGGCCGTTCCGCACGGCATCAATCGATCACATTCAATGTGGTCATCTCGACTGCAAGCCAGAAGAACGCGGCAAGGGCGCGAACCTTGGCCTGTACAGCATCACGTTCAACAACCGGCTGAGCGAAGATCTGCGAGCACTCGAAGAATACAAGCAGTTTCGCGAAGAGGCCGAGCGGAAGGGTTTCAAGCACTTTCTTGAGCTCTTCGACCCCAACGCCCCGCATGATCTTTCGCCGGAAGATACGCCGAGGTTCCTGAACGATTGCATCGCGCGAACCTTGGCAGGCGTGGCGTATGCCGGTCGTCCGCAGTTCTTGAAGGTTGTGTATCACGGCCCCAAGGCGATGGAAGAACTGGTCGCCTATGATCCGCATCTCGTCGTTGGCATCCTCGGCGGCGGAGCAGGCACGACATACGACGCTTTCAAACTTATCGCCGAAGCGCAGAAGTACGGCGCTCGCGTGGCGCTGTTCGGTCGCAAGATCAACAACGCCGAGTGTCAGTTGGCGTTCATCGAGTTCTTGCGGCTCATCGTCGATCGCAAGATCACGCCCGAAGAGGCGGTGCGAGCGTATCACGGTGTTTTGTCGCGGTTGAAGATTCGTCCGCATCGCAGCTTAGCCAACGATCTCGTGTTGCAGACTAACGTGATGAGTTATGGCGGCGGCGGCAGTGTGAGCGTGCCGAAGGCGATTCCGAGGGTTTCCGCCAATGGCAAAAGCGCGAAACCGCAAGCGGAGCATCACGACTGTGGCTGCGGCGGACCGAAGCCAGAATGTGCGTGTGATGCGAAGAAGCCAGAGGTAGCCGCTGGTGACGGGACGCCCGACTTCAGCAATATGTCGCAAGCCGAGAAGTTGGCGTGGAATCAAGCGAGACGCGACCGCATCTTTGGAAACGTGAACGCCAAGAGCTGAGGCCCTCAGTCTTCAAGTTCTTCTTCGTCATCGCACATCGACGCCAGCTCGCGAATGTATCCGAGCGCGAGTTCTAGTTCCGGCGTTTCAACGCCTTGCACGCGGCCGCGGCGATCGCACTCGGCCAACAGCATCAACTCGTCGAAATGTTCCGAGGCTTCGAGCCGGCGACGTGCGCGGAGGCCGAGCGATCCTTCGTACAGTGCGTGCGCTTCGCCCTGGTGTTCGATGAGCCACAGGCAACGCTCGGTCGCGATCTCGCCGAGCGCTTCAACCGCGGCGGCAACGTGATCGCGCGGATCGATGCCCTTGCCGACATCGTGCAGCAGCGCTGCGAGCAGAAACTCTTCGTCGTACGGCAGACGATTACGAGCGAGCGTGAACACTTGCAGGCTGTGATACAGTGCGTCCCCTTCGGGGTGCCGCTTCGGCGAGAGCCGCACATCGGCCAGCGCCGCCAATAGCCGATGATATTCTTCGAAGCGATCGCCTTGGCGCGGCGTCGGCAGCAGGCGGTCATCGTGATCGTCGTGCCACTGGGCGAGGCGCTCAATTTCCGCACGGATTTCGCGATGGCTGGGCAGTCGCTTAGGGTGCAGCCACTTGCC
Organism: uncultured Planctomycetota bacterium; assembly: GCA_963708675.1. Taxonomy (GTDB): domain Bacteria; phylum Planctomycetota; class Planctomycetia; order Pirellulales; family PNKZ01; genus DATAXP01. The sequence continues at coordinate 603,027 of CAVPTO010000004.1, forward strand.
CGCCAGTCGGTGCGCGGCATGCATCTTCGCGCGATGAAACGACTCGTGCTGTTCGTACATCAGCCTGGCGGCTTCCCAGGCAATCTGTTTGCGAAGCTTGTCGTGGGCCATCGTCGAGTGCCTAGGGCACGGCGAAGGACGGACGTCGTTGCACCTTCATTATACGTAGCGGCTTCGACGCGATTCAACGTCACGTTTTGCGGAATCGCTACGGGAAATGAGAAGCTTGCAAACGCTCAATTGCAAGCTGCACCGCTGCGCGCTGCGGATACGAGTTCGATTCGCGATGCTTGGTCGATTCGGCTTCGGCGATCTCGGCGTCGGTCAGCCGTCGCTTCCGCACCAGATAGTCGTAGCGTTGCCGCTCTGGCCAGGGGCTAAAATCATTCGTGAAATGAATCGTCGAGAAGTCTTGTCGCAGATAAACGACGTCGACCTGAATCACTTCGCCGGTGGGATGATCGTGGTAATACAGCACTGGAAGCGGACGTCCAGGGACGGGGATCGACGCGACAAATCTCGACGGGTCGCGTGGGCTTGCTTGGGTCTTCGCATGACAGAGCGTGCAGTTGCTGAGGTGGTTCATGCGAACGAGTTCGTTGCGCGTCCACACGCCATCGGGGGAACACGATGGCGCACACGGATCGGGTTCGTCGAGAATGGCCGTCAGCGCGTCGATGAACTCGACATGTCCCAACTCGACGCACGCTTCGGCGGCATTGCACGCGATCTCGGCCCAGGGGTAACGAAAGCCGTTGAGCAACTGCTGTCGATACTCCAACAGCGGACGTTTCTTCAGCGCGTCGGTCGCGGCGTCACGGACGTAGTGCGACAAGTCGTAGATCGCGCGATCGGCAAGCGCTCGGCTTGCTTCGGGCCCCGGCACCAATGCCAACGATTCGACAAGCATCAAGCGAACAGGGTCGTCCTCGATTTGGAGAATCTGATTGAGCGTAGTGACGCACTCCTGTTGTCGCCACTGATGCGAACTGTGCAACAGCTCGCGCATTGCTGCGGAGACGTCTACCGATTCTGACGCACTTCTTCGTGAACGCTGGGCGGCAGTCAGTTTCGTCGAGACGATTCTTGCCAACGTCGAATGCGTCACATGGCAATCGCGGTCGCCGAGCATCGGCAGGCCATCGCGATCCGCGCCTATATCGGACGAATTTTGTTCCAATTCATGCAATAGGTCGAACGGTGAACGCAACCGATAGAGCCTTCGCGATGCAACCGCTGGTGTCGCGACGAGCGTTGGCTTGTTGGCGATAGGGATCGGCCTGTCAACGTCGGTCGTCGGCTTTGGCATTTCTAGGGGTTCGTTGACGGTGACCGGCTCGGTCGTATCAGCGACGTCGTTCACGACTACTTGCGGCGCGGCGACCGTTTGAATCTGCACCGGCGGCGAAGCGGCGCGATGACCGACTGCTAGGATGAGCGCGGCGACAGCGACGCTCATCCCGATCATGACAAGCCACGGTCGTGGTCGAATATGTCCTCGAATAGGTCGTCGAGAGACACGAGCAAGCGGCGGTTTGCCGGGAGGCGGCCGACGAGGCTTGAGTCCGTGGTGATCGACGGCGTGTTCGCCGTGCGACAGATCGTGCAACAACCGTCCGAAGTTGTGCTTCGACATTCCTCACCTCGCTTTCGAGTGGGAAGGCCACGCGTGCATCGCCGCTTCCGGGGATTGTATCAGGGGGTCGAGAAAACGAGCAAACTTTTGCGTTTCTTTACGGTTTTACGTCGCTCTGATTACGCCTGTCGGACTTCCTGCGACCCTTGCGACGCCGGACCGTTTTCCGTACCATCATGAATTCCACTTAAGCTGCGTGATCCGACCACGGAAATGCGGCGACGAGTGGCGTTGCACTCCTAGCTCAATGGATAGAGCATCGGTCTACGGAACCGAAGGTTACAGGTTCGAGTCCTGTGGAGTGCGCTTTTCGTAATCGACGCTGAGTCCTGAACTTAGGACACCCGCCTGCGTCGGGGCAGAGTGGCCTTGAAGCCGCAACAAAGTGGTAACTCTACCACTTTGCTCGTGGGCTTCGGAGTCGCTCCATGTCACGCAAGCAACTGGTCCCCAGCTACCGGCTTCCCAAGGCCTTCGGCCAGGCCCGTGTCATCGTGGACGGCAAGCACATCTACCTAGGACTTACGGCTCGCCCGAGAGCCGCACCGCTTTCCGACAATCGATGCTTTATCGAGGACCGTGGGAAAACATCGCCTCTGACCGAATGACGATCGCTTTTCGGGCTGATCCGCTTGAGCTTGTCACAAGTTCCCGGGTGTGAACGACACGCGGCCCTAAGACGTCGTCCAGAAGCCGCTCCGCGTGCTCCGTTAGTTCGGGTCTCGCTCACCACTGGACCGAACGTCGAATAGCTCGTTCGATGAAACGGCGTAGGCGATTTGAATCTCTAAGAACTCGCGTCTCGATCGCGAGAAACCGCCACAGCTGCCCACCACCACCAGCATCGGAGAATCTTCCAGCCAGAAATATCGAAAGGAAACGCCGGAACCCGGATCAGCTTCCCACAGCGAGAAGATGCGCTCAGAGTGCTGCTGATGCGCGTCGTATACCCAGAGATTGTGAAAGCCAGCGTTGGACGTTAGATATGCAACGTACCGCTGGTCCGGCGACTGCCTCATCCCATGTCCCGGGAACAGGTACGTTAGCGCGTTTGCGTTCGGCGCGTACCTGCAGACGGCATTTTCGGCGCGCAGTTGCACATCGGAGAGCCGCGCTGAAACCCTCTCACCCCGCCTTCCAAATCTTTAGGTCATCCACGACCGCGCTGCGCGGCACCGACAGCCGCAGCATCCGCTTCGTGGGGTGGGCGAAGCCTGGCGAAGTGAACTTGCCCGCTTCGCGGCCGTCGACGCTCGCCGTCACCGTGTCGCCGGCGATCGTCACCAGCAGCGTATGCCACGTGCGCGGCTCGATGGTCACGGTGTAGCGACGAGTGGTGCCGGCGATGAACGACTTTTGCTCGGCCGTCAGCGTGCCCGCTTTTTTGGCGTCGTAGAACTTCATGTTCATGTTGCCGGTTTTCATGTCATTGATGCTGACGTACTTCGTGCCGAATTCGACTTTGAACAAGTGCCCGGCGTGAACGTCCTTGAACTCCAGGTCGGCGAAGTCCAGGCCCAGCACGTCTTGCGGGTCTTCGAGCATGAATCGCATTTCGACCGTGCCGTCGCGAAATTCGGCAGGGTGCGTTACTGAGGCGGCATGATCGGCTTCGGGATGCGTGGTGATGCGCATTGCCCCGTCCCGGAGATCGACCTGCTTGTTCCCCTTTGCCCGGCTCTTGCTGTTCGAGCCCCAGCCATTGGAAAGTTCTTCCTTCGCCTCCTGCGATTCGTTCCGCTCGAAATCGTCCGATAAGATCAACGTGCCGCGATCGTCGGCGCGAGTCGGCGTTCGCATGCCGCAGGTGAAGAGAACGAACAGCAGAACGACGACGAAGCGTAAATGCATGGTAGGAATCTCGGGGAGGCGTGGTCGTAATGTTGTAGTGGCGATTATCGTTCAAGGAGTCGGCAGGGACAATCTTGGCTGTCCGCAATTTAGGTGACATCGTACTAAAGCGTTCGATTGAAATTTCGGCCGCTAATCCGGCGAAAAACTCTGTGCACACTTCAGTCGCTGCCTGCCCCCATGGCGGCTGCGCCGCCTCCAACGAGTCGCCCTAACAGCAACGTCGGCGTACAATCGCCTCCGGCAATACTGCCTTCCTCGAAGGATTAGCGACGCTCGATGATCCTGCACGTCGATATGGACGCGTTCTACGCTTCGGTCGAAGAGCGCGACGACCCATCGCTCCTTGGCAAGCCAGTGATCGTCGGCGGTTCCGCTGAAGCACGTGGCGTTGTTGCAGCAGCGAACTACGAGGCTCGTAAATTCGGTGTGCACAGCGCGATGGCCAGTGCACGCGCGAAGCAGCTCTGTCCGCATGCCGTGTTTCTGAAAGTGCGGATGGATCACTACGCGAGCGTTTCGCGGCAGATTCGCGCGATCTTTGAGGACTTCACGCCGCTGGTGGAACCGCTCTCGCTGGACGAAGCGTTTCTTGATGTTACCGGCAGCCAGGCACTGTTCGGCTCATGCATTGAGATTGCCCAACAGATCAAGCAGCGCATCCGGCGAGATGTGCGTCTCGTTGCGTCGGTTGGCGTCGCCCCCAACAAGTTTCTGGCCAAGGTCGCCAGCGACCTGCGCAAACCCGACGCCTTCGTCGTCGTGCCGGCTGACGGCGTGCAGGAGTTCCTCGATCCGCTGCCGATCGGCCGCATCTGGGGTGTCGGGAAGGTGACGAATCGTCGATTCGAGCAACTCGGGATACGCACCATTGGCGATCTGCGCGGGTTGTCGTCAGCATCGCTTACCCAGCTATTCGGCGCGTCTGGCGAACATTACTGGCGACTGGCGCACGGAATCGACGACCGTCCGGTCGTACCAGACCGCGAATCGAAATCGATATCGCACGAAAGCACCTTCGCCGAGGACATCAGTGACATCGGCCTGTTGCGCTCGTGGCTCGTTGAGCTGGCCGAGCAAGTCGCACGGCGCCTGCGCCGGCATGGACTGAAAGGAAGAACCGTCGAACTGAAAGTGCGATTCGCTGATTTTCGGACGATCAGCCGCTCGCTGACGCTCCGACAGCCGTCGAACGTCACCCAGGAGCTGCTGGATGCCGGGACGGAGCTGCTGACTAAGAGGCTGCCAAAAGACCACTTGCCCGTGCGCTTGCTCGGATTTGGCGTGCATGGCTTGGCCAGCGGCACCAACGACCAGCGTGAACTCTTTGACGAAGCTGACCGAGACCGGCAGCGTGACCTGGATCGAACGTCCGATCGGATCGCGGCGAAGTTCGGCAAGAGCGCGATACGGCGCGGCACAAGCCTTCGCGACGATTGACGAGACTGCGCGCTGCTTAAGGGTTCGGTTTGAGCGATCACCGCTGAACATCGACCCGCACGCGCTTACGATTTAACAACGACTTTGACGTCGGCCATAACGCCGAGTACAAGGACAAACGTATCGGCGAATTGAGTCCCAAGGCGATCTGCCATGCCGCGAACGTTTGCTGCCCTTTGCTCAGTGCATGTTGTGATGCTTTTCTTGAATGGTGTCGGCCTTTGGGCGGCTGAACTGGAGAATAAGCCGAAGCATCGTCCTGGCGGCGTCAGCTCGGAGTATGCCGTTCGCACGTTCAAAGGTGCGGCCGACGCGGAGCTGCGCTACGGCTGGCTCACACCGGAGAAGATTGAAAGCGGACAAACCTATCCGCTGGTGCTTTGCCTGCACGGCCGAAGCGGCAATGCGCGTTCGCCGAGCGTCCTGGCCGAAGACGCCATGCGCCAGAAGTATTCGTGCTTCGTTTTGGTGCCCGAGTGTGACCAGTCGGCTAGTTGGGCTAGCTCACCTGCTTTTGGTCGAGGCGAGAAACCCGAAAAGCTTCCATTGGTCATCGAGGCGCTCCGGTCCTTGATGAAGACCGAGCCGATCGATTCGTCACGCGTATACGTCATCGGCCAGTCGATGGGCGGCGTAGGCACCTGGGCGGCTGCGGCGCGTTATCCCGAGCTGTTCGCGGCTGCGGTTCCTGTTTGCGGCGCCTGGGACGTCGCCGATGCATCGAACATGGTGAACGTTCCCATCTGGGCTTTCCACGGCGACAAAGACCCGACCGTGCCGGTGCGGTTTTCGCGCGAGCTGACCGAGGCGGTGAAGAAGGCTGGGGGAACGGTCAAATACACCGAGTATCCCGACGTTGGTCACGACAGTTGGAGCGCGACATACTCCGACGCAGCGATGTGGCAATGGCTTTTCGCTCAGCGTAAGACGCCCTAGCGATCCTGCGTACCAGTGCTAGTCGCCGGCCGAACCAGCTCTAGTCGCCAGCCGAAGAAGCTGATTTGCTCGGCGCGTCAAAGATATCACCAGGAGGCGTGACATCCTGCTCCCAAGCGGCGAGCTTCTGCGTTAGCCTGGTTGCAATTTCCGGGTGCGATTCTGAAACATCGTCCGCTTCGGCGACGTCGTCGCGAAGGTTGAAGAGATTTGGTTTCTTTTCCTTTCGGAAGTAAACCTTCCAGTCGCCCTCACGGATTGCGCGTGCAGCAATCTCGTTTCGCTTGGCGTGAAAGTCAACACTCCGCAAACGAAAGTACAACGCGCGTGGTTCGCGAGGGATTTCTCCTCGCACGATCGGCATCAAATCGATTCCATCAAGCAGTGACGTCGCTTGGGCCTTGCCAGCCGCCAAGGCCGTCGCCGTCAAATCCATCGTGATGACGGGATAATCGATCGTTTGCTCTGCCGGCACCGTCCCAGGCTGGCGAACGATCAGCGGTACACGAATGCCGCCTTCGAGCAGCTGGCCTTTACGGCCGCTGCACGGCAGGCATCGTGCTGCCTGTTGCCCACCGTTATCGCTGGTGAACATGACCAGCGTGTCATCGTCGAGGCCAGCGCGCGCGATGGCTTGTAGCACGCGCCCAACGTTCGCGTCCAAGTGCTCGACCATTTTCACGTATGTCGATCGGTCGCCATCGGGATGAACCGTGGGCTCATCGTGCGTTTGCAACGGATTGTGGGGGCTGAGCAGCGGCAAGTACAGGAAGAAGGGCTGCTCGCGATTCTGCTCGATGTACGCCACTGCTTCATCTGTCAAAAAATCATCCGTGTACCCCGGCCGCTCGATGCGCTTGCCGTCTTCCCACAGATCGGAATAGTCTGACTGCTTTTCGCGAAGATGCGTATGCTGATTGTGGTTGGCGTGCACGCCGATCCAATGCTCGAATCCATGCGCCTTCGGGAGCACTTCGGGCTTCTCTTCATTTCGTCCTGCCGAAACGTTCCATTTGCCGAAGATGGCAGTGCGGTACCCGACGGCCTTCAAGGGGACGGCGAGACTCGGATGCTTTCGCGCATCCAGTCCGGGAAAGCCTCCGCCCATATAGTCTTCGTACGAATTGCCGAGCCGTTGCTGGTACTGACCTGTGAGCAGCGCTACACGTGTTGGGGAGCAGAGTGGGCCCGCAGCGTACGCGCTGGTGAAGCGGGCGCCTTCGTGTGCCATGCGGTCGAGAACAGGTGTCCGAATATCGGGGCAGCCGTAGCAACCGAGGTCACCATAGCCCAGATCGTCCGCCAAAATGATAACGATGTTCGTCCTGCTTGCGGCTTTGGCGCCTTCGCAGCTCAAGCTTTGTGCGAACGCGATTACCGCGATAACGATTGCCAACGCCATCCGCACTGAACACTGCATGACCTGCCTCCGCATCAAGAATCAATTGAAGCGCTCTAATCTAAACGGCGTTTTTTCCCGCGACGAGTGCTTTTGCACAGCCCGGGCCAAAAGCTTGCAGCAATGCGGCACAAGGTCCCTCCGATTCCGTTTTTTAGGCGGAACCGTCGATGGACACGCCCAACCGTTAGTGATCCGCCATGCATCGAGCGGCCGACGCTTCCGGTGAGCGAGGCACGCTCCCACTGCTTCTTGGTAAACGTCGGTGTCGGGGTGCTGAATCGCTGCTTTGATCTGCTCGACTGAGAGCCGCACGCGCATGTCCTCCGTGAACGCCATTCTCGACAGCCATTATTGGCGATTAAACGACGTTTGGCAGCCATCTGAGCGGGACTTAGAATGAGTGGCAACCCTCGCAATCCTTGCCTCGCTGCTGATCGGCGATCGCCGTTTGGCAGATCGGACTTGCTGACAGGACGTTTCACTATCTGCTGTGAGTTACTGTCATGCGAATCAGTGTGGTCTTCGTTCTCCTCTGCTTCTCTCGATGCCTTCTTGTAGGCGGCGCGCCCGTTAATGGCGCGATGCCTACGCAACCAAACATTGTCGTCATCTTGGCCGATGACCTGGGCTACGGTGACCTCGGTTGTTACGGGGCGACGAAAGTCCAGACGCCGAACATCGACCGGCTCGCGCGGCAAGGAATGCGATTCACCCATGCGCATTCACCGGCGTCGGTTTGCACGCCTAGCCGTTACAACCTCATGACGGGACGCTATTGCTGGCGGACGTGGGCAGGCCACGGAACCATCTGGGCGAACGATCCGCTACTCATTGAAGAAACGCGGATGACCGTGGCCTCGCTCCTGCGTAGTGCCGGCTATTACACCGGTTGCGTCGGTAAATGGCATCTCGGTTTTGGCAACCCGAACGCTCCAGGCTGGGACGACATGTTGGGACTCGACTTCAACGGTGAGCTGACGCCGGGACCACTGGACGTCGGCTTCGACTACTTCTACGGGATGCCAGCGGTGGGACAGCACCCGAACATCTTCATTGAAGGACGAAGGGTGGCCGACCTCGATTCGCACGACCCCATCCGATTCATCAATGACCCGCGCCCCGAGTTTCGCGTCAAGTATTTCGAGCGTCCGCGCACCTTGCCGACGAACTTGCAAATGGCCAGTGGCAAAAGCGCGGAGTACGCGTTCGATGAAGGTGCATTGCTTCTGACAGAAAAAGCGGTCAGTTTCATCGAGCAGCATCGCGAGAAGCCGTTCTTCCTCTACCTTGCCCCCCGCAACATTCACACACCTTTGCGACCGGCTGCTCGTTTCAAAGGGACGAGTGAAATTGGCGTCTACGGCGACTTCATCCATGAACTGGATTGGTCGGTGGGCGAGGTGTTGAAGACGCTCGATCGGCTAGAACTGACCGACAACACGCTCGTCATTTTTTCGAGCGACAACGGCGGCGTGCAGGCTGCGAATCGTCGAATCGATCATGCCGAAATCCAAGGCCATCGAATTAACAGTGCGCTTCGCGGTCAAAAGACGGAGGTCTACGAGGGTGGTCATCGCGTGCCGTTCGTTGTGCGTTGGCCCAACCGCGTAAATTCGAATGTCGTCTCCGATGCTCTGGTCGCCAACACGGATTTACTGGCGACATTCGCCGAACTGCTCGACCGCAAACTTCCGGCCGACGCGGGCGAGGATAGCTTCAGTATGCTCGGAACCCTGTTGGGGCGGCGCACCGGTAAACCTTCGCGACAATCGTTGGTGACCGACAGCGTCATGGGAACGTTCGCGATTCAGGAAGGCCCCTGGAAATTGATTCAAGGCCAAGGCAGCGGCGGCCGTTCAGATCGAGCGGACGGCACTCAGCACAACGTAGCCACCAAACCCGCTGGCCAACTCTACAATCTGACCGATGATCTGGGTGAAACGACGAACCTGTACGAGAAAGAACCCGCCATCGTAACGCGTCTGACAAGGGAATTAGAGAGAATCAAACGCGAAGGGCGCAGCCGACCATGAAGCGTTTCGACTGCAAGTCATGGTCACAACATTTAATAGCCGGCTAGCAATATCGCTTCGTTGCTCCCTCGACTGTCGGCTTCGGGCCGACCAAGCAATGGCCCGACATCGCACTACGATCGATCACCACGCTACGAAAACCTGTCGTGCTTTTCATACGATCATGACGCGATTGAACCTTGCTGGCTCGCTGTCCGCGTTGCTCTTTGCAGCCTCGGTGGCCTGGAGCGCGGAGCCCTGTTGCATTCGCGTTGTCGATTCGGAAAACGACTGGCCTGTGCCATTAGTCGAACTTCGCACGACGCATGAAATGCGATGGGTGACCGACAATGCGGGTTTAATCGCTCTCGACGCGCCCGAGCTGATGCACCGTGAAGTCTGGTTCGATGTTGTCGGTCACGGCTACGAAGTGCCGAAGGATGGCTTCGACATGCGGGGCGTGCGACTGCGACCCGAGCCAGGAAAAACGCTGGCGGTCAAAGTGAATCGAACGCAACTTGCCAAGCGGCTCGGACGCATGACCGGCGCGGGGCTGTTCGCCGAAAGTCAGAAACTGGGCGCCGACCGCACATGGCCAGAATCGGGCGTCGCCGGCTGCGATAGCGTTCAGACGACCGAATACCGCGGACGGCGGTTTTGGCTGTGGGGCGACACGAAGGTTCTGAATTATCCGCTCGGCGTCTTTCACAGCACCGGCGCCACGACCGATATCCATCCGCTCACATCGTTTAAGCCACCGCTGCGAATGACGTTCGATTACTTCCGACGACCGAACGGCGCTCCCAGCGCCATTGCGACGATGCCAGGTGACGGCCCGACTTGGATCAGCGGACTCGTAAGCCTGCCCGACAGTCTTGGCAATGTCCGACTCGTTGCCAGTTATATGAAACTGAAACCACCGCTGGATGTTTACCAGTGGGGACTGTGCGTGTGGAATGACGAAGCAGCCACATTCGATTCTCTGCGCGTGATTTGGACTAGATCGGTTTCGTCAGATAAGCCGCCGCCCCGGCCTGATGGCCATGCGACGCGCTACACCGACGATGACGGCAGACAGTGGGTGTTGTTTGGCAATCCACTTCCCGATCTCCGATGTCCTGCGACGTTTGAAGCGTGGCAAGATCAATCGCAGTGGGAAGTGCTGCATCCCCAGGAAACACTCGTGAGCGCCGCCGACGCAACGCCTGTAAAACCGCATAGCGGCTCGATCGGCTGGAGCCCCTGGCGACGCCGGTGGATCACTGTGTTCGTGCAAGCCTTTGGGTCGCCATCCGTATTCGGCGAGGTATGGTACGCCGAGTCCGAAGCGCCTTCGGGTCCCTGGGGGCCGGCTGTGAAGATCATGACGCACGATAACTACACGTTTTACAATCCTCGTTTGCACGTCGACTTTGTTGGTGCGGAGCCCGTGGCGCTCTTTGAAGGCACGTACACCTCAACGTTCGCCGATCGTCCGCCGCCGACGCCGCGATACGACTACAACCAAGTGCTTTACTTGCTCTCCCTCGACGACGCGAAGTTGCACAGCGGCAGTAAGCCGTAGGATTCAATGCGTGCAGTACCGATACCGGTGAATCGATTGAGCGTTGACGCCGGAAGACTGGGTCAGTTCAGGACTTGAAGCGGCGTCTACGCTCATTAAAAAGCGCCGTCTCAATTCTCATGCGATGCTCGAAATCGACGCACCTGTCAAAGGACTTACACCAGAGGTGCGACGACAGGGTCTTGATGATCCCGCCGACTCGCACGCCGTTCGGCTAGCAGGCGACTCGTTGAAAAATCGCAGAATGATCTTTTGTCAGGGTTACATCTTCGTAAGACCAACGAAATTCGATCATCAGTTCACGGCATCAGCCGTAAAGTGACTCGGGGAAGTGATCGGTCAACGTTCCGGCCAAGGAGACTGCGATGAGAAGAGTTGCATTGGCGTTGGTTGCTGCGGTTGTCCTATCGGCGTTTTCAACACCTGCATTTGCTTTCGGGCGTCGTTGCGGTGGGTACGGCGGCGGTGGCTACGGAGGGTATTACCGAGGTGGCTATGGAGGCGGCGGGTACTATTCAGGCTATCCCGGCTACGGCGGCGGATACGGAGGTTATTCCTCGGGCTATTCTGGCTATGGCGGCTACGGTCCGGGCTTCGGCGGAATGGGTTACGGTGGAATGGGCTTCGGAGGCGGAATCTATTAGTCCTTCGGTCGCTTGTCGTTGAACCGAGCGAATAACAAAACAAAAAAGCCCAGGTCGGAAACGACCTGGGCTTTTTCTTTACGTCGACAAGTTGTCGAGCTAGACGCCTGAGTGCTGTGAACCTTTCGCTGCTCGAAACGGGTGTGAACTGCGGCCAACAAACCCATTGCCTTTCTCGGCGCACGGCCTTTCGGACGCTCGCCCTTGGAGATCGTGCCTCTCACTCATTGCTGGAGGTAGTGTCGAAGCATGAGTTCGCTGTATGTCGCCTGATCCCTGCGCTGGGCTTGCTCCAGATATTGCTTGCCCGATGGCGTGACGTAATACGGAGATGGCGGGTTCGGCGGGAGCCAGTTCATGTTCCCGTAGGGATTCGGCGGATAGTAGCCTCTGGCTCCGTATCCAAAACTCCCGTATCCGAAAGGCCCGTATCCGAAAGGCCCGTATCCGAAAGGCCCGTAACCGAAGGTTCCATAGCCATAGCCGAAGGCCGGATATGACGACATCTGGCTGAACGATGGATACTGCGGATATGCCCAACTTGCAGGCGGCTGAGGATTCGCGGGGTAGATCGGATACTGACCCCACGCCTTCGTACAACACAGACTCAGCAGTAATCCGAAGAATGCACGGTTCATTGAAGCCACCAGTCTTTTCCCATGATGGCCCCGACAATCTCATCCTTCTGCCAAGCCTGCTGCTCCGAGGGGGAGAGCGACCGATACTTCTGGAGCATGACTTGCTGGAATCGGATTTTGTCGGACACGCTCATGTTCCGAAAGTTAGCCACGCCATCCAGTCGTGCTAAATCCTGCCCGATGATGAGTTGAACAACGGCATCTCGCTTCCACGCCTCTCTGCCGTGAGCGTCGAGATTGACGTAGTCATTTATCAGCCCGGCTCGAACAGCAGCTTTTTCTGAGTCGCTCATGCCCAGATACTTCTGGAACATCTGTTGCTTGATCGCATCGAGCGATTGCAATCGGCCTTGTGCCTCTCGAATCTGGTCGATGATTGCTTGTTGCTGCTGCTGGAAGATTTGCTGGGTCAGGCTCGCCTGCTGCTGATAAAGCTGCTGCGAGTAATTGAAGGGACCGAATCCGCCGTAGCCGTACCCACCGCCCCCGTAACGGCCGTAGGGACTGTACCCGTATCCGCCGAAGCCGTAACCACCGTACATTCCGGGGTAGGGCGATTGCGCATTCGTCACCGATGCAGTGAGGGAAAGAGCCGCAAGAACGACGGCGATGGCTCTGATGGGACGGGGCATGGCTTGCTTCCCTCTCTCCCGCTTATGCCCTCTGCCTCAAGTTTATGGGCGATCGACTCAAAAGGGAACGAGCCGATGCAATCGGGACATTGAGATCGTGCCCGGACGGATGAACGATCTAACGAGCGGCAAGCCAGTGCCACAATTCGACGTAGCCAAGCGCCTTGTCGACGACCTCGGCAGACCGGCCTTGGAAGCACCGCTCGAAGATAGTTCATCGACGCCAAGGCGCATGGGCTGATAACGTAAGACGAGCCATTTGAGGACACGCCGATGTATCTCCCCGACCATTTTCGGGAAACCGATCCAGGCAAGTTGTTCGATTTTATTGAACGGCACAGCCTTCGGCCTGCTTGTGTCGCAACTGGATAACGAGCCATTTGCCAGCCACCTGCCGCTGCTGCTCGACCGACGATCGGGACCGTCCGGCACGCTAGTCGGCCACATGGCACGAGCCAATCCTCACTGGCAGATGACGGGTCACCTTGGCAAGGATCAACGCGTGATCCTTCACTGCGGACCTGAGCACTCGGTAGAAGGAAAGCTCTGCTGCTGAGAGGAAGTCATCTCGCGGTCGGTACGGGAGTTCTTCGGTGGCGCTCGGTCCACCGAGTCGAATCCCGAAGAGCCTCAGAATGGCGGTGAGACATCCTTGTGCTTCCTTGTCGTCCGTATCCTTTTTACTTCGAAAAATGGCGAACCATCCACATGATCCCTGTCAGCAACAAGCTCAACAGCATGCAGGTCATCACGGGGAAATAGAACCGAAAGTTCTCTCGCTCGATCACGATGTCGCCAGGAAGATGACCGAGCCACGGGATCGAAGGGGCCACCATCCAGATGACGCCGATCACGGCGATCAACACGCCGACCACGACGAGAGCCCAGCCCGGATGTGACATGAATTACTTCTTCCTCGGCAGTTTTGCCTGAATCTTTTGCTTCAGCATCTTCTTCCGCAGATTGGCGAATTTCGTCGCTGGCATCCTCGGTGTGTTGCGCTGGTTCTTGGACATACGGCGGCTCTCTTTTCGTCGCCTCAGACCGACTCGCCTCGATTCTACCGGCCATTTGCCGCACTCGATAGAATTACGAATCGTTGACTCTCAGCAACACGGAGGTCGTCCGTTGAGCCGCAAGTCCGAAGACGTTCAAGGTATGCTCACGCTAATCGTCGGCATGATCGACGACTTCTGCCGAGATCGCTTGAACGAAGAGTACGCAGTTCTCTGCCGCAAGCTGGCCGAGAAGCTCGCCCGAAAGCGGCCATCGCCTTTGCTCAGCGGCAAACCGGGTGCCTGGGCGGCTGGAATTGTCCGCACCATCGGGATGGTCAACTTCCTCGGCGACAAGAGCCAGAAGCCCCACATGAAGATGACTGAGATTGACAAGGCGTTCGGCGTCGGAGAGAGCACGGCCTCTGCAAAATCGTCGGCGATCAGGAAGATGTTCAAGATGAGCCAACTCGACATCGAATGGATGTTGCCGAGTCGTGTCGCAGAAAGTCCGCTCACTTGGATGCTCAGCGTCAACGGCTTCATCATGGACATTCGCGATGCGCCGAGAGAAGCCCAGGAGGTTGCTTTCGAGCAAGGGCTGATCCCGTACATCCCGGCAGATCGTGCTGAAGACGATTGAGTCAGCCAAGTCGAGTCGAGCCATGTATCGCCATACGCAACGAGCACCGCTATGCCTGTTGCTTTATTCGTTGGCCGTTGTGCTGTTTGTCGTCGGCTGGTTTCTGGAGAGCGTGCCGCCAATCCACATTCTTTATCCGCCGCTCGGACTGCTGCTCCTGGTGCTTGCCGCTTCGTTCCAATACCTGACGGTGGAAGATCGGGGCGAACGGCTTTCAATCAGCTTCGGCCCAATTCCACTATTTCGCCGTTCAGTGAAATACGAAGACATCGTGAGCGCAGAAGTTGGACGAACGACGATCCTCGATGGCTGGGGCATTCACTTGAGCTTGCGGGGCGGCTGGGTGTGGAACTTGTGGGGACGAGATTGCGTCGTGGTCCGCTTGAAGAACGGCGGCACATTGCGACTCGGCACGGACGATGCTGAGACGCTAGCTCACTTCATTCAGCACAGGATCTTGCGTGAGGTTAAGTAGGCAACAACTTCGGAAGCGGAGCCAGATCGGGTTCGACGAACTCCGTCTTGGCGAGCGGGTGCATCCGTGCCTCTCGTGAATAGAAAAAACGCAGGGCCTTGTGCGTCATCAATTGCGGGTGAGTGTCGCAAAAGCTGTCGGCATTCGGCGTAGCAAACGCCTCGCCGTATGCTTGCATGGTTGCAGCAATCAGCCGCAAAAACGCTTGGGTCGTCGTCTCGTTGTAGCCGGTGGTCGGCCCTTCGGGGACACGATTGGCAGCATTGTATTTCTTGATCCCGAATCGGAGTCGGTTGAGAGCTTGCCCGAACGGGAACTGCCGCAGGTAGAGGAACGCAACCTTGACGTGCGAGCGATGCGTCCATTGCTCAAATGGAAGCGTGCATTCTTCGAAGTGTCGGAGGAAATTTTCGTCGTCCATGTGATGCGTTTCTTCACATGCCAAATCGGATCGACGCCCGCAGGCAACAGTTCGATTGCTCCAGTCAAAACCCAAGAGACGCACCTAGCTTTTGTCCCAGAGCGTCAAGTATTGGGGGCTTTCGTTGTTTGTGATCCCAACCCTCGTAATCGAGACACTTTTTTCTGCTGCCTTGGCAAAGGCTTTTGCGTCTGCAAACTCCGCGAAATCCCGTACAACCATCTCCTGCGAAGAGCGAGACAGTGTAAACGACATTCGCCTTATCGCCCACCTTTGGGATGACCTGCTTGCCTCGCTTGGACTGCTGGGTGTCCCGATTGATCTTAATCCACTGAAAGACGTGACCGAGGGCGTCGGCGTGGGTTGGAAGCGGTGGCCCGGCAATGAAATGCGAGAAAGCCTGCTTCGGCAGATCCTTCAATTCATTGAACGCATCGCTGCACCAACCGACGTACACGGACTTGTGGGGGTCATCGGGTTCGCAATCTCGGTGATGTCTACCCGAAAGTATTGGCCGTCGTAGTTCAGGACTTGTGACATTGGATTCCCTCCGGATTGAAGTAGTCGTCGAAGTCCATCGTGAATGCGCCGAGTGCTGACTCAAGGGCGTAAAAAGCTGGAAACAGATCCGCCTCGGCTGGCTCACAGCAGATTGACGAAATCGTGCGAGAGGTAAGACGAAGACTCGACAGCCGCTCGATAACAACGAATCCGATAAGTCGCCAGCCGCCCGTTGACGTGTCTCGGGAGTACGCATGCAATCAATCGGCGTAAGGGGGCTCTTTGACCGGGAACTTCTTGCGGCCAACTTCGACGACATCTCCAACGCTCAGCTTTCGGCGTCGTCTGGTTTCGATCTCGCCGTTCACTTTGACTTCGCCGCCCTGGATTTTCAGCTTGGCTTGCCCGCCCGTTCCCGAGAGGTCGATCAGTTTCAAGAAATGATCGAGACGAAGAGAATCGGGTTTTGAAGTTGAGTCATCGCTGGTCACGGTGTTTCCTTCTGCATCCGTTTCTGCGCTAAGAGCCACTCGTAGAGTGCCGGATTGTCGTAAGTCTCCGTCCACGAGTCGTGCTTCGCGTCAGGATAAATTGTAAACTTCGGATCGCCACCATTCTTCTTAAGTGCATCGATCATGGTTTGCGAACGCTCTATCGGCACGGCAGGGTCTTTGGCGCCATGGAATGCCCAGACGGGGAGGTGCGCGAACGGCCGCGTCGTGTAGGCCTCTCCGCCGCCACAGATCGGCACGATCGCCGCCAGCCGGTCCGGTGCGTAGGCCGCGAGGCGCCACGTCCCGAACCCGCCCATGCTGATGCCCGTCACGTAAACGCGATCTAGGTCTACTTTGTGCTTCGCGCCAACCTCATCGAGTAGCGCCACGAGTTCAATTGGCTCCCAAGCCTTTTCCTTTGGGCACTGCGGCGAAACGACGATGAACGGGAAATCCTTGCCTGCGGCGATGAGCTTGGGCGGCCCATGCTTTTTTACGAGTTCCAGATCGTCGCCCCGCTCGCCGGCGCCGTGTAAAAAGAGCAGTACGGGCCAAGAACCCTGATGGTCGTAGTCCTTTGGCAAGTACAGCAGGTACTTCATCCGAATCGTGATCTGCCGATTCAGTTCACCGGGGACTTGGGTTCCTGCTTCGTCGGCGCCCTTGGAAGCGGAGGCGACGAGCAGACAAACCGTCCAGGCTCCCAGCAAGAGTGATCCCTGTTTCATGGACTTCTTTCGTTACGGAGTTTGACAATGAGGTGTAGCCTCGCCGAGCGCTGCATCTCGGCGGAGTATTGCAGCGAAGATCGAAAAATCATGTCCGCGCCCAACAACTCTAGATTAACGTGGTTGCGCCACACGCCGACCGGGAATCGGTAACCCGCACACTTCGCGCAGCAGTTCGTTCGCGAGTGCTTGGGTACCGAGCGTTTGCCCTTGTAGATTCATCACAAATATCACAGCATCGCCACGGTCGGGAACGAACTGAAATTGGCTCGAATATCCTGAGGCTGCGCCGTCCTTGCCAACGATCGTGACGCCGTTGACTTCTCTCGAAAACCATCCTGGGGTTCCCGTCAGGCCAGGCGTCACCGGTGAGAGCATCTCGCGCGTACGCTCCGGCGTCAGCAGCTGATGACGCTGAACGCCGTGATATAGCCGCAGAAGGTCGGCTAGCGTCGTCTGTAGAAAACCCGAAGGGATGCCGTAGGGGCCTCCGCGCGGCGACGCCTCTTTGATGACTTCGTAGCTTCCGTTTTTCCGAAGATAATGGCCCGGCGATGAGTTGATATCGATTTGATGATAACCGGTGCGAGTCATCCCCAGCGGCTTGAAGATTTCTTGGCGCATAAACTCCATGTACGGTTTGCCCGAAGCACCCTCGATTACTTGGCCGGCAATGGCAAAGTTAAAGTTGCAGTATTGCTGCTTCGCACCCGGCTTGAACAACATCGGCAAGTCTTCAATCGCATGCACCTCCTGGAGGAACGTGGGCTCCTTCGATACTTCGTTAGCGGGAACGCCGCTTTGATGCGCCAAGAAAAACTTCAGCGGAACTCGTTGCCAGGCGGGCGGCAGCCCCGAGACATACCGGCTGACGGGCTGGTTAAGACTGAGTTGGCCACGTTCGGCCAACAATTCGATGCCGATGCCGGTGATGGCCTTCGAAAGCGAACCGATGTAAAACAGCGTATTCGCGTCCGGGCGTACGGCGTCATCCGGCGATCTCACGCCGTAACCCTTCTCTACTAAAATCTGCCCGTTGCGGACCACTGCCAACGCCAGCCCGGGAACTTCTTTCTCGCGCATGAATTGCTGGATGATTTGGTCCGCAGCTGCTGCGAGCTGCGCGTGATCAGCCGGATGACGTTCATGTACCTTCGGCGCATTCTGAGAGACGGTCGGCGATGCTGCGAGAATGGTCACGACGATGGCTGAGAAAGATCGAGTCGACCATCGCATTACGGAGGCCTCTCTTCAAGACGATGACAGCCCACCGGAGAATCGCCGTGCGCAGCCGGACGACGATGGGCGTACTTTATCTCGCCCCTCAACGCAGTTCATTTATAGGGTAGTCGGGCACTGTGAATTGCGGCCTCGCCGCTTGTACTCCAGCGATTCGCGACCAGCATCGTACGTTCGAGCTACGTACGAAGGTTCGCGTACCTGTTCGGCTAATCGCGATCACCAACGTATCCCGGTGATCGGTATTCTCCACACGTCGCTATTAACTGCCGTCCTTGGCCGGTTCGCCCGGCGCCTGCATGCGCAGGAATTCCATGTTTCCCCGCACCGCGAAGACCTTAATGCGGATCGGCATTCCGGCCTTGAGCGACTTGATGTACGCGACGTCGTCGGGATGCGGCTGCGGCTTTCCGTCTTTGACGGGCATGCGCACGCCGAGCGCCACGGTCTTGCCGACCAATACGGTCGGATCGACGCCTGTGTTGTTGACCGCGTCCTCGTCGGCTTTCGCGACCTTCAGCGTGAACGACAGACCGTCCCGCTTGGCGGATTTGACCTGGCCGGTGACGGTCGCCCGAAACAGCGCCGGCGTACTCGGCGGCGCCGAGCGAACCGTGGGGCAAATCGTCAACGCAACTGCCGAAACCAGAATGCCAGAACGAAAGAGTCGCATGACGTGTATCCTTTGGCTTGAAGTGCGCTGGCAACACCCAGCGCCGGCTGTGCAGCCCCAAGACGATATCGCGCTTACGAAGCAAAGCGCTCAACTCGTGCCACTCGATCGTAACGCAGCCAGAACGGCTTTTCCACTTTCGCTGAAATAGACCCCAGCCGGTCCCAGCTTGGGAGCGTCGGAAGCAGCCCACCTACACGAAAGGGCCTCAACTAGCAGCGAAATGGTCGTGATCAGATAGTGCGGCCGGCGCCCGGTGGATGGCGGCGGACAGCGTGCTACTTCTCAGCAGCGAAGGTTGCCGAAGGCCATTCGTCGTACTTATCGAGCGCTAGCAGAGGGTATGCGGTGCCGCTGTAGGTGATGAAGTGATGGTTGTCGGTGTTCAGTGAGCGGGTCCACCACCGTCCCGAGACTCGCTGGTGAGTTTTCAGCCAAGCCAATCCGTTGGCAACACTTGGCCGCATCTTCGACACGTCGTTGTCAGCCAGCACGCAAAGCGCGAGGCCCGTCATGTGGCCATCGCTCAAAGGACTGGCGAAGTCGGACTCTTCGCGCAGCTTCTCGGCACGAAGGCCGTCGCCCCATTGCTCGGGCGTGGCAAAATCGCGAATCGACCAGCCGCCGTCCTCGTGCTGATGCTTTTCAAGCATCGCGATCAGTTCGTCACGACGTGCGTCATCGATCAAGCCAGGCCATTGAGTTGCGGCCCACACCAGTAACACGCGCACGTAGTCGTGGGGCGGCTCAGTGTTGCGAAGATAGCTCTTCAGTCGCTCGACGCCTTCTTGCAGATCGTTGCTTTCCTGATGTTCCAGCCACCCCGGTGCGGCCGTAATCGCCATCGCTGCCACCGTTGCCGGATGATACGAGTCGGACTCGTAAGGAGGCCAGCAGGCTTTGTTCCCCCAAGTGCCATCATCGCTTTGGATCGCAAACATGAGTCGCAACGCGTCGATCGTCTCCGGCGAGAGCCTCCCCGTCACGTGACGGTCCCATTCGGCCAGTCCTGCCGCCAAATAGATGACTTGTTCCGGTGACGTCCCTTTTCGCAGTTTCTCGTGCGGGACCACCTGTTTCGCCCGGAGCGTCTCCACGAAGAACTCTCGAATGCTCGCGTGTGGTTCGCCGACGCGCGGCGTGAGCGCAGGCCGAAGGGCCATATACATTCCATTGGTGTGGCACGTTACGCACTTCTTCGTTCCGGACCAAGCGACAGCTCCGTCATCGAGATACTGGAGCGCGTTCTTTACCGTGAGCGTCGGCGCCAGCGGCTCGTCGGCCGAAGCGGCGGCAATCGTGATTTCATTGAACTGGTACTGCGGCTGAGGCGCGTTGACCTCCTCGGCAGCGGCCGTATCGACCAGACTGGCCGCCACAAGGACCAAGGCTTGGACAAGACGTTTTTGGCACATAGGCGGACTCGGGAAAGCAGGCAATCGGCAGTACGATGGCAATTATCTTAAGCCCGGCGCAGGACCTTGGAAACGGTTCACTGTAAATGGAATCGGCGATCGCCACCGTTGAGACGTTTGTCGTCGCGTACCCGGTCGTGGGAACGTTCAAGTTCTTCTCCAATCAAAGTGGAGAGCCTTCCACGCGCAAAACGGTGCTGGTCAAAGTGACGGATCGAGCAGGACGCGTCGGTTGGGGCCAAAGCGTGCCGTCGCCCAGGTGGAGCTACGAAACGCTCGAAACCGTACGGACAACCATTGACCACCATCTCGCACCAGCGCTCGTTGGTCTCGACGCGTTCGACAGCGACGCAGTTTGGCGAGTGATGAATCGGGTGATCGCGCCATCGTTCTCGACGGGCCAACCGATCTGCAAAGCCGGTATCGATCTGGCGCTGTTCGATTTAACGGGGCGCATTTTGGGACAGAGTGCCGCCCAGCGGTGGAAACGCGACCAACGCGACACACTCACGCTGAGTTGGACGATTGACGCGCACACGCTCGACGAGGTTGCCATGCGTATCGTCGAAGCGAATGCTCGCGGCTTTCGGAATTTCAATGTGAAGGTCGGCAGCGATGCCGCCTTCGATGTGCTGATGTGCCGCGAGATGCGCCGGCTTGCGCCCGAAGCTTTTGTGTGGGCAGATGCCAATGGCGGCTATGATCTGGACACCGCGCTCATCGTCGCACCGCAGCTTGCCGATCTCGGTATTGCCGCGCTCGAACAACCCTTGCCGGCCAATGCGCTCACGGGGTTCAAAAAGCTCCGCGAGCAGAGGGCGCTCCCGATCCTGATGGATGAGCCGATTGTTTCCTTGACCGACGTGCGTGAGTTTCACCGGCTCGGTCTGCTCGACGGTGTCGCAATGAAAGTCTCGCGATGCGGAGGCATGCTCGAAGCCCGCCGCATACTCGACTATATGGCCGATCATGGCCTGCTGTTCTTCGCGAGTGGTCTGACCGACCCCGACTTCTCACTGGCTGCCAGCCTGCTGCTGTTCGCTGCCTACGAACTTGAGCATCCCGCCGCGCTCAATGCGCCGCAATTCCTCGCCGGCTCGATTCTCCGCACGCCAATCGTCATTCATGGTGATCAAGCGCAAGTACCCTTGGGCCCCGGCCTCGGTGTCGAGATCGACGAAGAGCGTCTAGCATGTGGCCCGTGAACGGGTCCCTGACTTGAGGAGCGCGCCATGCCTTCTGCTCCTCGTTTTCCGATTGTCGGATAATCAGGTACTTCTCCTCACATTTGACGCCGTACCGCAACCAATCGCAGAGATGTAGTTCAACCTGACGGCATACGGCTCGTTGGGACGACGAGGCATCGCAATGTGAGAACGACTCCAGGCCAAGTCATCGTTTGGGATGTGGAGAGCGGCAAGAAGCTCAAGCACTTCGACGGCCACAAGGCTGGAATCAGTGGCATTGCGGTTTCATCCGAGGGTGCCTTCGCCGCCACCACGAGGCCGCGACACGAGCATACGGTTATGGAAACTCACGTGATTTCCGTTCGATACGTAACATTTCGGTAATCGGCGCAAGAATGCGCCGGTCACCGCGGACTCAGTATAGATCAGCGGCAGTCCGAGATTCGAGTGAGCGTTGTTTTGACGCTCACCTGAGCCGGACATACGATGTGCGTCGATTCCGCACGATGTGAGCGGACTATTGAAGGAAGACTTCTTCAGGCAGCCGAGCGCTCTCATGTTCGTGAAACCGCCTGGCCCAAGGCATACGTCGATCGAGGTCGCCGATGGGCTAGAGATTGGCATTCCGACGAAGCGAAACATCTTTCTCTTCGGCTTCCTCTCGCTGTGGCTCTGCGGTTGGCTTATGGGCGAGATCATGGCGCCGATCGGCTTCTTCGCAGCGGCGAAGAAAGGGCCGGGGTCGGGCCTGTTTTTGCTTTTTTGGCTCTGCGGTTGGACTCTCGGCGGCGCGGTCGCCATCTTTATTTGGCTTTGGCAGTTGAAGGGCCGCGAGGTCATCACGGTTTCCGCTCGGGCAATCAGTATCAGACGAGAGATCGCCGGCTACGGATACTCAAGGCATTATGAGGTTGCCGAGATACGGCGACTCCGCGTCGCGCCACTGTCATTCAATCCGTTCGATTTTGGCTCGAGTATGGCCCTTTGGGGCATCGGCGGTGGCGCCTTGGCGTTCGACTACGGCTTCAAGACCTATCGGTTTGGAGCAGGCATCGACGAAGCTGAGGCCTACATCATCCTTCAAGCAATTGCCGATCGTTTGCCTCACCTATCGGATGCAACCGACGAGTGATCCGGCACGACTGCTAATATGTCGGCAGTGGCGCGTTTTGGCTCACGCGCTTCGGTTGCGGCAGAATCGTGTGCAACTTCGCTTGTCAGAACCTTCCTCCGCAACGGTGTTCGCACCTTAGAACGAACCTATGGCCAAGCGTCACTGCACACTCGTGCGTAACAAGACCGAATTGCTCTTGAACGCCTCCTGGCGGCTGCTGATGGCGATGCTGGTTATCTCGGCTGAGCGCATGCTGTTGCCGATTCGATGCCTCGTGTCCATTTGCTCCGCGTTCCAGACGGCGGTATCCAGCCACAAGTGTCCGAGCGACGCAGCGCATCTCGTCTACCTTCGGGGCGAGTCGCAACACCGTGACCTGTACTACGCACGTGCCATCAGCTCCCCAGAAACATTTTCGGCTGCGATAAGAGTCAACCATTCTTCGGGGAGTGCCATCTCGATCGGCACGATCCGTGGTGCTCATGTCGCCGCAGGCAGGAGCGGTCGAATTCATGTCGCGTGGATGGGCTCAGATCGGGCTGAGCCGTGCGCCAGCGGAAGTGCCACGCCGATGCTTTACACGCGGCTCGATGCGGCGAGTTCGAGTTTTGAGCCCGAGCGCAATGTGATTCGTGAACATGTTGGACTCGACGGTGGCGGTTCTGTCGCAGTCGACACGGACGGCAACGTGTACGTCATCTGGCACCCTCCAGACCTGGGTCATAAAGGCGAAGCCAATCGCCGCGTTTGGATTGCCCGCAGTACGGAGGATGGGGCCACTCTTGCACCGGAGCGGCGAGCGTTCGACGCGCCGACTGGCGTGTGCAGTTGCTGCGGTTTGCGCACCTTGGCGGATCATTCCGGCTCGCTCTTCATCCTGTAACGATCGGCAAGCCAAACGATTCACCGTGACATGTACCTGTTGCGTCGTCAAAGTCTCTGAGTCGTCGCGCCCATTGATTGAACGTCGCTTGCCGTTTCAGTGGAACCGGCACTTTCTGGCAGCCTTTGGCTTGCTCGCGCGTCGCAGTACAATCGTGTTTGATCCGCTCGCAGTGAGCGGGTAACGGAGCAAGTCGTTAGGCGAAGCGGCCCGATGAGACACATTCCAATTGCATTCACCGCCCTGTTGTTGGCGCCGCTTGTCACGCTGCGCGGAGAGGACAGGCCGAAGAAGCAACCTTCGGCCAACCAATCGAACACTGACGACATGTGGGTGGTGCAGGTAGCACCGGATTCTTTGCCGACTGGCGTATCGCACCGCACTTACAAAAGCGCCGTAATGCAGCGCAACGTCGGCTACTGCATCTACCTGCCACCGGGCTACACCAAGGAAACGGCCGAACGTTTCCCGGTGGTCTACCATCTGCACGGCTCCGGCGGCAACGAGACAACCATGGTTTACAACGCGGAAGTGCTGCACGAAGGCATCGTCGCTGGGCGTTGGCCGCAGATAATCATGGTGTTCCCGAACGGCGGGCGGACCACGATGTATCAGGATTCCGCCGACGGGCGTTTCCTGGCTGAAACTACGTTCGTGAAAGAACTCCTCCCCCACATAGACGCATCATACCGCACCATCGCAGCGCGGTCCGGCCGGTGCATCGAGGGCTTCTCCATGGGCGGACGTGGCTCGACGCATCTGGCACTGAAGTATCCCGAACTGTTCTGCTCGCTCTTCAACCAGGCGGGAAACGTGTTTCCGACATCGCAAATGAGCGGGCCAGAATTCACGGACAAATGGCCGGTCATCTATCTCGGCTCAGACCCAGAGAAGCTGACCGACAACGATTCTTTTTTGCTGCTGGAGAAAAACCTCGCGAACATCCAAGGCAAGTTGCGCATCCAGATCGCTTGCGGCACAAAGGACGATGGACATCTGCCGACGGTTCGTGACTTTCATCAGGCCCTGCTGAAGCACGGAGTGGATCACACCTACATCGAAATCGAAGGCCTCGCCCACAACCAGAGACAGATGATGGAGACCTTCAGGCCCGTCTGGTTCGATTGCCACGTCGAATCGCTGCGTCGGGCCACAGCAAAGACCGTCAAGAAGGACCGCTGAGCCTGAGCTGTACTTGATCACGACCAAAAGCGATCGCTGACCGCTGGTTCCGTTAGAATCGGTTTCTTGCTCGACGTGAGCGGTATCGAGACTGAAGTATCTCGCCAGCCGGTAAAACGAGGCTATGGAAAACGAGACGCAGCTTGTATTTCACTACGAGGCTATGGGTCTGCCGAAACTGCTGCTGCTCATGGCAGCGGTCGCAGTTGTCGTTGGCTTAGTCTGTTATTTAATTGCCCAACGCAAGAAGCGTCGCAATAGCCGTTAGGGTAACCGCGGAAATTACCACCCTTCGACAGATGGCGCAGGTTCAAGTCGGTAATCAATTACGGCAGTGTTTCGTCGATCCTCGGCCACTCGCATCAATTGTTCGGCGTCGAAAGCACTGCCTGATGGCGGCTGGGCTACGTTGGCATCACCAACAAGTGAACAGCAGACTACTCAGGTCTGGAGTAGTGCTAACGACATGTGTCAAAGGGCCTAACGCTATAGCTCAGCCGCCGGGGCCGCCGCAAGCGACTTTGAATCCGAGGGAATCGAAATGGCGGCCCCGGTCGGCTGCAGCGAAGGGTTCGGCTTTTGGAATGACACGATGCGCGATTGGGAGGTTGCTTGCCGCTTTTGGGCATCTTCCACAATCTTGCGAATATCAAAATCAAACTGGGCGGCCAGTTGCTCGCGAATCGCGCGAACTTCATCGACAATTGGATCGCGAATCATGCTAACTCCCCATCAGTTCCTCGGGCGTGCAAATCAGCGGGCACGGAAATCCTTGCTGCAAGCAAATCGACTGGACCTTTTTGACGATCTGTGCGTTGGCGATGTGGGCGCAGTTCCAGGTTAACAGAAAATCGACGCCATGCACGGCACTGACGGCAATATGGGCCGCATGTGCGGCCGTGGCTGCGATAACTCCCGATTGAGGATGGCCGAAGCCAGTTCGAGGACCGCTCTCGTGGTCGTTGACCCACGTCAAGAACTCGCCGAACATCTGCGCACTGGTGCCACCGTCCGATGTGCCGGTCCGCGGCCGATGGGCTTGAAGTCCACGTCATCGGTGTCGGGGACGCGGATCACCGCCCAGCCGTGTCGGATCGTAAACCGCGGCACCGGTGCCGCCCGCGACCATCGCCAGGTCCGGATCGCTGCGCATCGTGGTGCTGTAAGCCGAGACGATGCCTTGCTGATCACTGGGCTGAGTCTCGTACTGGCTGATGCCTCCGCCGCTGCTACTGTCGTGCGATCCGCCCGACTGCACATTGCCCCATCCGGTTTCGGTGAATGTGCCGTCGCCGTTGCGCGTGACTAATGTCCCACCTAGAGCGACGACGTTGGGCGAATACGCCTTGTAACCGCCCGGAGCGCCGTCGGCTCAGGAGGAGCCGATGACCGTTACGCCGATGTGCCCCGTAGGCGTCGTGTAATCGACGTCATACCCGGTCTCCGTCGAAAACTCACTGGTGCCGTTGGAACTCACCGAGGCAACGTCGACGCCCGGCAAGCTCCCTGCATATTCGATCGCATTGTCGACATCGGTCCGCGACTGCGACGCAGCTTCGATGAAGAGGATATTCGCCCCGGGCGCCATGGCATGGACCATTTGCGTGTCCATGTCCGCTTCGCGCGCACCGTTGGGGTTCAACATCGTCGGATAATTGCGCGTTCCATCGGCGGCGATGCGAATAAAGCTCGGCGGATCGGGCAAGTTGAACTGTTGATCGAACGCTTGCAGGTCCGCCCACACGGTCGGATAGTCGTAGCCCAGCACGATGGCCACCGTCATGCCCGTGCCGTCAGCCTTGACGCCATTAGCAAATTGGATTTGATTCACTCCGTTCAGTGTTTTCAACCCGTTAGGAGTTAATCCGTTGCCCGGTAGGGTCGTACTCGCGTCGTCCTCGATCTCACCTTCCTCGCTCCTAAGGATGGTCGCCTGAGCGACGCTTGCGGGTGTCGCGTCGGTCGCCGTAGCCATGGAACTATCCACAGACTGCGGCGGAGCTTCGAGGCTAACTGCAGGATCAGAGCTTTGCGGATCCACGAGCAACGGCACCGTGGCAAGATTGGCGGACGGCTGAGCGCTACCGACCTGCACTGTCGGGTCCTCGAGCGGTCCCGCGCTCAGCAGCCACCTTGGCTCCAGCAGTTCGAGAGTGAGTCGACGGTGTGGAGTGCCTCGGCAAATGCGACTGGCAAGGAGTCTGGCACGCTGCTCGTTCCGCCTACGACGCGTCACGGCACCCTCAGCCATGGCCGAAACAACCTCCGCCGAACTCTCTGAGCGCAAAGCTCTATCATCCATCGCCTACTGGTGGGACGCAATGCAAGTTATCAGACGAGACCGCTGATTGACGTTGTTCAACGTACTTGGCGATGGTCTCGGCGTTGCAAAACGACTTGCGACGCCGCGAGACAGAATCGTTGGCCACGTCGGGACACTGTTGTTGGCCACCGGACCGTTTTGGGACCCATTTTGTGGCACGTGGTGGACATCATCTCCGCTTGCTTCCGAGAAAAGGCTCCCTAGGACCTGCCGGCTAGCAGCGCGACGACAGCTCAGACCGCTACTGGCAGTCTTCGATGCTTCGCCGTTCTGTTGTGTGTGCGTAGACAGCCAGAGTCAACGCGTAGTTCGTCGCGTGCAAACAGTCGTCCTGCATGGTTGCTGGGTGCGAATACCGAACGGACCGATTGACGTCATCATACTCGGCTACTTCGCAAGCGAATTCGTCCAGATAGCTGCTGACCTCCGCGAGCTTCGGAAAGAGCAGCATTTGCTTCTTCACTCGCGAGAACAGCACGCCAATCGAAGCCGTTCGGTCGATCGCCCATTTCCACAGGACGCCGTCTTGCCGAGGCTCATGGCGCGACGGCGCGTAAGTAATTGCAAAGAGGCCACGGGCTGGCTGAAGCCGAACGCATAACAGGCGATTAAGCACGCTGCCAAAGCCTCCACCATCAGCTGCAATGAGTCGAATACCAAACTGATCGCAGCGCTTGGCCACATCGCTGAGAACTCGATCCGGATCTTCCGAGGCGGCGAACCGTTCCAAGCGGCAGATCTGAAATTTATAGTCGCTGCGCATGAAGCCGATGACGAGCACGGTCCGAGAGGTTCCTCCACCACCCCAATCGATGCCGGCGACGAGCCTGTGGCGTCCTTGGGGCGGCACCTGCGCCAGCTTCGTCGCCATCGGTCCATCGGTACAGCAAGCTTCCAGCTCAGCTCGTGTAACGACATGCTCGCCGGTGGTCGTCGGCAAGCCCAACACCTCATTCTTGAACTTGCAAATGTCATACGTCTGTTGACGTATGAGCACGTCGTCGTAGTTCAGCCAGGGAACCATCAAATGACTGATGGAGTATCCGCAGCCCCACTTCGCATCAGCATTGCGAGCGACCCAGCTTCCAGCGACAGGATCGAGCTCGATCGCGCAGTCCGGACAGATCGCGCTACGGGGACCCAGGCTGCGTTCATCGAGCACAACTCCCTTTCGGCACTTCGGGCACACAATCGTCCACTCGTTGGCTGTCGAGTTGCGGAACATTACCTCGAGGTTATTGTCGATCGATTTGGGCGTTCCGGTCAGGATCGTCCGACCATTCTTAGCATGGCTCATCGTCTCTTGGAGCGTCGGCAAGTCGCCCGGTGCGATGTCCTGAAATTCGTCGACCAGTAGAAGCTGGGCGCTGATGCCGCGGCACGCATCACCGCTGTGATACGCCGCCCGGACATGCAGCCCACAACCATTAACAAACTCCATGTTCATGACCTGGGGCCGTCGGCCATTTCTACCCAGTAGCTTGCGCCGAATGAGTGCGCTTTGTTCGAGCGACGGCAAAAGTCGCGACCGCACGAAAAACTGGGCCTGCTCAAGGCGCGGCGAAACGAACAGCATCTGGATGCCGGGTTTACAACACGCTTCGCGCAGAATCGTGTTGACCAGGAAGGTGCTTTTCTCGGTCTGCCGTGAGCAGCGCAGTACGATGTTGCGATCCTCGACTGCATAAATGGCGGGCAAGTAGGGCCGCCCAGCAAACGAAATCGGCTGGCGTTCCAGGTACACGAACCGTTCGCAGAAGCTAAGCTTGTCCATCGCTCCCGCCTTCGGCGCCCATGACGAGGTCGACCTGCTCGTCCGTAAGGAAGGGCGCCATGATCGCCATCAGCTTCGGATCCTTCTGCAGGAGCGCGATCACGTCTGCGTCGGGCACGCTTTTGTGCTCACCACG
Source organism: uncultured Planctomycetota bacterium (assembly GCA_963708675.1). Lineage (GTDB taxonomy): Bacteria > Planctomycetota > Planctomycetia > Pirellulales > PNKZ01 > DATAXP01. The sequence goes on from CAVPTO010000004.1 coordinate 631,965, forward strand.
GCTTTCAGCCTTCTGGCGGTAACGCAGGATCTCTGCGTAGAAAGATTTCATGGCACTTGCCTGGGCCGGTTTGAGCATTCCCATGGCCACCGCGCCGGGGAGCTGCGAGAGGGCCGACAGGCAGTCCTCAGCACTCAAGCTCTGTGGCCTACGGCGATCACGCGAGTCAGCCCGTGACTCGTGGGCATGGTCGCCCTGGGGTTTCGTGTCTTTTGGGTCTTCTCCGTCAGAGGCTGACCGTACGAGTTTTGACATGTGCTCCCTCCATGAAGCGTGGTTATTGGATCACTTGGCGGAAAAATCGATCGGTTGGTTCAGGTCGCCCGCGGGGTCGATCGATCGGCGGTCGTGGTTAGCAAATCGAATGAACGTACAGGGTTTCGTTTTGATGTTTACGTTGCTGACTCACTCGAGTAGGTCTTAGAGTTTTTGTTTTTTGAGGCGCTAGATTCAGGCAGTTGATTCGAGGCAAAATGCTGATCCAAACCGGCAAGGCGTTCGCTCGCGTCGTCGGCCGCAAGCGCCGTTCGAATCTTCGCCATCATCGAGCGCACCGTTGCCATTCGCGTCAGGCCGATCTTCTCGGCTAGCTCCGCGGCGCTGATCGTCGGTCGCCAGAGCAACAGACGAATCGCTTCACTCCACGTGAAGAGATCGATCGCCGAACCGGCCATGACGGTGCCGAAGCGCAAACCAAACTGCTTATGGCACTTTCCGCATTCCCACGCGAGACGCGACGGCAGGTAATAACCGGTCTGGCTACCGCAGTTGGCACATGGGTCGGATTTGCTCTTGAGACGATTGATTAGATGCGCTTCGCAGGCCGCCTCGTCGGCGAACGAGACCGGGACAACGGCCCGGCCAGCCAGGTCTCGTTCACGGCGACGATCTTGCACTTCTTCCAGTCGCCGAAGGGTCCGGTGAAATGCCCGCGTTCGAGCGAGGCTATGCCGTTCACTCCGATCCGCGGCGTCCGTCGACATGGCGCTGACCAGGATCGAGTCAAAGTTCGATTGGTCTTCCGTTTCTGTTGGCGCCAAAAGCATCGGTAACGCCCGCGCTCCATGACGGGCAATGGCTAAAGCCGCATCATGCCAGCGTTCCATCGCCGCCGCTTGGCGGGCCAGGTCCGTCACCAGAACCAATTCCACCGGGCCGACGGGATCGAGTTCAGCGATGAATTGGCGCCGGAGTTCCTCCGACACGGAAGACCCAAGAACTCGCGCGATGCCACCGAGATCGACTTCCGGCTTGGGGGTCGGGGCTTGGTTCAGCGGTGACGATTCGGACGTACTGGAAAACACGATGCCGTCCTTGGCAATCCGCGATTACCCGAACGCAAAACGCCGGCCTCTCTGGGATGGCCATTTTCGGGCACATCATGGAGAAACGGACGGCTCGGGCATGGTTCTGCTCCACCTTGGGCAGACCCGGGGTCATCTTTGCCCAAAATTGGGCTGAAGTCAAGATATTTCACGGTGGGGGCATTACTTCGTCGAGAATGCGGCCCAAGTTGAGAACCGCCTGGCTTTTCGGTTTATAGTTTGCAGCCAAGGGGGCGGGGTTCTGTGGGGCACGCCATTGGGAATCGTAATTCGCGTTCTTGAGCGTTAGCCGTATGTTAACGCCGTCCCCCAGAAACGCCTCCGACTCGAATGGATCGCCTTGATCGGCTAAGTCGCCATGTCGCTCAAAAAGAGAGCTAAGTGCCGGTTTTCCACCAATCGTCAGCGTCACGAGTCCCTCGAGAAACCAGCGGATTTTTTCGTGCCGCATTCCCATGGTGAGCAGGTGTGCGGCACATACGATTCCAACCCCCACGTCCTCGTGAAATTTACGGGGCCGTCCCGCTTCGCCTTCGGCGATCTCAATTCTGAGTCCGGGCACGAGGTCGTGATCGAGCACGTAACGCAGCTTACGCCGCGTGATTCCGGTCCGTTCACTTAGTTCTTGCAGGTCCATACCTATTTACCTCAGGATGGGCACATGCTACGTGAATGCGGTTGGTTTTTCAAATAGGCTCGTTGCGGGCCATGAATTGAGCGGAAGAACGAGCATCGGCGGAGCATCGGCAATTGGCGCCTGGGTCGACGCGGGTGGAGCTGACGGATGCTACGTGGAACTCTGCGAATCCCCTCGGTTCTAGCACTGCCATCGGCGAGCATGTCGGCCAGCACCTTCGTTTCGTGTCGGCCAACGGCGGGCAACCAAAATGCCGCGGGCCGGTCTCATGGGCGGTCAGGAACCCTGCACGGGGTAGGAAGGCGAATGGTTACGAAGTTGCGACGTGAAACGATCAAGGACTTGATACTGCAAACGCTGCAAGCCTAGGCGGACTATGCCAAGCGGGAAATGCCAAGCGGGAAATGCCAACGACGACGACATCGTTGAAAAGCAACGCGTCTTGGCTGCTCGGGCCGACGCTCTCTACACCCAGTTGATCGCCGCGGGGCACCCGATCAAGTTTTCGAAGTCCATGCCCAACGTCCGTGGCGTGCCGCCGTGCGATCCATCGTTTTTCAATTCCTTACATGTTCTGGAGGATTTTTTTCGGTGCGCTTTACTGCCTCGGAATAACCACTCCCTCTGATAAAGACCAAGATCGATTGCAATCGAAACTCTCGATCCCGCCGGAGGAGGTCGTCGCCGATAGTTACATAATCATGGCGGCCTGCTGAGCGCAAGATACTTTTCTGCCTAAATTTACGGCCTTTTTGCGTCAACACACCTAGGGGAATCGATAGCTATTAGTCGTCGAACTCCTCGCTAACCCACAGCGAAGCATCGCGCTTCGTTTGTGGGTTTTTTGTGCGCCATGAGCGCCGTCTGCCTCGCGCGTCGCGGGGCGGTTGTGTTTTATCACGACCGCCCCGCCAGGGGTGGTCCCATCCGCGGAGGGTGATCCATGATCGCGCTTGCCAGACCTATTCATTCCAAGACGCTGACGACTTCCGACGGTCACGAAGGTTTCTTAGTCCTGCTGCCGAAGATTCGCCGTTACGCCTGTCGAGCGTTTCGGCGATGGAGCGCCGAAGCGCGTGAAGACGCGGTGGCCGAAGTGGTCGCCAACGCCTATGTCGCCTACGTGCGGCTTGTTCGCCGTGGCCGAGGCGAGTTGGCGTTTGCGACGGTCTTGGCGCGCTACGCCATTCGACAGTTTCACGACGGTCGCCGCGTCGGAAGCCGATTCACCGTGCGCGACGTGATGTCGAAGGCGGCGCAGCGACGCCACGGCTTTGCCGTCGAACGACTCGATTGCGTGGGATCACCCACCGGTGCATGGAGGGAAGCGGTTGTCGAGGACACCGCAACACCCGTTGCCGATCAAGCCGCGTTCCGTTGCGATTTTCCGGCGTGGCTCCGAGGAGTGAAGCGACGCGATCGGCGGATTGCCGAAGCCTTAAGCCTCGGCCATTCAACGAGCGAGGTGGCGCAGCGTTTTCGAGTCTCGGCCAGTCGTGTCAGCCAGCTGCGGGGGGAGCTCCACGATTCGTGGCATTCCTTTCACGGCGATGAGTTGAATGTCGCGATCACGTGAGCTCCGAAACCGAGCTTGATCGATACCTTGGCAACTCCCGTCTGTTGATGCGGGGGGCCGCATGCCCCTCGCATCACATGCCTGCGCAAGCATGTCTGTCGCAAGCATGTCTGTCGCAAGCATGTTCGCGTTCTGCCGTACGCCCGCGGAAATGAACTTCACTTTCGATTTTTCATAAGGACCCTCCCATACGCGTATTACTCATCAACAACCTCGGTGGTGGCTACTGCGACCATGTCGACATCGCGGATGGCACGACGGTTGCGCAACTCGTCGAACGAACCCTCAAGTCGGGTAAGCCGACGGATGATCTCATCCGAGTTAACCGACTGCCGGTTCACGCTGAGCAGGTGCTTGAAGCAGGCGATCGGATCTTGATCATCCCGACGAAGATCGAAGGTGCGCACGACTAGCAATTTGCATTCGTTCCCTGCACTGCGCCCGAGAGAAGTTGAAGTCTCTCGGCGCAGTCCCTCCTGCCGCAACACGGTGCCTTCCTATCGCAACATGATGCCTTTCTATCGAACGGAGAACCTAAGCCTATGACCCTTCCTGCCACGCGTGGCGCCCGCGGAGCTCGAGTTTTCGTCCGACCCGCGGTCAAGATTCTTGGGGCGATCGAGTCGATTCGCCGCGCGCCCGCGCTACCATCAGCGCCGGTTGATACGTGGGAGAGATTCTGTAAACAGGCGCATCTCCTCCGCGAGATGCGCCTTCGTGGCTGGCCCCATGCCGCCAAGCATGTGGCGCGGCGAATGAATGTTGCGCTGGCAAACTTGAACGAAACGTTTCGTAAGATGTCTCAGGAAGCGTTGCAATTTGCTTCCGAAGCGAGCCCCCCGACCTTGCGTTCACTCGTCGAAGACCTGGCGGCACTGGAAGACGAGTTCGGCGAAACAGGCTTCGACCTGCAAAAGAAGCGGCTGTGGGTCGTGACCGATCCGATCGCGTTGGAAGGCGTGTTTTTGGGTCGGTTTGAGGTTCGACTCCACTGGTCGCAGTTGGGCGACTTCTCGCCGTATACCGTCAAAGCCATCGACCCCCATCCCGCTTCTAGCGACTGCTGTGTCACCCATCCGCACGTCAACGATCGCAGGCTTTGCGAAGGAGATGGTAAGGCGGCCATTCGCACGGCGCTCAAGGAAGGGCGGCTGTTTGATTTCTTTGTGGTCGTGCGGCAGGTGCTCGAGTCTTACAACGCATCGAGCGCCTATGTGCCGCTGGAGAACTGGTCGGGGCGCACGTGCATCGACTGCGGCGGTATTTCTGAGCCCAGTGAAACCAGTTGCTGTGAGTGGTGCGAATCGGATGTGTGCGGAGATTGCCTGGTGCATTGTTCGGACTGCGGCCGCACGTGCTGCAGCCAATGCCGGGTCCCTTGTCAGCGCTGCGAAGACATGTTTTGTGAGAGCTGCCTCCGTCCCTGCAGAATCTGCCGCGACGCATGCTGCGCCGAGTGTCTGAACAAATCCCTCTGCGACTCCTGTCGCGAAACCCTCGAGGCATCAAATGAAAACCTGGAATCACCGTCCGAAGCAGGGGCATCGCCACCAACGGCCAGCGCTGAGGTTCACGCCGCTGGCGTTCTCGAAACTCGTTCACTTGCGTGACAGCGGCCCGACCGAGATCGGCGGCTTCGGTATCTCGCTGCCGAACGAACCGCTGGTCATTGCCGACGTTGCACTGGTGCCCCAAGCATGCACGGCCGTCACCACGTCGCTCGATGACGCCGGGGTGGCAGACTATTTCGACGAGCAGGTCGACAGCGGGCGGCGACCGGAGGAATTCGCGCGAATTTGGGTGCACACGCATCCAGGCACCAGCCCCCGGCCCAGCCAGACCGATGAAGCGACGTTCGCCCGGGTCTTTGACGCTTCGGATTGGGCGGTGATGTTCATTCTCGCCCGCGGCGGAGCGACCTATGCGCGCTTACGGTTTTCGGCGGGGCCTGGTGGGCAGTTGCAGATCCCGGTGGAGGTGGATTTCCGGCGAGAGTTCGCGGCCAGCGATCGGTCCGCTTGGGACGACGAGTATCAGAAGAACGTGTATGAAAAGGCGCGAAACGCCACGTTCCAACCTGCTGCCAGTTTCGACAATCCAATCGACAATCCAATCGACGGTCCGTTCTACAGTCCGTTCGATCGTTTCCGGGCTCACCATCACAACGCATGGGACGAGTCCGTCTGGGGATAACTACTTTTACAAGCGGAGGCCGTATGTCCAGCGCAGAAGACCGATTTGCACGTCAAGCGGAGCTCGTCCCTTATGAACGCCTTCGGGCAGTTCGCGTGAGCGTGATCGGCGTCGGCGCGATTGGCCGCCAAGTCGCTGTTCAGGCAGCATCGCTGGGTGTTGCGCCGTTGCAGCTTGTGGACTTTGATGCGGTGGAAGCGGTGAATATCACGACGCAGGGTTACCGTTACCGTGACCTCGGCGCCACAAAAATTGATGCGACGCGTGGCGCCGTTTTGGAAATCGACCCAGCGATCGAGGTTGAAGTCGTTGTCGACCGATTTCGTCCAGTACTGCTTACGGGCGAAGCTATATTTTGCTGCGTCGATTCGATCGGCGCTCGCGAGGCGATTTGGCGCGCCGCCGGTGGCGCTGCCGGTTCTGGTGTGATGGTCGCATGCTGGGAGAGGCGCTGCGCGTGATTACGGCTGCTGATGCGGCGAGTCGAGCGCATTATGCGACGACCTTGTTTACGCAGTCCGAGGCGTACGTGGGCCGCTGCACCGCTCAGGGGACGATCTACGCTTCAGCGATGGCCGCCGGGCTCATGCTCCATCAGTTCAGTCGCTGGCTCCGGGGTCAGCCGGTCGACGCCGACGTCTCACTCAACTTAGACGGCTTGGGAACTCAGCGTCGCGTAGCCAACGGACGACGACTTACGTTTGCTGCCGCCCGAAAGGGCGGCAGCAAGGACCTTTTTTTAAATATCAGCCTACTGCGAATTCACGCGGCATTATTTCAACGACACAAACGAGAAGCGGTCACCATTCGCGACGTCGTTCAGAGATTGATATTTGGCTGATGAATAGGCGTCGGCGAACGCCAATTGGCCCCGAGCAGGCTATCAGTCTGATGCAATGACCGCCCTCCTGGCATCGAGGTGGTTACGCAGCGAGCGACGCAGTGGCCGGCGGATCGTGCTGTACCAATACCTGCTCGACGCGATCGCCACATATCCAGTCGCTGACCGACCCAATCGATACAAGACTCGAAGAAATCGCCAATCCCTCGGCTGATTCTAACAATACCTCACCGAGCGCTGCCACAGACGCTGCCATTTCGGCGATTTTTGGTTCCGACACCCCTCTCGACGAGGAGCTGGCGGCGATCGTGGAGCGGTGGCCGAGGCTCACTCCACCGGCGCGGCGTGCGTTGCTGCAGACCGCAAAGGACGCAGCAGGTGTCCGCGTCAAATGAACGGTACGGAAGCTCGCCGTTTTTGACGTAGCTCGACACGCTTGAATCGACGCGATAGATTGTCCATCGCAATCCATCAATGCGAGGGGGGGCAAGATGCTGACGGCAAGCGGGTTATTGCCGTGAAAAAGGCCGAACTTGAGGCGCAATACGATGCCTACCGTGCGTCCGGCCAGCGCGTCGACGACCTCCTAGGCAGTCGTGACGTCATCGGTGCCATTGGCGAGGCAATCAAGGCCATCGACTACGCCGTCGGTGCGATTAAGTTCGCGAAGCGCGACGGCGCTGATGAGTCTCTCGAATTGTTTCCATGCGACGTCGTTTGCAAGTACGCGCCGGCTGTCTTTGAACACGAATCAATCGAGCGCGTTCACGCCTTCGCAAAGTCCACCAGGCAGCTCGGCGAGAGACGCACTGCAGTGATCGAGCAAGTCGAACACGCGATGCAGCTCGAAGAGCTTGCCCTGTTAATGTGGCGCAAGCTCGAGACTCACGGCACCATGCCGGCCGCTGGCGTTGCCGAAGGCTCCGAGATGAAGTTCCACTCGCCGGAAGTACTCGACGTGTGGATCTGGCTCGGCATTGCGGACGTCGCCGCCTCCGGAGGCCAGAAGGTGGTGAACTTGCACACTTCGCTAGAGGCGGTTGTCGAGGGAATGTGCGCACACTGCGGAGCCACGTGTAAGGCGAAGAAAGAGATCTTCTGGCGGCTGGCAAAGTGCCCGGGATGCAAAACGAGCGTGCTGTTTCACCTGTGCCCGCAACACCCCAGATCAGCATAGGCGTCTCGATGGGCTATGTCTTTTGCTTCGTAGTCGGCGCCTGGCTCTCCGCAGGCGTGGTGGCAATCTGGTACATCAAGCACCGCGCCGATCTGGTTCGCCGAAAGGCCGAACTCGACGTCATCGCAACGCATCAGCACGCGGAAAAAATCCGTCTATCGGAGGTCGCCTCGCGACTTGAGCAAGACAGGTTCAGCCTCAACACGGCTGCGGCCGACTACGAGGGGCGCAAGGTAAAGTACGAATCGCTCCTCGCGGAGAACACCGACCTAAAGCGCGATCTCTTCAACCTGTCAGTCCAGGTGAGGAAATTGCAAAGGGACCATTCCGAGTCCGGCCAGTCACACGCCAAGATCGGCGAGCAGTGCAGCGCACTTGCCGTGCGATACATCGACGAAAAGAAGAAATGGATCGGCTCGAAGTTGACGCCTAACAACTTCGCGAGCTCGAAAGAGCAGTTACTTGGCGCTATCGAAGCGTGTCGATCCATCGGATTCGAGATTGCAAAGGATCAAGAGAACGACATGCTGAATTGGCTCAAGGCCGCATTCGAAGAAGAGGTGCGTCGCGAAGTGCAACGTGAAGAACAGGCCCGCATCAAGGCACAGATACGCGAAGAGGAACGCGTGAAGAGTGAAATCGCCAAAGAGCTGGCAGACGCCGAGCGTGAGAAAGCAGTCGTGAAGGCAGCAATCGACCGCGCACTCGCCGATGTCGTGGGCGATCATACTGCAGAACTCGAACTTCTGCGACAGCGACTTGCCGAAGCTGAGGCGAAGTCAGCACGGGCGATATCGCAAGCGCAACTCACGAAGGCCGGCCACGTTTACGTCATTTCTAACCTTGGAACATTCGGCGAGAACGTGTTCAAGATCGGCATGACCAGACGTCTTCGAGCCATTGGACCGCGTGCGCGAACTCGGCGACGCGTCGGTTCCGTTCCCGTTCGACGTCCACATGATGATTTCGTGCGACGACGCACCAGCGCTTGAGAACGCCCTACACCGCGGCCTGCACAAGACGCGAATGAACAAGGTCAACTTCCGCAAGGAGTTCTTTCGCACCGACTTCGACGCGATTCGCGAGATCGTCGAGAAGCACCATGGCACGGTCGAATACGTAGCCGAGGCAGCTGCGCTGCAATACAACGAGAGCTTAAAGATGACCGATCACGACTTCGAATACGTCGAGCAGACAATGGGGTCCATGATCGACGAGGAAGCCGAGCCGCTGGTCGACGTGTAGCCCGATCAGCTTTTTTCGCGTGTGGCCCACAACAGCGAAAGGCGCGAGCTAGTTAGCATCCTTGAAGCCGTGGCCCGCGCCGTGCGCCTTGCGAGTCGCACAAATCGGTCTGACGCAAGGCCCTGGTGCATATTGTCTGCGCCACGAACGGCAAGGTAGACGCAGTCAGTTAGAATGCTTGGCACCAGCAAAACCGGTCGTCTCCACTGCTCATGGCTGCAGGCTGCGAGAAGACTGCCACACAAGACGGTCCCTTGTGTATTCGACATCGATTGGGTGATGCGATTGCACGAACGTTTACTGCACGCGGAGACGGAGCATTTTTCCGGTCCGATGTTCAGTCTTCACATTGGCAATCGGCTGGCGGCTGGCTTGTTTTGCCTGAAGTCGGGCAACGTGCTGCAAGGGAGCGTTCTAGGGTATGACCGTGAGTTGAGCCGGTTCGCTCCTGGCTTGGTGCTCTTGATGCGCGTCGCGAAGCTGGCCCCATTGCTGGGCTTCACGCGCATCGACATGTCCTCGTGCGGAGAATCGTATAAGGAAAAGATCGGATCGCATTACGACCACGTTTCCGAAGCGGCGGTTACCTCGACGCCGTTGTTTCTACCCATCTATCGTGAGCTGTACCGAGTGAAGAATCGGCTGCGCGCCACGGGGTTGCGCGCCCCTGTGCGAGCGATGCGAGCTGGATGCTTCGCGCGAAGGTTCAACTGAGAATTGCCGACTGACGATATGCGTGGCCGGCCAACCTTGAATCACTTCGGCAATGCGACGGCGGCACGCCAAACGATGGTTGTGATTTCTTTGCCGGCATCGCGAAAGGCGTCGATGTACGACTCGAAGTCTTCCTGGGGAACGGACGCGTCGAGTTGCCAGCGATGCGACTGCGACCAGGAAATCCCAAGGTCGACCAGTTTCAACCTTCGTGCGAGGTTGATTTTCGATCGCCTCCGTGCAGTTCTGCGCCAGCGAGCATTTCTCCAGCGCGACGCTCGGCTAGGAGTTTGATGGCGGCGGCATTGTCGAGAAGGTCGTTGCACGGCGTCGGGCGGGGTGTAAAGATTCAGCACCGCGCACTGCCGGCAACCGTCGTCAGGCAGTCAACAAAGAACAGATCGACGTCTGTATCGGCGGAAGCGACGAAAGAGGTTGGCTAATGAAAGCCGGCGTAGCGATGGCCTTGATCGTCATTGAGCTGCTTGCTTCTCGCGCCGTTGGTGGCCAATGTCTATAACAGCAACCGCGAAAAGGACCGGATTGCCGAGTTCTACGCTCGCAACGGCAGCGCAGTGATACTGCCGAAGGAAACGCCTCCGACAGGTTACACCGGCTATGACTGGGGATGCTTCGTTGTAGGTGTCATTACGGCTGGAATTGGCGTCAAGCGATCCAGATCATCGTCCTGCACGTAGTCGGCGGTGTCGTGCTCTTGGTTCCCGACTCGATAATCGCGATCGTGTATTCCGTTTTGGGCGATCGAAAGCGCGACGACAACAAGCACCGGCATCATTGATCATCGTGGACACTAAACATCGAAAGGGGTGTGCATATGAGGTGGCTTCCTATTGTCGGTGTTCTCATGATCCTCGCGTCTGTCCTCTTCTTTTGGCAGTTTCGCATCGAGATGGCCGCGGTCAAAGAAGCGCAACGGCAGGCGAGCGAGATGGGTTACTTCACTTCGGCCGATACTCGCGAGGTCGCGCTGCACGAGTCCATTCGGGCGCGGGAAGACTCGCATCGGTCCAGCGCAAAGAACTGGTTTCTTAGCGGTTCAGGATTGGTTGTTATCGGGGCCGGCCTCGTCGTGGCAAGATGGATACGAAGACGCAGAGCTAATGCGTCCTAGGCGAAAGCTTCGTCGGGCATGCTCGCTTCGAGGAGTCGGCGGTACGGCGACATGGTCAATCGGCGAAGCGTCATCCTCGTTGCATCGCTCACCATCGCGTTGGCCTTCCTGGCCGGCCAGCAGTTCGAAGAACGGCACCGGCCCTTACTGCTCGAAGCCGGCGCCCTGCGTTACACGAAGAACGGCCTCGAATACGAGATCGTCAATCCTGGCTCGTCCAAATACACAGCGAAGGAGATCGCGTTCTACGTGACGCACGTAGCCGACGGCCCGCCGCCGAAGCACGAGTATGTGGCACCGAACGACGTGCAGCAGATCATGGTCATGCACCAGCAACGCCAGGCCGACCGGGGTTGGGTGCGGTACGTGCGTGCATTCGAAAGTCCCGCCCCACTCATCAAAGCGCATCGAGTTCATCCTCGACGACAAAGCGCTTTATGGCGGCAGGTTCGTTTGTGGCTGGCTCGTCGTCACTTATACCGATGGGATCAGAGACTACGAACTGCAGCTCGCGCCGATCCGCGGCGAGTCGATGTTCTTCGTGTGGGTGAGCGGCTAGCAGCCTGTTGATTTTTTGCCCATCGCGCTATGCTCATGTCGGGGCTGAGATCGTGGTGCGACGAGGAGGATGGCAGGATGTCGATGGGACGGCGGAAGCGTCGGCAGGAGTCGCTCTTTGTGGCGACGTCGGAGTTGGCTCGTTCGGCGGGCCATCCGTTTTACCGGAAGCTCAACGAGCTGTTAGCCGCAGCAGGATTCGACCGCTGGATTGAACGCCGTTGCGAAGGGTACTACGAAGCGGCCGACAAGCCGGGCCGCGAATCGATTCCTCCGGGGACGTTCTTCCGCATGCTGCTGGTGGTTGCGCGGGCTGGTCGACGTGACGAAGCGCTACTTGATCGCGGCCGCGGCGCACAATCTCGGCCGGATTCTGCGCCGACTGTTCGGAGTTGGCAAGCCAAAGGCCCTCCAAGGTCTTCGCGCGCTCGCCGCGCTTGTGCACCTTGTCGCCGTGATGCTCAGCAGACGATTCCACCAAGCGATCGATCAATGCTTCGCTTCCATCCAACGCTACGCAATGCTGAACCCGCTCGATGCAACGTCCTGACCCACTTCCAGAAAACCGTTAGATCAACGGACTGCTAGGCCTTCACGTTTTTTGCCTTCTTCGGCTTCTTTGGTTTCTTATCTCTGGCTTTCAGCGGCATGTTTTCCTCGGTCTTTCCGCCGGCGGGATTAAGCATGCCGAGTGCAGCCTGAAGGTTGCTCCGCGCCATGATGGCCTCGGCGCTCAATTCCGTATCCTCTAGCAGCTTCTCATTGAATGGCGCATCGCACATCGAAAAAAGCTTCCCAGCCTGGTTGAGCTTCCAATCCTTGCTGCGAACGTACCACTCATTTCCCAGTTGAACAAAAACCCACTCGCGAGGCACTCCCGGCTCACCGCGAAGTTGCGGAGCAAAACTGCGCCCGTCGAATTGAAACTCGCTGGGCAGCTTTGCATTGGCCAATTCCGCGAACGTCGGCAGCAAGTCGCTGAAATCGATGAGATCGTCGATCACGCGTCCGCTAGGAACCAGCCCTTTGCAGCTCGCAATGAGCGGTACACGTGCGCCCCCTTCGAGCATTTCACCTTTGCGACCGTTGATCGCTCGGCCGCCAATGGTGCCCGTCACGTTCGAAGGATTCGCGTTGCGCGAAGTTCCATTGTCTCCCGCGAACACGATTAATGTGTTCTCAAGCAATCCCAAGCGTTCCAAGGCGCCAACGAGTTTGCCGACTTGCTTGTCGAGATATTCGACTGTGGCGTCGTAGGCTTCGAAGGGTCCGAGGCCCGATTTAGAGTCCGGCGTCGGTTCGATCGGAGCGTGAAGCAGCCGCTCGGCAAAGTAGAAGTAAAACGGCTCGTCTCGATGTCGTGTGAAGAAGTCGATCGCGAATTTCCTCCCTTCGTCCGGATAATAGACCTCGTGATCGAAGGTCAACTCCTGACCGTTCCTCGTATAACCGCGCGTCCAGTACTTACTTTCCGACTTGGATCGAAAGTCGGTGATCGATTCGTCGAAACCCCAATCTTTCGGTGTTTCGCCCATCTGGCGCCACTTTCCGGTTGTACCCGTCGCGTAGCCAGCCTGTTTGAGAATACGAGCCAGCGAGGGCTCGGCAGTCGATGACGGAACTCCTGCCGAGTCGTTCGTCAATCCACCGGTGCGAAAGCCGTAGCGCCCCGTATTGATCAGGCATCGCGTTGGACCGCACAGCGGAGTCGCGAAGCAATACTCGAATCGGACACCTCCGGCAGCAAGAGCGTCGAGGTTGGGCGTCTTATGCTTGAAGCGATCCGAGCCATAACACCCCACTTCATCGATGCCGTAATCGTCCGCCAGTATGAAGACGATGTTTGGCCGCCGAAGCGAAGGAGTCGCAGCAAACGCGTCGAAGCAGTTCGATAGCGATGCCGGGATGACCAGGAGCGCGAACGCGACTGTGACAGCCGCCAGCGCGTGATGACGTTTCATCAGCAAGTTCTCTTTGGGTCGGGTCGCCCTCGCCACTGACGCGCTTCCAGAGCTTTTTATCGCTCGACAGGCGCCAATCTGATCTCCGTTACCGGCGCATCTCCGTGCTTTTGACGCCGAAGCAAGGGGCTTCGTGAACGCTCAATACACTCGCTGCAGCCAAGCGAGGCCGGCTTATGTTATCGAGGCGATGGCGAAGGCGCGGACAGGGATGAAGCACAGCGTTGAGTCGCGAAAGAAGAAAGTGAACGGAGCCGCAAAACGATGAGTGAAACGCAGCAGGCCAGGCTCTGGGTCGCGATGGCCATCACGGCGGTAGTGTTCGTCTATCGCCTGTTCTTCGAATAGCGGGCGAGACACTACATCTTACTTATGCCGAGATCGGCGAGAGTAACCGGTAACGCGACGTTACCGGCTCTGTAGAAAACATGTCATTGACTTTAGGCTGCTAGCTTTCTTTCGTGCGTAGCAAGGAGGGATGAGCGCGACGAGCAAGAGTCCGAAGGCGGTGATTTTGACGGCGCTGGCGGTCGCGCGGCGGTCGTTGCCTGCTTACAGCCATCGTTATAGTCCCAAGACGTTCACTCAGCACCAACTCTTCGCCTGCCTGGTTTTGAAGAACTTTCTCAAAACCGACTATCGCGGCGTGGTGCATCTGCTGAGCGACACGCCCTCGCTGGCTGGCGTCTTGGAACTCAAGAAGGTTCCGCACTTCACGACGGTGCAGAAGGCGAGCCAGCGGTTGCTGACTCAAGGCCGGGTACGTCGGCTGCTGGATGCCACCGTCCGGCGGCGACGGGGACACCGCAAGCGCGTGCGGCGGGCCGCCATCGACTCGACGGGCTTGGAGTGCACCGCCGCCAGCGGCTACTTCGTCCGCCGTCGCACGCGTGTCTCCGAGCCCTGGAAAAAGGTCGTTTATCATCACTTCCCCAAGCTCGGCGTGATCTGCGACACGAGCGATCACTTCATCTTGGCGATGCGCGTCGGACGTGGGCCGCGACCCGATGTCGATGAGTTTCGCCCCTTGCTGGCCGATGCCCACCGCCGCGTGCGGCTCCTGCAGATGCTGGCCGACGCCGGGTACGACTCCGAGCCGAACCATCGTTTTGCACGTGAAACGTGCGGCACGCGGACCGTCATCCCGGCCAAGCACGGCCGACCGACCGATAAGCCCGCCAGCGGCAGGTATCGACGTTTAATGCAAGTACGCTTCGACCGCCCCGCGTATCGCCATCGCACAAGTTGAAACCGTCATCTCCATGATCAAACGACGTCAAGGCGCTTACGTTCGCGGACATACTTATCAGAGCCAATGCCGCGATCTCAGGTTATTGACCCTCACACATAACGTAATGATTCTTTACACTTCTCGTAGGTTTTCTACAGAGCCCGACGTTACCTGTTTTTAAGGGACGTCCGCCCTCGCTCTTGTCCATATCCAACAACATTTCTCCGCCTCGTCGCTCAGCCTGGAGCTTGATTGTGATGGCATGAACCTGCGCCGCTCAATTCAGGTTCGGGCCCACTTCAGTACGCTAACCCATGGGCGTATCCCCCATGGCGGGTTTTGCTCAGCGCCACGGGAATCAATCTTGCGGAGAGCGGGGCATCGAAGCTGAGCAAAGGTGTCAGCGATGCTTTACATCAAGTCTGCAGATACGACAGAGCACTCCGACAAGCTTATCGCTCGTTCGCATCATCTGCGGAAGGCGTGTGGAGCGGGGCCTGCACTGACATTAGACGTGTCAATCGGAGACGTGGTTTACAATTTGACGGTTCGCGAGCAGTTCGACTCGCAGCGACGCGCGTGGGTGTGCGCGTGCCGCGAATGCAAATGGGCTTCAGGGGGTGTTTGCCTTGTCGAAACCGTAGACGATGCATTCGCCGTTTCGTTGGCTAGGGCGCGAGAACACCATGCCCTAACCCATGACCATCGGCCTATGTTCAATTGCAGCCCTCGCAAGCCGCGGTAGAGCGGCGGCTCGATCTTCTATCTGTGGGCGGCCGGATGAGTCGATGAATCGCGAGCAAACCTCGGGACCAAAAGGGCACTTTTCGCACGGCCTTTTCTTCCGGCCGATACACTGGCAGCGTCGAGACCAATGGGAGGACGCCATGCTCAGCACGCAGCTTGAGCCGAAGTAGCTACAGGCCATGCTCGTTCGCTTCGGTCTGCGCCCCTCGGCTACAATGCCGGCATGGAAGAGAAGCCGGGGCCGCTGGCTTGCGAGGGTTTCATGGGACGAGACACCGACATCGCACGAGCGCTATTAGAGGCCGGTCGCTTTCGTGACCTGCAAGCCGGCCGCGAGGCGGTACAGCAAATGATGGTCGGGGAATTCCCGGGCGTTCCGTTTGAAGAGTGGAATGCCAAGCCCTGCTACTACGAGCCGAAACCCGAGGATGCAAAAGACGGCCACCTAGAAACGGTCGTGTTGTATCTGATCGCGAAGGTAAGCGACGGTGACGGGCAATAGCGAAGCCGGTGAGGCCTTTCGTTGCAGCTCGTCACCTAACGCTGCGACTCGACCTAAAGTTGAAATCCGCCATGCGACTCTACCGCTCCGCAACTCTCGACAGCATCTCCGTGGACCTGCGTCCCTCGCGCGGCAACTGCTTCGCCTCGCCGTGGTCGCGGCACTTGCTGCTGTACGTGACCCGCGAGGAGGAAGTGCAGAGCGTGGTTATCCGCGACGCGTCCAAGCTACGGGCGAAGGTGGAAGCGGCTGGCCGAGAAGCTACAATCCGCTCGATGGTCGCTCACGAGTTGGCGGCGCCATCGGTCAATTCAGGCGTCACAGGTTGGGCGAAAACGAAAGTCGAGAAAGCGATGGCAATGCTCGAACGTGAGACGGCCGGCGATGAGCCTGAAGAATTCGACGTCGATGGGACGGTCAACGAGTACCGCAGCGTGATGGCTCAACTCGATAAAGAAACGACGCGGCTAGGCAATGTGAAGCTACTTGCCAAAGCGAAGCTGCTGCGCCAAGCCTGGAAGGAATGGCAGGATTCGTTGCACGTGATGGCGTTCGGAGAGATAGCGTAAACGAGACGACGATGTGCGGCCGCTTCACCCTACGCACGAAGCTGAATCAGCTTCTTCAAGAGTTCTCCGCCGTAGCTCATGAGGTCGAGTGGGACTCTCGCTACAACATTGCGCCGACACAGCAGATACTGACGGTCACGCTCGACGGCGGTCAGCGTGTTGCGTCGAAGTGTCGGTGGGGACTCATCCCGTCGTGGGCGACAGACATGAAGATCGGCAACTCGCTGATCAACGCTCGGGCTGAAGGCGTCGCCGACAAACCATCGTTCCGTTCGGCGTTTAAGCGCCGCCGCTGCCTCGTGATCGCTGACGGCTTCTACGAATGGCGGAAGCTCGACGCGAAAACCAAGCAGCCGTACCACATTCGCATGAAGGATGGCCGGCCGTTTGCTTTCGCTGGCCTGACTGAGCGTTGGTCGAAAGGCGAGAAGCCGATCGACTCAGCGACGATCATCACGACCGAGGCCAACCCACTCATGGCGTCGATTCACGATCGCATGCCAGTGATTCTGCCGAGCGACGCGTACGACGTGTGGCTCGACCCCGAGTTCAAGGGCAAAGAGCCGTTGCTCGCGTTGTTGAAGCCTTATCCGCAAGAACTGATGGAAGCGATTCCCGTCAGCACGCTCGTCAACAGCCCGCGGAACGAAGACCCATGTTGCGTGAACCCGCTTTAATCATCGACGCCGCAACAGCTCGCTTGCACGCCGGCGCCTGGAGCGCGGGCCAGATGGCCTACCAGCTCGATGGCCGAATGGTGTGGCAGGTGTATGCGCACCGAGATGGCCAGCGAATTATCGTGCGAACGAACCGACAACACGCGTCCTGGCTCGAAGCGGTGCGGCTGGCAAGTCGGCATGGAACAGAACTTCGATCACAATGAATCGCATACGCAAGCAACTGTGTTTCGCGATGATGTGCTGCACCGTCGCTCTGTGGCTCGATGAACGGCGCGACCGATGGCACTACGTATTCTCCTGGCCGCCGCCGGCCGATCACCGCAATCACATCGCAGGGCGCGTCGAGCAGCCGTTTCAGTTCCTTGTCAAATCGGATCGCCGAGGGATCACTTTCGACCTTTGCATCTGGCAGATTCCCGCGGAGCCGTCGCCTGGGCCGGCAAATTCGATCGAAGCTCATTGCTGCTCAATCGAGACATCGATATGGTTTCACGTGCCTACCCTCGACGATTCGGGATCGAGAAGGGTATCCAGCATCGCCACGGCAGCACGTCGAGAGATGAAACAATCTACTTCTACGGGACCGATTATTACGTGGCCGTTCCGCACCTAGTCCTGATCTTGGTGCTTTTGCTTTTATCGCTCTAGCCAACGCTCTTCGCTCTGAATGCCTGGCATCTACTACGCCGCGATCATCACAACGGCAGTCGCCCTCGCCGTTTTCGGGTCGCTGATTGTTAGATTACGTCAGCCCGCGGATAAGTTGCGACTATGGTTGGCGATGGTGCTCGTGTTGCCGTTGCAGCCGCTCGTCTTTTATCTCGTTCGCGTCCCATTCGATCACTGGCTCGTGGGAAGTCTCGGCGCCGGCTCGGCTGCCTACAAATGGCTGATCACCCTCTATGCTCCACTCACCGAAGAGCCGGCGAAGCTTCTGCCACTGCTCGTGCCGATCATTCTCCACGACATTCGCCCGACGAATTTCGTGCGCTACTCCCTGGCGATTGGGCTTGGCTTTGCTGTGGGCGAGATGTGGTTCGTTGCTGAGCGAGTTGCGCCGACCCGGTGTTGGCAGGGCTGCCGTTCTATCAGTTCGGCGGCTACTTCACCGAGCGGTTAATGACCTGCGTTTTTCACAGCGCTTTCGTTTCCGTACCGCTCTGGCAACTGAGGCGGCGGTTCGCGATCGGGCTCGCCGGCGGGATGCTGCTGCACTGGCTCGGCAATTTTCCAATCTCGCTGATGGCGTGGAACGTCGGCGGTCTCGGCAAGACGTTCTGGACGACCGCCGTTCAGGTGTGGTTGATACTGTATTTTCTGGCAGCCGTGGCGTTGCTGTCCCACTTCGCCTTCGGACGGATTGCGATGGCATTGCTGCTGCACGGTCGCAGACACTGCCCGCAGTGTGGACGTGATTACGATGCGCCGTGGTTCGCGTTGAACGTAGGCTCGACGCGTTACGAACGATGCCCACACTGCCTAAGGTGGCACTGGACGAAACCGAGCAGCTCGCCGGCCTGATGGCTGCTCAGCGTTCAGAACGGCCGCATCTCACGAACCACCGACGCGTCGTCAACCCTGAACGCTTCGGGCTGCCATTCGATGAGCAGTAGCGCCAGAGCGATGACCTTGGCGGCGATCGAGACCAGACGAGCAGCGCTTCACACTTCGCTTTGGACCGTATCGAGCGCCGCGCTATCGCATCGGCCGCAACCGTATAGGACTATCGTTGGAGAACACCACGGGCGATGATCCAGGTGAATCGGTAACACCATGAACGAGCGGCAATTGCGCGATCCTCAATGACATGAAACTCGCGACCTATAACGTCAACGGCATCAACGGACGTCTGCCCGTGCTGCTTCGCTGGTTGCAGCAATCGGAACCGGATGTCGTTTGCCTGCAGGAGCTAAAAGCGCCCGAGGAGAAGTTCCCGATCGCAGCCATCGAAACGGCGGGTTACGGCGCCATCTGGCATGGCCAGAAGAGTTGGAACGGGGTCGCGATATTGGCTCGCGGGCACCAACCGCAAGAGACCCGCCGAGGCTTGCCGGGTGATCCCGAGGATACGCACAGCCGGTACATCGAAGCAATCATCCATGACATTCGGATCGGCTGTCTGTATCTGCCGAACGGCAATCCGGCACCGGGCCCGAAGTTCGATTACAAGCTGCAGTGGTTCAAACGTCTGACGAAGTACGCGAAAGGCCTTGTCGCGCTCGATGAGAAGGTCATTCTGGCCGGGGACTATAACGTCATTCCCACGGAACTGGACGCCTACAAGCCGGAGCGTTGGGTGAAAGACGCACTCTTCTTCCCAGAATCGCGCGCGGCGTATCAAAAACTGCTGAGGCAAGGTTGGACCGATGCTCTTCGGACCCTCCACCCAGACGACGCGATCTATACGTTCTGGGATTATTTTCGCAATGCGTACGCGCGTAATGCAGGCATACGCATCGATCACTTCTTGCTCAATGCTCCGGCGGCAAAGATGCTCGTCGCCGCCGGTGTCGATCGAGAAGTTCGCGGATGGGAGAAAACGAGCGATCATGCGCCGACGTGGATAACTCTGACGCAGGCGAAAACGGCGGCACGTCGCAAAAAGAAAACGTGACGCGCGACAAGCGGTACGTTCGACGCGACGACGGCGGCGAGTTCCATGAGGTCGATGAGGAAAGTCGCTCGCTGTCACAGGATCGCCGTCGGAAGGCGAAGGCGGTCATGAAAGCCGGCCAGGGCGACAAAGGCGACCAAAAGCGCCCCACGAAGAAGCTCTAGCCTCGCTTCACTTTCGCGACTAGCCGCTTTGCCTCGGCCTCGGTCATCGTGGTCGATTGGTGCATCAGCGCCACGGCCGTTGGGTACACGGTTTCGTTGTCGCCACGTCCGAGGCTGAGGTATCCCTGCTCGACCAGTCCGTTGATTGTCGAACGGAATCGCCGCGGATTTCGTCTCAGCTTGATTGCGAGATCGTCGACTCCACAGCAGCCGCCCGAGTAGCCACCCAGCGCGGCATTGTTGATGACGTAGTCGAGTAAGGTTCGCTCGATGCCTTTGAGTGGCGGCAGCTTCTTCGACTTCGTGGCTTGCTTCTTGGCCATGTTTAGAAAGGCAACAGTTCTCGAACAGCCGGCGTGTCATCGGCCTCGAACGCCTCGGGCTGCCACTCGACGAGCAGCAACGCCAGGGCGATGACCTTGGCCGCGATTGAGACGAGCGTGAGCAGCGCTTGCAATCGGCTCATGCCCTGATTCTAGTCGAGCGATGCGAGACGAGCAGCGCTTCAAACTTCGCTTTGGTCCCTATCGCGCGCCGCGTTATCGTGTCGGCCGTGTCGTCTGCGATGAGTACCGCGGAGACGTGCGAGTGGTTCGCATGAGCGACGGACGCATTCCCTGGCCCATCGGCCAAAAAGGAACCCGCCGGCCGAATCTGATTCTCTGTGGCGACCTAGTACGTACTGTGAAGCGCGAATCACGTATTGCCGTCATGTACTGGTTCGGCGTTGGCAGCGACACGCTGTGGCTGTGGCGGCGTGAGCTAGACGTCGCTCTGTCGAACGAAGGAACGCACGAGTTGCGGTTAGAACTCGCACAAGAGCCGTGGGCGGAGAAGGCGCGACGCAACGCGGTATCGAAGGCCCGGGATCCCGAGCGACGTGCCAAGATCGCAGCGGCCAAGCGCGGGAAGTCGAGGCCGGCTCACGTCATTGAGGCAATGGTGAAAGCGAGGACCGGAATGAAGCATAGCGCCGCGTCACGAAAGAAGATGAGCGAGTCGCGCAGGCGGCGGTCGAATGTTGTCGTCGCGCCGGACGATCGTTAGGCTGGCTATGAACCCTGCTGACTTCCAGCGGGCAACGGGGCTTATTCGTTAGGTGGGAAGCGGGCCGTCATCCGTTTTCGCATCTCGGCGAACCAGGTCTCGACCGCTCCAAGGAAGTTCGCATTGCCTGGGGCCAACTCGGCTGCTTGCGTCATGTACTGGAAGCCTGCCTCATAGTTTCCGGCCTCCGCATGCGCACCGGCCAGCACAGTAAGTGCGAACTGATTCTGCCATGAATGGCACTCGCGCAGTGTTTAAGCGGCGCGGAGTAAACGCTTTCGGGCGACGTCGCGCGGCACGTTCAGAAGGGCCTCGCATTTGGGACGGCGTTTGACGGTGCGCGGTTCGTAGCGGTCGGGGCGATCGGCGACGCGGTGGGTAGCGACCGCTCGCAGGAGCTGTTCGAACAGTGTCGGCCAACGTTCCGGGCGTGTCATCGCCAGTAGCTCCTGAAAACGATTCATCGTTTGCAGCGCGCCCTTGAAGCTGATCTCGTGGGGTTCGAGGCCCACGCGCTGAGCGGCCTGCGCGATCACTTCGCGAACCAGATTGTACACCAGCAGGTGCATCCATAATTCTTTGCGAACCATTTCGGGCGTCTTGCAGCGCAGCACATCCATGCCGAGCGTGACCTTCAGGCTGCGCAAGTGTAGTTCCGCGTGCCAAAGGGCGCAAACAATTGCCCCAGTCGTTCGGCAGACGCTTCTTCGGGGTCGAGCAGCGTCGTGGCCACGATGACCTCGCGCACGCGAAACCCACGTTGCCGCACGCGCAGACGAACCTGGCGAATCACGAGGCGCTCGGCCAATGCGTCGTACTCGGCCTCGCTCATCCAATCCGGCCGTGCCGGCCGTGTCCAAACCACCACCTGGTCATCGTGACCCAAGCGCCAGCCGGTGCGAAAGTCCACGGGCCTGAGCTGGTGCAGGCGAAACACGCTGTGCACGTCGCAGTTCTTGAGCATGGCCAGCGTCCAATAGTTGCAGAAACACCGATCGCCCAGCAGCACCGAGCCCCCCTGCAAACGTTCCAGCAGTTCGCGAAACAACGAGGTCTCTCCCGTGCCTTTGCCGCGATACTTCCCCATCGCAATGTCAAGCACCGCGCCGCTGGTCAGGCTGAACAGTGCCACCACGCGGGCGATCGGGAAACCCACGCCGGGCTTCTGCGTTCGCGCTTGGGGATAAGCCTTCTGATTGGCCAGCGTGTCGGGCATCGAGACCGTCGTGCCATCGACGACGTACACGGGGCGATCGGCAATCCGCAAGCTCTCGGCCGAAACACGCGCATGCAGATCGTCACCGCTGTGGCGCACCAGCCGAGCCAACCATCCTTCGGGCAATCGCTGTCGCGCTTCGCAGTAGGCGCCGGTCCCCGCGGCACAAGGCCGCTGTCCTTGCCCCACGAGAAACGCGATCAACCGAGCAACGGCTTCCCGGCACGAATGATCGGGATGGAACACCTGTCCCAGAAACGTCCACAGCGTCACCAAGGGCGTGAACACACTCTGGCGAAACTCCACCCCTTCTTCGACCAGCAGCGACTGGACGCGCTCAGCCGAGAGCACCTCGGTGAAAGGGAGCGTGTGTTGCTGGCACCAGCGCCGACGAAACGAACTGAACTGGTGCGAAAACCGGCCGCGGGTAAAATCAAACACAAGAGGCCTCCTTGCCTGATGGGTGTCGTGATAACAACCATCTACGCAAGTCAGGCCTCTTCGTCTATCCCGATCGCACACAACGACCTACGCACTGCGCGAGTGCCATTCGATTCTGCCATCGCGTCAACTCGCAACCCCGATCTGCGAGTTCGATCGCGCGCTGATGGTCGCGATACTGCTGTTCCGGACATGTTGCCAGAAGCGCTGCCAGCTTACTGTATGCCCAGAAATGTGTTGGTCTCAGGCGGATCACCGCCTCATAGTCCTCGATAGCCTTCTCATATTGCTTCGTCTTTTCCCGAACAAAGCCACGAGCTTCATGCGATATGTAGCAGTTCGGATCGCATCGCAGTGCTTCGTCGAAATCAGCAATAGCTTGGTTGAAATCTCGCTTGTCGGAATGCGCCAACCCTCGATTCGCGTAACCACGTGAATTGGTCGGAGCAATACGGATCGCCATCGTACAATCCTCGATCGCGGCGTCGCAGTCTCCTTTGAACCGCTTGGCATCCGCACGGTTCACAAAAAAGGTTGCCTCTTTTGAATTGAGCTCGATCGCCTTATCGTAGTCAACGATCGCACGGTCGAAATCCTTGAGCTGAGCCCGAACATTGCCAAGACTGTTGTAAGCTGCCGCGCTGGGCTCGATTCGAACCGATTCGTCAAGGTCCGCAATTGCTGAATCAAATTCGCGAAGGTGGAAGTGCGCCAATCCGCGGTAGTGGTACATCCATGCTTTTTGATCTTGCGCGATGAGGGCTGTATAGTGGGCTGCAGCACGGTCCGCGAGAATGACGGTACTGTGATGTACCCACTTCTTGTTGGTGCTCCCGATCAACAACAGATCGCCGTCCACGGCCTGGACGAAGTACGGCAGGCCATCGGGCGCGTCTTTATCGACGTGCCAAGGCGGAAACATCGCCTCGCCCACCCAACTTGGGTCGGGTTCCGGAGCACCGATCGCTACGTCGATGCTGAGAACTGTTTGCATAACCACAAACAAGATGAACAAGCGTTGCATAATTTTCCACATTCTGTGAGACGCGTCACAGGCTGGTTCGAACGTTTCCATAGCGTTCCCGCATTTTTGCGTATCTAGGTGCGGGTTTGCAACCGTTCCGTTCTATCCATCCGCATCCCACGGCCTGTCCCCGGCCCGGCCCGCTCCGCGTCGCCCCCATGTCGCACCGTCGCGCCATCAACCGCCAAACGCCCGCACAAACGACCAGCGCTGTGGCCGATAACCGGATCGCATGGGATTCGCGACAACGTAACTTGGCTCGTGAGTGTTGTTGATCTGCAGACACAAGCGATCCGGCTGTGACATGCGTGTGTCACACGCTTATAATTGTCCGTCGTGTGCCCCACACTCATCGGTTTTAGCACCTCCGCTGTCGGACCTCGAGTGATTGAACGTAGAATCACAACCTTCGCCGCGACACACGGAGGAAAAAATGAATGCGCCCTTCACCGTATTACACGACGGTCCGACAGTTGTTGCTCCTGCTGGCTGCCTCGGCGAGTGCTGTGGGTTGTTCGCAGAAGGCCACTGACCAGAGCAAACAGGCTTCGGCGAAGAAGCCCCAAGCAGTCGAAAAGCAAATGCAGAAGCCTGAACTGCAGGTCGCGGCACCGACGACCGCACAAGGATCTGCGACGCAGCCGCCGTCCAATTCTGTGTCAAGCACCGCTCGGCTGGGTGATCCCGGCGCAAGCACGTCGATTTCCGGTAATCAACTTCCGCCGCCGGACCCGAAATTTGGTGGAGTCATCAACCTGAAGGCGTCCGACTCGAAACCGTGGTGGCCGCCAAACGTTGTGCCGCCCAAAAGTGCGCCCAACGTCCTCTTAATCATGACCGATGATTGCGGGTTCGGCGCACCAGACACGTTTGGTGGTGTGATTCCCACGCCCGCCCTTGATCGCATCGCACGTAACGGATTGCGCTATACGCAGTTCCACTCCACTGCGCTTTGTTCGCCAACACGTGCGGCTCTGATTACCGGACGCAATCATCATGTGGCGGGTTTCGGGGTCGTGGGCGAGGCGGCGACGGGCTATCCGGGCTACGACTCCGTGATCCGCAAGGAGTGCGGCACGGTCGGCCAGATTCTCAAGGAGAACGGCTACGCGACATCGTGGTTCGGCAAGGACCACAATACGCCCTTCTATCAAGCGTCCGTCGTAGGGCCGTTCGATCAATGGCCCAACGGATTGGGCTTCGAATACTTCTACGGATTCGTCGGCGGCGACACGAGCCAGTGGACGCCCAACTTGTACCGAAATACGACTCCCATTTATCCGTTCGAAGGAAAGTCCGAATGGAATCTAACCACAGCGATGGCCAATGAGGCAATCGTGCACATGAAGGGGCTGCACGAAGTTGCGCCCGACAAACCGTTCTTTGTTTATTACGTACCTGGCGGCACACACGCGCCCCATCATCCGACGAAGGAATGGATCAAGAAGATCAGTGACATGCACTTGTTCGACGAGGGTTGGAACAAGTTGCGTGAAACTATTTTCGCGAATCAGAAACGACTTGGTATCATTCCGCAGGACACCCAGCTGACGGCATGGCCCAAGGAGTTGCCGGAATGGGACACGTTGAGTTTCGAAGAGAAAAAGCTCTTCATCAAGCAGGCCAACGTCTTTGCAGCTTACCTGGCATACACCGACCACGAAATCGGCCGGGTTATTCAGGCAGTCGAGGACATGGGTCAACTCGACGACACGCTGATTATTTACATCAGCGGCGACAATGGAGCGAGCCCGGAGGGAACGCTCAACGGAACTCCCAACGAGTTCACCTTCTTCAACGGCGTGACCGTCCCCGTGAAGGACCAGTTCTTGTTCTACGAGTTTTGGGGATCGGATGAAACTTATCCACACTACTCCGCAGGATGGGCTTGGGCTTTCGACACCCCATTTCAATGGTGCAAGCAGGTCGCGTCGCACTTCGGAGGCACCCGGCAGGGCATGTGCATGTCATGGCCCGGACACATTGCGGACTCGGGCGGCCTGCGCACGCAATTTCACCATGTGATCGACATCGTACCCACGATCCTGGAAGCAACTGGCGTTGTCGCACCGGACTCGGTCAACGGCATCCAACAGCGAGCGATGGACGGCATAAGCATGGCCTACACCTGGGACACGGCGAATGCCGACGCGCCGTCGCAACGCAAGACGCAGTACTTCGAGATGCTCGGAAACCGAGCCATCTATAACGACGGATGGGTTGCGTGCACCACTCCAGCGAGCACTCCCTGGGACTTAGGTCTCAAGGCGTCGCCAGATGTGATCACCGGCTACACGTGGGAGCTGTACCACGTCGAAAAGGATTTTTCGCAGTCGACCGATCTTGCCGGGCAGATGCCGGACAAGCTCAAGGAGTTGCAAGATCTCTTCTATGAGGAAGCGAAAAAGCACGATGTGTTGCCCCTCGATAATTCGACGCTCGCGCGATTCTTGACGCCTCGCCCCAGCCCGACAGCTGGACGCACCAGCTTTACCTACACAGGTGGAGAACTCAGCGTCCCCTCGGCATGCGCTCCGAGCATCATTGGGCGCTCTTACAACATCGAGGCGGTGGTCGACATTCCTAAAGGCGGCGCCGAGGGGATGATTGTGACGCAGGGCGGCCGATTCGGCGGCTATGGATTGTTCCTGAGCAAAGGCGAACTCGACATCGGCCGGGGAAAAGTCGTGTTTCTCTACAACCTGCTTGGAAAACGCATAGCGTGGGAGGGCCCCACACTGGAGGCCGGCAAGCATACGATTCTGTTCGAATTCAAGTTCGACGGACCGGGCTTCGGCAAGGGAGGCACCGGCACACTCATGGTCGATGGAAAGGTCACGGCAACAAAAACATTGGAGCACACCGTCCCCGTCACGTTTCCCGAAGACGAGGCGTTCGACGTAGGAATGGACACACGAACCCCCGTCGTGCTCCTCGAGTATCGCTATGATTGCCCATTCAAGTTCACCGGCAAGATAGCTCGATTGACGTTCACTCTTGGTCCGCACGAATACGTCGCCGAAAAGTTGGACAAGCAGCCGCAATAGCATGGGAGTAGCGGGCTATTTCCATGAACAAGCTGCTTACATTCGGGCTCTGTAAGCGACGCTGCGCACTGAGATGGCCGACGCCGTCTAGAAACTCGACGAACATTACGAGCAGATGAAACGTGCGCCGCCCGGCAGGGGCTGGGCCGGGTGTTTCCGTACGCTGTTCGTGTCAGTCGGCGCGCAACTACTCGGTTGCTGACGGAATCGATCGTTCAACCCGCCAAACAACCCGCGCACCCGCCACTCGGTCACCGCAAGCGCACCATTCGGGCCGACACCTTACTCGATCGCCGGCTCCGCCTTCAATGAGATTATGAGCCAGGACACGCGATCGCGGCTCTCGAACGAGCCCCCAAGAATTGCTCGCATACTGGGGTCGGGTACACTGATTGAGCACGGTAGCCCGTCGACGGCAGCGTGCAGATTGCTTGTCGAGCGGAGTCGAATACACGTGAGCGATGATTGTGTGATCAACGTCTTCGTCAGCTACGGCCGCAAAGACGCTGCCACCTTCGTCGATAAGCTCGTCCAAAACTTGAATCTTGGCGGTATCACCGTCTGGCGCGATAAGGCCGACCTGCAATCGCCTCGGCCCTGGGATGGTCAGCTCGAGGACGCGTTGAAGCATGCTGACGTTGTGATAGCGGTGCTGACGCCGCACGCGGTTCGGACCGGCGGCGACGCGAGCGACGATCGATCGGAATCGGTGTGCTTGGACGAACTGGCGTTTGCGCGTTTCAGTCCGCCGCCGACCCCGATCGTCCCGATCCTCTTGATGGAGTGCGAGCCTCCGTTCGTCATCTATCGGCTCGAGTATCTCGACTTTCTCGGAGCCGCCGACAACGAAGCGCAATACAAGCGCGCCGTGGAAGAGCTGATTCGCACGATTAAGGCTGTCAAGGCAGGCGGTGTGCCGGCGTATCGGACCGTTAAGCTCGAACCGATCGATTTCGATTTGTACCTAAAAGCCAAAACGCGCGACTTTGTCGGTCGTGAATGGTTGACAGATGAGCTGTTCGATCGGCTGAGCGCACAGGATGTGGGGAGGGCAATTATTCTTGTGGGAGAGCCCGGGTGGGGAAAAAGTGCTTTTGCGGCGCACTTGTACAGTGCGAATCCGGAAGGCCAGCTTCTGGCAGCGCACTTTTGCCGGGTCGATCGGGCTGAGAGCACCGATCCGCGTCGTTTCATCGAAAGCCTGATTGCGGCCACGGCGCTGAGGCTGCCTGCCTATCAGGCAGCGGTTGGCACAGCCTCGACGGCTTGCAGAAGCTCTTTCACGAAGGCCGCTGGATCGACGCTTTTGAACGTATGTTTCTCGACCCGCTTTCGAAGCTCGATCCATTAACGCTCGGAACGCTTCCGCGGTATCTCCTCGTCGACGGGCTTGATGAGGCGGCTGCGTCGTCGGGCCGGCCGACGATCGACGTCCTGCTGGCGCAGACGATCGGCCTGTTTCCAGAGTGGTTGCGATTGGCAGCGACCAGTCGAGACAAGCGATCCATCCTCGAAGCATTCGGTGACGCGACTCTCGTACGCCTCGATCAGGGGGATGCGCGAACCGCCAGGACGTTCGGACGATGATCGACCGCATCCTTGCATCGAGCGACGGAGCCGTTGCGCCTGCGGGGACGAAGTTCGAACTGATCGAAACCATCGCAGCCAAGGCCGACGGCAACGCCCTGTGCGCCAAGCAATTGGCTATCGCCGTGCGCCGCAGCGGCATGGATGGCAGCGCCATCGCGTCGTTGCCGCGTGGACTGGGAGCGCTTTACCTGGCTATCTTCCAACGACGCTTCTCTACGAAGCAGACGGAATGGCAGTTGTTGCGAGAGATTCTCGAAATGGTCATCGCTACGCGCGCTGCCTTCCCCATCACCTTGGCTGCGAGCGGCGCGGCGACGAGGCTCAATACACTACGCGTGAAGCGATCGAGGCGATTGGTGACGTGCTCACTGTCGACGGCGATTCCGTCCGGCTGTTTCACCAGACATTGATGGAATTCCTCATGCAGGCTAGCTCACCGTACTTCGTCAATCCTGGGCAAGGCGCCGCACGGCTTCTCAGCTTTGTCGGTGAAGACGCGGCTTATGCGCGGCTCGATCCGCCTTTGAAAATGTTCTGCCAGCAGAATTTCGAGGACTGGATTCTGCAATGCCGGGATTTGAAGGACTACTCCTTCAACTTGACGCAACTCTACGATCAGTTTTGTTTTTCCCGGCCCACCGAGGCATTGCCTTACTATGTCTGCGGCGTGAACGTCAGTGAGCGCGATCGGCAAGTCGTTGAGCATCTTATGAATACCGGTTTGGCGGAATCGACTGTGTCGATCATCGCGCTCGCCTTCACCCGTGCGACGGAGCGGTTCCGATCGGGAGGCCCAGAGCTGTGGATTCGTGAACCCGGCCGTCTCGCCCCCGACGAGGTAACAGTGCGCGCGATCAGTCGCGGCATCAACATGTCGTTCGAATTCGCGCGCAAAGGTCTCGCTTGGACGCAGCTTCTCGGTCGGATTGCGCCGCAGATGCGCCCCCGCCTTCTTCAAATCCTCAAAGACAACGATGCTTCAGGGCTGCACTGGGTGTTCGGATGGCTTGACATTGCGGTCGGCTATCATGTGCTTGGGATTTCCCGTTATTTTGAAGATCAGGCAAGCGCGATCCGCAGCGACTGGACAGATATTGAAAATGAGCTGCAGTCGAAAGGTCCGGCCGCTTGAGCGCCGGTACGCAGGAGTGAGGAAAGGAGCGCCGATTACCCCCGTAGCCACGACCCTGGAACACAAGTGCCCCGGCGCCTCATGCGAACTGCGTTGGCAGTTCGTCTTCCCCTCGGCCGTCCTGCGACCAGATGTTTCGGGGGGGGGCGATCGTTGCGCTGGCATCTGCATTACGCCGTACTCGATCGGACGGTGAAGCAGGCAGCTGATGCCGCTTCGTTGCGAAGCTACTCAGCGATACGCGTATGCTGGCCGTGGGCATGGAAGTCGTCGATGCGATCGGGAGTCTCGTAGAGAATATGGGATCGAAGTGCATGTGTCATCGTCCTGCACGCATCTTCTTGAGGCCTTTCCATGATTCGGAGGTGCTCCAGTAGGGTGCGATGAAAGTGGCGTCCCAGAACGCCACGCCCACGCTCGAATCAGCGAAGATCCATTGCATGTGCTCCTCCACCGTATGACCCTGCCAGTCCGATTTGGCTGCGGAGACGCCGAGAATCAAGTGGGACGCCTGCTCGCCAGCGGCTGCCTTTTGCGCGGTGTAGGAACGCCATGCGGGAGCGTCCACGCCGATTTCTTCGTAGCCCATCGAGTTGAGACCATCGACATGCGGAAAGAGATCGGCCCACCAAGTCTGGTTCGGCGCATTCCACTTGTAGGCGAAAGTGTCGACGGTGAGTTGTTTTTGCTTGGCGTGCAGACGCTCGCCGAGGCTGCGGATGAAGGCGACGTAAGGTTCTTTCGACGACTCGAATTCGCCGGTGCCTTCGAGATCGATGTCGATGCCATCCAGATCGAGCCGCTCCATTTCAGCGATGAGCGCGCCGATGAATGGCTCGCGGTGATCCGCGAAGGCGGCGTGCGCGAGCATCCAGTCCCACTTCCCGACGCTGTTATACACACAGAGCATGGTGCGAATGCCGTGCTGATGCGCCCAGTCGCGGAATTCAATGATCGTCGCGTCGCCGATCTCGCCGAATTGGGCTGTCTTGACCACGCCACCTTCCGGAGTCGGATTCCAGAATTGCAGCGCCAGATGCGTGAGCGCGTCTTTCGGACCGATGCCATCCACATCCTTCTTCAACCTGCGCGGCATTGTGTGATGCCTGTAGGGCGGCACCCAGGTCATGATGGTGCGCGGCGCGGATGGGACGGGAGATTCGGAATACGCTCGCCCAACGAGCAGGCCGAGGGATAACCAAAGACTGAGCTGAATCAGCGAACGGGGCATACGGGATCACGGGATCAGACCTGGGAAAACGTCAGTCGTAGCTTATCGTGAATACGATTGAAGTACCATTTGTGCACTCCGGTGCGACACGCCGAGGTCGATGTGACCGAGGCTGGATTAGCAACGGCCTCAGTTCAACCGCTGCTCCCTCTCAAGCCGCTCCCACGACATAGCTAGCGGCCATGCTCTTTCCACAACTCTTGCAGCAGCTCCACCGACGTATCCACGAGCTTCTGGATGCCTTCGAGCGACACGAAATTCCGCCCGCTAAAGTCTCATAGCCCTCATGCTGAAAGGCCAGTTCCGTGGGCTCGTAGCCAACCCAATCGTTGGTCAGCTCGCTCACCACGGTATGAGGGAAGGGCGAGCGCTTCTTCACCGAGATGCCCCACTCGACAAATAGCTCGCCTGCGTTCGTCGCGATGGCGAACGGGCCGATGCGCGCGGCGCTCACCGGCACATTCAACGTGCGTGACATTGCTTCGGCGGTGCGCTTCGCTTGCTCGAAGGATTCCGGCCGCCAGCCCAGACGGATGATGGCTTCGGCGCGCTGCGCCTCGGCATTGCAGCGAGGCACTTCCACGTCGCGGCGCGCATAGCCCACGACAACGGGCCCCTCCACGGGAATCGCTTCCTTCGCTGCATCCACGGCAGCTCTCGCGAACACTGCCGAGCGTTCCTTCCAGTCGGGCGTCCACGTCACGGGAGGTTGGATGTTGCCGGATGCGCCTGAGTGAACACACACACTGCCTGCTGTCCATACGCTTGCGCAATGTGATCCGCAATCACGCCTGGAAAATCCGCTGACCATGTGTGAATCTTGATGCGATCGTGCAGACAGGGATGGCAGGTGAAATTCACGAGCGTGCCGAGCATTGTTCCATCCAACGAATCGAACCGGAGCAGCCACAACTCCGGGTCGATGACGCCTTCGCTTCCCAGCACCTGCGGAACTTGCTCCAGGTCGTTCAACTTCTTCAGCCATGTATTCAGCGCGAGTCCATCCGACTTGGAGATTACGCGGCGATTGATGTGCCCTTCATAAACCAGCGAGCGTCCGATGGACATGCGCGCGGGCTGCAGCGATTTGTCCGCCTGCACAATGCTGTCGGCAATCAGCTTCGGCAACGTGTCGATATAAACCTTGTTGGCCGATGCCCTGTCCCCCTGAGCCGGGATGAGAGGCGAGCTGTGATTGTGACTCGGACAAACCAACACCGCGTCACGGGTGATGTCCGTCTGCTGCGTCACGAGCGCGATGACCTGATCCACCAAATCGCCTCGAATCTTCACGAGATCCACGCCGACGATGGCGAGCCTTCGATCACCACTCTGCACGACCATCGCATTCGCCCGCAGAGGATCGTCCGTGCCCGTGCTCAACGGCCCGGCTGGCCCAGTAATGATGGCTCCCGCCGGCGGTGTGATGTCCATCTGGCTGAATCCAACATGTAGTCTTCGTTCATATGGGGCGCTGTCATTATCCTCGGCCAGCGCAACAGCAGCGACCAGAATCGGGACGAGACTCAATGCGAATAGGATTCTCATGGGAACTCACCAATGCTTATTGCGTGCCTTTCAAGCGTCTTAGAATGTCTACTGACTCCTTCGCAATGATCTGGCCGGCTCGTGGCTGAGACGAGCGTGCTCCGCGGATCAGGCTTCATCGCTGCCACCTTCGAACGCCTTCGCGGCGGACACGTAGGCAACGGTTCACCGCTCGATGCGTCGCCGGGCGTCGGGAATCTCAATTAGCTCGACGATCTGGTGTCGAATCGTGCTGGGGGACGTCGGGAACGGGTCGCGATCGGCGGGCGCTAAGCTCGCCGATTATAGACGCCACAGAAAAGGGGCGAAACAAGCTGCACGACGGCTAAAACCGCATGCGATTTCGGCCGACGCTTGCCCGGGCGAGTCGTCCTTCGGCGAGT
>CAVPTO010000005.1:0-29778 GCA_963708675.1 uncultured Planctomycetota bacterium
ACTGGGGGACTGTCTGTTAAGATAGACGTCCCCTGTCAGACACATGAAGTCGCTGTACATCGAAACCGTCGGCTGCCAGATGAACATGCTCGACAGCGAGCTGGTGGTGGCCAGTCTGCGCAAGCAGGGCTACGAGCTGGTCGATACGCCCGCGACAGCCGACACCATCCTGTTCAACACGTGCAGCGTCCGCCAACATGCCGAGGACAAGATCTACAGCGCCCTGGGCCGGCTCAAGCACGCCAAGAAGCAGCAACCCCGACAAGATCATCGGCGTGCTGGGCTGCATGGCCCAGAAGGACCAGCAGCTGATCTTCGAGCGTGCCCCGTTCGTCGATCTGATCGTCGGTCCCGGCCAGATGCACCAGATTCCCGAACTGCTCGAGCCAGGTCGCGGCCGGCGAGCGGCCAGCAGCTCGAAGTCAGCCTCGACCGCACGCGGCGGCAGCCGCGCACGAAGTCGACCGAAAGCTTCGAGAGCTACGATCCGCTGCGCGATCCGCAGATGCGGCCGACGCCCTATCAGGCGTTCGTGCGGATCATGATCGGCTGCGACAAGTTCTGCACCTATTGCATCGTGCCGATGGTGCGCGGTCCGGAGCAAAGCCGGCCCGCCGCCCAGATCGTGGCCGAAGCGCGCAAGCTGGCCGCCGAAGGTTGCCGCGAGATCACCCTGCTGGGCCAAACGGTCAACAGCTACAAGCATCGCGCACGGACGGCCGCACGACGCGGCTGTCGGATCTGCTCGCCGAGCTGCACGACATCGACGGGCATCGACCGGCTCAAGTTCGTCACCAACTATCCCAAAGACATGACGCGACGACCTGCTGCACGCGGTGCGCGATTTGCCCAAGTGCTCGCCCTACCTGCACGTGCCGGCGCAAAGCGGATCGAACGCAGTGCTCGAGCGGATGAAGCGCGGCTACACGGTCGAAGAATACCGCGAGATGCTGGCCCGCATCCGCGAGACGATCCCGGACGCGGCGGTGACCAGCGACTTCATCGTCGGCTTCTGCGGCGAGACCGAAGACGACTTCGCCGGCCACGGTCGACTTGCGTCCGCGAGTCGCGGTTCAAGAACAGCTTCATCTTCAAGTACAGCGAGCGGCCCGGCACAAAGGGGGCCGAGCTCTATGCCGACGACGTGCCGGAAGAGGTCAAGCGGCGGCGGAACAACGAACTGCTGGCGATCCAGAACGCCATCAGCGAAGAAGACAACCAGCCGTTGATCGGCCGCGACAGTGGAAGTGCTGGTCGAAGGGCCCAGCAAAATCAGCCAGAAGCACGGCGACGACGGCCCGCTGCTGCAATTGACCGGCCGCACGCACTGCGACCGGATCGTGGTGTTCGACGGCAACCGCCGGCAGATCGGCCAATTGCTGCCGTGGCGATCTATGATGCCAACGCCTTCACGTTGTTCGGCAGCGTGGTCACTCACGCACTCGGCCCCGAGGTGTACGCCCTGGAAGGAGTTTTGCACCCCGTTCGATAGTTCCGGAGCAGGAGCCAGGGACTCGTCCGCCACACGAGCTGCTCGCTGCCCGAACTCCCGACGTCCTGTATCCGCAATCTGACTCGCGACTGCCGTTCCCTCCGCTAGTGCAAATGGAGCAACTGCATCAGTATCTGGACGCTGCCGAAGGCCGCTCAATGGCTGCGCTCTGGGCATCGACGATCTCGAACGCGCACACGCCAACCTCGCTGCATGGCCACCTCGGCCTGACGCTCGACCTGCTCGCGACGCATTTGCGATCAATTGGCCGAGCATCTGCCCGGGCTCAGCGATCCGGACCGGGCGCTGAACAATCTGGAGCGCTTCGTCGCGGCGGCCCGCAATCCGCTGTCGTTGGCGCGCTGTTCGAGCGCGATCGCCAGGCGCTGCCGACTGCTGTTGCAGATTTTTGCCACCAGCCAGCATCTCAGCGACCTGCTGGTGCGGACCACGAAAGCTACGACCTGCTGCGGATGACCGAAGGCCAGCCGGTCGCAGCGCGAAGCGCTGGTCGGCAGAACTGGCGACCGAGGTCGACGCCTGGCCGGCGACGAACCGGCGGTCATGACCGCCCTCGCGCGCTTCAAGCGCCGCGAAACGCTCCGCATCTCCTATGGCGACATCGATTCGCGGACAGCGGCTGGACCTGGTCACTCGGCAAATTTCATACCTGGCCGACGCGATCGTCGAAGCCGCGCGTGCGGTCCGCCTGCGCCAAGCTTGGTCGCCAAGCGCAGGCCGCCCCGCATCGGCCCTGGCGGCACAGCCCGCGCGGTTCGTCGTGCTGGGCTGGGCAAGCTGGGCGGCGTCGAGTTGAATTATTCGAGCGACATCGACCTGATCTTCCTGTACGACGCGACGGCCGCGGCCGACGGACCACGCACGCAATCAGCACGCCGGCGAGTTCTTCGACCGCGCTGGCCCGCGAAGTTGTCCGCCTGCTGACCGAGAGGACCGAGTTGGGCATCGCTTACCGCGTCGATCTGCGGTTGCGCCCGACGGCAACAGCGGCCCAATCGGCCATCAGCCCTGGAACGCGCCCTGCACTATTACGACGTCTCGGGCCGCACCTGGGAGCGGCAGGCGTACGTCAAGGCCCGGCCGGTGGCCGGCGACTGGACTTGGGCCAAGCAATTTCTCGATCAACTCGAGCCCTGGGTCTATCGCCGCTACCTGAGCCGCGCGGACATCACCGGCATCAAAGCCCTCAAGCGGCGCATCGAGCAGCGCACGCATCGCGAAGGGGACGACGACTCGCAATGTCAAGACGGGCCACGGCGGCATCCGCGACATCGAGTTCGTCATTCAGTTCCTGCAATTGCTCAACGGCGGCGACCTGCCCGCCCTGCGCACCGGCAACACGCTGGAGGCCATCGCCGAGTTGGAGAAGTGCGGTTGCCTGACGCACCAGGAGCGCGACGCTGCTGGAAGAAAACTACAGCTTCCTGCGCAAGGTCGAACACCGGCTGCAGATCATGTTCGATCTGCAAACGCACATGCTGCCCGGCGATCCGGACGAGCTGCGCAAAGTCGGCCATTCGCTTGGGCTATGCGCGACACGCCCGCAGCGCACGGCGCTGGCAGCCTTCGAGGCCGATTACAAGCAGAAGACCGAACTGAATCGCAAGATTCTCGACCACCTGCTGCATGACGCCTTCAGCGACGACGCCAAGACCGAGCCCGAAAGTCGATCTGGTGCTCGACCCCGATCCGGCGCCCGAGCGGATTGCAAGAAGTGCTGGGCCGATACCGCTTCCAGGAGTGCCGCAGGCCTATAAAAACCTGATGGACCTGTCGACCGAGAAGATCCGCTTTCTGTCGACGCGCCGCTGCCGGCACTTTCTGGCCGCCATCGCGCCGCAATTGCTCAAGGCCATCGCCGCACACGCCGACCCGGACTCTCACGCTGATCAATCTCGAGCAAGGTCAGCGATTCGCTGGGCGGCAAAGGGGTGCTGTGGGAGCTGTTCAGCTTCAATCCGCCCACGCATGCGGCTGTACGTCGAGCTGTGCTCGTCGAGCCAATATCTCTCGGGCATCTTGACCAGCAACCCTGGCATGATCGACGAACTGATGGACAGCCTGCGTGCTGGACAAGCTGCCGACGCACGCGCTGAATTGCGAAAGACGCTGGCCGATCTGCGCGCGGCGCCGAAGACCTCGAGCCGATTCTGCATAGCTTCAAGAACACGCAGCAATTGCGCGTCGGCGTTCGCGACATCCTGGGCAAGGAGGACATCCAGAGCACGATGGGCGCGCTCTCGGACATCGCCGAGACCTGCCTGGAACGAATCGCGCACAGCGAATACGAAAAGCTGGCCGCCAAGTTGGGCGAGCCGACGATCGGCATCTGGCCCGCGGACCGGCGAACGCTGCCGAGTTGGTGATTCTGGCCTTGGGCAAGTTCGGCGGCCGCGAACTGAACTACCACAGCGACCTGGACGTCGATGTTTCTCTACGAAGCCGAAGGGATGACGGTCCACGCCACGTCGCAACGGTCGCAGCGCAAACGACGACCAATCAGCATTTCTTCAGCGAGCTCGGGCAACGGATCATCAAGGTGGCCAGAAGCCTGGGCCCGTTCGGGCGGCTGTACGAGATCGACCCGCGGCTGCGTCCGACCGGCAAGAGCGGACCGCTGGCGACGCCATTCAACGAGTTCGAACGCTACTTCGCCGAAGGCGAAGGGCAGATGTGGGAGCGCCAGGCGTTGTGCAAAGGCGAGTTCGGTCTACGGTGTGCCGTCAGCGGTCGCTCGAGCGCTGCAGGCCGTGCAACGCGCCGCGTTCGACGTACCGTTCGCGCCGCCGATGTGCGTTCCGTGCGCGAGATGCGTTGCCGAATCGAGACCGCGAGTTCGCCGAGCAACCTTAAACGCGGTCACGGCGGCCTGTGCGATATCGACTTCGTCGTGCAGATGCTCGAACTGCGATGGGGGAACGAATATCCCGAGGTACGTCAGCCCTCGACGTTCGACGCACTGCGAGCCCTGTGCGATGTCGGGAAGATTTCAACGGAAGACTGCGAGTTTTTCACGACGAGCTACCGCTTCTTGCGAACGCTCGAACTTCGCTTGCGGCTGATGAGCACGACCGCGCGCGATTCACTGCCCGACGATCGTGGCGAGTTAGCGAAGTTGGCTCGCGCCGCTGGGATTCATCGATTCGCAATCGCTCATGGCCGAGGTGCAGCGGCTGATGCTCGGCAATCGTCAGCGCTACGATCAGTTATTGGTCGAGGCCGAAGGCGAAGTTCACTTGATCGAACCGCAGATCGCATCGCTACCGACCGAGGCTACGTCGCCCAGCGAGGCGTAAACGTATGGCGAGCGTCGAGGCGTAAGCCCGACGTGGCCTGCAATAAACGTGGCCTGCAATAAACACTGCGAGACAGAACCCACGTCGGGCTTACGCCTCGACGCTCGCCGACGGCCACGCAACTTTCGCGGGCTGGCGCATCAGCCAAATCCAAAGGCTGATGCCGAACAGGAGAATCGCGAGGCTGATGTTCTGCGAGATCGTCAGCCCAGTACCGAAGACGGCGGGCTCGTCGCTGCGAATCGCCTCGATCAAGAACCGGGTGATGGCGTCGAGTGCACACCCAGGGCCGACTTGACCGTCGCGAGTCTTGAAAGGCTCGTAGGCGAGCAAGAACCAACAAATGATTGCCGCGTCGAGCACGCTGTAGAGCTGTGTTGGATGCACCGGCAAGCTGCCGAATCGCGACTGCTCCAAAGGGTTGAGCACCGCGGCGGCCATGATCGGTCACTAAGTCGACCGACTCGTTCATCTCTCGCTGTCGCCAGCGATTGCCATGCGTCGCCGACCGTGCGGATCGAACGCTCGTTGATCTTCACGACGTGATCGCCGTCGTGTATGCCTTGCTGCTCCGCTTGCGAGCCGGGCTTCACACCGACGATCGTTACGTGCGGCGCCGCGCTGTCGGCTAGCTTGGTGTCGGCCACCTGAACGCCGTACAACATGCCGCGTTCCATCTGTCGCATGTATGCAGGCGAACCGGGCGGAAAACTCACCGACCACGGCAACTCGCACACGCCGCCGTAGCAGCAACCATTCAAGAAACACCCAATGCGACCGAACGCGATGCCCAACATCAGGCCAGGCACAATCAAGTCGCTCATCGCGAAGAACGGCACCTTGTGTTTGTACGTGAACGCGATGACGCCGCCGCGCCACCGAGAATGCTGCCGTAGACGACCAGACCGCCTTCTTGAATGGAGATGATCGAGACGATCGTCTCACCCCACGTCGGTCTTGCGAATTGCGTCTTCCAGTATTCGACGACATAGAACGTTCGCGCACGACGATGCCCGCAACGAACAACCAAAACGCGAGTGAGTAAATGAGCTCGGGGTCGAGACCTCGCTGGCGCGCGCGATAGGCCGAAGCGCAACGCCAGAGCCGACGCCGAGCAACATCGTGACGCCGAACCCGCGAATCGGCAGGCCGCTCGGCTCTTCGATGTTCGGAAGCACGAAGACGATCGCCCCTGCCATCACGGCAAACACCGGTATATAGCCAAGGGCTTCGTTACCAAGTCCATGACGTCGGATTTGCACCGCCATGATCACGATGCCGACGAGCACCAACACGGCCGCGCACAATGCCGACACCAAACAACGGCCAAGGGCCAATCTCATGCGGAATGTGAAACAACGTGGGGCGCAAGCGGTCACCTATCCTTGGTGAAAGAACCACAACGATTAGCCCCCGGCGAGTCGCCGGGGGGCCGTGCGTGTCCAGACGTTGCAGTGTCACCTATTCCGGACCATTCCAAGACACCGCCACGAGCCCCGCCACGGCCAAGATGATGAGAAAGGTCGATGCCGCGGCGACCATATCCTTGATCGCGTACCGGCGCAAGACCCTCGATGAACTTCATAACGTGATTGTAACACGCAGAACCCCCAAGATTAAGGGGGCGGTCTACGGTGAATCGGCAGTAGCGGTTCATGCTTTCCGCCCGTCATGACCGGTCGGCGGGACAAGCAATTGATTGTCGATGAGCCGCGTTTGGCCGACAAATGCCGCCAAGGCGACGAGCGTCGGCCGATCGATCCGCGTGGCCGGCGAACGTCGGGGTCGACGATGGCTAGGTAGTCGAGACGCAGATCGGGCGCGGTCGCCAGCGCATTTTGCATCGCTTCGCGAATCGTGTCCGCATAGAGTTCCGCGCCGACCAAGTCGGCGGCCGTGCGAAGGCTGCGATTCAGCGCGAGCGCTGTCGCCGCTCGTCGGCGCTCAGATATCGATTGCGCGAGCTAAGTGCTAAGCCATCGGCATCGCGAACCGTCGGCTGTACACGCACGTCGATCGGCAAGTTGAAGTCGCGCACCATCTGACGCACGACGGCCACTTGCTGATAGTCCTTCGCGCCGAAGAACGCGACGTCGGGCTCCGACATGTTGAACAACTTGAGCACCACGGTCGCCACGCCACGAAAGTGCCCCGGGCGCCGTTCGCC
The DNA here is from genome assembly GCA_963708675.1 of uncultured Planctomycetota bacterium. GTDB lineage: Bacteria > Planctomycetota > Planctomycetia > Pirellulales > PNKZ01 > DATAXP01. Next base: position 6,977 of record CAVPTO010000005.1, read on the forward strand.
TTCCAGCGGCTCGGCAACTCCGTGAACTTCTACGAACGTCGACTGACCGGGCGGAAAGACCTCGTCGGCCGATGTCGGGGCGAAGACCACATCGACCGGCAACGCCGCGAGGCTTTGCAAGTCGGCCTCGAGCGTGCGTGGATACCGTTGAAAATCCTCGTGCGGCGCGAACTGTAGAGGGTTCACAAAGATCGTCACGATCGTGAAGTCGCATTCGTTGCACGACGCTTCGACGAGGCTCACATGCCCGGCATGCAAGGCGCCCATCGTCGGCACCAGGCCGATCGTGCGACCCGCTCGCCGCGCAGCACGCACCGCCTCGCGAAGTTCATCGCGACGCGTCAGCAGCCGAGGAGCGGTGATCGTAGGTGAAGTGCTGGTGGTCATCTCGCTAACGCATCGCCGATGTTCAACGCATCGCCTGCATTGCCGCCGTGACTTCGCGACATTGATCGTCGTGATCGGTGGAGCTCAATCGAAGCATTGACCCTCGAAAGCTCGGCCAAGTCGCTCCGGAACGCAGTACCAAAAGTGTTGGCGATCTCATCCCGACTTGTGCCTGTCGCCATTCTCGCTCGAAGGTCGTTCGCTCGTCGGCTGACAGCCACGATGCGATCTGCCATTCGACGCGATCGATCCAAAAGTCGCTGATCGCCGGCCGCCGCGGCTCGGGCCAACTCGACGCGTCGAGCAGGTTCCGAAACGCGGCGAGGAATTCTACTGCCACCTGTAGCACCGGCCAGCCGAGATTGCCATGCGAACGTCGTCGGGGGGGTGCGGCAGCGTGATTGTGCGAGCCATCGAGAGCTGCGCGACGTCATGAGCCAAACGCGAAGCGAACGCTCCGGGCGCTGACGCTTCCGGCTCGCCAAGATTCGACACGTCGAGATTCGACACGCCGGCGTCGATCGCGATGTAAGGAGCCTTGGCGTGCAAGGTTGCTAGCAGCTCTAACAGCGTCGTCTTGCTAATCGGGTGCTGCCAATCACCGCCGACCTCGACGGCCGGCTCGAGGACGAACCGGCGGAAGCTCATGCGAGGATGCGGAATCGTGAGCGTCGGCGACTCGACGACTTGCTGATCGTAGAGCAGCAGATCGAGGTCGATCGTCCGCGGCCCCCAATGTATGTCGCGGCGTCGGCCGAGCGAAGCTTCGATCTCGTGCAACTTAGCAAGCAGCGATTCCGGCGAGAGTTGCGTTTCGACGACAACGGCCGCGTTGAGATACGGCGGCTGATCGGCAGCTCCGCCCACAGGCGACGTCTCAATCACCGTACTGCGACGGATGACGGCGATGCCGCGCGCATCGGACAGCGCTTCGATCGCAGCATTGAGCGCGGCAGCGCGATCGCCGAGGTTCGCGCCTAATCCAAGAAGTGCGAGCGGCATGGTTTCGTTCTACCATGCCGCGTTTGGCGGGGCGTCAGCATTTAGCCGCGGGGCTTGTCCCCGCGCAACGCGCGGAGGCGAGCTCCGCGGCTAACTAACGATGTAGCGAAACGCCCAGGGGGGGAATCCGGGCCGCGACCGAGGCCGCCGACAGTCAATCCCTTAGTCGCCGCCCCCCAAGCAAACTCGCTATGCTCGAATGTCGCTGGGCCGATCGCTTCGCGTTCGCAATGAGCTCACTGTTTTTAACAAGCCGATTGCTTTCAACAAGCCCACTGATTTCAACAAGCCCTGTCGTCGCGATCGAGCCATTCATGCGGTTCGAGTGTTATCTCACGACTGAGTGATCGACAATGTCAGTCAACGCACGACGAACGGTCATCGCGGCAATACGACCACAAACAACTAACCACGGGCAGCTCTCGCCTCATACGAGCTCAACCGCCGCGAGTGCGACGGTCAACGCAATGTACTCCTTGCGTCCACGTAAGAGGCGTATTTTGCCGGTCGCGCAGCGAATGTCAAGCAAGTTTCGTCGCGCTTCTCGAAGCCCTTGTTTTCTAGGGGTGAAATCGTTGTCGACATCCGAAGCGTGCAATGCGCACGACGAGCGACTGAATGCATTTCGTTTAATCGTGAGAACAATTGCACGACCGCTGCGATGTGTAGAGCCCGCACATTCCCACCCTCGACGATGCGACTCACCGTGTTGATGTGATTGAGCAGGTGATTTGGTAAAGCTAGACTAACGTACCGAGCGCATCGGCCTTCCGGAGCGCGAGAACCCTGCTTCGTTCGCGCACCCTTTGCAAGTGCAACCCCGGCATGGCTGACGTCCTACCAAATTCTGATCAAGTGGCCGAACTGCAGGCGCTGCTCGCGCGACTCACCGTCGCCGACCGACCGCCCAGCCACGCGCTCGATCGCCAACACGTCGATCTGCTCGAACGCTTACTCGGTCGTGCAGCATGTCGCCGACTCGGTATCTTCGCGCCTGCCCGAAGGTTGGCGGCTGTCGGTCGTGATCCCCGTCTTCAACGAAGAGAAGACCGTTGCCGAGGTCGTCCGTCGCGTGCGCGATTGTGGTTTGCCGGTCGAAATCATCCTCATCGACGACGGAAGCACCGACAAGACGCGACCGCTGCTCGATTCGTGGCGCAGCGAGCCGGATCTGAAGATCATCTTCCACGAAAAGAATCAGGGCAAAGGCGCGCGCATGCGAACTGGGTTTCGCGAAGCGACCGGCGATGTCGTCATCGTGCAGGATGCCGACCTCGAATACGATCCAGCCGAGCTGCCGATGCTCGTGCAGCCGATCGTCGAAGGCTCGGCCGACGCCGTGTTCGGCAGTCGGTTTTTAGGCGAGGACCATCGCGTGCTGTACTTCTGGCACTCGATCGGCAACTCGTTCCTCACGCTGTTCAGCAACATGATGACGAACCTGAATCTGACCGACATGGAAACGTGTTACAAGGCGTTTCGTCGCGACGTGATTCAGCAGATCGCACCGCGGCTGCGCAGAACCGATTCGGCATCGAACCCGAACTGACGGCCAAAGTCGCGAGGCTGCCCGGCGTTCGAATCTTCGAGCGTCCCGTGAGTTATCAAGGGCGCACCTACGCCGAAGGGAAGAAGATCACGTGGCGCGATGGGTTTCGCGCTCTGTGGTGCATCGTGCTATATCGCAACGGATAAAGTTGCGACGCGTCTCGCGGCAAGAAACAATGGTGAGGTTCACGCCACCTTCGTTTCACCTTGAGACATCCTCATGCGCTCGCTCGCCACGTTTGCTTCGCACGTCAAGTGTGCTTGCCTCTTCGCGGTTGCTCTGTCGTTAGTCGATGCGTCACGCGCGACCGCCGCGCCGAAGCTGAACGTTCTGTTCATCGCAACCGACGATTGGAACGCGAGCCTCGCTTGCTACGGCACTCCCGACATGGTGACGCCGAACGTCGACAAGTTCGCGAAGTCGGCCGTGCAATTCAACCGCGCGTATTGCCAGTTCCCGCTGTGCAATCCATCGCGATCATCAATGCTCACGGGCCGCTATCCCACAACGACCGGCGTGCTCGACAACGAGGGCGCGTTCCGCGAGACGCATCCCGATTGGGTGACGCTGCCGCAGTTCTTCAAGAACCACGGCTACATCACGGCCGCAACGGGAAAGATCTATCACGGAGGCATCGACGATCCGGACTCGTGGACCGAGACGGTGAAGCCGGTGCCGGGCAAGCAAAGGGCCACTGACGATCAAAAGGCGGCAAGTGCCGACGATCGCGGACGCATTCAGGCGACGTTCGTTGCCGCCCCGGCGAAGGCGAAAAAGAAATCAAAGCAAGACCCCGAGAAGAGCGACCGAGCCGTGGTGCTCGAAGGCGATGGGCAATCGCACATCGACTATCACACGGCCGAGTCGGGTATCGCGCTGTTGGAAAAGTACAAAGACCAGCAATTCTTCATTGCAGTAGGTTTTCATAAGCCGCACAGCCCACCGACGGCGCCGCAGAAGTTCTACGATCTTTACGACGCCTCGAAGATCGCGTTGCCGCCAGACTTCCAACCGCGACCGACCGTGCCCGAAGGTTTTCCTGCGGCCTCGATTCCCTTGCGAAATGGCGACCTATTCATCAATCGCGATGCTTCGCCCGAGGCGGCCCGCGAAATGATTCGCCCCTATCGAGCCAGTTGCTCATGGACCGATTGGAACGTCGGTCGCGTGCTCGATGCGCTGGATAGCTTGAAGTTGGCTGACAACACGGTCGTCGTGTTCTTCGGCGACCATGGCTACCACCTCGGCGAGAAAGGGAAGTGGTCGAAGCACGGCTCGTTGTTCGAAGTAGGAGCGCGCGTGCCGCTTGTGATTCGTGTCCCCGGCGCCGCTGGCAATGGAAAAGTTTGCGAGAAGCCGGTGCAGTTGCTCGATGTGTACCCGACGCTCGTCGAAGCTTGCGGCTTCTCGGTGCCGAGCGACCTCGAAGGACACAGCTTGATGCCGCTCGTGAACGATCCGAACACCGCATGGAGTCATGCGGGGTTGACCGTGAAGTACAGCGGACAGTTCGGACGCTCGATTCGCACCGACCGCTGGCGGTACAGCGATTGGGAAGACGGCGCAGCTGGAGCGGTGCTCTTCGACGAGCAAAATGATCCGCACGAGATGGAGAATTTGGTCGCCGATCCGAAGTACGCCGACGTTCTCAGCGATCTCAAGTCGCGACTGGCTCGCGAACTTCCGCCACGTCGTTGATCTCCGGCGCAGCGGGCGCGGGCGCAGGCGGATTGTTGATCGGATTACTCACTGCGGGCGAGCCGGGAGCGTTAGCGACCGGAGGATTCGGCGTCACGGGCGCTTGCACGTTCGCAACCGGCGGCACGTTCGCGACGGGTGGAGTCGGCGGCGCCGGCGGGCTCGGAACTTGCTCGGGCGGAGCTGGCGGCAAGGGCTTGTAGTCGCGGGCTGATTGAATCAGCTTGTGCACGAACTTCAGCTTGTCGACGACTGGCTGAACAAATACCTCGGGCACAACGTCCAACAGCCCCATGGCGCGGTTGAACTCGTTGAGCGCAATGCCGAGCTCTTGATAGTGCTCGATCATCTTCTCGACTTCGGCCCCTTCCATGAGCATCCCATCGACGAACCCGGCATTGTGAGCCGTATCAAGCACGCTCACCATGTCCAGGTAAGCGGCCCAAGTTTCGGCGAAGTCCTCCCACGGATGCATCGTGGCATAAGCGCTGATGTAGTTCAGTTGCCAGTCGGCTGGCGGACCTTCCTTGTAATGGCGATCGAGCGCCTCGGCATACGTCGGATTGTTGTGATCGCCGAAGACCGCGATGCACTTGTCTTCGCAACGGCCTTTGACGAGCACGTCCCAGAAGTAGTGACCGACCTCGTGACGAAAGTGGCCGATGAGCGTGCGTTGCGATTCACCCATGTCGACACGCAGCTTCTCGCGCTCGACTTCGTCGGCTTCGCGAATGTTAATCGTGATGCGGCCGTTGGCGTGACCTGTGTAAACTTTTTCGCCTTTGCCGACGGAGCGCCAGAAATCGCCTGGCGGGATGACGTCGGCTTTGAAGTCGAAACTCAGTGGCGGTTCGATGCCGTCGCCTTGAGCGCCGTAGGGCAGGTGCAGCATGTTCATGCCATAGAACAGCCGTCGCTTCGCAGCTTCCAGCGCGTACCACTTCTTCGCGTTGCCTGGCACCGACAGGTCGGGGATCGTGTCATTGAATCGGCAGCAATCGCACAACGGCTCGGGGGCGGTTGCGTCCTCGGCCCGCAAACATCGATTGCAAACATTGTGCGTCGCATAGTTCAAGCACTTGACCAATTCCGCGCACACAGTGGTCATGTCCGCAGCGCAGCTTGCCGTCGGCTTGTGCCACGAGCGTGGTCATCTCGTCGCAGGCCGGGCACCAGCCGACCTCCTTGCCGCAAGCGAGACACACGCTATTGTCGAAAAAAATGGTGTTGCCGCAGGTACAGTGGAAAGTACGCACGCTTCATGCTCCGCGAAGATTGGCTCTACTGAATCATAGGGTGTGCGGAGAAGAGCACAAACCGTACCGATTCGCGACGCAAAGCCCACGGACGGCCGTCCGGACGCGCTCGGCGCGGGTCTCTGACCCCGCCGCTGGCCGTATCGATTCGCAGCGCCAAGCTAATAACTCTGTCAGCCTCCATCCTTCTGTTCCTTCAGCTTCGCGATAGCAAAGTCCCACATGTCGTCATATTCGTCACTGGGGTGGCCGAGGTACTTCGTATAGCACTCGACGTCGGCGGCCTCGGCCAAGCGACGAAAACCCACCGCCCAAGCCGGCGAATGAACCTTGTAATTCATCTCGGCAATTTCCTCGGGCTTCGTCAGGCCCCACTCGTTCTGAAAATAGATCGGCGGCGTGCCGTGATGCAGCAGATGGTCCGGCGACCACTGCGCGATGATCGGTAGCAGTTCCTCGCGACGCTTCAGCGACTCTGCGAACGAACAGCCAAGCGCCGCGCACCCCACTCGACGCCTGGCACCCACTGCTGCATTCGCTTGGGATCGATGCTCGGCTGACAACGATGGGCGACGACGCACGTGACTTTGCTCGACGTGCGTTCGACTGCGTCGCTCGATTTCTTGTCGGCCTTCTCACCGGCCGTCGCGACATACAGCGCCGGCAACTGCGCCTTGCGATCCGCCGCCGACGCCAATGCGTTTCGGGTCGAGTTTCCACTTCGCCGCGTTGCGACGAACGAATTGCACCGCCCGGCAAGCATCTTCGGCGACGTACGAGATTGGCACCTCGACGTCGTCTTCCATTGCGTCGGTCATCGTCCGCGTTTGCACGGCGACGACCGCAATCCCTGCTTCGCCGAGACCTTTGAGGTTCGCGGGATGTTTCGCCGGCTTCCAAATGCCGCCGAACCAAAGCATCACAGGGAACGGCCCTTCGCCCTCGGCCGGCAAGTAAACATCCATCCGCTGATGATCGTGCTGACCATACGACACGTCGGCCACGGTAGGGTCGATTGTTGCCGCGACGGCGATCGCCGGAATCGCAGCGAGAATAAATGCAAATCCGGACGCGAGGCGATACATGGGCAAGCCACTCACGTGTTAGGGCGTTGAATGCGAATCAATTGGCCTTCAAGAGTTTCGAAGTTGCGCACCTGTTGATCGATTCTGATCGCAAGCGCGGCGTAATCTCGGTCGACCGTACATACGATCATCCCAAAGTGATCGGCCGACTCCAAATGCAACGCAACAAAATGCCTTCGATTCATTGTCACCACCGCACGTCGATGCTCTTTAGCAAACACGAGAACATCGCGGTCGGAAATACGCTGACCGCGTTCCCCGCTTCGAGCACGGTCAAAACATCATGACCGAGCTGCCGTCAGCGCCTCGACCGCCGGCTGGGGGAAGTTTTCGTTCGAGTACAGAGAGGCCAATGCTAAGCGTCCTGATTCTCGCGAATCTGCGATTCGATTTCCTCGCGATGCAATTCAACGAACGTCCATGCGTTCATCAAGTCATCGGCCGTCAGGGTCGGATACGCTCTGAGCATCTCTCCGTCAGTTGCGCCTTGGCGACGCGTTTCTTCGAGAACCCATACCGGAATGCGTGTCCGCACGATGCACGGCTCTCCGCCACAAACATCCGGCTTCCGTTCGATGCCTCGGCCATCGTCCTCAGAAATCAAACGACTCAGCAACGCGGCGACCACTCGGAGCTTTTCAGGTGGAAGCTGCTCCAACTCGCGCTGAATCATTTCGAGTTGCGATGTGACCATGATTTTCATCCCTCGATCCGAAAGCCAATTCTACCTCCCGCGTCACGAGAAACGCACCCGGCCGGGTCGTTTTTGCAGATATGGCCTCAACCGTGGCGGCGGCCCTGCGGCTCGGATAATATCGTTTGATGAGAGGTTGAGGGGTCGTTGCATTCACTGAGGTGCCGAAGCTCATGCGTCGATTCGCTCATGCGATGTTCGTGCTCGCGTTGCCGGTATTGCTCGGCGCGGGCCCCGTTACGCCCGAGGAGCAAGAATGGACCAGGTTCCGCGGCCCCAACGGCACCGGCGTCAGCCTCGCGAAGAACATTCCGACCAAGTGGACCGAGGCCGATTACCACTGGCGGGTCGAGTTGCCAGGCGTCGGACATTCGTCGCCGGTGATTTGGAACAACCGTGTATACGTCACGAGCGCGGCAGAAGAGACGGCCGAGCGCGTCGTGCTTTGTCTCGACACGTCGAACGGCGGCGTGATCTGGGAACGCCGATTCCCGTCGAGCGTGCATCACAAGCATCTGAAGAACAGTTTCGCGTCGTCGAGCACCGGCGATCGATAAGCAGCACGTTTACATCACGTTCTCCGCGCCCGACGAGTACATCGTCATGGCGATCGATCACGACGGCAAAGACGTGTGGAAGGTGAACCTTGGCCCGTTGTGAGTCAGCACAGCACGGGAAGCAGCCCGGTCGTGTTCGACGACATGGTGATTCTCGCCAACGATCAGGATGGTCCGACGAAAGACGACCCAAGCGCCAATGGCGACAGTTTTCTCGTCGCGCTCGATTGCGCCGACGGTCGTGAACGATGGCGCACCGAAGCGCGAGAACGCGGTCGTCAGCTACTCGACGCCTTGCGTGTACTTCAATCGCGCCGGCAAGCCCGAGTTGATTTTCAACAGCCAGGCGCATGGCATCTCGAGCCTTAACCCGCAAACCGGGAAAGTGAATTGGGAGCTCGGAGTGCTCGACAAGCGATCGGTCAGCTCGCCGATCGTTGCTGCGGGATTGATCTTCGGCACTACGGGCTCGGGCGGAGGCGGCAGCTATGTCGCTGCGGTGAAGCCGGGATCGAAGCCGACGTTGGCGTATAAGATCACCGAGATGGCGCCGTACGTGCCAACGTTGGTGGCGAAGGACAAGCTGCTGTTCTTGTGGAGCGACAAAGGCATTGTCAGTTGCGTCGACGCCGCCACGGGCAAGCAACATTGGCGCGATGCGCGTCGGCGGCAACTATTCGGGCTCGCCGGTGATCATCGACAAGCATCTCTATTGCATCGCTGAAGATGGCACTGTGTCGGTGCTCGCCGCGTCACCGAAGTATGCGATGGTCGCACAGAACGAACTCGGCGAGCACAGTCACAGCACGCCTGCCGTGGCGGGCGGCCGTTTGTATCTTCGCACCGTTTCGCATTTAATTTCGCTGGGCGGAAAATGACGTCTCTTAGCCGCCAGCTTTAGCTGGCGATCGAGCGGCCGACTAAGTCAATGTTCCCCGAATTCTGGATCGACGTCGGCGGGACGTTCACCGATTGCTTCCTGCGCCGCGGTCACGCGCCGCTCAGCGCCACAAGGTCCTCAGCTCGGCCGTCACCAAAGGCGCGGTCACCGCAAGCTCGACGGTCGATCGCATCGTTGACGCCGCGCGCTCGGCCGATCCTGACAACTTCTGGCAAGGCTACGAATTCCGATTGCTGAACGCCGAAGGGCAATGCGTCGCCGATTCTTGGGTGAATCGCTTCGATCGCGCGACGGGCGAACTCGAACTTGCGTCGTCGCTGTCGATCGCACCGACCGCAGAGCACGCATACGAGTTGTCCGGCGGCGAAGAAGCTCCCGTGCTCGCGATTCGTTACCTGCTCGGCCTACGGCTCGACGAACCAATCCCGCGCTCGGTCGTGCGTTTGGGGACGACGCGCGGCACGAACGCCCTGCTCACGCGCACCGGCGCACGAACAGCCTTCATCACCACGCGCGGGTTCGCCGACATCCTGCGCATCGGCTATCAGAATCGTCCGCGTCTGTTCGATCTCGCCATTCGCAAACCCGAGCCGCTGTTCTCTGAGGTTGTCGAGATCGATGAACGCGTCGCCGCCGATGGCGAAGTGCTGCAAGCTCCCGATGAAGCCGCCATTCGCGAAAGCTTGACGCAACTCGCGGCCAAAGGCATCGAGTCGCTGGCGATTTGCCTCTTGAATGCCTCATGTCGATCCAAGCACGAAGAGCTTGTCGGCCGCATTGCCGAGCGAACTTGGCTTCGAGCGAGATAAGCCTTAGCAGCCGTGTCGCGCCACTGGTCAAGATCGTCGCCCGCGGCGATACGACGGTCGTCGACGCCTACCTAAATCCCGTGCTGCGCGGCTATGTCGATCGACTCCGGCGTTGCGCTTGGCGCGGCTCAAGCTGCGATTGCTGACCTCGGCCGGCGGGCTGGTCGTCGCCGAACAATTCATCGGCAAGGATAGCATCCTGTCGGGTCCGGCGGGCGGCGTGGTCGGCTTTTCTCGTGTCGCTCGCGCGGCTGGATTCGATCGGGCGATCGGCTTCGATATGGGCGGCACCAGCACCGACGTGGCCCGCTTCGACGTAGCGATGGTGGCGGCTACGAGCGCGAATTCGAGACGGTGAAAGCGGGCGTGCGGATCGTGGCCCCGATGATGGCTATTGAAACCGTGGCGGCGGGCGGCGGGTCGATCTGCCGCTTCGACGGCGTGAAACTGGTCGTCGGGCCGGAAAGCGCCGGCGCCGGCCCGGCCCGGCCTGCTATGGGCGCGGCGGCCCGTTGACGATCACCGACATCAATTTCTATCTCGGGAAGATTCTCGCCGAGCATTTTCCCTTCCCGCTCGATCTCCGTGCCGTCGAAGTGCGGCTCGACGCGCTTGTCGAAGAGATCGCCGCGGCCAGCGGCATCCGCTACGAGCCTCACGAGCTGGCCGAGGGCTGCCTGCGGGTCGTGAACTCGCACATGGCCCAGGCGATCCGTTCGATATCGCTCGCCAAAGGGTGCGACCCACGCGACTACATGCTGGTAGCCTTCGGCGCGGCGGCCGGGCAGCACGCCTGCGCGGTGGCCAGCGAATTGGGTATGGGAAAGATTCTCTTGCATCCCGACGCCGGCATCTTAGCGCCTACGGCATCGGCCTGGCGGATGTCACGCGCCACGCGCGCGTCGGCGGCATGAGCCTATTCGGAAGCGGTGTAGAGAAATGACGGTCCGTCCAACAATTCGCCGGTCAACGAGGCTCGCAAGAAGTATTGACCGAAGGCATCCGCCGCAGAACATCGATCAGTGCCGACGACTCGCTCGATCTGCGTTATCGTGGCTCGATGCCGTCGCTGGACCATCGCCGAACCGCGAGAGGGCAATGCCGCGGCCTTCTGAGGCCGAACACCGGCAACTCTATGGCTACGTCCACGAAAGCCGTCCCTTGGAGATCGTCGCGGCGCGGATTGAAGTTATCGGCACGACGGAGCGGGAAGCGCCGAGGCGCCGGCCAAAGATGACGCGTGCCGCGCTCAGAGCAATCCGACAGCGTGATCATGTCGTTCAAACATGGTTCGGCGGCCGACGCTCGCAACCGGCATGTTTCATCCGCGAACAACTGCGACCGGGCGATCACATCTCCGGCCCGGCGATCATTTGCGAGCCGACCTCGACCACGGTGATCGATCCCGGCTGGAAGGCGCTGAACTATTGATATCCGTGGTGGCGACAATCCGGGTGCTGCCTTCCAACGGCAGCGCGTATGATCGTTCAACCGAGCACCCCGACCGCAGTGAAGGCATTGCACCCAATGAAAGAAGCCGATCCGGTCACGCTCGAAATCTTCAACAACCGCTTCGCCGGCATCGCCGAGCAGATGGGCATCACGCTGCGGAACACGGCGTCGCAGCGTGAATGTCAAGGAGCGACTCGATTTCAGTTGCGCGGTCTTCACGGCGGCGGGCGAACTGGTCGTCAATGCCCCGCATATCCCCGTCCACTTGGGTGCAATGGGCGAGACGGTTCGCGGCATCATCGCCGACAATCCCGCGATCGCGACCCGGCGATGTGTTCGTCACCAACGATCCCTATCGCGGCGGCTCGCACTTGCCCGACGTGACAGTCGTGACGCCGGTGCACGATCCGCGCGACGGCAGCCTGCTGTTCTTCACCGCCAGCCGCGCCCATCACGCGGAGATCGGCGGCATCGTGCCCGGCTCGATGCCCGCCTTCTCGAAGAACTCTGGCCGAAGAAGGCGTGCTGATCCGCAACTTCAAACTCTTTGCGGCCGGCCAGCCGCGGCTCGACGAACTGGAGACTCTGCCTACTCGAACCGCCTTATCCCACCGCGCCGTGGCCGACAACCTGGCCGATATCGCCGCCCAAGTCGCAGCCAATCGGCAAGGGGCTCGCGACCTGCAGACGATTGGTCGAGCGTTACTCGCTGGCCGATCGTCGAAGCGCTACATGGGACACATTCAAGACGCCGCCGAGCGGAAGATGCGGCAGGCGCTGCGCAAACTTGCCGATGGCCGCTATCGCTTCGCCGATCATGGACGAGCGGCTCGCCGAATCAGTCGTCACAATCACGCATCGAAACGATGGATACCGCACGTCTTCGACTTCACCGGCACCGGCCCAGTCGTGCCCGGCAACCTCAATGCCAAGCCCGCCATCGTCACGGCGGCGGTGATGTACTGCCTGCGGTGCCTGATTGACGAAGAGATTCCGCTCAACCAGGGTGTTCTGGCGCCGGTCGCGCATCGTGCTGCCCGAGTGCCTGTTGAATCCGCCCGCCACGACGACCCCGCGGAATGCGCGGCCGTCGTCGGCGGAAACGTCGAGACTTCGCAACGCGTCGTCGACGTGCTCCTCGGCGCATTGCGGCTGGCGGCTGCCAGCCAGGGCACGATGAACAACCTGTTGTTTGGCGACGAGACTTTCGGCTACTACGAAACGATCTGCGGCGGCTGCGGGGCCACGCCCACGGCTGCCGGGGCCGACGCAGTCCACTCGCACATGACCAACACCCGGCTCACCGATCCCGAGGTGCTCGAACGCCGCTATCCCGTCCGCGTCCGCGAATTCTCCATTCGGCCCGGCTCGGGCGGCGCGGGACAACATCGAGGCGGCGACGGCGTGGTCCGCCGGATCGAGTTCCTCAAGGATCTGGAAGTCTCGGTGGTATCGCAGCGGCGCGGCAATTATGCCCCTTATGGATTGCACGGCGGCGGCTCGGGAACGACGGGGAGGAACTTGCTCCTGCGTGCCGATGGATCCGTCGAAACGCTTCCAGGTTTGGTACAATTTCGAGCGAAACGCGGCGACCAACTTCTCATCGAGACGCCCGGCGGAGGCGGTTGGGGCGCGTAGAATAGTTGTGCTGTGAGGGTTCCAGCGATCGGTGCCGTCAGGCGGGCGCCGTCGCGTAGCCGCAAGTCTTTTCCCGACGACGGTCTTGGGCCGGCGTGTCGACAGGGCATTCGGCGACCGCATCGCCGCGATCATTGAAGGCTATACTGGATAAACGCGGCGGCGGACGAATCGTGTCTCAGTCTCAGACCATTACCGTCGATTGCCCCAAATGCGGGCGAAAGTTGAAAGCCCCGGCGGGCTTGGCCGGTCGGGCCGCGCTGTCCGCAATGTCAGACGGTCGTCAAGATTCCAGCCAGCGAAGCGGTCGAGCCATCGGCCGCGGTTGCCATTCCGCCAACGAACAGTACGACAATTAATAGTGCGACGACCAATAGCGATCGCGACGGCGAATAGTGCGACGAGAAACGGCGCTGCAAAGCCTGCCGCTCCCGCGGTCGCAGCAACTGTGGTGACGAAACCCGTCGCGACGAAACCGACAACGGCGACCACCACGCCTCCGAAACCTTCGCCCGTCTCCAAGCCGGTAATACCTCAACCTGCGTCGCACAGCGTTCGGTCGTCACATCGTCCAACAGGTCGACCGACTCCGTTGTCATCCTGCACCCGTTCAACACGCCATCCCCGCAAGTAACAGACACATCGAACGTCTCGTCATGGGATACAAGGCCGATCGGCACCGATCCATGGGCGCCGGGCACGTTGTCGAACGTCAGCGAGCCGATCTCGGGCGAAACGTACATCGGTGGCGAGCCGCAGTGGCCGAAGTTGCTTCGCCTCCGCCGCCGAACTCGGACGAGGAGTGGGAGGTCGAACCCGAGGAGATGGCCAACGTCGGCGGGTTCCTCGTGTGGATCGTGTTTCTCATTCTCGTCGCGCTGATCGGCACGATGGTCTGGCAATACGAATGGATTCTCGAACAGATGCAATCGCTGTTTAAGTGATTGGCCTCAGGTGATTCGACGTCAATCGAGTCACTAACGCTGCTTCACCGCTTGCGGTTTCGCGCGTTTCTCAATGAACAACGCGCGAAACCGCAAGCGGCGATGGATGCCGTCATCGTTGAGTACGACGCATACCGTCGGACCGACTCCGCCGCAATCGCAGCGAGTCGGTTGTCTCGGTGCCGCCGACCAAGTCCTCGACACTCACGGCGACTTGCAGCGCATCGCCAGCGCTTTGGATGCGGCGCCCAGCACGAAGGCGAGTCGCGTAGCGACCAATCCCACCAGCCCCAGCACCAAAAATGCCATGCGGCTCTCGGTGCGCACCAGCGGCATCACCACGAGCGCCACAGGAATCGCAGCGAGCGAAAGGAACGTGTACATGCCTGTGCGACCCGACAAGCGTTCGAGCGATTGACGCATCGTCTCGTCGTCTTGATCGGTTTCGATCAGCACCGGTGTCAGCACTTCGACCGAGTAAAGCGTCACCAAAAAGAACGCCATCGTCGAAGCAATCAGCCCGCACACCGACTGCGACGCCACGAAGTGGATCCACTGCGTGCTGCTCAACCCGGTCGCTGTGCCAAGCGAAAGTTCGAGCCAAGCCGGAAAGATCAGGCCCAAATGACCCATTCGGCGCCGCTAATCCACGCGACGTAATCGCCCAACCACAGCGAGCGACGTCGCCAGTCGACAAGCCTTCCATCGGTGACGCCTTCATCGGCGCGCTGCTGTGCCGCGCAGCACAGGCCACGCGATGACGATCATCATGGCGATCCCGATCGCGTAAGCCATCGGATTGATCGTCAGCAGTTGCGCTTGGAAGATGGCGGGGATGCGCTCGTCGGCAAGTTGCCCGATGATCTCGTGCTCGTTGTACGTGATGTTCATCACGCTGCCGATGATGTTCGGCGCGAGGCCACCGATGAGCATCATCGGCAAAGGATGTGCCACGCAGCGCGGGAATCCAACTTTTTCGCAGCGGGCGCAATAAGACTTGCACCTCGGGACGAAGGCACAAGTCGAGTTGTCGGCGCACGGCCGACGCCGACGCGGGACGCAATCCCGGCGAAGGTTCGAGGCAGTGCATCAACACTTCGACCAAACCGGACGGACAGTCGCTTGGCAAGCGCGACACGGCACGTGCGCGTGGAGTCCCTGCTTGCGACGGGCGGCCATCGTCTTCATTCCCATCGGCGAGAAGCTGAAGAACGCGTCGTCGTAAAACGGGCGTCGACCTTCGAGCAACTCCCACAACAGAATGCCGAGCGAGTACACGTCGCTGCGTTCATCCAGCGATGGCGCTCGGCCTTCGACCGCGCCCATGGCAGCGTCCATCTGCTCGGGCGACATGTAGGCCAAGCTGCCACCGAAGAACGCCTCGGCCGTCGCGCCAGGAACTTCGGAACAACTGCTGACGTTAAAGTCGGCGAGCTTCGGACTGCCGTCGGCCGCCAACAGCACATTGGCTGGCTTCAAATCGCGATGCAACACACCATGCGAGTGCGCATGTTCGAGCGCGGCCGCAACGCGTGCGCCTAACCAGCACACGGCCTCGGGCCAGCTCAGCTGTGCAAGGCTCTGTC
The DNA here is from genome assembly GCA_963708675.1 of uncultured Planctomycetota bacterium. Classification (GTDB taxonomy): domain Bacteria; phylum Planctomycetota; class Planctomycetia; order Pirellulales; family PNKZ01; genus DATAXP01. Next base: position 22,535 of record CAVPTO010000005.1, read on the forward strand.
GGCTGCGCGAGTCGTTCGGTGGCGATTGTCCCGCCTTCTCTAACGCCTCGTCAACCGAATCCAGCAACAACTTACCCGATCGCAGCACCGGCGGAGTACGCGCGACACGGTCGGCAACGTCTCGCAACGTTCCTCCGGCAACGTACTGCATATACATCAGATGCAGATGCCGCTCCGGCAGCCGCCGCTCGTCGTACACGCGCACGATATAAGGATGGTCGAGCTGCGCGAGCGTTTGCGATTCGATGCCGCGGTCGGCCGATATCTTCAGCGCCACCATCCGCCCCAGCGATCGCTGCCTCGCGAGAAACACGCTTGCGAAACTTCCCGAACCCAGAGGCACGAGCAGGTCGAAATCGTCAACACTTTGCCCGGCCTCGAACTTCGTCGCGACCTTGGCAATCTCGGCTAGCGACGTGGTTGTGTTGCGGTCCTCGGATGAAAGAATCGAATCGATCGACGACGCTTGTTGCGGAAAGCGCCGCCGATACTCGTCGTGCGGAACCGTTTCGCCACGACGCCGGCGGACTTGGTACTCTTCGAAGATCAGGTCCGGCGCGACGACGCCATCGGTTGCCAGCTCGGGAAGTTCCTTGAGATAAGTCTCAAGCGTCTTTTGCCATTCGGCACGGGGCCAACGGCGATTCATGTCGAGCTTCACCAACTCGACCGCGGCAAGTCGTCGCATCTCAGGCGGAGCGTCGGGCAAATGCGGCGATAGCGGCGGCGGCGAGTCGACGCCATCCCACGACTCGCGAAATGCCTTGAGGCACGCCTCGAGCTGCTTCCAAACTGTCGCCGCTTCGTCAACCTGCTCGTGCATGAAATGGTGGGGCAAACATTCTTGTTTGCCTCGTCCGTTGCTACGACTGGGCAAACAGGAATGTTTGCCCCACCGATCATCGAGTGTAGCATGAACGCGCCGCTCACCGCCAAGAAGACGAGGCCTGTCTCATGATTCGCGAAGATGAAGATCGCTGGATTCGTCCGCTCGAACAATATCAATCGCATCGCAACTTGCCGCAGGTCGCCGGACTTTGCACGGTTGCCGAGGCAGCGAGGCCGGGCCTGTCCATCGAGCAGTGCGTCACGCGACTCAAGCGATATCACTACTCGTTGAAGCGGCTACATCAAATCTTCACATCGCGCATTACTGCCGAGCCAATTTACGAACTCAAGACCGCGTTCTCGCATCATGCCTACTTGTGCCGAGCACGTGGCGGCGCTTCGCAAACGCGTGACCGAGATGCGCGAGCCGCCGTTGGGTTTGGACGACGTTCCGCACCCGGCCTTGGAAGCATTCTTCGACGAAATCCTCGCCGCGCCGACGACGGCCGAACTAATGGTTGGCATCTACGAGCACGCGGTGCCAGCCTTGATCGCTGCGCTCGAGCGCCATCGGGCCGACACCAACTTGTTGGTCGACGCGCCGAGCGTGCGCGTGTGCCGCTTTGCCGCTGCTCGAGCTCGACGACATGTTGAACTTCGGCGGGCAGCGGTCACGTCACTGGTCGATGACAACGCGCGGCAAGCAATGACTGTTTGGTGCGGCATCGCTGGAAATTGTCTTCGCACGCCGCGGGTCGCTCGAAGGCGCGGACGCAGAGGATCACGAGCCGAGCGTGCGGCACTACTCCGCCAAGCCCTACGTCTACGACGGCGATGCCGAAGCGCGACGAGCGCTTCCCCGATCCCTACAACATGGGCGTGAACGCCGAGGTGTTTCTCTACGACGAGACGCAAGCCGGCCGAGCCAAGATGCTGATGATGTTCTACAAGCGGCTGCGCGAAATCGACGTGCCCGAGATGATGGCCAGCATCATCTACCGAGACGCAAGGGCAAGCCGTGGGACTATTACCGCGACATGACGCGCCAGCTCTGGGACGAGGCGCGCCACGCCATGATGGGCGAGGTCGGCTTCGTCAGCCTGGGCCTCGACTGGGCCGCAAGCTGGTCATGGTCAACTCCACCTGGTCGCGCGCGCTCAACACGCAGCTCACGCCCAAGGAGCGCCACGCCGTGCTCTATTTCATCGAGCAGGGCCTGATGCCGAAGACCGGCAAGCGCTTCGAGTGGGAAGTCGGCGCAGGCTCGCAGCGATCCGCTCTCCGCGACGTTCCAGGACTTCGACTGGGCCGACGAGGTGCTGCACGCGCGCATCGGCCGCGACTGGTACGTCGCCGACATGCCCAGCGCCGCAGGAAGCGCGTCGAGCTACGGCGACCAATGCTGGAGCAAGGTGCTGAGCGACTGGGGCCACTGGAAGGACGAAGGGCCTCACCGAGCACCGCAACTGGTGGCCCGAGCTCTATCGCGCCGCATGTAAGCTCTGGGGTGTTGAGCCCGATGCCGAGGCGCTTGCGTTCAGCGAGACGTATGAGAAGCAACGCGCGGATTTGCACGCGCTGCCGGCGGATTAAATCGACATGATTGCCGATTGATGGTTAGCCGTTACAGATAGCGCTTCAACAACCGGCGACTGGCGATGTCCAATTTCCGTGTGTCGGGAATCGAAAATCGCACGCCGTGGTCGTCGACGATGAGCACGCGCGTCGCAACTGATACGGCGAATGTCTTCTTCGTTCTTCACGAGGAACCGCGTGCGGCCACGATCGGTGTCGACATGCCACTCCGACGGGTCGGCCCCGGAACTGACGCGCCCGATGTGCTCGATGATGGGCATGAACTCGCGACGCACGAGGTCTTCTTCGAGCACCTTACGTGTCGCCTGCGGTACGTCGGCAAGATTCTCGATCGATACGAGTTCGCGGCCATCGGTGTCGATGATCGAAATGAAATGCAGCGGATCGGAAATCGGAAACGATCGCACCGGCTCGACGCCCGACATGCGCTGCCCCTCGGCATCGATCAGCACGAGGCGACCCCGAGGCGTCGTGCTGCAGTCCGAAAGTTCGGCATCTCGGGGCGGGTTGAAATGTCGGTGGCCATAGTGTTCTCGCAGCGCGCGAGCAAGCTCGCCGGCTAAACAAGTATTATGCCTGTGCCAATTCGAGTTGTGCCTGGCTGCAGACGCCGAACAAGATGGACCGTCGGGCGTCTGAAGCAAGTCTCGCCGTGGGCTCTTGACTTCGACGATGCGGCCCCGTTCCATCACGACCAAACCGATCGGCCTGCGTCAGCGTGCTCAGCCGGTGGGCGATAGCGATCGTGGATGCGGCCTTTGCAGATTGTCGAGTGCCTCTTGGATCTCGCGTTCGGTTTCGGTGTCTACTGCGGACGTCGCTTCGTCCAGAATCAAGATGGCGGGGTCGATCAACAGGTGCCGCGCGATCGAGAATTCGTTGACGTTCGCCTCCCGAGAGCGGCTGCCCGCGTTCGCCGACGGCCGAATCGTAGCCGTCGGGCAGTCGCAGGATGAATTCATGGGCCCGTGCGGCTCGGGCCGCGGCGATGATTTCGTGGCGCGAGGCATCGGGGCGACCGTAGGCGATGTTCTCGGCAACCGATCCAAAGAACAAGAACGGTTCTTGCAGCACGAGGCCGATGTTGCGGCGAAATTCGGCGACCGGGAACGACCGTACGTCAATGCCGTCGACCAGAATCGAACCCTACGTCACATCGTAGAAGCGGCAGACCAGGTTGGCCAACGTGCTTTTGCCCGATCCGCTGGGACCAACAAGCCCGATCATTTCGCCGGGTCGAATGTCGAGGTTGATATTTTCGAGCACGGCCCGGTTGCCGTATTTGAAGCCGACGTTGCGAATCTCGATCTCGCCGCGCAGCCGGCCGACGGATGCACCGGGCGTGTCGGTTCGGGCACGCTGGGCACGCGATCGAGCACTTCGAAGACACGCTGTGCGCTCGCGGCGGCGCGCTGCGTGGCTGCCACCATGCGGCTCATCGATTCCAAGCGGCTATAGAAACGGCTGATATAGGCCAAAAACGCCGTGAGCGTACCGACCGTGATCGTATCCTGACTGACGAGATAGACGCCCGAGGCCCAGATGATCAACAGGCCGCCTTCGGTGAGCAGCGTGACCATCGGTCCAAAAAACGACCAGGTGCGATTGACGCGATCGTTGGCCACCAGCACGTGGTCGTTGCTGCGGCGGAACCGCTCGATCTCGCGGTTTTCCTGGGCAAAGGCTTTGACGACGCGGACACCGGGAATAGTATCGGCCAGCACGCTGGTCAATTCGGCCCACGCCCGGCCACCCTGGTCGAAGCCCCGCCCCAGCTTGCTGCGGACCTGGTGGATCATCCAGGCGATGATCGGAAAGGGGCAAAGCGTGGCCAGCGCCAGCCAGGGATTGATAATCACCAAGATGGCTGACGTCATCAGGATCATGATCACGTCGGAGGCGAAGTCGAGCAGATTGACCGACAAGAAGAAACAGATCCGGTCGGTATCGGTGCCGATCCGCGACATGATGTCGCCGGTGCGCTTGCCGCCGAAATAATCCAGCGACAGGCTTTGCAGGTGGGCATAGGTGGTGGTTGCGCATGTCGGCGGCAATGCGCTCGCTGACCCAAGCGAGCACATGTAATTCTTTCCCCAACGCACAGCAACCACGATAAGATCGACTGCGCCGGCGAGTCCGCGATATACCACTACACGATGCCGAAGTATGACCTTGGATCGCCTGCTGCAACGGAATGAGCAAGTTATCGGTGAGCGGCATCGTCAGGTACGGAGGGACCAAGCCCGCCGCCGTGCTCGCGAACATCAATGCCACACCGATCGCGATCATGCGAAGTTGCGGCTTCGCAAATCGCCACAGGCGAAACAAGCTCGCAGTCGAGAGCGACCGCACGACGGGCGTACAGGCGAGGCATTCGGGCTCGTCGGGCGTGAGCACCGCGCCGCAGCTGGGGCAAACCGACTCGCCAATGCCTTCAACGCCATCGTGCGGATGCGCCATCGTGCTCGATGTTGATCTGACCGGCACGGCGAAGCTCGTGGAACCGAGCGACAAGGCGATGGGCATGCGTCGCCTTGACTCCCGAGTATCGCCACGAGGCCAACCGGCTGGCGGTGCCCAACAGGTCGAGGGCTCCGATGCCGTTCTGCTCGCGAGCTTTCAGCTCGGCGACGTCGGCGACAGGCCAGCTTCTCCAACCGCCAATTTCGTCGTGATCGCTGTGGCCTCTGCCATTGTCATTGCCGTGGCCGGAAAGGGTTGGGACCAGCAATCGTCGGTCGGTAAGCACCACCAGACCGGGGCGGTAGTGCAAGCTGTGGTCGAGGTCGGCTTCGAGCCAGGCAACCACGATTTCGCCCGTTTCGAGGTGGGCGGCGACTGCCGAAGCCCATCGGTCGGGAAGCGGTTTTGCAGAAAGGCTCTTGCCCAAAGGAGTTAACTCCAAATCGGCCGCCGTCACCCGGCTGCCATCCAAACATTTCCCGTTACATCCTTTTCAAACCCACGATACTTTCATTCCTTCGCGCGTTGCTTATCTTATATAACTTGCAATCTGGTCGATACCTTCGGCTGTCGGCAGTAGACGCCTTGCAACGGTTAGGCCGAATCGATGTCATACACTTCGTCACTTTGAATTACGACAGGTGAAACGTGAGTGGCCGACGCCTTTCTTCGTCGATCGCACCGGCAGCGTTGGTCGCTGTCTGGCGGTGACCGGCCGATGACGTCCGGCGTCTAAACGTCGGAAGGCACGGATGCCGAGCCCGTAGGCACACTTCCTTAGTTGCCGCACGAGCGAAGTTCGACACGATCGCGTGTGCAAGAGTGCAAAACAGTTTGAATTTCGTGCTCAGCACTAGCCACGTCCGTCGAAGGCAACCTTCAGAACCAACGTCGTTCGGTCGAGACAAACATTACAGGCGGTGCGAGCCGTAACCAGAGAGTGGAGCTGTGCCCCGGTCGGCGCAAGATTCGCAAAACGGCACGAACCTTCTCTCAACCGGGGTCTTTAACCCTCCAATCTTCTCGAAGTTATTCGAAAGAGCTTCCTTCTCATGGAATTCCGTAAGGTCTTGGCGTTACGCGGCCCGAACATGTGGGCGAACTTTCCCGTCCTCGAAGCGTGGGTCGACTTGGGTGTTTGGAAGGATTCTCCGAGCCACGAGATGCCCGGTTTTAACGACCGCATCATGGCGTGGCTCCCCACGATGATCGAACATCGATGCGGGCTCGGTTACCGCGGCGGGTTCTTCGAGCGTCTGAGAACGGGCACCTACCTGGCGCACATCCTCGAACACGTCACGCTCGAAATGCAGGCGCTGGCCGGCGTCGACGTCGGCTTTGGCAAGGCGCGCGAGTGGCTGGGCGAAGGCTACTACAAGGTCGTCATCGAATACGAAGAAGAAGAAGTCGGCCGGGCGACGATGGAAGCGGCTCGCGAGCTGATCATGGCCGCGATCCACGACACGCCGTACGACGTGAAAGCCGAGATCCAAAAGCTCCGCGACCTGAATCATCGCGTGTCGCTCGGGCCGAGCACGAAGGCCATTGTCGATGCCGCCCGTTCGCGCCGCATTCCCGTGCGTCGATTGAACGAAGGCAGCCTCGTGCAGTTCGGCTACGGCTGCAATCAGCGCCGTATTCTCGCCGCGCAGACCGATCGCACCGGCGCCATTGCCGAAGAGATCGCTCAAGACAAAGAGATGACGCGTGACCTGCTCAGGTCGGTCGGCGTGCCGGTGCCGGAAGGCCGCGCCGTCGAAAGTGCCGAAGACGCGTGGGTCGCTGCCGAAGAGATCGGCGTGCCGGTCGTCGTGAAGCCACAGTTCGGCAGCCAAGGCCGCGGCGTCGCCACGAATCTTTCGACGCGCGAACAGGTGATGGCCGCCTACGAGGCCGCCAGCCCGAGAGCTCGTACATTTTGGTTGAGCGGTTCGCCCCGGGCGACGATTACCGCGTGCTTGTGATCGGCGGACGCATTGTGGCGGCCGCGCATCGCGAGCCAGCCCACGTTATTGGCGACGGGCAACACACGATCGCCGAGCTTGTCGCGATCACGAACACCGACCCCCGCCGTGGCGACGATCACGCCACCATGCTCAGTAAGATCACGCTCGATGCCATCGGCTTGGCCGTCGTCGAAGAACAAGGCTACACGCCGCAGTCGATTCCCACCGCGGGCACAAAGGTTCTCTGCCGTCGCAATGCTAACCTCAGCACCGGCGGCACCGCTGCTGACGTCACCGACGACGTGCACCCCGAAGTTGCCGCCCGAGCCATCGAAGCCGCCCGAGCCGTAGGGCTCGACGTGGCAGGCGTCGATGTGTCGCCGTCGATCTTGGCCGTCCGCTCGAACGGAG